>CAYQOX010000013.1:0-61659 GCA_964419335.1 uncultured bacterium | reverse complement strand
CCTGGACTCAGCGCTCCAATCCATCAACTTCTACACCACGAGAAGCGGTTCGTTCCAGTGATGGAGTCTCACGTGTCCAGCAGCAATCTTCTCAACCTTCAACGAATAGCGAGCGTTCCAATTTGAGTTCAGAATGGCTGCGAGGTAATAATTCATCGGTATTGAGAGATCGTTCTGCCTCTCGCACTCAGAACACGAACGTGCGTGAAAGTACCCAGCGTCAGGTGCCGCCTTCTCGTTTATCAAACCCGCGTAGCTCGAGGGAGATGAGAACCTCGAGTCGGGAGGCGCGTTCTTCTGTGGAGCAGCGCTCTACTTCCCAAACATGGAATACACGTACTCTTCGGGATATACGCTCAACCAATACTTCTTCCCGTGAAAGTACGCCGAACTCGTTCACTTTAGGGAAATCAAGCAGGCAAAGTTCCCCTGCACGGAGTTATTCTCCACCATCACGTTCGACCTCTTCACGATCAACATTGTCACGCTCCACTTCACCACGTGTACAAACGCGAAGCGACCGAGGAGCCACCATCATGAATCGTTCGTATAGTCTACCTTCTTCCCGTTCGAGTTTCGGATCTTCTTCGCTTCGTTCTTCGCGCACAGCTTCACCGAGCCGGTCCTTGCAAACCGCACCCTCGAGGAGTAGTTCCTCGCCTTCACTTCGTTCGACCGCTCCTTCGAGAAGTACAACCAAAGTGCGATCTTCAGCACCCGCTCGATCTTCCTCGAGTGAAAGCAAAAGATCCACCTCCCCGTCACGCTCCTCGAGCCGCTCTGCCAAGCGCTAATCGGCAGAACCAAAGCGTGAAGGGATCTCCCGCGAAAAAGCCCGGTAATACACCGGGCTTTTTCAATACAATCTACCTATTATAAATCTCGCTTATTCCTTTTCTCGTAACTTAGAATGATCTCGTCCATAAAGGTAAGTCATCTCTTTCAGTAATTCCTGTCGCCCTAGTTGAAGCTGGTCTAAGCTAAAACGCCAAGTCCAATTTCCCGCTGGCCGCCCAGGCATGTTCATCCGTGACTCACTCCCAAGCCCGAGTACATCTTGAAGCGGAAAAATTGCCGTATCGGCGACCGATCCCATAACCGCTCGAATAAACGTCCAATGGATATCGTTTCCATTTGTCGCAAAGTAGGAACGTACGTAATCCTTCTCTTGTTCCACTTGTTCTGCGCTGCGGGTACTGTCTCCCTGACCCGTGCTGTTCCACCAGCCCACCGTTGTATCATTGTCATGGGTTCCGGTATAGGCCACGTGATTGTGAGGATAGTTATGCGGCAGGTTGACATTATCCGCTCCCCCAGAAAAAGCAAACTGCAGGATTGACATCCCGGGAAACTCAAATTGTTCTCGCAATTCTTCCACATCCTCGGTGATGAGCCCCAAATTTTCCGCAATTATGGGGAGTTGACCCAACTGCTGACGTAAAGTCTGGAATAATTCAGAGCCCGGGGCATGAACCCATTTCCCATTCATTGCGGTATCCTCATCGCCCGGGACTTCCCAATAAGCAGCAAAACCACGAAAATGATCGAGACGGATGATATCCACCGTCTCCAACGTCTTACGAAAACGTTCAATCCACCAGGGAAAACCGGCTTGTTTCATTTCCTCCCAACGGTAAATCGGATTCCCCCAAAGCTGCCCGGTAGCACTAAAATAGTCCGGTGGAACCCCCGCTACAACCGAGGGCTCCCCTTTTTCATCCAAGTAAAAGAGTTCCGGATTTGCCCATACATCGGCACTGTCATGAGATACGTAAATAGGAATATCACCGATAATCTCAATCTCTTTTTGATTGCAGTATTGTTTCAAGGCTTTCCATTGCTCAAAAAAGAGAAATTGCCAAAACTTGCGCTCTTTAATCGGCTGTTTGAGTTTCTCTCGCCACTGATGCATGGCTTTTTGCTTGCGTTGAGCCAATTCACGGTCCCATAGATACCAGCTCTTACCACCAAAGGCTTCTTTTAATGCCATAAAGAAAGCGAAATCATCCAGCCAGGAACTTTCACGATTACAAAACTCCTCGAAGACTGAACGCTGCTGGGGTGTGGCCTCAGATTGAAATCGCTCAAAAGCCCGGCTTAGAAGCCTGGCTTTCTCCTCAATCACTTGGCCATAATCGACATAGTGTTCTGGAAAATCAGGCGCTTGAATCTCACTCGAATCAAGATACCCTTCCTCCACCAGCTTTTCCATACTAATCAAAGTTGGATTCCCCGCAAAAGCCGAAAAACATTGGTAAGGGGAATCCCCATACCCCGTTGGACCGAGGGGAAGGACTTGCCATAACTTTTGGTTGGCCCCGTGGAGGTAGTCAACGAATTGGTAGGCTGCATCACCGAAATCGCCTATACCAAAAGGACCGGGAAGGGAGGTTGGGTGTAACAGTATGCCGCTGCGCCGGGGAAATCTCATTGTAGATACTCTCTTTTCGTGATTTTATGGATAAAGTAAACTTATCGATTGGATTCCAGTTATCATTTCTTTAAAATTCAAAAAAACAATCACCCTCATACCACTGCAACAGCGTATCGGTAAATAATTGGCCTATCAACAGTCTTCGTTAGAAACAAATGTTTTTCCCATAACCACAAAACAAATTGAGGTTCATCCGTATTTGAGTACTTTGTGATACATTGAAAAGAAAACATGACATGATTCTAAGCGTGCCCTATGACTTTTTTCAATCCTAATGAATCAAACCAAAACGCCGAAGGGGCTTGTGTGGAGTGGCTTTCGGAGCAAGCAGCCCTGAAAGCCGCGCGGAGACAAGTAGAACACATCCCCAAGGCGGTTTCTCCCAAAATAAGTACTCACTTTCGTGATGATCTATAATTGAATATACGTTTAACATTTTACCTGGTAATATAAGAAAACAAGAATGAATTGGTTGGAAAATATATCCTTTTTGGTAGAATCCAAAGAAGACGTAGGTTTCATGCCGTTTAAGCCGCTTGGAATGTTTATTCTAAAAGGATTTTGAATTATACTTATACCGTGTTTTTGCAAACCAAAAACATCATCCATTTGTTGTTATAATAATTTCGGAAGCCTAGGTCATTCGTTGAAACCTTGGTGCCATGGGATCACAAGATTGACAAATCGAATTTGTTGAAATGAAAGGGACAATAGAAACAATGAAAGTGGATCAGCGTCAAGAATCTGATGTAGCTATTCTAACCCCTCAAGGACGTATTGATGCAGCCGGAATGAATGATTTTTCTGCCGCCCTCAACACTGCCATTCAAATGGGAAATAAAAAAATATTAATTGATTTTTCTCAAGCGGATTATATGAGCAGTGCCGGGATTCGTGTCTTGATTGAAACTAAGAAAAAAGTGGAAGCCGAGAAAGGTGAAATTGCTTTTTGTTCAGTCAACGAACAATTGCTGGAATTATTCGAAGTCGTGCGCATCGATAAGGTGTTTCATATTTATCCCACCGAATTCGCCGCGCTGGATAAAATGATTTCCTAACTCTTCTCGCTTTCCTTTGCCGACAAAGCCAGAAGCGCCACCCTCTCTTCGCTCCTTCTGGCTTTTCTTTTTTAACCTATTTAACTGATAAATGAATTGGAGATTGATTACTCATTATTCTTTCAAGCCATCACAATCCACTTTTTGTAGCGATGAAACCATGAAACGGAAGGTTCAACATCCACCTGAAGGGAAACCGGTACTGATCTATGATGGACAGTGTCCCTTTTGTGTTCGTTCCGTGGAGTGGATGCAAAAACAGGTAGGCGATACACTCCAATTTTTACCTTATCAAGTCTCCCAATCACGCTTTCCCGAAATCCCCTTGGAAGATTTTCAACGTGCAGTACAACTGATCAATTTAGAAGGTGAAGTCTTCGAAGGGGCTCAAGCCGTATTTCGTGCTTTGGCATTCAATGCGCGTTTTCAATTTTTATTAAAAGCCTACAAGTCAATTCCAGGATTCGCTTGGTTCTCAGAATGGGGATACCGGTTTATCGCCAAATATCGGGGATTTTTCGGGCGCTTTTTCTAACTGGATTCTTCACCGCATTAACCACTCATTTTTACTCCTTCATAATAAGCCATTCTCGGATTGTTGGCCCGGGAACCGTATTGGTGATGTGTAGACGTACAACTTGCGCTGTAATGGGTTCAAACTGAATCTCTTTACGATCACCGATCTTCTTACCACGATAAAAACTTTCCCACTCCCCATCAACTTTTCTCTCCAAGGTAAACTCCTGCACCCGGTCGAAAGCTTCGCGCAATATACTGCGGGAAAAAGTTTTAGGTTCGCCTAAATCAACTTCTAACCAGGCTTCTGTGATACCTTCATCAGTGGCCCAACGTGTATCGGGATCATCATCAAAGGCTTGTTGAGGACCATAATTCCAATGGCTATTTTGATACACATTAGATGCACGTCCCTTTTTACCTGAAGCCAAAGAGGTATAAAGTGAGACTTTCATCACCGGAATCTCACTCGCAGGTCGATCTAACTGCAATTCAATAATGGTGTCGATGGGGTCATGATCGTCTTGCGGAAGAGAAATGGCGAGTCCTTTCTTTAAGGTTTGCACCGTAACTTCTCCACCGGTTAGGGCTGATGCTTTTTTTATTCTCGCCGGAAGGGAAGGAAAGGTCAGGGTTTCATTCTCGTCCCAATCCAAAATATGAAGATAGATGAAATGATCTTTATAAGTGCTGCATCCCCATAAACCGGGTTTAAAAGGACCACCCCGGGTTCCATAAATCGTCTTACCGTATTGATCAAGCCAATCTCCAATTTCTCGCAGGCGCTCAACCTGGCGGGCTTCGATTTTTCCGTTGGGTTTGGGCCCAACATTCAGCAAGAGATTTCCATCCCCACCCACACAACGCACCAGCGTTTGTATACATTGCTGTAAGGATTTCACATGATCATCGGGTTTCCAAGCCCACTGTTGGCCAATCGTGATGCAGCTTTCCCAGGGACGTTCATTTTGAAATTGCCCAACACGCTGTTCAGGAGTGTCGAAATCCTGAGGTAGACCGGCGCGATTGTTGATTAATATACCGGGCTGCCATTGGCGGATTTTTGGAATCAGCTCATAACTCCCCCAGTCTTCTGGCTTGCCTCCAAGTCCATCAAACCAGAGTAAAGAAAGATTCCCATAGTGGGTACATAACTCCTCCACTTGAGCATGCATATACTCCACATACCGCTTATGGTTCTCCGTAAAGTAATCGGAATGATGCCAATCAGGCGGGGAATAGTAAAACCCAAGACGCAGGCCTGCTTCATGACAAGCCTCGGCGAGTTGCTTCGTGATGTCTTCCCCATAAGGAGCATTCGTAATCTTATAGTCAGTATGTTCACTATCGAACATACAAAAGCCATCGTGGTGTTTTGTCGTAAAAACAAGGTATTTCATCCCCGCAGATTGAGCGATCTTTACCCATTCCTTGGGTTCAAATTCAGTAGGATTAAACTCTTTATAGAGTTTGTCGTAGACTTCAGCTGGGATTTCTGTTCCCTCACTCTCAGGAAAACGGCGCTCTCCTCCACGCGACCATCCAATCTCTGTGCCTTTTAAACTTACCGGTCCCCAATGAATAAATAAGCCGAATTTGGCCTCCCGAAACCATTGGAGATCTTCTTCACTAGCGGTAGGTACCTCTTTTTCTTGAGCAAAAAGCAGAGAGGTGAAAAGAGTAAAAAGAAAGGGGAAGAGTATGGCTTTTTTCATGAGGCACCTCGTAACCATTCGTTATGTTCTCAGGCGAGAGATTGAGAACTCTTTTTTTCCTTGATCGCTTCCAAATATTCATATGGAATAAAAGAACAACCATCGATTTCACCTAAATCTCGGTGTTTTGTATCCCCATGATAATCGGATCCTCCTGTGATGAGAAGATCATGATTCCGGGCAAATTGATCATATGCCTGAGCGTTTTCAGAGGAACATTCCCCATGATAGGCTTCAATCCCATCGATGCCTAACTCAATAAAATGCTCCATCTCTTTCACAGTATCAGCAAGAGATTTCGCTTTCAACTGGTCAGGATGCGCCAACACCGCAACTCCGCCAGCACGATGGATGATCTCAATCGACTCTTCTGGGGTAAAAACTTCTTTCGGCGCATAAGCAGGCCCACCGTAAGCCAAGAAGCGGTCAAACGCTTCTTGAATACTGCTCACATACCCCCGGTTGAGCATAGCCCGGGCAATGTGAGGCCGGTTAATCACATATCCTCCAGCCAAGGCTTTAACTTCTTCCATCTCCAAGGTATAGCCCAAATCGCTGAGTTTCTGCAAAATTTCTGGATTGCGCTTGTTACGCGCATCGACAAAATCCTGTAGGCGTTGCTGGAGAAAAGATGTCTCAATCTCAAGATCATACCCCAAAATGTGCAGAGTCCCGCTGGGATATAATGCACTAATTTCCACCCCAGGCAGAACTTCAACCCCCAGCTGTTCTCCTGCTTCAACGGCTTCCATGACACCATTGGTCGTATCGTGATCGGTAACCGCAATCGCGGCTAAGCCAATATCACGGGCTTTTTCTACCAATTCATAAGGTGAAAGTTTCCCATCCGAACAATGGGTATGGGTGTGAAGGTCAATTCGTTTTGCTTTCAATGGTTTTGCCTTTCCACACGGGTTTGTTTTACCATTCAATATAACCAAGTTCCCGAAGCTTACTCAATATATTTTGTGCGCTCTCTTCAGGTGTTTCTTGGTCGGTACGGCATTCAACTTCAGGATTCTCCGGCTCTTCATATGGATCAGAAACTCCCGTAAATTCTTTAATCTCTCCCGAACGGGCTTTTTTGTATAATCCCTTCACATCACGGTCTTCACAAACTTCTAGAGGAGCATTGACATACACTTCAACAAAATTTCCGATTCGCTCTCGGATTTCATCCCGTATTGCACGGTAAGGTGAAATGGCAGCCGCGATTGCAACAACATCATTACGAGTAAGGATATGACACACAAAACCAATACGACGTATATTGGTGTCACGGTCTTCTTTCGAAAATCCTAAACCTTTACTCAAATTAGTGCGCACCACGTCGCCGTCGAGGACTTCGTGTTTTATTCCACGTTTTTTGAATTCTTCTTGGAGTATCTCGCTGATTGTGCTTTTCCCCGAACCCGAAAGTCCTGTAAACCATATCGTGAACCCCTTATACTGGCATGGAGTCGATTGATTTTGTTTTGATTGCATCGAAGCAGGCGATTGAGTCATCCTTCATTTCCTTTCTTGATTTTAAAATAAACAGTAGGTAAACAGATGATAAAACATAAATAAAGTCTATATAGTATATAGACTATGTCAAGTTTACCAAACCATTCAAAATTTTAACAAGAAGATAATGGTTTTTTGAATCGGATGGAAGGGGAATCTACAAGTTGATAGTATCCCCCTTAACTTAACCATTCATTGGTGAAGAGATGGTAAGAATATGACGAAATTCGCCCACTCTAAATGTGGTACATTGGAGAACTTATGTTCTCTTGACGCTTGGCCAATTCTTCAAACGAGATTTTTTCGATAACGTCCGAAATGGCGTTACGTACATGTCCCCATACCGATGTCAAAACGCAATTCCCTTTGTGAGGACAATCGTTGTCGTCCTGGGATGGGGTGCTGCATTTAAAAGGAAGAATGGGTCCATCGATCAAACGAATTACTTCGCCTAAGCTAATATCGCGAGGATGACGTGCAAGACGATAGCCTCCTCCAGCGCCCCGGCGGCTTTCAACTAAACCGGCTCGCTTCAACTCCAACAATATTTGTACGAGAAACGGATGAGGGATGTATTGATCGGCGGATATCTCTTCCAATGTTCGTACACTCTCCGTGTCGTATGAAACGGCTAGGTCCAATATGGCGAGTATGGCGTATTCACCTTTTGCTGAAATTCTCATAATTGTTTTCTCTCGCGGGATGTAATATGTTAAACGAGTTTAAACCTCGTATAACAAACTCCTTGGTTATACAATCATCAAAGCCCAAATAAGATAAAAAAATATCCAATTATTCTTATTAAATTCACTCATCAAATAATAACACAAATTTTATCAATTTAAATGTATTAACAAAAAAAATACAAGACATTATACGTATACTGAGAGAAAATCTCGAACGGTTTGACTCATTTTTCTGGATTTTCTCTGAATTGAACCTATTTACTCGATCTAGCCATCATCCCACTTAAATAAAGAACAATGCCTCATCCGCAACTATTATTATTATATAAGAATTAGTATTAAAATAAAGAATAAACACCGGGTTTTGTCCAAAATTTCATTGTTTGCGATATCGTAATGATGAGGTCATTGGTCATCATTCTCAGAAGCAAATTCTCCTAAAAGAGGTTGCGGTAATGACGATAAGTTAATTTTTTCCCAAGGTCCACGGTGATTTTTTGAACGATACCAGGTTTGACCGCTTAATACATACCAATAATTATCGTGAAAAAAGACATCATATTGGGCATTGGGAGAGACATAGAGTCCCAAATCTTCAGAGAAAAACAAAGAAGGTAAACGTCGACCTAAGTCGGGAGGAGCATCTGAAGTGATTTGAGTTTCTTCGGTCTCAGGTACATCTTGAGTTTGCTCATCTTGTTCCGCCATCTCTGAAGCCATTTCTTCTTGCGACTCTTCTTCTTCTTCAGATTCAGGTTCGCTCTCAGTCTCCGTTTCAGGACTAGGTGTCGGCGGAGCTGCTTTGACAGCGGTGGCGGTTGCAGGTTCCTTTGTGACTTCTTCCGTTTCTTGACCTTGAGGAAAGAGTCGTGTATTCCGGGGGATGGTATAATTGGGGTCCGGAGTGGTGCCGCATCCGAGAAACACAGTTACAATGAACACCAAGAAAGCGTTTTTCACAGACATGATTTTAAACATTTTACCTCGATTCTGTTAACAAAATGACGAAATTATCAAATCAAGAGTCCTCCAAGAAATCAACCCAGTCGGCAAAAAAACAACGTCCCAGGCTGCGATTTTGGCTAACGACTTTTTTGCCCTTTTTTACTTTGGGATTCATCCTTGCTATTATTATAGCCTTTTTTGTGGGAGTCTTCGGATTACGAACCTTGGCAAAAATGGAACAACTGATTAATGAAAATCCGTGGAGCCTTCCTTCACGGGTTTATGCCAGACCCTATGAAATCGTGGTGGGAGGAAAAATAGATCGTTCACAATTTATCACCCGGTTGGCGAGATTGGGGTATTATCCCGCGAGTACAGTCCAAGCCTCCGGGGAGTACAGCTGGGATGATAAAGGATTGGAAATTTATTTACGAGATGTATCCACCCCGGATGGAGTTGAATCTGGATTTCCCGCGCGGATTGAACGTTCTGAAGATGTCGTCGTTGGCATCTGGAATATGGAAACAGGGAAAAGGCTTTCCAAATTAAAACTTGAGCCGGAAATGCTCGGCGCAATTTATGATCCTTCCCTTGAAGATCGCCGGCCAATTCCACTAGACAAAGTACCCGAAGAATTTATTCAATGTTTGCTTATCTCCGAGGATAGTAGTTTCTTCGAACATCATGGGGTCGATCCTCTGGGAGTCTTGCGGGCTACTTGGGTCAACCTGCGTGAACTACGATACGCGCAGGGCGCAAGTACCATCACCCAACAACTGGTTCGTAATCTTTTTCTAACGAGAAAGCAAACGTTAAAACGAAAACTCGAAGAAGCCTTTATGTCGGTGCTGCTCGAAGTAACACGCACCAAAGAACAAATCTTAGAATTATACATCAATGAATGCTATTTCGGTCAAGCCGGGGCCGTGAGTATCTCCGGATTGCGCCAAGGTGCACGCTACTACTTTGGCACCGAACCCCGGCATTTAACTTTAGCCCAATGTGCCATGTTGGCCGCCATCCTTCGCGGGCCAAACTATTACCATCCTTTTAACCACCCGGATCGCGTAAAAAAACGCCGTGATTATATTCTTGCCCGTTTAGCCATGGAGGGTGTCATCACCGAGGAAGAGCGCGACCAGGCTATTCATGAGCCGTTGCCGGAGTCTCCCATCCCTCCAAAAGGATCAGCCCCTTATGTCGTGGATGGCGTCAGACGTAGCCTCCAAAATATTGTCTCAGTCGAAGATTTACAAACCGAAGGGTATACCATTTTTACCACGATTGATACCCAACACCAAATGCTGGCTCAGGAAGCCGTAAAAGAAGGTTTAGAGGATTTATACGAACAGTATAACCATTTGCAAAGGAAAGAGAACAATCTTGAAGCCGCCTTGGTGGCGATCGATCCCTATACCGGGGGAGTTACCGCCATGGTGGGTGGAAGTGATTTCGTTAAAAGCCCCTATAATCGGGCTCTATTAATGAAACGGCCGATTGGTTCTGTTATCAAACCCCTTCTCTATCTCTATGCCCTTCACGGTACCCAACAGGGAAAATGGGATTGGAGACCGAACTCCTTATTAACCGATAGACCGATTTCAGTTCGAACCCCTTCCGGCATGTGGCAGCCTGAAAATTATAAGAAAGAATTTCATCATCAAGTCACCATGCGTAGGGCGTTGGAACATAGTATTAATGTTCCAGCTGTTTGGCTCTCACAGCAACTAGGCCTTGAAGGCGTAGTTCAATTCTTTAGCAAAGCCGGGATTCCCGATCCGCCTGAAGTCCCCTCGCTCGTCCTCGGAACGGTCGAGATGAGCCCCCTCAAAGTGGCAGGGCTCTATACCACCTTCCTGAACGAGGGGCGGCATAATTCGGCTCATTTTATTAAAGCGTTGGTCGATACAAAAAATGAACGTATCCCTATGGAAGCTCCAGAAAGTAAGACCATCGCTTCTCCACAAGCCACTTATCAGGTCTTATCGATGATGCAAGGGGTTTTTGAACGCGGGACCGCAAAATCCGCTTATTCTATGGGATGGAAAGGTATCGCCGCAGGCAAAACGGGAACCACGAATGAGCGTAAAGATTCCTGGTTTGTTGGTATGGTTCCAGATTTGATCTGTGTGGTTTGGGTGGGATACGATAAGCCTCAAACGACAGGATTGACCGGAAGTATGGGGGCACTTCCCATCTGGGTCAAATTCATGCAAAAATTATATCCCAATGGCAACCAGGAGTCCTTTATTTTACCCTCTGGTTTAATACAAAATAAAGTTTCTTACGTAGATGGGAGTTTCAATCCTTCCCCCGAGAATCCAGTCATCGATGAATATTTTCTCAGTCGATTGGGCGAACGAAATGATATGATAATGAATCGTTTAAAAACAAGCCAACGTGAAACAGATGAACAAGAAGAGCCCTCAATACCGATTATTCCTGATGATGAAATAAAAAGCGTTCCTTTGGATGATGAAGGGGAGTGAAAGGAAAAGTTTCTTCCACTTCACCCCTCACTCGATCACGATTTTGATATCCATGGCTTTTTTCCCTTGGTTCAAGACAAAGCGCTTTGTGGCTTCTTTACCATTCTCCAAGGTGACATGAAGATAATATTCTCCCATGTAACCCCGAGTGTGATAAGAATCTTGCTGGATTTCCGCGTTTTTATTGGTCCACCATTCATTTTTGATTAATGACATAAGTCGCTTATACGCCGGTTTCGGAGACATATCTTTTCGCACTAAACCCGAGGGGGCTCCTTGCCATGAGCGATCATCCGAAAAATCCCACCAGGTGAGGGCTTCCACTTCGGGTCGTGAGAAGACCGTTCGGTAAAAGCGTTCCACTTCTTCCGCTTGAATTCGCTCTCCTTCGCGGGTGGTTTTTCCCCATTCACGATTCTCCTTACGTCCACCGGAAACAATGGTCGTTTCTGTGAAGTGCAAAGGCACATTAAATACAGAGAAACGATCGATGACTTCCAGGATATGTTTCGTCGACCAAGCCCCGCCATGCATATGAGATTGAACACCGATAACATCATACAAGCGTTTTCCATTCTCTCCCATCAGAGCATTAATCACATCCTCGTAGATGGTCCCGCCATTTCTTTTTAGTGAACCGTCTTGTTCGGCTTCTTCGCGCGATTTGATGTAATAATCATTTAAGATAAGTATTGCATTTGGATTCGCCTCGCGTGCCTTTAAAAATGCACGCTTTGGGAATTCCATCTGCCCATATTGGTCCCACATTTTTGTTAACTTAGGAGACCGTTCCAAAAAATCTTTTCGGTTGAAGGTCGTAATCTCATTGACCACGTCCCAGATATGGATGAGCCCTTTAAAATTGAGAATTTCTCTTTCCACCCGTCCTAATTGTAACTCATACACCTCTTGGGGATCCTCTGGCAGCCATGGAGGATCAGAATGATTCCATACTAACGGATGCCCTTTGGGAGTGATATCATTCGCCCGGCACCAGCGCGCACATTGTTGGCGTAAATCTTCTAACGTCTCCCCTTTTTCCGGTTCATAAGAAGCCCAATAAAACCCAATCGTCGCATAGTTCAGTAGATCGGCAAAATGTTTCCGATAAAGTAATTGTTTTTCGCTGTTCTCATCTCTCCATCGGTAGATATTGCAGCCAAACAAAAACTGATGCCGTATTTGATTTAACTCAATCTTCGCATTGGAAATAGCATTTCCCTCTCCAGCCTCGATCGTGATGATTAAATCACGACGACGAAAACGTTCGATGCGGTCCAAAGCCTCCAGTTCATAAACTAATTCTTTTTTTAACTCATTTAGTGATTCAAGATGTTCTTGAAGGGCGTTGGCTGAAGTGGCATTCAAAGCGATCTTATCACGTACCTGGAGCGCATCATAAGTTAGAAGTGTACTGGGGGTCTGTTGGCGCTTGATCTGATTCCAATAAGTCACCAAATCGACCACTTCTTCCGTCTTCTCTTTTTGCAGGTTTTTCTCCAACGTATGAAGATGTTCAAGCCATTGCACGCCATTTTTTACTTTCCGTAACAGGACTTGCGAGGCATGAGGCTGATCCTCTTTTAATCGCTGATATAACTCATTCATTTCTTGGACCGACTCCTGACTATAGCCAGGATGAGACATGCCGAACAACCAACAAACTGCCATAACAATAACAACAAAAGAGGAAGGAGGTTTACGTAACACCATAGTTATTCTCCCATAAAAAGATGAAAGCCTATTTTTAATAAATTTGAGATAACTCTCAAGGTGTTGGGGAGTAGCTCAGATTAAATTCTCAGAAGAAACTTTGAAAAGAAACCTAACGAAGATTCCGAAGTGCCTCTCTTTAACTTTGAAATTATTATGTGAGTGTTATGTGTGTTAAATAGACTTCTGCAATAATAAAGAACACCGAATTTAAAAAAGTATGATTGAAACTAAAGTTTATAGAATCAGTAAACTACGTTAGCATGATTTTCATAGAGATTCTCAAATAAAAATTGGTCAATCCAAAGGGGGCCTTCATTGATTCTATAGAATTTATATATATATTTCTTTTATTTGTAGTAAAATATTTCCCACTCTATTAATAAGCCGTAGGAATTTGAGAAAAGAATCGTTATAATGGATTGAGTTTAGATATATAAATTTGAAGCATCTTCTATAAAGGAGGAAGAAAAACGTATGAAGAAATTATTCATCCCTATTCTCTCAATCTTATTCGTTGTGGGATGCGCAACCACACCGCGAATTACAGAGATTTCTGTGGATCCCATTGTGCCAGGTGAGGGAGAAAAAATTGATGTTGACAATGTCATTGTCATCGTCGATTCTTCTCGCTCTATGAACATGCAAGGAAAGTTCCCCGCAGCGATAAACATGGCAAAATCCTTTGTTAAAGTAATGCCCGAAGGGGATTATAACGCTGGTTTTATTGTTTTCGGAAATGAGAGAATGAAACCCCAACCGCTCTTACCTTTCAATCGCGCTGAATTCATGCGGTTTGCAGCCGAAATTTCCTACATGGGCGGAAGCACACCTTTCGACGTCACCCTGCAGGAAACGCAATCCATGCTCCGGAATAAGAGTGGCAAAACTGCGATTGTCTTCTTCTCCGATGGCCGCCCCAATAGCACGGTCAGCGCTTTAATTGCAGCGGAAAAACTTCTTGAATCTTACAGGGATACGATCTGTATTCACGCCGTCCAAATAGGGGAAGGGAACAACGCGGCCCAATTTCTCCAGAAATTGGTCTCGCTCACTCCCTGTGGCAGCTATCATACCGCTCAATCTATCAATAACCCCGCTTCTCTCACCGAATTCGCTCGAGATGTCTTCTTGGGTGAAGCCGAAATCGAGGAAGAGGAAGTCGTCGTAGAAGAAGAACCTAAAGATAGCGATGGAGATGGGGTGTATGATGAAAACGATGAATGTCCCGGTACGCCCAAAGGAGCCAAAGTGGATGAACGGGGCTGCTGGGTCATTCCTGCTCCATTCTTCGAGTATGACAAATACGTCATCAAGGAAGAATTCTACGATGAGTTGAACGAAGTCGCCGATGTATTGAAACAAAATCCAGACGTCCGAATTCATATCGATGGTCATACGGATTCTCAAGGCACCGAATCCTACAACTTGGCTCTTTCCAAACGACGCGCAGAAGCGGTTCGCAACTACCTGATCGATCAGGGAATCGAAGAAGACCGCCTACAAACACGCGCCTTTGGTGAAACCGAACCCATTGCACCAAATACATCGGAAGAAAATATGGCGAAAAACCGACGTGTCGAACTATCTGTAATTCGATAAGTTTGTATAAGTGAGAAGAATAAAAAAGCCGGGTGGAGTGATTCTGCCCGGCTTTTTTTCAGCAATTCTTTCCATTCATGCTAACAAAGTATCAATACGGTTCCGACGATCAATCCTAAGTACTTTCTTTTTATAATGATATTATTTCCATGCGCTACGAGTACAATCTGGGGCTGCTTATGAGAAAAGATGGGATCAAACCACCCGTATCATGGGTACAATCCAGCCTGAGTTTTATCAACAATCCCGTCATCCTGCGCGAACTGACAGTTCGTATGCGCAAACTGAGCACTTTTGTCTTTTTGGGAATCTTATTACTCACAGGATGGGTAGGGCTTCTTTTAATCTGGAATGAAATTACGGGTCCCCACTCCTCTTATTTCCTACAAAGCAGATCCCGGGAAATTTTTATGATCCTCAATTTCTTCCTAGGGGTCTCGCTGGCCATCATGGTTCCCATCTTCAGCGCCACCAGCATTAATACCGAATATGAACAAGAGACATGGGAACTGCTTTCTACTACCCCCCTGAGTAAATTCGCAATTCTCATTGGCAAGTTCCTTTCTTCTATCTTCCTCATCTGGATCATGGGGCTCGCCATTATCCCCATTTATGGTATTTGCTTTACCATCGGAAGTATTTCGCCGGGTGAAGTAACCTTTGTTTTTGTGTTATTAACAGAAACCTGCGTTATTATAAGCTTGATTGGGATCCTATGTTCAGCCCGATGCCGCAAAACCATCACCTCAATCACGTTGACTTATATCCTTGGTACGAGTTATGTTATCTTGCTCCCATTTTTGCGTGTCATTTTCTTGCAGTTACGTGGCCCGAATCAATTTGGTCCCGAAATGGTGATCTCTCCTTTTGTGGCTGCGATTTGCTTTTTTTATAACGAGTCTCTCCCCACAGGTGTAGGAACAACTATACAAAATTATCCGCTCGTAGCGCATTTCATAATGAATGCGTTACTGGCCCTTGTCTTCACCTTCCTTTGTTGGTGGTCTATACAAAAAGATCGGCAGCCCCAGAACCCCACCAGGAGATTTCAAAAACTTCGTCAATTCTTTCCCTGGTTTCGCAGGAGAAGACCCACTGAATCAAGCATTGAAGCAAGCCTAAAAACCGGTCTCTTATTTCACCTCTTTCCTGTATTTTGGAAAGAATGGCGGAAAATGTATCGAGATCGTACCCTGCGCTTTCTTAAAGCGCATATTGGCTATCTCCTGTGTTCATTCTTTTTCTGCATCCAGTTAGCCGTGGAACCTGATTATATAGGGATACTCGCGTTTCTCCATTTTTTGTTCGTCCCTCTCATTACTATGCCTTATGCTGCGAATTGTTTTCGCTATGAGTGGGATCAAAAAACCTGGGAATTACTTTCCACCACCACGATTCATCCCATTCGGATTTGGGCGGGTAAATTTTTCGTAGGCTTTTTTCTCTTTAATATCCGTTATTGGCTTATTTATTTTTTACCTTTGCTGATCGCATTGAATACCCTCGCCATTCAAAGAGTATCCTCTTCAACGAATTATTGGTTGATTGGGATAGTATTTCTCGCGTATTGTATGGCCATTCTCTTTCTTTGTATGGGAAGTGCCATATCGGTTTATAGTAAGAGTTCTGTTAACGCCTACGTAATTGCCTTTTCCCTTGTGATCCTGTATTACAGCGGCATCCCTCTCTTTTACTTCATTGGAGATAACTTATTCAATATTGTTAGCATGCGCACCTTGACTCATAATGATCTATTAGCCTTTCTAACACCCGTAAATATGATAATTTATATTGAAAATGCACAGCCGAACGGTGGTTGGCTTAACGTCTACCATACCTTATGGGTATTGACTCTCTGTAGTTTTTGTTTCCTCGCTGCCATGTACAAACTCAATCAAGCACGTGGACGTGGTTAGCCCAGAGAACTATCTTATCAGAGCAAGGAACTTACATCCGCAAGGAAAACCGATTTGCGATCATTGGGAGCCCCATTGAAACAAATCTTGCTGAAATCAAAACTCCAGACAGGATGGGGATCACACCGTAAGACCCCGCGGTGCTCGCCAAAAGTCCAGATATGGCACAACGCCGTTTCTTTCTCTTCTTCCATATCGATCCACCGGATCGGGACTTCTTTACTCTCCGGGACAACCGGCTCACCCACATACGCATCCGAAACCATATAGCGTCCGTCTTTATGAAAACTGGGGTGTCCCCCACCCAAAATTGTATCGCTCAACGCATGAAAGTCGCTCCCATCATACTTGTACTGACAAAAGCGCATGGTACCATCGATTTTAATATTATGGGTGATATGCTCACCGTCGGGATGCCAATCCGGATGATGTCCGCCTCGACTCCAAATCTCATTTTTTAAGGCTAGCCTCAAATCGCTCCCGTCAGGCTTAAAAGTTACCAGCGAAGGTTCATACCCCCCTTCAGGCGGACGGTTCCGCACCACCAGCATCATTCGTGTCCCTTGCCGGTTGTATTTCACATGAAAACCAAAGAAGGTTCCGTCCTTATATTGATCCTTGTTCGGCAGTAGTTCAAAACACTCCGCCATGTTGACAAGCAATTTTCTTTCCCCCGTCTTTAAGTCCGTGACCCATAGTCCATGCGCTTCTGAAGCCCCTTGGGGACGGTCAGAAACTTTTTCAGGATCAACAATCACTCCGTAGCCGCCTTGCGTTTTTCCAATCTCGCGCAAATCTACACTAGCGGCAAAACGCTCATCCGGTGAAATTTGGTAAAGGCTGCCTTCGAAGCGTTCATAAGTATGCTCATTCACGTTGTACTTGACAATGACCACTTGATCATCAATCACATCATTGAAGTAAACATACTTCCCGCTGGGTCCCCACTGTTGATGTGCCGCGGTCTGGACATCCCACCCTGTGGTCTCATATAAGACCTCCAGGGTTTCTTTCTCTAAATTGATGAGGCAGATTTCCGCTTTTTCGCCTGGTTTGGGTCGTCTCTCTTGAAAAGGCATGCGCAAACATAGGATATAACGACCGCACGGACTTAACGGACTGCGGTCAAAGAAGGTATGAATAAAAATCCCGTCTTTCGGGGTGACACGAAAGACGGGACACAGAGTCTTATCTTGCCGATAAGGTTGAATTTTAAATTCTTTTTTAGGGCGTTTCAACGCAGAAGGAAGAATGAATGGTAATCCTGCTGCGATCGAACAAAAATTTCTCCGACGTAGATTTATATTTTTCATATTTACCGAACGAAAAGGTTTCCTGATTTAAACCATAAACAAGGTTTATAGACTTTTCGTTGGTATTACTTTAACAAACGTCTCCGCAAAAGATCAAGTCATTTTTTTCCCTTAAACCATACAGGTCAATTTTTGATACATATCCTCGATCTCATTCGCAAAGCGTTCATATTCTTCGTGAATAATAAATCGGGCGTCTTTCTGCAATTTATTCATCTTACGGCGGGCTTCTTTGAGGATTTCATTCCGCCGTTGGCAATATTCCTTGAGGATCTCATCCCGGTGGTGAACATAGCCTTCCATAAAAGCCGTACGCGAGTTGGCAGTACTTTCAATACATTGACTCACCATCTTCGCGAAAGCGGCTTTCTTCTCATGCAAGAAATTCTCCACATGTTCTGCTTCGAAAGCATAGCGGGTGATTTCCCTGAAATGATGCCCTTGCATACAAAGACTCATGGCGATAGGAAAGAAGGCCGGTTTTTTGAATAATGTACCTACCGTAAATTTAAATGCAGACCAACGGTAGGATTTGAACGGTACCAAGAGCAAATAGCGAACAAGGGCTAAGAGATCTACCAGATGTACCTTACTGGAATGCTTGGGAGGATTCCATCGCTCCCGCAAGACTTTACACCGTTCAAAATACGTCGAAAGAGATAAAGGATAAGTATTTCTTAAGATTTCCTTGTAATCTTCTGTTACTGCCTTCATCGGGCGTTTGGTTATAAAATTGGTTGCAAACGAATGCGTGTTATTTCCACTGGCTTGGCTTAACAAGCGGCCTTCGCGTGCGAGACGGTCGAAAAGATCGGTTTCTGGTAAAGCCTGCATCAGTCCCACCATCGCAACCGGAATGCCCAAATCCTGGATAAACTTAATCATCGCTTCCCGAATATCATCAGGATCATTATCAAACCCAAGAATAAATCCAGCAGTAACCTGGACGCCATAACTTTGTATCCGCGCAACCTTCTCTGGAATGCTGCCGCGGGTATTGATCAACTTATGCGTCTCTTTCAAACTTTCATTCGATGGGGTTTCAATTCCAATAAACACCATATCAAAGCCTGCTTGACGAAATCCTTCTAATAAGGCTTCATCATCGGCCAGGGTCAGGGTCCCTTCTGTAAAGAATTGGAATGGATATCCATGTTCTTTTTGCCAGCGGGCCATTTCCCCCAACAATTCACGCGCTCGCTTGCGATTTCCGATGAAATTATCATCGACGACAAATATGGCACCATGCCAACCAAGACGGTGTAGCTCATCCAATTCACGCAACATATTTTCAGGATCCTTGGTTCGCGGCTTCTTACCAAACCGGCGCCAAATATCGCAAAACTCACAGCCAATCGGACAGCCTCGGGAAGCCTGTACCGACATACTGCGGTATTTCTTTCGTTTTAATAAATCAAACCGTGGAACCGGAGTCTCGTTCACATCGGGATATTGACAAGTCAGTTCTATATCCGCATCCTCTCCAAAATATTCACGTTGTTCATCATACGCAGTTTGAGTCGCAGGGCGGCTATAGGCTTTTTTGGTTTCCCCATTCGTGAAATCGTTCCAAAAACGATGTATCACATTTTCCGCTTCACCAATAACAAAATGATCTACATACGGCAATTCTTTAAAAGCGGTAGATGCATAAGGTCCCCCGGCCACGACAGGAATTCCACGTTCCTGACACCTGCGTGATACTTTTTCAAACGATTCTTTTTGAACAATCATCGCCGAGAGAAAAACCGTATCCGCCCACTCTAAATCCTTCTCCTTTAATTTCTCCACATTCATATCCAATATCCGAATATTGGTAGAAGGGGGGAGCATGCTCGCCACCGTCGCAAGTCCTAATGGAGGAAACGCACTTTTTTTGCTGACAAAACGCAATGCCTTACTAAAACTCCAATAAGTTAAATTGGGGATTTCTGGATAGACAAAAAGTAAATTTTTCTGTGAGGTATTTTGAAGCGTGGATAATTTTGTTGAAACTTCTTTCTTTGAAGTGTCAAGGTAATTCTTTTCATTTTTTATTCGATCCATTAACGATCACCTTTTTATGAGTTTTACTCAATACTTGAATACACCTAAACCGACATATTGATCAAGAATGTACAACTTCAATTATCTACCTTCACATTCCATATCGCAATTGTGAAGGCAGAATGATTGATCATTTTCCGCCTTACTCTCTTTAAAATAAGACGGATTGATTCATTTTAACTACAAATATCAGGAATTGATAAGCATTCCACCGAGTCCTAAAAGCATCCGGCTGATTGTATCTCATTCCATTTCTCAATCAAACCTTCATTGAGGTTTTTTCTTCGATTCCCAAAAGTCATTCTTATAAATACTGCGTATTAATAGGAATTATATTATACTCTACTAAAATAGTCAAGATTAATTCGCACTCCGGTCCATTATCTCGATAATCCCCCGGCAAAACGCAGGTAAGTCCTTCGGATTACGGCTGGATACAAAGTTACGATCGATCACCACCGGGGCATCTTCCCATTGGGCCCCAGCATTGATTAAATCATCTTTAATCCCTGGAGAACCGGTGACTTTTACCCCTTTATACACTCCGGCTGAAATAGGAATCCAACCGCCATGGCATATGGCTGCAACCAATTTTCCTGTTTCCGCAAATTCACGCACTAATTGTTTCACCTGATCATCGCGGCGGAGCTTATCCGGCATAAATCCACCGGGAATGATCACTCCATCAAAATCACTGCCTCGTATCGTGGAAATGGCTTCATCCGAAACGCATGGATAGCCATTTTTGCCTTGATAGGTTTCTTTGGCCTTGGGGCCTGCGACCACGGTTTTCGCCCCGGCCTCTTCCATCCGTAATTTGGGATACCACAATTCCAAATCTTCATAAATGTCTCCCACAAAAATCAGAAATATTTTTCCACTCAATTCCAGCATAAAACCCTCCACCAACAGAATCATATCTATCTAAACTATAATTATACTATCTAAACCATGAAAACCAATGAAAATCTCAGGGTGAATATTCAAAAAATCATTGCAATACCCCTCATAATTTTGTATGATGAATTAATCTTTCGAAAGATTGAGGTTATCCTTATGAAAACCAAACAGGCCTTTACTTTAATAGAACTCCTTATTGTAGTCGCCATCATCGGGATTCTCGCTGCCATTGCGGTTCCTAATTTTCTAAACGCTCAAACACGAGCCAAAGTCGCACGCGTTGAAAGTGATTTCCGCACCTTAGCCACCGCAATCGAAATGTATTACATGGATCAAAATGGGTATATGCCCTATCCTGATTGGGGCGGCCATACCAGCCCACTTTATTTTAATGCACTTAGTACCCCTGTAACCTATCTAACCAATCCCGAAGCGGTGGATGATCCTTTCCAACTCATTGAAGATCAAGATAGTCAAATTGGTTTTCGCTATGGTTATTTTGATCCAACCTTACCAAACGGGCCCCGGCAAAAATTCTTCCGCCCAGGGGCCATGAAAGAATGGAAAGGGGTTGAAATGCCCGGTAACTACAAATGGTGGATCATTTCTCGGGGGCCGGATCGTATTATGGATGGAGATAGTGGCACCGCTTCCATGGGAGCGATGCAAATGGAGGCTGGAGCAAATATCTTCCTCATTTACGATTCTTCCAACGGGATTCACAGCCGAGGCGATCTCCATCGCTTTGGCCCTTAACCCATCCAGAACCCTTTTCGGTGAGAAACCCCCAATACTTTTTGGCAGTGCTCGCAAAAGTATAAATAGCGTACTCCCAACTTAGAATTAACTTTTGTTTCTAAGATTTTTCGGATTTCTTTATCACAATAGGGGCAAATAGGAGATAAATCGTCCCGATCCTCTAACTCGATCATCCTACCATCTCCTCCTTAAAGGAATAGGATTTTATCATAACTAACGTTTGATTAAAACAAAATATCGACATTTAATCAACTTGCGTTGGAGTTCCAGTCTTTCTATTTTGTGTTAAGGGTGTTTGCCTTCTTGTATTTTATTGGAATGAGATACAATAAACGAGTTCCCGGCTTACAGATATATTATAATGGGAATAGATGACAAGCTCGCTCTCTGATGTTATACTCTCTAATTAGTTGTGGAAAATCGTGGCTTGAACCAGATATCAGGAAAATCGCTCTCCCGCATAAACAAAATATTACAAGTTGGACAAATTCATGAAGTGTAAATTCATGCTCCTTTTCATTCTGTTTTTTACTCTTGGCTGTGCTGGCGGCAGTGTGACAGTCCCTTTAGATAATCTTATACCTTTGTTGCTCTTACAAAACCCGGAACAACCTTCGCAGCCGGAGTACCCATTGATACAAGATAGCCTTGATCCGCTACTCTCTTTCGAACAAAACAAGTGTTTAAAGTATCTTCCGCATCCCCATAAATCGTTCCCAGAAAAGATGACTTCATATCCACAAAATATGATAATCGCCAGCCTGGATAAACTCTAAATCCTTAAGACTCACCCAGATTGATTCAATAACGACTCTTCTAAAAGAGCGGGAGCACGCAAGGTATCCGTAAGTCTTTCATTTTATTTAAGATGGGTAGATAAAGAATGGTGGCTTAAATAATACGCCTGGCAGGACTCGAACCTGCGACACCCAGAACCGGAATCTGGTGCTCTATCCAAACTGAGCTACAGGCGCTTTCACCCTTACGAGCAAGATTCAACCTTACTCTAAAAAAAATCATACCTCAATTCTAGCGCTTAAACAACAGCTTCTACGTTCTCTTTATTGTCATCATAAAACAAGTATTTACGCCAGACGCTTTTTTTCTCGCCCATCAAACGCACGAGATGTAAAAAGGTGGGCAAGGTAGGACGTTTTGGACGCTGAATCAAGGTTAAACCTGATTCTGAAAGCATCAGGTTGCCTTTTTTATGATTGCATTGCTTGCATGCCGTAACCACATTATTCCATGTATCTTTCCCCCCGCGCGATACCGGAACCACATGGTCCAGGGTTAGCATGTCAATACTGAAACGCTCTCCACAATACATACACCGATACCCATCACGCAGAAAAATATTTTTACGGCAGAAGGGAATCGGTCGATAGGGGAGTTTGATATAGCGGCGCAAACGTATGACCTCCGGAAGCTCCATGGTGAGCGCCGAGGAATGCACCAAATCAACGGCAACTTCCACCGTGTCGGCTTTGCCAGTTAGAAGCATGACGATCGCGCGTTTGGCTGTACAAATGTTGATGGCTTCATAACTGGAGTTTAGTACAAGAACCCTGTGCTGCTGTAACACGGGCCAACTCCTCACGCCAATCTTTTAGATTTTCACGATCAATCATTCCAAAAATGAACGTATTGATCAGACGATAAAATACGAAAGCCGTTGTTTTCATAAAAACGAATGGCTGGTAGATTATCGGCCATAGTCCTAAGTTCAATAAGATCCACCCGCGAAGCAAACCACGCGAATGAGCCTTGAAGCAAAGCGCGACCCACTCCGCTTCCCTGATACCTGGGATCCACGACGATGAAATCTATCACGCCGATTCGTTTATTTATATAAGGCTCCAGCGATGAGGTCGTTAGGAGAATCGCAAATCCCGCAATTTGATCCTCCTTCTCGGCGACCAGAACCTTTTGTGCCAAACCATGAACGCACTTCTCAATCCACTCGGTGAATATTTGTTGCACTTGAGATTGAGAAAATCTTGCTTCACAGGAAAAATGACTGTGAGTATGACCGCTTCGGCCAATATTTTGCACCGTGCCTAAATCCTGGTTCTCGAATTCACGTACAATTAAATTATCGTATTGAACTGGATCAATTTTGTCAATCCTTGCATGTCTATTGATAGAATGCACCATCCGAATCGATGTCCCCACAGGAACGAATCCTGCGCGAATCATTTCGTAGATCAGATTCGCTTGATGTGTCTCCAAGCGGGTCGAATACACTCCCGCTTCATGACTCTTGATGATAGAACGCAACCACTGAACGATCGATTGAATGTCCTCCCTCTTTTGACGAAAACAATAAAACGGTTGAATCTTATGATAAGGGACCCCAAAGACGGTTTGATGCCATTCGGAGGAAGTGATCCCGGCGATCGCCTGAACTTGCTCATCATTCACAAAAAGTTGAATACCTGGTTCTTGATCGCAATCTTGCAAGCGTTCTAATAAACGCTGGCAATGAAAATCGGAAACTTCAGGCTTTGCAAGATATGACACATGGGTTTTCGGACGAATCTCGCGATCCGTATGGAAGGCCTTTTTAACAAGGTCACTATGGTGCGGTTCTGCGGGGACGACTTTCATCGCGCTCTTGTAACGTGACGATTGGTTTTAATAGTATACTTCGATAAAATGAAAGGGTGAACTCAATTGATAACTCGCCCAGTATATCATAATCTGTTGTTTAATTCAAACCTGCAATTTCTTAACTTAATTATTTTTGAAATTTATGAGGTCCATTTCTCCCGCTTCAGTCGAAAATGGAATCTTTCTCCGTTTGAGTTACTATAATCATACGAAGGAAATAATCATGGTTCATCCGGTATTTGAGTCCTTTTTGATACATTTTTCTCCCAATAAAAGTACTCACTTTCGTGATGATCTAATAATTTTCCCCAAAAGAGAAGATTGCCATCAAACCACGTCCTCTTGGGGATCACGTACCAGTATCCGTTCTTTTTGGAGAATTGAATCGTAGCAAAACCTTGCCATTTTGCTTCCAAAAGAATGAATATGGATGCTTTTTAATGTTTTTAAATTTACATAATTTATAAGTTTTGACAACTTACGGAATTGAGTTAAAATTTAAATATCCAATCATGATTCTTGTATTTCGTTTCGGCAAGTTCTTCAATGCGCTCGAAAGGAATCCATGTTTGAGGTGTATTCGCTTGCCATTCTTTTTGTATCGTTTCTTGGATTTGACTTGATTTGAGCGGGAGATTGGTCAAAAATTGGTCATGGGAACGGTTTTTGCGGTAGTGAGGTTGACGTGATGGTAAAGGCAAGATCTTCTTGATCAACGATATATCGAAATCATAGAGAAAAGTCCCATGAAACATCAAAGCATTTTTCTTGCGCCGTTGCGCATTACCTGAGAATTTTCGCCCTTGGTAGGTCAAGTCGGTGATACCATCGTAAGCAAGGTGATGGAGTTGGTATTTCGACAATGCCTTTAAATTACGTTTAAGAATGTAGCGATTGGTTTCATTAAGATGATGAAAAGGTCCGAATTTCGGTATAGGAAGAATCAAGGTGTAATTCAGAGACCCGGGCCCTATCACCACCGTCCCACCGCCGCTGCTGCGTCGCAGGATAGGGATTTCTTCGATTTGACACATATCGAAGTACACTTCTTCTACAATCTTGTTGGCATGACCAAGGACAACGAAAGGAGTGGGTGAGTACCAAAAACGGAGAATGGAAAAATCCGGCGATTCATCAACCATGAGCAATAATGCTTCGTCACAGGCAAGATTATAAAAGGGTGATGAAAACGAATAATCAAGCAATTTCATGGGGATTAAACAATTCTCAAATCGATAATCAATTATCAAAATCATAACGAGAACTTTAAATAGTAAAAGGGAGTGAAAAAGTGTCATCCCAGAATGTACCCAAAAATAATCAAGAAAAAGCCCAAAAACTTCAACAAAATTTGAAATGGTATGATTCAATTGAATATATCTACGAGGACGCATTAAAAAAAGAATCTTCACCGCGTCCTATGTATTTATTGGATCGGCTTGTAAGAAGACTGCGCCAAGCAGGCGTCGAGGCTCCGGTTACGGTCAGTTCTCCCTATGTAAATTCGATTCCCACAGAAGACGAGCCCGAGTATCCTGGCGATCGCCAGATCGAACGCCGCATCAAAAGCTACGTTCGCTGGAATGCCATGGCCATGGTAGTGCAGGCGAATCGTATCCATGCGGGATTAGGAGGACATATTTCAACCTATGCTTCGCTGGCAACCTTGTACGAAGTTGGATTAAATCACTTTTTTAAAGGAGAAACGGAAGATCGTTATAGTGATTTAGTCTACTTTCAAGGCCATGCTTCCCCGGGCAATTACGCACGCGCGTTTTTGGAATATCGTCTGGATTCCCAATATTTGCATAACTTCCGCCAGGAATTAGCAGAAGGTGGAGGGCTCCCCTCTTATCCCCACCCCTATTTAATGTCTGATTTCTGGCAGTTCCCAACGGTTTCGATGGGACTTGGCCCCATTACTTCGATTTATAATGCACGCTTTATTCGATATATGAAAGCGCGGGGTTTGTTGAAAAAGGAGGAGCCCAAAGTTTGGGCTTTTGTCGGCGATGGAGAAACCGATGAGCCAGAAACATTAGGTTCCTTAACTCTTCCTGCCCGTGAAAATTTGGATAATCTGATTTGGGTTGTGAATTGTAACTTACAACGTTTGGATGGTCCTGTACGTGGAAATGGGAAGATTATCCAAGAGTTGGAATCCCTCTTCCGTGGCGCAGGCTGGAATGTGATCAAAGTCATTTGGGGCTCCGACTGGGATCCCTTGCTCGAAGCGGATCATGATGGCTTGCTGGTTAAACGCTTAACAGAAGCGGTGGATGGTGATTTCCAAAAATATTCGGTTGAGCCGGGAAGCTATGCACGTAAGCACTTCTTTGGAAAATATCCCGAATTGTTAGAACGGGTAAATCACCTGACGGATGAACAAATTCGCAAATTGATGCGCGGTGGCCATGATCCCAAAAAAGTCTATGCTGCCTATAAAGCCGCAATAGAACATACAGGTCAGCCTACAGTCATTTTAGCAAATACGATCAAGGGGTATGGTTTAGGCGAGGCCGGTGAAGGACGCAATATCACTCACCAGCAGAAGAAATTAAATGAAAAAGAATTACGTGAATTCCGCCAACGATTCGATATACCCATCAATGATGAAGATGTTGTCGAAGCGCCCTTTTATCGACCACCGAAGGACAGTCCTGAGATAAAATATTTAATGGATCGTCGGGAGAAACTCGGTGGCTTCATTCCCCAACGTAATGAAAAAGACGAAGCCCTGGATGTTCCCGATCCCTCCTTTTACGAAGAATTTTATAAAGGCAGCGGCTCCCAACAGGCTTCTACCACTATGGTGATGGTACGCTTACTCAATAAAATGATGGGGAACAAAAATATCGGAAAACAAGTGGTTCCCATCATTCCCGATGAAGCTCGTACCTTCGGTATGGACGCTCTCTTTCGCCAATATGGGATTTATGCTTCTCAAGGTCAACTTTATGAGCCCGTGGACCGTGAGAGTCTTTTGTATTACCGAGAGATGGAAGACGGGCAGATCTTAGAGGAAGGGATTACCGAAGCAGGATCGATGTCCTCGTTCATCGCTGCGGGTACGGCTCATTCGACCGTTAAAGTCCCTATGATCCCATTTTTCTTTTATTACTCGATGTTTGGATTTCAGCGCGTGGGGGATCTTTTTTGGCTCGCGGGAGATTCGCGCGCACGCGGGTTTGTCTTAGGCGGTACCGCCGGACGCACGACCCTGAACGGAGAAGGATTGCAGCACCAGGATGGACATAGCCATTTAGCCGCGACCACAGTGCCATCAATTATGGCCTATGATCCCGCCTTTGCTTTTGAAATTGCAACCATCATTCAAGATGGAATGAAGAGAATGTATGTGGATAATGAGGATTTATACTATTATCTCACCCTTTATAATGAAAATTATGAACAACCCAAGATGCCCGAAGGTGTGCAAGAGGGAATCTTGAATGGTCTTTATAAATTTAGACCCGGTGAAAAAGGGAAATATAAAGCTCACATATTCGGCAGTGGACCTATTATCAACCAAGCCTTAGAAGCGCAGAAGCTTCTGGGCGAACGCTTCAATATTAATGCCGATGTATGGAGTGCAACGAGCTATAAACATCTACGTTCTGACGCGATGAAAGTGAAACGCTGGAATATGCTGCATCCTGAAGAACCCGCGAGAAAATCCTATCTCGAAATGACCTTAGAAAACGAGCAAGGAGCCTTTATCGCGGTTTCAGATTACATGAAACTCGTGCCCGATCAAATCGCACCTTGGGTCCCCGGTGGTTTGATGACCCTGGGTACCGATGGCTTTGGCCGCAGTGATACCCGTGAAAATCTACGGCGCTTCTTCGAAATCGATGCGCAAATGATCGTCATCGCCACTCTTTATCAACTCGCTGAAACTGGACAATTCTCAAGAGAAGAGGTAGCTAAGGCGATCAAGGACTTGGGCGTCAATCCAGAAAAGGCCCATCCCGATTTTCTCTGAGTAAAATAACGAAACACTTTTACGAAAAGTTTAACTAAAAGGGGAAACCTCATGGATATTGTTTTACCTCAATTGGCGGAAGGCGCGGATTCAGGAACGGTTGTTTCCATCATGGTGGAAGAAGGACAAACCATCCAGAAGGATCAAACCATTCTTGAATTGGAAAACGATAAGGCGGTTGCTCCTATCCCTTCTACAGAAACTGGAACGGTTTCCAAAATCTATGTGGAAGAAGGACAAACCGTCAACGTCGGACAGAAACTGATTCGGGTTTCCTCCGACGGTGAAGAAGCGAAAGAGGAACCGAAACCCGAAGAACCAAAAAGAGAAGAATCGGTTCAAGAAGAAATTTCAACAGAACCTGAAAAAGAAACTCCCTATGTCCCCAAGAGTATCCGCGATCCCATCTTAGGCTTCGCCTACGAGTCGCCTTCGGGATTCCCTCCTCCCGCGGCACCCTCCATTCGCAAACTCGCACGGGATATCGGCCTGGATCTAACCAATGTGCGCGGTTCGGGACGCGGGGGGCGTATTCTGCTTGATGATATTAAACAGTATATTCAGCGTCTACAAGAAATCGCTTTTGCGAAGCAAAAGGAAACTCGACCCGAAGCCGGGAAGGCGCCCGCAACGGCACCCTCCATCGATTTCTCCCAATGGGGAGAAATTCACAAAGAGAAATATTCTTCGATCCGCAAAACCATCGGCCAACGAATGCAAGAATCATGGAACCGGATTCCGCATGTGTATCAGTTCGATGAAGCCGATATTACCGCCTTGATGGAAATGCGGGGACGCTACAAGTCGGCCTATGAGCAGAAAAACGCCAAACTAACCTTAACCGCTCTCGCGATGAAAGCCGCCATCGAAGTCTTGAAGAAATACCCCCTATTCAATGCCAGCTTGGATGAGAATACAGATGAAGTGATCTATAAAGAGTACTTCCATCTCGGTATAGCCGTAGACACCGAGGCTGGACTCTTGGTCCCTGTAGTACAGAACGTGGATCAAAAGAGCCTGGTGGACTTATGCCTCGAATTGCAGCAACTCGCAGAAAAAGCACGTAACCGCAAATTGTCCAGCGAAGAAATGAAAGGCAGCTCATTTACAATATCCAACCTGGGAGGCATTGGTGGAACCCACTTTACCCCGATCGTAAACCATCCCAATACCGCGATCTTGGGAATGGGTCGTGGGGTGAAAAAGCCAGCCGTGGTCAATGATACGATTGAGCCTCGCTTGTTCTTGCCCTTATGTGTCTCCTATGATCATCGTATGATCGATGGCGCCGATGGTGCCCGATTCATTCGTGATTTGGTCAACGTTTTCGAAAATTATCCGGAAGAAATTGTGAAACTTACGTAAGCCCATGAAATAAGGAAATACAATTATGGAATCAATCAAAACAGAACTTGTTGTGCTCGGGGCAGGCCCCGGTGGATATGCCGCCGCCTTTTACGCTGCGGATAAAGGCCAAAAAGTCATTATGGTCGATAAAGATGTACGCCTCGGCGGGGTTTGCTTGAACCGCGGGTGTATTCCTTCAAAAGCTTATTTGCATGCCGCGAAACTCTTGGAAGAAGCGAAAGAATCAGCCAGCCGAGGGATTTATTTTGGTCCGCCAAAATTGGATCTGGAGAAAATACGGGCTTGGAAGGATTCAATTCTGGATAAGTTACATTCCGGAGTCGAGGCCTTAGCCAAGCGTCGTCAAGTTACAGTAATGAATGGCCGCGGGCATTTTGAAGGCTCCAACCTATTACGTGTTGAAACCTCGGAAGGACAAAAATTCATTGAATATGAGAAAGCCCTCATCGCGGTGGGCTCACTCCCAACTTTACCCTCGGCCTTTGATTTGGGCAACAAACGTATCATGACCTCTGACGAAGCCTTGGAGTTGGAAGAAATTCCTGAACGCTTGCTGGTCATCGGGGGGGGCTATATCGGGATGGAACTCGGGAATGTATATGCCACCTTGGGTAGCCAAGTCGTCTTGGTGGAAGCACTCCCCCGTTTATTGAATGGCGCTGATCCCGATATGGTGAAATACGTCTCCGCTCGTGCAGAAAAGATGTTCGACGAAATCCGATTGAACACCAAAGTCGAAAAAATGGCGACCAGCGGGAAACAAATCAAGGTTGGCATGAAAGTCGGTGATAACGATCCGCTGGAAGAGTTGTTCGACCGCGTCTTGGTCTCTGTTGGCCGTACCCCCAATTGCAATGATCTGGGCCTTGAAAATACCAAGGTGAAACGCGATCAAAAAGGCTACATTCAGGTCAATAGTAAAAAGCAAACCGATGATCCCAGTATTTACGCAATTGGCGATGTCGTAGGCGGAGCCCTCCTAGCCCACAAAGCCACCCGCGAAGCACGGGTGGCCGTCGATGTCATTACGGGGGAAGATCATGTGTTCGAAAATATCATCGTTCCCGCCGTGGTCTTTACCGATCCCGAGTTGGCTTGGTGCGGCTTGACGGAAGGAGAAGCCAAAGAAAATGGGATTGACGTTGAGGTCGCCAAGTTTCAGTGGACTTATTCAGGACGAGCGATCAGCTTTGACCGTCCCGATGGCATGACCAAACTCGTGATCGAACCCGAAACGGAAAGAATCCTCGGTGTGGGAATTGTCGGTGTCGGCGCGGGCGAAATGATCAGCGAAGGTGTCATCGCAATCGAAATGGGCGCTACCGCGGCTGATCTTGCGGATGTGGTCCATCCCCATCCCACTCTCTCAGAAACCATTATGGAATGTGCCGAAAAGTATTATGGCTACGCGACTCATTCCTATTCCAAAAAACGCAAAGAACACTAAAAAGGGTTCATCCTGTATTTGAGTACTTTTTGATACATTGAAAAGGAAACATGAAATCATACTATAGCGAGACCTATGACGTTTTTCTATCCTAATCCATCAAACCAAAACGCCGAAGGGGCCTGTGTGGAGCGGCTTTCGGAGCAAGCCGCCCTTAAGGCCGCGCGGTGACAAGCGGAACCCATCCCCAAGGCGTTTTTTCCAAAAAAAGTACTCACTTTCGTGATAATCTCTAAAAAGCATCCAAGTCAATAAAAAAACCAAGATAGGGGCTGGAACCATAGATCATTTCAGCCCCTCTTTTATTATGGTAAAGATAGGTGTTTCATTCGAATATCGTCTAGAAGGGGAGGGAAGATGCAAGGTGTTATTGTTCATTATAATGAAGATCGAGGCTTTGGCTTTATTCGAGTAAAAGATCGGCAAAAAGATGTTTTTGTGCATTTTCGCGATGTGGATAATCCCGAGCAGCTACAAATAGGCCGTATCGTCGATTTTGACTTAACGTACAACGAAAAAGGAGCCCGAGCCGTCAAAGTCAAAACCCGCGGCATGCAAAAAAGCCCTGCCGTGGTTACCCTGACAGTGAGTTTTTTCTTATGTCTGGGCATGGTGGGAATCGCATGGATCTATGAGTTCCCCCCAGTACTGGCCTATTTAATCGCAATCAACATATGCACCTCCCTGTATTATGCTTTGGATAAACTTTGCGCCCGACTTCACTATTTTCGCATCCCCGAGATGACCCTTCATGTATTAACCCTTCTTGGAGGAACTCCCGCAGCATGGCTAAGCCAACGCTATCTACGCCATAAGAGTATCAAGGAAGCCTTTCGTTTTGGCTTCTATTTAATCGTTACGCTACAGGGTGGATTGATTATCTTATGGTTGTATGTACGATGGATAAGGTAGTATTCATCATGATTGTAAACACCGGGAGACACCCTTGAAAGACTTTTTCTCACCTGATTTTCCCTTTGCTCCTAAAAAATGTCCCTTTTTTTATGGATGGGTCATTGTAGTCGTCAGCACCATTGGCGTGGTGATGAGCGTCCCAGGACAAACGATAGGTGTTAGTGTTTTTACCGATTATCTTATCGAGGAATTAGGCCTTACTCGGATCCATTTAAGCATAGCCTATATGTTTGGAACCATCATCAGTAGTTTGTTCATGCCTTGGGGAGGAAGGCTCTTTGATCGCTATGGCGCACGTTTTATGGTGGTTTTGTCTTCCATGCTTCTGGGAATAACGTTGTTGTACTTGAGCTTATGCGACAAAATCGCACAGGCGTTTACTTTAGGCATGGATGGCCGCTTGGCTTATCTCATCAGTGTCGTGGTGGTCTTTATTGGGTTTACATTGTTACGCTTTTCCGGCCAGGGACTATTGACCTTGACCGGACGAGCCATGTTAGGCAAGTGGTTCAACCGTAGACGAGGTCTTGTTTCAGGAATTAACGGGGTCGTCGTCACCTTCTCCTTTTCGATCGCACCCTTGGTTTTTAATAAACTTGTTCTCATGAGTTCATGGAGACAAGCCTGGTTATACATGGCTATAAGCCTGGTCGGTATGGCTTTCCTGGGATGGCTAACCTTTCGTGATCATCCCGAAGAATGCGGCTTACAAATGGATGGAGGAGAGGTCAAAGGCGTAACAAAAAAAAGACGCGCTTTCGTTGACGTCTCTAAAGAATTTACCCTTCAAGAAGCCAGAAAAACCTACACTTTTTGGGTTTTTAACTTAGGTCTGGCATCCCAGTCTTTAATCATTACTGCTTTAACCTTTCATATCGTCTCGATTGGTGAACAAGGTGGATTGGATCGCGAGAAAGCCCTGGCCATCTTTTTGCCTATGTCCTTTGTGAGCATATTCAGTAACTTTATTTTCGGCTGGGTCTGTGATTACTTCAAATTGAAATTCACGCTGCTGGTTATGTTGCTCATGCTGGCGCTGGGTGTCTACGGCGTAAATCTAATCGATCAGGTCTATGGTCGAGCCTTTGTCATCATAGGCTTTGGCGCTAGTGGAGGTATTTTTGGGCCCTTAATGACAGTCGTTTGGCCCAAATTCTATGGCCGCGAATACCTTGGAGCCATTAGCAGCTTAAATTTGTCCACCATGGTTTTCGCTAGCGCGATTGGCCCTTATATCTTTGGATTGTCTTATGAGTATACAAACAGTTATCAAGCCGGAGTTTATGTGTGCCTCGCGATGCCTTTAACCACCATGCTGTTTGCCTTTTTCGCTGAAAATCCACAAGAAGCTTTTGTTCAAGAAACGTAGACTTTTATCTCATTTTATGCGATGTATAAGTTGCAATCATTTCATTGAGAAAGGATGAAAAAAATGAGAAAAAGTTTACTTGTGGTCTTTTCAGCCGTACTCACTGTGGGAATGTCTTCCAGTGGATGGTGCGAAGAATCCTTCCATGGATTAAACATGAACCTTGGGAATCTTTATCGTTTGTCCGATGCAAAAACCCGCTCCATTAGTCCCGAAAACTTTTCCGGAGAAAAAGGGAAAGGTGGAATGGCAAAAGAAGGAACCGGTGCTCGTGCTGCCCGTGAATTAGGCCAAGGCTGGAAAGTTTCTCCTTCGGTGGAAATCGAAAAGAACACCACTTTCACCCTGGCTGAAATGGAGGGTCCCGGCGCGATTCAACATATCTGGCTGACCCCCACCGGAGATTGGCGCTTTTCGATCCTGCGGATTTATTGGGACGGTGAAGAAGAACCTTCCGTAGAATGTCCCATCGGCGATTTCTTCGCCTGTGGCTGGGGTGAATACGCCCACGTTTCTTCTTTAGCCGTCTGTGTGAATCCTGGCAGCGCTTTTAATTGTTATTGGGTTATGCCCTTCCGGGAAAAATGCAAAATCACCGTGGAAAATATCGCAGAAAATGATATGACCCTCTATTACCAAATTGATTACACCCTCACCGAGGTTCCCGAAGATGCGGCCTATTTTCACGCTCAATTTCGCCGTGTCAATCCTTTACCCTACAAAGAAGTCTACACCCTGATCGATGGCATTGAAGGAAAAGGACACTATGTCGGCACCTATATGTGCTGGGGGGTAAACAACAACGGCTGGTGGGGTGAAGGTGAAATGAAGTTTTATATCGATGGCGATGATGAGTTTCCTACTATATGTGGTACTGGCTTAGAAGATTATTTCTGCGGATCATATGGTTTTGTAAATCAAGAAGAAGATCGCTATCAGGAGTTCACCACTCCCTATGCAGGGATGCCGCAAATTATCCGGCCAGACGGATTTTACAAATCACAAATGCGGTTTGGACTCTATCGCTGGCATATCGTTGATCCCATACGCTTCGAAGAAGATTTACGAGTTACCGTGCAAGCCTTGGGGTGGCGCTCCGGAGGCCGCTATTTACCGCTGCAGGATGATATTGCTTCCGTGGTGTATTGGTATCAGACCGAACCGCACGCCCCCTTCCCAGAACTGCCCAGCAAGGATGACCTGGAAATCAATTAATTCGGGTTTTCTAAAAGAATGCAAAAGGGGATGTCTCTATAGAAACATCCCCTTCTCTTCGTTTACCTTATGTGTGAAAGAGCTGTTTTCCCTCTAATGTATAATGGCCAATGACGGCGCCTGCCGCACTCCATCCTTGATACTGCGTCCCCCCGGGTGTGCTCTCTTTTCCATGAACATATTCGGGAAAACTCCACGGTTGCCCATTCATCGACATCTGATTGGCTTGATGAATTCCCAACAAGTATTCCCGCGCCTGATCTCGACAACCACGCCTAGCCATATCTGCCACATAAAACCCCGTAATCATTGGCCATAAACCGCCATTATGATACTCATAAGGATGATTCTTGAATTTATACGAAAACGTCATTTTCAAATCTTCCCAATCTTCATCATCAATAGGGGTAATTACTGGATAAAAAGCGGGAACCAAACGGATATGATCGTTATGAATTTCTTTTTGAATATAATCATCCACACGGTTACTTTGCCGCTCCTCCGCTATCCCCAGTAAGGAAACCAACACATTGGCGAAACTATCAAAACGATACCCATAGCCATGGGGAGAAAAATAGGAGAGCCAATACTTCCCTTTGCAATGGCAAACGGCTTGTATGGCTTTTTTATACATCACTTCATGGTAAACCTCTTCCGGCATCTCTTGGCCTTCTTCCACCCAGTAATTCGCACGGATCAGGCTCTTTAATTTTCCGATGCTTTCTTGCAAACCATGATCCGTAGAACCATGAAAATAGTGATGAATGTTTCCAAGAGATCTTTTCGCTTGTAAATACAGGGCTTGATCAAACAATACATATCCATGATGCAGATACTCATCCGCCCAATCTCCCGTCTGGGGAATATAGAGAAGTCCACGGTTATTGAATTCCCACCCTCCCAATAAAAAGATGACTTTCTCAATTACCGGCAGCATCGAGCGGATAAATTCTCGATCTCCCGTATAATCCCAATATTCATAGCAAGCTATTAGAAACCACAAATCAGCATCCACACGTCCCGCCATACCGCCATAACTCACACGCTTCGTATCGGGATCAACATTACTGGGAATTTCTCCATGAGGCCCTTGATGATCGGCTAAGGTTTGCAATGTACGCCGCGTAGTCTCGACCAAATCTTGATCCTCAGTTAGAAGAGCGGCCAATCCAAGAATCGCCCCATCGCGTCCCCATACGCGCTGATAATTCGATTCTTCCGTAGGGCTTGCTAAAAAGCCATGAGGGCTGCTACAACCATGCATTAATTCAATGGCTCGCTTCTTTCCTTCTTCGAATAATTTCATCTCTGTTGTCATTGATTTACTAGTATCTTGGCTTTCGTGAATCGTTATTAAAAAAAGTATACCGTAATCAAACTATTTACACAAAAAAAGAAACAGCCGGAAAAGGACAAGAGATTCATCCATCCCGGCCGTTATCCTCAAGATCCTTCCATCCTGGCCATCATGATTCAGCCATTACAAACGCAAAAACATCTTCCCTCACTCGGTATCACCCAATTCACATACAAATACCAAGTCCGTACTCTTATTGGGATTAAACTCACTAAAATCGTATCCCCCATAGCACATGATATGCGTGAATCCCGCTTCCTTCATTAATTCCAACAATTCCTCTTTTCGCCAAGGACGGTGCATCATCTGCATACTTTTCGAATGCCATCCCTTCTCATCCTTGATGGCGTAAATCATATTGAATTCCAAATGGGTGGAAAGGTAATCATAAAAGCGCATAAAGACATATTCATGATCGCCTTCCTTGTAAGATTTCACGGGAAAATCGCGACGTTTATTTTCCAGGATCAGATCATAATTCAATATGTGAAATACCGCGGCGCTTGTGATCTTCATCGAAGAAATACATTCCTGGAAAAATCGCAGCATGGTTTCTTTTTCAATCAAATGCGCAAGGGTATTTCCCACACACACAATCGTATCAAACTGAACTTGGAGTTTGTTGGAAAAATCGGTCATCTTCATACACTGGAATTCGGTATCAATCTCACGCTCTTCGGCCATCCGTTGGGCATATTGGATCATTTCACTGGAACTATCGATCCCAATCACGTTATACCCAACATCGCCCCAGTGCAGGGAATGGCCTCCCGTGCCGCATCCTACATCCAGAATCGACATCCCCATGCGTTCTCGGAAAATGTGCTGAAAAAAGGCATCTTCTTTTTTGATTCGTTCCGGCCAATCAATAAAATAATCATAGATTTCAGCCAATTTGTCATAAAATTTCATCGTGGATCACCTTGTTACAATAGTTTGTTGTGGGAAAATCGCATTGTCTTACCTTAAGAATGATCACACCCGGTCAGTGAGTCATAAAAAACATTCCATCCTCAAAACACGAACCGAAAAATTGAATAATCAAAGCAGAAGATTCACCTCCAGACTACCAATTTGAATAGAAGTAGGGGAAAAGTCTTACCCTTATCTAGCTTACCGGCTATCATATTTTTTTGTAATGGCTTTTGTAAAAAAATATATCGTAGAGGGACGTTATCCAAAATTTTTTGTTCGAATATTTGACATCCCTTCGCCACTTACACTAAATACAGTTTACGGGAGACGTAATTGCTCATGGCTCTTAATCAAGCCGCTTCCAACCAATCCCGTCCCGATGCTCTCGGACGATTTGGTCAATATGGAGGACGTTTCGTTCCTGAGACGTTAATGACCGCCTTACTTGAGTTAGAGAAGACCTACGAACGTGAGAGTCAAGATCCCGAGTTTCAACAAGCATTTCATCGTTTACTTCGTGATTACGCGGGACGGCCAACCAATCTCTACTTTGCCCAACGCTTAACTGAACATCTCGGCGGGGCTCGCATTTATCTCAAACGGGAAGATTTGCTCCATACCGGGGCACACAAAGTAAATAATACCCTCGGTCAGGTACTTCTCGCTTGGCGCATGGGCAAAAAACGCATCATCGCTGAAACCGGGGCGGGACAACACGGTGTCGCCACCGCCACTACCGCCGCTTACTTCGGCCTTGAATGCCACATCTACATGGGCGAGGAAGACATGGAACGTCAGCGCCTCAACGTTTTCCGCATGAAACTTCTCGGCGCTGAGGTGATTCCCGTCGGCAGTGGTTCCCGCACCTTAAAAGACGCTATGAATGAAGCCATGCGTGATTGGGTCACCAATGTCGCGAATACCCACTACGTGATTGGCTCAGTCGCTGGCCCCCATCCTTTCCCCAAGATGGTTCGTACTTTTCAAGCCGTCATTGGCGAGGAAACTCGCCAGCAAATCCAAGAACGCGAAGGGAAACTCCCCGATTATTTAATCGCCTGTGTGGGGGGGGGCAGTAACGCGATGGGATTATTTCATCCTTTCTTCGACGATCAAGAAGTACGTTTTATTGGCGTCGAAGCCGCCGGCTATGGGCTCGAAACGGGCAAACATTCCGCTCCCCTTAATGACGGCCACTTAGGTGTTCTTCACGGCTCTTTAGGATATCTCATGCAAAACCCAGATGGTCAAATTTCCACCACCCACTCCATCTCTGCCGGCTTGGATTATCCCGGCGTTGGCCCCGAACACTGTTTCTACAAAGATACCGGCCGCTGCGAATATACCGCGGTCACCGACGAAGAAGCACTCCAAGCCTTCGTCTTGTTATCACGCAAAGAGGGCATAATTCCCGCGCTTGAATCCTCTCATGCGGTAGCCCAAACCGTAAAACTCGCTCCCACTTTAGCCAACAATCAAATCCTCATCGTTAATTTATCCGGGCGCGGCGATAAAGATGTCGAATCCGCTTCCAAGCATTTGAAAGGAGTGGTTGAATGAACGAAAACGCTTTTGCTATCCAGCGTGGAGCCGCAGCCATTCAAAACGCTTTTCGCCTGCGCCAACAGCAAGGCGGGAAAGCCTTGGTGGCCTACCTTATGGCGGGCGATCCCGATCTGGGCGTCACCGAGAAGATCGTTCGCACCATGTCCGGCATTGGAGTCGATCTCATTGAATTGGGCATGCCCTTTTCCGATCCCCTCGCGGATGGCCCTGTAATTCAACGGGCCGGCCTCCGCTCTCTCAAACAAGGATTGACCTTAAAGAAACTTCTCAATTCCGTCCGCGAGTTGAGGCTCTATGTCGACACACCCATCGTCATTATGACCTATTACAACCTATTCTATCACTACGGACTTGAGAAATTCGCCAAAGACGCCTTCCACGCAGGCGTGGATGGTGTTATTATTCCTGATCTGCCCCCTGAAGAAGGTGATCCCTTTGCGAATGCCTTGGATTTGTACGGGATAGCCCTTATCTACCTTGTCGCTCCTACCAGCGATGAGAATCGTCTAGACATTATTCTCAAACAGGCACGCGGGTTTATCTATTATGTCTCACGATTAGGAGTAACGGGCGAACGGAAAGATATTTCCCAAGATCTTAAAGACAAGGTCCAACGCATTCGTTCGAAAACCGATCTCCCCATTGCCGTAGGTTTTGGTGTCTCTGAACCTGAACAAGCCTATCAAATCGCACGATCTGCCGATGGGATCGTTATGGGGAGTGCCATCGTTCGTAAGATAGAGGAAACGAGCCAAATGCAGGAACGCGCGGTAGCTGAATTCTTACGGCCTTTTCTCGAAGTTTTGCATGGCAAAGAGAAATGAAAATAAGGCCATTTGACTGCGTTTCGTTCTAAAAAGTCTCTTTTTGAATTGCCCCGATTTCTGCTTGTGACAAATAAGTTAAAAAAAAATCTATCTTTGGAGTTGATTTTTTTAATAATATTTTGTTAAATAGTAACGTGTTGTTTGTTAGGGTATGATTAAAATTCTCGTTTCTACTCTTCAATTGTTGATTCTATGCCTTTCTAATTGGGAGAAAGTATGAACATGATCTCATTAAAACCTCGTATCAGGAGAACAGGAGGAGGCTTGTGGTTTGGTTTAAAAAGAAAAACAAATTCACCACCCTCGTGAAAAATGAAAAGAAAAAAGATTTACCCAGCGGTGTATGGCGTGTTTGCGATGGCTGCGGCGAGTATGTAACCAACGAAGAAATCAAACGTAACAATTATATTTGTACCAAATGTGATCATTATTACACCTTTCCGGTTAATGATCGTTTATACCATTTATTAGATGAAGGAACCTTCGAAGAATTTGATTCTCACCTTGCTTCCAAAGACCCTCTCGATTTTGAAGGCTATGCCAGCAAATTACAACGAGCCCAAAAGAAAACCGGACGCTACGAAGCCATGGTGACCGGCCGCGGCGAAATCTGCGAAATGCCAGTCATTATCGGGGTTTTGGATTTTGCCTTTATGGGCGGTAGCATGGGCTCGGTCGTGGGCGAAAAAATTACCCGCGCGGCCGAACGGGCTCTCCATGATCGTTTACCATTGGTCATCGTTTCTACCGGAGGCGGCGGGGCACGTATGCACGAAGGGATGCTTTCCCTCATGCAAATGGCGAAAACCAGCGCCGCGATTGGACGCTTGAAAAAGCAGGGAATTCCTTACCTTTCCATTATTGCCAATCCCACCATGGGGGGCGTCGCCGCCAGCTTTGCCGCTCTAGGCGATATCATCCTCGCTGAACCCAATGCCCTCATTGGTTTCGCCGGTCCCCGCGTTATCGAACAAACCATCGGTCAACAATTGCCCGACGGTTTCCAAAAAGCCGAATTCCTCTTGGAACATGGAATGATCGACCAAATTGTGGAACGCAATGAACTCCCCAACATGCTCAAGATTCTACTTCATCACACGTATTACAACCAAATGAGAATGCCTCAAGAACAATTGGATGGTACTGCCGGCATTCGCGCTGTAAGCGCGAATCCTCAAAGTGCTTGATGGAATCGGCTTTGAACGTATTCGTTATGAATTCGCTTTTTCACCAAATAAAGGCTTTATAAAAAGAAGAACGCTGTTACAATAAAAAATGTAATTGGGGCACTAGCTCAGCTGGGAGAGCACTACCTTCGCAAGGTAGGGGTCGAGGGTTCGAATCCCTTGTGCTCCATTTTTTTCCAGCATCACTTCAGAATTTCCTCTCCCAAAACATCCAACCTTATTCACCACCTTTTAGCCAAATCGCTTTGTCATCCACGGTTTGGACGAGGACCCCGCCAACTGGCTCTTCTGCTCTGAACTCTTTGAGTCTCCCGCTTCAGGGTGGCCTTCTCCCACAAAACGAACCATGCTTGCCGGGTAATCATAAACGAGATCTTTAGGCGCCTCATAACAAATCTTCTTAAACGGGTGAATCACATGATCGGTGAAACTTTTTGGGGCTTGTTCTCCACTCGGCGTATAAGCCCCGAAGGTTATTCCACTCAATACATTCTTAAAAAACGAGGCAACGGATTCAGTCGGTCCTTCTTCTTGGTTCATTTCATATTGTTCTTGACGATGAATATCCGTTCCAATTTCTTCATCCATATTTACTTGAGTTGGATTGGTATTCCAAGTAGGCCTGGCTTCTTGCGAAGCGAATTGTTCAGGCGAAACTTGATTCATCCCCTCATTGGTAGAAGCCTGTTGCTCCCCCCTATATTGATAGTTCTCCGGAACCATACTTGACCGAAAACCCTGCCGCGAACCACCATTCGCCTTTGGATGCATTTGATTTCCTTGGGGCAAAGCGTATTCCCTCGTCGCTCCCGTTTCCGATGATGTCGAACCTTCGCGGGCTGATGCAAATAGTGAGTTAAAAGATGGAACCGGCTGCGATCGTTCCTCGGCTTTCAACGAAGTCTGCGGCTGTGTTTGTGATGAACTCGGCGGCATGGACTGCTGGGACGCGAAATCTCCAAACGAAACCCCAGTATTTCCTGCTTGTCCAGGAGGGGCCCCTGCATGCATTTCTACAGCATCCGACGGGGGTTTTTTCGACAGAGACATCTCTTGGCTTGCAGCACCATCACTCTCTTGTAAATTCCCTTTAGGCTGAATAGAAACAGTGGACGTTTCTTGATCCCCCATATCCTCTCTAAATTGCTTATATTCTTTTTGATTTTGTAATATCGCTTGATTCAACTCCTCCCCTTGCGGGACCTCCTCAGGCATATGCTGAAACATTTTTAATAATTCTTCTGGCATTTCATCTTCATACTCTTTCCCCGATTCCGCATAAGATTTAAATAGCGAAGAGGAAGGATCCTTCGGGGCATTAGAATTTTTCATGTTTTGATTGGCCGTTTGTGTAGAAGATTGAAAGTTTTCAGGGGGGCGCATCGAGTTCAACTGTCCCGACGTCAATTGCTGCCGATTTAAGACATTCTCAAAGGATAGATCCTTCCCTTTATAAGAGGAGTTGCCCTTTGCCGAGGGATTCTGGCTTTGACTTGCCGAAGGAAAATTCTGCCCAATATTGGATAGGGGATCGGTCATTTTTTCCAACCTTACGCTCTTATTTGCTCGTTTTCCTTATACCTAAAGCAGGAGCCATGCCAAATTCACCGGCTAGTCATTCAATAGTTTTTCAAACTCTTCTTCCGTAAGCACCGGCACCCCAAGCTTTTCTGCCTTGTTTTTCTTCGAGCCAGCTTTTTCTCCTGCAATCACATAATCCGTGTTTTGGCTGACCGATCCCGAAACTCTTCCCCCCTTTTGACTGATCTTTTTCGCCGCTTCATCCCGGGTGTACTTCTCTAAAGCACCCGTCAACACAAAAACCTTCCCGCTCAGCCGTTGATCTCCTTGCACTTCACTCGCACCACTTTGGCGCTCGAAGGGAATCCCCGCTTCCTCCAACCGCTTCAATTCGTCAAGATTCTTCTCTTCATGAAAAAAGTTATAAACACTTTCCGCAACAGTGGGCCCCACTTCATTAATCGCGTTAAGCGCTTCTACACTCACATCCTTTAGTTCCCATAGACTTTCGCGTCCTTCCAAAAGCACTCTCGCCAAGTGATTCCCTACATGACGAATCCCTAAGGCAAAAAGAAAACGGTCCAACGGACGTTGCTTACTTCGCTCGATTCCATTCAACAAATTTTGGGCGGATTTATCTCCCATACGCTCCAACGAAGCAATTTGTTCATGGTTTAAATGATAAAGGTCGGAAAGCCGGGTGACCCATTGCTTATCCACCAGCACTTGAATCAGTTTCTCCCCCAGTCCATCAATATCCATAGCATTCCGTTGGGCGAAATGTTCAATTCGTTTTCGCAACTGATCAGGACAGTTTATATTAATACAACGATAGGCCACCTCCTCCCCTTCACGCACAATGTCCCCACCACACGAAGGGCATTTCATTTCGGGACGAAACGGAACTTGGCTCCCATCCCGCTTCTCTGTTACCACCTTCACCACTTGGGGGATAATCTCTCCCCCCTTCTGGATGATGACCCGGTCTCCTTCCCGTATATCCTTCCGCTCAATCTCATCAAAATTGTGCAGCGAAGCATGCCGTATCGTCGTTCCCGCTAACAACACTGGCTTCAAAAACGCCCGCGGAGTAATGGTTCCCGTTCGTCCTACGCTGAGTTGGATCTTTTCCAGCGTGGTTTCAGCCTCCTCGGCCGTGAATTTATACGCGATGGCCCACCGGGGACTCTTCGAGGTAAAGCCAAGCTCATCACGCGCTGCATAAGAATTGACCTTAATCACCAAGCCATCGACTTCAAATTCAAGCTCATGCCGCCTTTGATCCCACTGCGCAGCCACTTCAATCACGCTCTCAATACTCTCCCCCAGCGTGTATCCCGGCACCACTTTCAATCCCCATTCTTCCAGAGTCTGCATTAACTGATAGTCATCATCCACCCTCTGTCCTTCGATTTCTCCTAAAGTATGAACAAATAAATCCAAGGGGCGTTTCGCCACTTCCGCTGGATCTAAGAGTTTCAGCGTTCCCGCGGTAGCGTTTCTTGGATTGGCAAAGGGAGAATACCCGTCCTCTTCCCGCTCTTGATTCATAGCCACAAAAGCTTGATTTGGCATGTAAATTTCTCCCCGCACATCCAGAAAAGCGGGAAGATTCTCTCCCCGTAACCGCAGCGGTAGTGAATGAATCGTACGCACATTTTGAGTTACATCATCTCCTGTGTAACCATCTCCGCGGGTAACTGCACGTTCATATTGCCCATTCCGGTAGTGCAGGGATATCGCCACCCCATCCACCTTGGGCTGAACAATATACTGCGTACGCGAATCCCCCAATTCCTTGATCACCCGCCTGTGAAAATCACGCAATTCTCCTTCAGAATACGTATTGCTGATGGACAGCATAAGCCGCCGGTGCTGAAACGGTTCAAATCCCTCCAGCGGCTGCCCCCCTACCCGTTGAGTAGGCGAATCGGGGGTTTTGTATACAGGATATTTCTCCTCCAGGCGCTCCAATTTTTTCATCAGCTGATCAAATTCCTGATCGCTGATTTCTGGTTGCGCCTTTACATAATATAAGTATTCGTGATGACGAATGGCCTCTCGCAGTTGTTCAATTTCTCGGGCGGGATCACTCATGCCTCGACTCCCATTCATGATGACATAGACTCCGCCTTACCCTCACGCCCCCAATACCGCCGGTGAGCAGCGGAGCCATCGAATTTCCCACCATAACACATGTCCTGAAGGAATAGTAGAAAACTCGATTCCAATCAAATTTTATAGTGATTTTTTGAAGAAATTAACCCAATCAAATGAGACGCTGCGTAGGTACTGAGAAAAAATCGGTTCATCCTGTATTTGAGTACTTGTTGAGACCTCGACAAGGAAACATGTCATGATTCTATAAATGAGAGCTATGACTTTTTTCGATCCAAATAATCTTTATCCGATCTCAACTATGATTTACCCTGAACGGCGGAATCCTCCATCGACCAATCCGTATGGGGTTCGCGGTTCTCCACAAACCAGCCATAAAGAATCTCCCCATAGCCGACATATCGCATCCCATGTCGATCATAGAGCGGCTGCAAGGCCTGTTGCAGGCGGGGAAGGTTATAACAAGGCACCCCGGGAAAGTAATGATGCTCTAAATGCAGGTTGGAATACAAATACACGAAATCCCAAAACCAATGGCTTTTAATCAATGTCGACCAATTGGCAATATCCTCAGGATTCACATTATAATGCTGCCCCATCCGGTTTATCGTAAACGCCACAGGAAATACGAAGAAATATGGGACCGCGTAAATCTTAAACCATATCCATGGCCCCGCGTATATAATCAGGGCAGCCATAATCGCCAGATGCAGCAGAATCGTGATCTGGCGTTCTTTTGCGATTTGCTTCTGTAAATGTTCTGGATAGATGGAAGCCTCTTTCGCCGCCGCCCGAAAGTAGATTGGAAATAACGCCGGAGTCATATAGAGTAACTTATACCAGCGTTTGTTAATCTTTGGCGTCAAATGCGCCCGTTTTGGATCATCCGTCCACGACCCTAGTTCATCATGATGGTCTAAGTGCCATTGGGTAAACTGAGTGCGTGATATGCCGCTGGGCAGGGCATAGAGCCATCCCAAAATCACATAGAGTTTCGGACGCTTTTTCGAAAACACCGCCCGATGCACCACCTCATGCAGTAGCACCGTAAAGTCAAAAACAACGAATCCCAACACCCCCGCACAGGGCAGCCAAAGGTACCACGCCTCATACCGTAGTGCTATCCATATCGCCAAAGCTGCCAAGAGCACTTGCCGACCCACGATAGCGAAATGTTTCCACGCCTTGGCCTGGTGTAGTTCTTTCAGCAACTCCTGGGGCACCGTTGTTTTGAGTTCTTTCCGAAACGCGCCTAGGTTTTTGTAATAATGTTTATTTTTCTTGTGTACTTGGGATTCACTCATACGCTCAGTACCTACCATCGGCTTCTATGAAGTGATATCCCACAGTTTATCCTCCGCTTGTTTGCCATGCAAACCAATTTTCTTTTGCATGTTGATTTCTGTTTCTTCCTCACTTGCCCAAGGGTTGGTGACTCGTACCGGATGCAACATCATTTTCTTAGGATCAACATACTCCTTGGCCAAACGGTCGCGCGCACTTTGACAATACCTAGGGTTTAACTCCATGCCAATATAATTCCGCCCCATCGCTTTAGCCGCTACGCAGGTAGCCCCGGTGCCACAAAACATATCGAGCACCAAATCCCCTCCGAATCCCACTTCCTCCGCCCGGCGCAGGGTATACATCATAATCAAACGTTGCGGCAACACCACCGGAAAAGGGCAGGGATGCCCGCTTCCCCGCTTCACATCGGCGGGATAGGCACACCAAACCTGCATAGTCAAATTCCGCCATTCCTCCTGCGTGATCTTACTATACTCCTTCACTTCTTTAGAAATACTCGGCGGCTTGCCCTCTTTAACCAGCACATTAATAAATTCAATCGTATTGTCTTCATAAATATTAGGCGGGTAGGGATAACTCCCGAACATCTTTTCCGTCGTTTGCTTTTGCCAAACGAACAAACTATATCGCTTAAGTTCGGGGATCTCCTGCAAAAGGGTTTGCTCAATATCAGCGCTTATATTCTTTAAATGACGCGTATGCTGTGTATTAATCACGCTTTTACGGATTGGCATCACCGGCGTGATCATGGCCAACTTGCCATTAGGGATCAACACCCGTAGGGTTTCTTTCCATACAGGAATCAATTCCTCCAAATAACTCTCATAGTCTCCCGTCCCGATTTGCCCCTCCATACCATAGTCGATCATGTTCCAATAGGGCGGGCTGGTGATAGCAAGCGCCACGCATTCATCCGGCAATTCTCGCAGCATGCGTGGCGTATCCCCTTCATGAATTTGATTGACCCACTCGCGAGGCCAATGCTCGGGATTCGGCAGCCGGTGATGGAGCATCGAAACGTTTAGGCTTCCTCCCATTGTTTCTTGAGATACTCAATCGACTTGGGTATTTCTCCTTTCGCTTTCCCTTCGATCCCGCATTCAAAACCTTGCGCCGATGCGGGCTTGGCTCCTGTGAACGCCGCCGCGCTTAAGACGGCTCCACTCGTTATAAAATGACGTCGGCTTACGCTCATCTAAACTAGCCTCTTGAAATGTACAGAATTGGCGGTCAAAGTTCCGCTTCTAACTAAAATCAACTATCCTAACCACTTCGCTACATCGGGCGCGTGATAAGTCAAAATCAAATCCGCTCCCGCGCGTTTAAACGCAATCATATTCTCCATCACCACCCGCGGCTCATCCAGCCATCCCTTTTCCGCTCCAGCTTTGATCATGGCATACTCACCGCTGACATGATAAGCCGCCAAGGGACACTCAAAATCATTGCGCAGATCACGCAAAATATCTATATAGGCGATCCCCGGTTTGACCATCAGAATGTCCGCTCCTTCATCGAGATCCAATTGCGCTTGCCGCAGCGCTTCTAACCGGTTGGGGGGATCCATCTGGTGAGAACGCCGATCCCCACACTGCGGGGCTGATTCCACCGCATCCCGAAACGGCCCATAGTAGGCAGATGCATACTTCACCGAATAGGACATCATGGGAGTATAGGTAAATCCATTCTCATCCAACGCTTCCCGAATGGCTCCCACACGCCCGTCCATCATATCCGAAGGCGCCACCATATCGCATCCCGCTTGGGCATGCGCCACCGCTTCCTTGCAGAGCAATTCCACCGTGGCGTCATTAAGAATCGTCTCACCTTCCAAAACCCCGCAATGTCCATGCGAGGTGTATTCACACAGGCACACATCGGTGATCACCACCAGCGAGGGACACTCCTTTTTCAATCTTTCAACCGTTTCTGGAATCAATCCATGGGGGTTGTACGCTTCCGACCCCTCCGCATCCTTCTTCTCTGGCAAACCAAAAAGGATCACGGCCGGGATCCCCAAATCAACAATGCGCTTGGCTTCCTCACTTATACGATCCACCCCCCACTGATATTGCCCCGGCATGGAAGGGATAGGATGCTTGGCGCCTTTCTCATAGGTGACAAACATGGGGTAGATTAAATCTTCCACCCGCACATGATTCTCTCTCACCATGTCACGTACGCGCTCCTTCATTCGCAGTCGTCGTGGACGATGGACGAAAGGATAACTCATAGATCTTTCTCCTATACAACCTGCAGTCTAATTACGCACTACGTTCGCCACTCCAAGAGGGTTTCACTCCCGTCCTTCGAGCTCTCTCCATCGAAGGCATGCAGGGTTAATTTCCCTTGGCTAGATGTAACCTTCGCTTCCACCCAGCCCACCGGTTCCGAATCACGGAAGTTATACCCAACCGCCGGCAGATTGATGAGCTGGATTCCATCTTTCACCCCAAGTCGATACACATGCGAATGACCATAGACCATGGCTTTCACCTGCGAATGAGGCTGGACAATCCGCATAACCCGATCAAAGTCCAGCATATCCCCATCCCCATCTCCTATGGTATGATGAAAGAACAAAATGATCGGCTTCTCATCACTTTGTGAGAGAAATTGCTTCAACCATGCGCGCTGGGCTTTCCCCAACAATCCCGCAACCTTATTCACATAGAGTAAGGAATCCAGCACCACAAATCGCACCGGTCCCGTATCAATCACCACCACATGCTTTCCCGACACATCTTGTTTCTCTCCGGGATTCTTCTCAAAAGCAGACAAGAAGTTCCCCCGGTGATCGTGGTTTCCCAGCGCCATACATACCGGCATCTCTTCCATAGCCGGTTGCAGTATTTCCTTCATCGCCGCATAGTCACCGGGTTTCCCTTCCAATCGGGCTAAATCGCCCGTGATAACTATCCCATCCGGTTTTTGCTCCATTACCTGAGGGACGACTTTTTTGAAATTCTCCTGAGGATAAAATCCCCGATATTCATTCTCCTTATCTTCAGGCACATGAGTATCGGCCAACCAGGCCCAACGCGCGGCATCCTCCGCGTGGGCATTGGTCGTGAGCCATTCTATCCCCAAGACCATCCCTCCGAGAGTGGCCTGCATAAATGTTCTTCGTTGAATGGATGATAACCAAGGCATAAGCGCCTCCTTTAAAGTAATCCTTCAGTTTTCTCTTGGCACCAAAGTATTCACAATGGTTCCAAGCCCTTCAACACTCACTTCCATCACATCCCCCGCTTTCGCTGGTAGGGCTTCCGTGGTTCCTGTCAAAATAATATCACCCGGTTCTAGCGTAAATACGCGGGATAAATCTCTCACCATTTTGGCGGGGGAATAGAACAAATTCGAGGTGTTATGCTTATAGACATTCTTTTTCCCGGTACTGGGGGTCGTCACCGTCAGAGTTCGTTCCCGGTCCTTCCAATCTACTCCGCGATAAATAAACGGACCAAAGGGCGTGAACTTATCTCCATGTTTGAGCCCAAAGTTCAACAGATTTTCTTCCTGATCCATCGGCTCTTTGTTGATCTTATGATAAGAATCCACCGAGCCCACCATATCGTTGCAAATCGTGTACCCAAAGATCGCCTCTTTGGCTTCCTCAAGACTCGCGTTTTTTACCCGCTTGCCAATCACGATCACCAACTCGGTTTCTACCATAAGTACATCCACCGAAGCTGGCAGTTCAATCTCTTCATCCGGCGAAGCCGCCGAAGTCGGCGGTTTCAAAAACCAGCGCACCGTATTAAACGGCTCTTTATCCTCCCATGTATTTTCATAGGTCCCAGACATCCCCACAATCTTCATCGGTTCGCAGGGGTAAAGCAACTCTACCTGATTAAGAGCTACCGTATGCCCCGTGGTTTTTCCTCCCTCCCAGGGAGCCTTATCCATCTCATGAATTACATCCTCTTGCACCATCCCATATCGGGTAAGCTCGTCCAGGGCATAGCGGCAATAAATTTCCTCACTCCAGGCGGCCATTCCCAACGTCAATGTCAGCAACAAAACCAAACTCATAACTCGACCCATCATATTTCCCCTTTCTTTGATAAAACCGCCAGACGGTTTCCTTCTAGATCTTCATAGCGCATATCCGCATGGCTGCGTTTACGCGCCAAGGTTTCAAGATAGTATAACGTCGGCGTGGTGATATGCATATTATTAAGAAACGGTTGCGTATAATTCACATCCCCATACTCAACCCCGCCTACATGAATGGGAATTTTTTCTCCATCCACTTCACGCCATTGCCCATTATGATTATTCCAGTCTACGCCTTCGGTCAGAAAACCATAATCCCCATGATGATGCAGCGCCGCCGCCCGCAAGATCGTCAGCCCCTTCTTCTCATAAGAGATAATGCGCGTGGCCTTCGCCCCCTCGAACAGAGCCATCGCCGCTTCCGCATTCTCCCACAAATAAGCCGTATCCCACGATTCTTCCATATACAGCAACCCCCGCGTTTCTACCCCATTGCGGTTATCACGCATTTCAAACTTCTCTAGCCCATGCAGGCAGTTCTCCAGCGCCCAATCAAACAGCGAGGTATCCCGTAACAAATTCGCCGCCCGTAATAATGTGCGGAACCCCACACTATACGCCACATTCTCATGCTCATCGTAGGTATCGTGATTAATACTCCCAAACGCCCCGCCGATATCGCGATACACCCGGGTGGCTCGCTCGATTTCCTTCACACAATGACGATACCCCCGCCGCGTAAGTTCAATCCACAGCCATAGCAAATACGTCCCATCGCCGCTGTTGTCAAATTGCGGATCGGGGCTCCCACCCCAAGCGTTATAGTTCGCATGTGAGCCGTCTTTCTCGCAGCGTCGTGGGTACCACCCATTTTCACAAGGCTTTATATGCTTCCACAGCCAATCGGCCGTCCTTAACCCCGTCTCAATTAGCCGCTTCCTCAAAGCCGCCGACTCCACTTCATCCGACGCCCACAACAGTTGCAAGACGATATGCGCGGTCGAGCCCGGACAAAACCAATGATCATACTCCTCCTCATGCAAATAGTTCAACATTCGCTCATCACTCGGGATATCACGATAGGGATAAACAAACCCATCCTCCTGAAAGAAATTCCCCTCCAACGCATGATACAAGACCGACGTCCCAATCGCGTTTAGCCGCGGATCACCAAACACCCGCGCATACCATAAAAGTTCATACGCTCCTCCAACCGCATTCGCCGCCCAGCCTACCCCTTCCAGCTCTCCAAACTCATGCCAGGGCTGCGGCTCTCCTTCAGGATCAACGAATGTGGATTTCGCGCATAAATTCCCTTGATACGTAGTGAGGCCTCGCCGCGTTGTAAAACGAAGCGAATCGCGCATACTATCCACGATCGTATACTCGGGATTGGCTTCTCGATAAAATTTCTTTGGCATAACCACCTCCCACTCATTTTTTTTGAAATCATTTCCCTCCTAGTTTACCAATTTTTACCTACCGGCGTGCAGGTGTCCGGCGAAGGTGTCTTTCTCTATCTTATTCTTTTTACACAACAACGTGATCTTTTCCCGAACTGTCAAAAATTGTCACGAGTACCGTTTTTACTTGGTGAGAACCCAAAATCCAGGGACAATAAACTTAAATTAAGAGTTTAACCAAGCAATTTACATGCATAGCAATTTGAATTTACCCCTTTTCATGTATCATAATCCTTTATTTGAAATGACTTCAAATCGCATTACATAGGCTATGGAACAATTAACTCCCCAACCAAAATTATCGATCATTATCCCTATCTATAACGAGGAAGAATTACTTCCCGAAGTCTTGGATTATGTCCGCAATGTGGCCTGGGACAACAAAGAAATTATTCTTGTGAATGATTGTTCTACCGATAAAACTGAATCCATCCTCGAACCCCACAAAAATGAGCCTGGTGTCAAAGTCTTAACCCATAAAACCAACCAAGGCAAAGGCGCCGCCATCCGCACGGGATTAACCTACTTCACCGGCGAGATTGTCATCATCCAAGATGCCGACATGGAATATGACCCCAACGAGATTCTCCAAGTCGTAGAACCCATCGCCCGGGGAGAAGCCCTCGTCTGCTATGGCTCCCGTTTTATGGGCTCCGTTCAAAATATGCGCCTCCCCAACCGCATTGCCAATTGGCTGCTGGCACGCTTCATTAGCCTCCTGTACGGCAAACGCATCACCGATGAAGCCACCGCCTACAAAGCCTTTCATCGCAGCGTCATCGAACGCATCCCGCTGGAATGCCATGGCTTTGAATTTTGCCCGGAAATTACCAGCAAAGTCCTCAAATTGGGATACCCTATAAAGGAAGTCCCTGTAAAATTTAAAGCACGTACGGTCGAAGAAGGCAAAAAAATCGGATGGCCGGATTTTTTGATCGCCGTTTGGACTATGCTCAAAGTTCGTCTGTTTTGGAGCCGAAAAAAAGCCAAACCACCTGTGGAGAAAAAAATTTTATAAATGTCACGGAATATCGTTATCTTGGGCGCCGGGATTACCGGCCTTAGCACCGCTTGGAAACTCCTTAAACTCGATCCCACCACCAAAATCACGTTGATCGAACGTGACTCGGTTCCCGGAGGGATGGCCAAAAGCCTATCCTGGAAAGGCCATATCCTTGATCTCGGACCCCACCGCTTTCATACCGAAATCCCAGAAATTCGCGAATTTATCCGCTCCTTCTGCCAAGAAAAAATGCATCGCGTCAAACGCACCAGCCGCATGTACCTCAACGGCAACTACGTCCCCTATCCCGTAAACCCTGTACATACTCTCAAAGCCCTGGGAGTACTCCCCACCATCTCCCTCTCCCTCTCCGCGGCCTTGACCTTGTTTCATGATACCTCGAAAGCCGATTCCTACGAGGATTATGTCCGGGCCTATTACGGCCATGGGCTTTACGAACGCATTTTTGAACCCTTCGCCCGTAAAGTGTGGGGATTGCCCCCCTCGAAAATCTCCGCCGAAACCGCACGGGTTCGCCTCCGGGGCGAAAATATATGGCACGTGCTTAGGGATAGCCTCTTCTCTCGCGAAGAAACCTATGTCTCCGAATTTCTCTATCCCCAAGGCGGGATTGGGGGAATCGCCCAACAATTCGCCGATGAAATCGAAGCCCAGGGCGGTATGTTCCTCTACCAACATTCTGTCCATTCCATTCGCCGAAAGAAAGATCAAATCACATCCATTCTTTGTCAAAACCCCTACGGCAAAATCGAGATCAAATGCGATGAACTGATCAACACCATCCCTCTCCCCAACTTGATCCAACGCTTAGACACAACTCCCAAACCCGTACTCGAGGCTTCCCAACATTTGCGTTTTAGAGCCTTGGTTTTACTCTATATGCTCTACGATGCCCCTTTATCGGTTCCCGATACGTGGCTTTATTATCCTGAAGACAATGTTCCTTTTTCACGGATTAGTGTTCCAAACAATTTCATGGCAGGACAAAATCCACCCTCCCAAGGGTGTCTCTGCCTCGAATTTTGCTGTCAAGCAGAGGATTCCATTTGGAAGAGCGATCAATGGCGCTTGGCTGAAAAGGCCAACCAGATTTTACTCGATTCAGGGTTGCTCTCCGCCCAACCGGTGGATACTCTCGCAGTACGTCTCCGTGAAGGGTATCCTATTTATCACCAAGGTTATGAACAGGCCCTCAATCCAGTCTTGGATTATTTAAAAACCTTAAAGAACCTGCTTACCGTGGGACGACAAGGCCTTTTCCGCCATAATAATATTGATCAGGCCATTCAAATGGGACTCAAAGCCGCTGAGACGGTTTATCATAAACAAAACGACTTTCAATCCTGGTATAATCATGTACAACAGTTCAACGACTACCGTATCGTTGATTGATAAGATAAACGAAGGTTATAATCATGCGCGTTCCACCAACATGCAGTTGCCAAACTCAAACCCAAACTCAGACGCAGAGCAAAAAGAAAGTATTGCATAAAGCTCTCCTCATCGTTCCTCCAACCGGGAAATATATCCGCGAAGAACGATGCCAAACCCCCCTCGAAGATTTACACACCGTGGCCCTGCGTCCTCCCATGGATTTACTCTACATGGCCGGTTCTTTGGAAACCATTGGAGTCGAATGCCGGGTAAAGGATTATCCCGCCCATGAACTCACCTGGGAAGACTTCCTCCAGGAAATACAGGAATGGAAACCCCAAGCCCTCATTATTTCCATTACCACCCCCACTTTACCTCAGGATCTTTTCGCGGCCGCGAAAGCCAAGGAAATTGACCCCGAGATCGTTACCATTAGCAAGGGGGCCCACTTTAAATATCTTGATGAAAAGTCGATGCAGGATTTTCCTCACCTTGACCTGGTCATGCGCGGCGAATACGAGGATACCATTAAAGAACTCGCACAAGGCAACCCCTGGGAAGAAATTCAAGGGATCACTTACCGCGACCAAGCCGGGATCCATCGTAACCCAGACCGCCCCTACATCCAAGAGGTGGATTCTATCGCTTTCCCCGCTCGCCACCTGATTGATAACACCCCCTACATTCGCCCCGACACCGAAGAAATTCAAACCACAATCGTCACTAGCCGCGGTTGTCCCTTTCCTTGCGTGTATTGTTTAGCGGGTGATGTCTCCGGCAAGCCGATTCGCAATCGCTCTCCTGAAAATGTTTTAGCCGAACTGAAAGAATGCGTTGAGAAACATGGCATTCGTAATTTCCTCTTCCGCTCCGATCTCTTCACCGCTAACAAACGTTGGGTCATCGATCTATGCCAAGCCATTCAACAAGAAGGCTTGGATATCAGCTGGTCATGCAACAGCCGTGCCGATACCCTTAACGAAGAAATGGCGCATGCAATGAAAAAAGCGGGGTGTTGGCTCATTTCCTTTGGAGTGGAAAGCGGCGATCCCTATATGCTGGAAAAAATGCGTAAACAAATCGAGTTCGACAAAATCGAACCCACCGTCCATCTCTGCCGCAAGGCGGGAATCAAAAGCAGTGTCTATTTTCTCATCGGTTTACCCTGGGAAAATCGTGAAACCTTCGAACGGACCAAACAATTCGCTCGCAAACTCGATCCTGATTTTATTGAATTTTTCTTCACTTATCCATTTTATGGTACCGAATTTTACCGCATCGCGGTCGAAGAAGGCTTACTCCAAGAAGGCGAACTCCCTGTCGCTGCCTACAATGGCCCCTCGATCCCAACCAAGTATCTCTCATTGGATGAACTAAAACCCATGCGCAAAGAAGCCCTGAGGGATTTCTATCTCCGTCCTCGTTATATTCTTCGAACGTTATGCCATAATCCCTCGCCTAGAGTATGGAAAAATTATTTCATTTATGGTTTTCGTCAACTACGAGATATCATTAAGTAGAGAAGAGCAGCCAAAAATAATTGCTTCATCATTTCGGATCCACATAGAAGAGTCATCATGAAAGTTTTACTACTCAATCCACCAGGAGACAAACCCTACTTGCGGGATTACTACTGCAGTCATTCCGCCAAAGCCAATTACTATTGGCATCCCTACGATCTCGTTGTCCAAAGCGGTATCCTCTCCCAGCACCATGAGGTCGCCTTTCTCGATGCCAATTGTCTGCGTATGTCCTTTACCCAAGCTGCCCAAAAAATCCAAGCATTCTCCCCCGATGCGATTGTCTTTCTCACCGGCGGCGTCTGCTGGAAAAATGACTTTGCCTTTATTGAATCGCTTGACTTGCCCAAAGAAATCACAATCATCGGGACCGGGGATGTATTAGTCAGCAAAGGACGAGAATTGATGGGCTTATATCCATGGCTTAAAGCTATCCTTCTGGACTTTACCTCCGATAACCTGAATACATTCCTGCAAAAATGGAACCCCAAAACCCAGCGCCTGGAACAAGAGCAAATCATCCCCAATTTGCTCTACCAATCCGGCGATGAGATCCTCCGTGGTGTGGACCCGGGAAAACGCTACTTTTCTTTCCCCATTCCCCGCTATGATTTGCTCCCACTCTCAAAATACCGTATCCCCCATGGACGCAGACGTCTATTTGCTTCTTTCCTCACCGATTTTGGCTGCCCCTATAACTGCTCCTTCTGCTTTAACGGCAAATGGGAACACAAACTCCGGGACATTGATAACGCCATGGAAGAATTACGCCATATCCGCAGCCTTGGGATTCGCGAACTATGGATCAAGGATCTCACTTTTGGTGTGAATCGCCATCACTCGGTCGAGTTTCTCAATCGCCTCATCAAAGAAAACATGAATTTCGATTGGATCACCCTCTCTCGCGTGGATGTGATGGACGAAGAACTCTTAACCCTCATGGCACAAGCCGGCTGCCACACTATCCAATTTGGCGTAGAATCCAGCGATCAAGAAATTCTCAATTCCATTGAAAAAGGCATCAAACCAGCACGAGTCAAAGAAATCTTCAGCCTATGCCGCTATCTGGGAATCCGTACCTTAGCCCACTTTATCCTCGGTTTACCCGGTGAAACCGAACAAACCGCCCGCAACAGCATTGAATTCGCCAAAGCACTGGATCCCGATTTCGTTTCCTTTAATGTAGCCGCCCCCCGAATGGGTACTGATCTTCGCTCAGAAGCCATCCGCCAAGGTTGGACGCCCAAGGATGTCGATAGCGTGGATAATTCAGTCGCCTTGCCCCAAATGAATATCGGCACCCTCGATAGCGAGCGCGTCAGCGAGTTACGCAATCAAGCCATTCGCGAGTTCCATTTACGGCCTGAATACCTATGGCGCCGTGCCTTAGATATGCGCACGCCCCTCCAGGCTTGGCGGGCGCTGGGCAATGCCTACACCCTCCTAAAATCAACCATGAACAAATCCGATGGTCATGATTCCGAAGAGATGGATCTGTGATTTTCATTCGTTTCTTGGGTAATCCACCCGATCCGGACAAATCCCCAAATAATAGGAAAGATAATCAGCATTCCCACCATAGGGATAATCCCGTTATAAAGCCGCCCTCCCCCAATCCACAGAGGATCAATCTCACGGGTCACATTAAATAAGGCTTTATCAAAAGTAAAAAATGCCACCCATCCCCCATGCAATCCCGTCGCAAGCCATAAAGACCCACTCTTATAAGTGGCATAACACATAATGATCCCTACAAGAAACAATCCCGTGGCTTCCGGAAAAATCACAAAATGTTCGACCATTTCCCGCAAAAGTTGACCACATAATTGAAAGCCTGCGCCCCAGGCTTCCGGATTCTCCACCATGCCTCCCTGTCGGCCGTCTAGAAAATGCAAACTGGAAAATAGGAGGCTGGATACAACCGCCCCTTTGATCCGTCCCCATCGCCGCGCCAAAGACAAAAAGATCAGCCCGCGAAATATATACTCCTCAACCAAAGCCACCGCCGCTCCACGCTGCAATCCGCTTACGAGTTTTTTTCTAAAATAAACCCAGTTTACCGGATCATCCCATTCCCAAGCATTCATCCATAAGTAAAGGAACCCGAGAATAAACAAAAAAACCCAGGAAATTAACACTCCCGTAAGCAGATGAACCATCCCTGGAAACGTCGGTTTAAAACCAATTTTGAAAGGATTATGCAAGCCCAAGGGTTTATGCTGCAAGAGCAAACCAATGACGATAAGGATCTGCCACAGCCTTCGGAAAACCCGCGCTGGAGTATCATCCATGCCCATGATCGAGTCGCATAACCACCAAATCAAAGGGAATAAGGCACAGGCAGCCAAACTTGTAATTAAAAGAATAAGCAAAACACGGTAAAAAACGGGTATTTTCATAGAGAGGTATCACATAAACTTAAGTCTTCATAATAAACACATTCTCCATGCAATCTAGCGGGTTTTTCTTAGGCGTCAATGATTCATGTCCCTACCTATCCACAATATCCCCCCATAAAAAAGGAAGGCCCCGCTGGATTTTCTCCTAGCGGGGATGGAAGGGGTAGGACTTGGTCATTCCATTGGGTAGTTAAGGGTACGTGTGTTGAGAGTAGGGTAAAACAAAAAACTATGAAGTATTCAATCAAAATAATTCACCGAGATAATAGTTCTCCTCTCCCTTGAATGAAATTTAGTTAACAAAGAGATTATTCATATCTCTCTGAATTTTTGGGTGGCGTAATTTTCTCATGGCTTGTTCTTCGATCCGACGTACTCCCTCTGCGCTTAATCCCATCAATTTTCCCACCTTGCGCAGGCTTAGTTTCTTCCCCTCACCTTCTACATAGCGATGAAAAAGGACTTCACGTTCTCGAGGATTTAAACAATTCATCGCGCGCGAAAGCCGATTTTCCGCCTCCTTTTGCCACACGATCTCCCGTTGATCGACCAGCGATTCATCCACCAAAACTTTTTCTAATCCGGGATGTTCCTCATCTTGCGAAGAGAGAGCATGAAAACTTGGGGCATAATTGTCTATGTTCTCAATCTTTTCCACATTCTCATTTAAAGCCTTGGCAATTTCCTCTTTATAAGGCTTTCGACCTTTCCGCATTTCGAAAGTCGACTCAAAACTTCGTACTTTTCGGATAAGTTCCAACTTATTAATTGGCAAATTCACCGACCTCGTTTTTTGTTCAATCGAACGTTGTAAATACAAACGTATCCACCAAGATGCATACGTGATCAAGCGGCATTTTTTCTCCGGCTTAAACTTATCTAACGCCTCAATTAAACCGAGATTCCCTTCCTGGATAAGATCTGCGAGGCTTAAGCCTTGATTTCGAAATTGCAGCGCTAATTTGATCACAAAGCGAATATTGGATTCAATCAGCCTCTTTCTAGCATATGAATCTCCTTGTTGATGCCGATGAATGAACTCTCTTTCTTGTTCAGCCGTTAGGGGTTCTGTGGGAGCCATATGATTGACATGCTTTTCTATATGTTCAAAATCCATTTTACTCTCCCTCAAAAAGATAATTCGCTTTCATCTTTTATTCTTCACAAGGAGCGTGCCAGAATGGATTTTCTTGCCAAAATAGGTAAAAATAGCCGATTCACCCCAGAAATCTTACCAGCAAGAGTAAATTAAGGGGTTTTTTGCCCTTTTTACCTAAGACGTGTGTAAATTTACTTTACATGAAGGATTTCTAGGAAAGTGTGCGCGCAGAAATTTACGGAGTTTTCCTTCACGGGTGTGAAGGATAGTGCACATCAAAAAACATTCCATCGAACGAATTTATCGGTTCACTTCGATGGCCAATCGATAGGCTTCCTCCAACCCATTTACATGAGTCTCCCAATTATAAACACGCTCGGCCAGTTGCCGCCCCCCCATACGCATACTCTTTTGGATCCCCTCATTTTTCAAAATCCACAACGTCTTCTCAATCATCCCCTGAATATCCCCGCAAGGTACACAAACTCCTGCTCCCACCGTCATCCGCTGGGCTTCACCTACATCCGAAGCCACAATCGGAAGCCCCATCGCTAGGTACTCTGCGATTTTTAATGGAGATTTCGCCCGGGTCACATCATTATCTTCAAATGGAGCAAGCGCCACGTCTGCCAGCGATAAGTACCGGGGTATTTCATTCCCCGGCACATAATTAGTAAAAATGACTTTATCTCGTACCCTCTTCTCTTCAGCACGTTTCTTTATAGCCTCGAGTTTTCTCCCTCCACCAAGAATCAACAAGCGGGCAGTATGAAGTTCTTTTCTCACCTCTGCAAAAACATCAATCGTCTGCTCAGCATAACTCGCGACTTCCAATTGCCCACTATAAACCAACACGGGAGATGATAAATTCAACTCCCCAAACAATTCCTCATCCCGTTCGCGTGGGTAAAACCGCTCCAAATCAGCCCCCACCGGTGCATTCCAAATGCGCTCCTGAGGAACACCCCATTCCACAGCCTTCTTTCGCAAAAATTCACTCGCCACCGATAGTGTGTCACATAGACGGGGCGTCAATTTATCCCAACATCCCCCCAGCCAACCGGCCAAATAGGATTGAGTTAGCTCCCGGGCAATGCCTTTTTCCCAGTCATCCCAGTCGTAATGCAAAGGGATGTTTTTACTTCGGGCATAAATCAAAGCAGGCAGAGAAGCATCAGGATAGGCTTTCCATAAATGGACAATATCAGGAGGAGGATCAAGCGCGAATAATTTCCTAATATTCGCGAAAAGATGCGCCGCTTTGCGATTCAAAGGAAGAATTTCAGCCCCCAACTTTGACAGATCCGCCACCTGGGGAATCTCTTGTTGACGATGTTGATGGACATAATCGCAAAGAACGACTTCATGCCCCTTCCGTAGAAATACCTCGCTTTGGCATAAAACCCGGCGTGCACAAGAAACCGACGATAAATCAAAACGCTGTAAAATCAAAATCTTCATAGAATATCACACCAAAAAACAAATTATCCTTTCCATCACCACTCTCCCCCCTATCCTTCCAGGCCGTTATTCTGAAAATCCTTCCATCCAGGCTATCCTGATTCAGACAATAAATAATCCAACCCCTATTTTCTAGAATTCAAACAAATTAAGTTATATTTCGCCCAAATTCAAGCGATAAGAAATAAATTGGAATCTCCTCCAAACAAAAATTCATCACTCTTCCCAAAGGCTAAAATACTTTTTCTTCTTTTTTTTTATTAGAAGAGAAGAATTAAGGTTGAAAAATTAACAGAATTTCGTTATTGTAATCTTGATTTGTGTTTAATTTTTTGAAATAAATAGTGTTGTACGCTTTGCTTAATAAACCAATCAATGGAGGCACCGATGTTAAAATCGATTTTTAAGACATGCGCATTTGTATCGATTTTTCTACTATGCATGAGCGCATCCTATGGGGCGGAGGTAGTGCTTGAACCCCGGTCTGATTCTATAAGTGTGGGAGATACCGTGGCTTATGATGTGAAAATCCGAGCCGATAGCCCAATCAGCGCTTATTTGATTCAAGTCCAATTCGAGGGCGCGAGCCTTAGCAATCCAACCCTCCAGGATAATGAGGCTTGGACCGATGCTAGCAGCGCCGGTGTCCCCATTACGGATGTCGAACTCGAGAACAATGTGGCCACCCTTCAGTCGAGCCTCGTCGGCAAAGATGCGGCTTTGGATAGCGGTGAAGAATTTACGGTCGCCACCTTGGAAATCATCGCCGAATCCGAAGGTTCCTTGGATGCCGCTATCATTAATCAACATTTCTTTGATGATGGCTTTAACCAACCTCATGGCTCCGATCAAACCATCGCCGTTACCAACCCCTCCACCATAGAAATCTCCGCCGGCCCTGGAGGGATCATCGGTGACGCCAATGGCAATAACGAACTTGATGTTATAGATGCTTTGCTCATCCAACAATTTCTCGCCGGAAACCTGGAAGAATTACCGAATCCCGGCGCGGCCGATATTAGCGAAAATGGAACCATCGATATTACCGATGCATTGATTATCCGTCAGATTTTGGCGGGCAACCTGGATGATCCTAATCAAGGCAATATAGCCAAATCACTCTCCGTTGAACTATATCGCAGCATTGCCCTAAACCCACTCCAAGTGGAAGAATCCCAAGTCGGATTCGACATGGATGAAGGCGCCTTTGGTGCCGGTTCTGCCTTTAATGGCGAACTGTTCGCTAACGTTGGCTCTCAACCCCTCGGGGCTTTTGACGTTACCGTTCTCTTTGATCCGGAAGTGCTTGAAATTGCGGCCATTTCTGGAGGCAATGCCGATCAATTTGGGTCTCCAACCTTTACTCAATTAGAAAACGCCAATACAAGCGGTGAATTGAAGATTAATAACGCCCAAGCTTCCGATCTTATGGGGCCGACTGGATTGGTTAGCCTTGCTATTTTTGAGTTTGGCGTCAAATCAACTCCAACCGCCAACACCACCATACAGGTGGAAGTGACTACCCTGGCCGAACCCTTAGGGACACCGATTTCTGCTGAAGGCGTAGATTCGATCGTCCAACTGGCCGCCGAAGAACCTACCAGCACACCCGCACCCGAACCTACGAGTACTCCAACCAATACGCCATTACCTGAACCTACAGATACACCGGTTCCGACCGATACACCCGAACCCACGAGTACTCCAACCAATACACCCGAACCCGAACCAACCGATACACCTACACCAGAACCTACGGCCACTCCGGAAAGCCCAACCGCGACTCCTGAGCCTGAACCAACCGATACTCCGGTTCCAGAACCGACTGCAACCCCCGAAAGCCCAACCGCGACTCCCGAACCCGAACCAACCGATACACCTACACCAGAACCTACGGCCACTCCGGAAAGCCCAACCGCGACTCCTGAGCCGGAACCAACCGCGACTCCAGAGACACCTACCGCGACTCCAGAGCCGGAACCAACCGATACACCAGAACCAGAGCCCACAG
>CAYQOX010000012.1:0-95001 GCA_964419335.1 uncultured bacterium | reverse complement strand
ACCATCTTTTTGAATTACATTTACTTCATCTTCTTGTGCAAAACCAGTAGTGGCCAAGACAAGACCTGCACTAAGAATTACGGTTAAGGGTAGAAAGCGTTTCATGATACGTCCTCCTAATAAGAGTTTTTAGATTTTTTTCTACAATGTTGTCTTACAAAGTTGATTGATACTTTGGCTCGTTCCGAACATCGATCCTATCCACGAGCACAAAGGACTAAAGGTTCTGCTAATTCACCTCCTTTCAAAGTTTATGTATGAACTCAACCTTATAGTTGAGTATTAATACTGATTTATTTCAGCCGTATTAATTCCATATCCAATTTGATTAAGTACTGCAGAATTAGAAGTCGTCTGGTAAATAGAAAGCTGATTCGCGCTTCCCATTGTATTCTGCCTAATGTCTATCAGATTGTTGCTTCCCATTTGCTCAATAGAGGTAATATTTTCGTTTAGACTCGATTGATTGGACTCGATTTGATTCAAGTCTCCATGTTGAGTAAATCGAACACTATTATTCCCTTGCGAGTCTTGCACAAGAGAGGCTTGGTTTTGATCACCAATCTGAACTGCGCGGGTAACCTCATTTTGTTGAGATTCACTGGAATCTTGGAAATCTCCTTGGGTTAGGCCCATACGGTTGGAGTCTCCTTCTTGTTCCAACTGAGCATAACTATCACCCACGGCAATTTGTTGCAAGCCAGCAAGGTTGTCATCCCCCCACTGTGAAATGACGAGGAAAATATTGCCATTTTCAAAAGATGTTTGTTGCGCCTCTTCACCTTTGAGAATACGTGCATTTTCATCCGCGAACCAAATTTCATTGTTGCTTCCCACTTGATGGGGAGAATAGTAGGTTGTACCTCCTTGGGTGTTTTGAATCAGTGGATCAATATTACCTTCTCCGGATTGATAAATATCGGTCTCGTTAGTACTACCATTCTGGAAAACAATATACTCATTGTTATAGCCTTCTTGGGTGATCTTGGCTGTGTTATTGCCTTGAGTGGCCTTTTGGTAAAGACCAATTTTGTTGTTATTCCCTTCTTGGGTTATCTCCATAGCATTACTTCCATTATTAGCTTTTTGATAAGCAGGCTTGTCATTATCATATTCACTTTGAGATTTAGCCCCTATTAATTGATTGTTATTCCCATTTTGATTGATATCAGCTTGATTGGATATAGAGGCATTTTGCTCAATCTTGGCCAGATTGCCACTTGTAATATTTGTAGGTTGAAGCAGCATTGACGTGTTGATATCCATTTTTGCAAAATAGTATTTTATAACTGCCTTAGTTTTGTGATCAATGTTATGCTCTTTTGATTGAGGTTCTAGTCTACTATCTTTAAGGTCATACACTTGAGATATTTGAATATCTTCAGATACGTTTGGATCAGCATAAACGAATACTGTACTGAAAAGTATAATAAATATTATTGTATAAATATAAAGTATATATTGGAGTTTCATTATAAGAGTCCTTATCAATACAAAATTTCGTTTAAATATAGTATTTATTTTTGTCTATACACTTAATTGTAAACACCGTGGATTAGTCATTACCGAAAATTTTTTGACACTCGACCACGACCTTGTCTTCGAAGTGAATTGTTACTCATTTGATGATCCGACAATTCCTCTTCTGTTAATTGAATTTCTGTGTCGGGATTCATGTAGCGTTGTAATATATCATTGTCCATCTCATCAGGGTTTTTGAGTGACCATAAATTGTTTTCCAAACCATATACGATAAGATCAATAACCGCTCGCTCGATCGCTTCTAATACGGCCATCTGTGGAGGTTCGTTGGTCGTGAATCCAACCTCAGCTTCAAACAATCTTTGATAACTCACAAAACGGAAGAAGTTGAAATTCATTCGTTGCGATAAAATCGTTTTTGATGTTGATACAGTTCCTAAAACCCGACCGTCTTTGACGGAGACCGCCCGTAAATAAATCGTAACCTGGTCTCTTCGAATCTCGGCACTACCACCGGTTCCAAAATATTCAGCACCTAAGCCTCCCGTTACTACATTGGTGTCGTAGCTAATGATGCCTCCTTCCATTAAAATACTGGAAAAAAGAAGTGGGGGGAGGATTTGTGCTTTACCACCATTCTGTGCAGCATTTTGTTGTCGGGTAGATTGAATAATTTTTCGTTCATTGAGCAAATTAGGTAAACCTTCTCGCTCAATTGGCACAAAGTAACCGGAGTCGCTCAGCGCTTTTACCAACATGGAAGTTCCCCCTTGGGTAACGGCGGTCGAAAAACTGGTCGCGTTTTCTTTTGGCTTGAATTGACCGGTTTGATCTTGGAACTTGTAAACCCCAACAACAACTTGACTCGAAGGTTCTGGTAGCGAAATCAAATCTCGATGCGTTGCTGTTTCATTAAGTTTTGTTGGTTCCGTCTTATGTAGACTTTTTTGAACTCCTGCACAGCCTAGGGTTAAGCACAAAACCGTTGTGACTGATAAAATAGCCCCCACTCTCATGATGATTCTCTCCTTATCTTCTTTTTAGAAAAACGGTAAATTTATACTTGTTTGATTGCCGGTTTCAATATCAACGATTTTTAAATTAACACTATCCAAATCTTCCGTTACATCAATTAAAAATCCACCGACTTCAAAACTACCTTCTTCGATTAATCCATCTCCGAATATACGATTGACGATATCTCGGGAAAGGCGATTAAGTACTTGACGCTCAATACTCTCGGTAAAATCAGACAGTGTATCATCTGTATCGATTGATGAAGAGGAAGAACTTCTAGCCTTTTTATCGTTTTGGCTTTGGGCTTTGTTCATTAAATATGAACCGTACATAGGGTTTCCACCAAAACTTGGATTGGTAAATTGAAAGACTAACTCCGTGGATTGAACTGACCCTACCATAAAGATAAATGCGCCAATGACACTACATCGAATCATAGTTTTCATCATGATATTTACACCTCCTTTCATTTATATTTAATAATTATTTATAGTCCGTTACCTCGTAAATCATACTGACTTAATTGTTTAAGATTTTCTTCATATGATTCTAAAAAAGCCTTAATATTTTTTATTGAATTTATAACTGCAGACTCAATTTCCGATAATCGAGGTTTTAACCGTTTTTGCCATACGATGTATTCATCAACTTTGATGATTATAATAAATCCAAAAGAAGGATTCGTTTTTTCTTCGATATAAATGTTATAATCTTTTTTTATTGTAGGTGGATCCCATCGAAGATAAAATTTATTATAAAATTGTGATCCAAATGGACTTATTGTATTATCAATAACCAAACCTGTAAGATCTTGGTAAAGACGTTTTTCTGCTTTTTTAATAGCTTTACGTTCTTCTTTTGTTTTGGGAGGTTTCGATTTCATATTAGGTTTTAAAGTCTCTAAATCCTCTTGGTTGGCTTCTTGATCCACTGATTCTGAGGATTCTTCAGCGCGTATCCTTTTTTCCATCTCAATACGTTCTTTAATTTGTTTTGCTAATATATTTTTTAATTCTTCCATCATTTTTTTACGGTCGACTTTTTTATTTTCTTTCGTAGGTTCTGCTTGTTTAATATGGGTTAAATTATAACTCTTATCCGTATTGCTATTTTTTAATTTTTTTACTTTGTTTTCCTTGTTCTTATTTTTATGATTCTCATTATTGTGTGTTTTTTGCTTTATTATTTTTGTATTAATAGGTTTTACTGTAGAACATGAAAACAATAGTATTATTAATAAAAATAATGTAAGTAATCGTAAACATAAACTAATATTATTGAACATTTTCATTTCCTCTTTATTCATTTCCTACATACATATTATTCCATTTTAAAAGAAACAATGATTGGTTTTTTCTTAATAATCCTTCTTCAATCCATTTATGTATATCTTTTAACTGCAACCTATTTTCACCTTTATATATTTCTCTCGCTTCACGAAATGGATCTTTTTTTAAATTTTTATAAACTTCTTCATTATCATAAAGATTTATTAAATTATGCAAAGTGATCATTCCTCCCATTAAACGTATACAGTCTTTCACTTTGCATAATAGATAAAAATCGCGTTCACGACATTCATTACAATAATTATTATAAACAAAGACACTATTATTTTTTGTATAACCATGCTTCGTAAGATGATATTTTTTTTTACAACGACTGCAGTAACGTGCTGTGAAATCAGTCTTACCAAAATTGTATCGGTAATGCAAATCTACATATTTATGATTCATGATTTGTGATCCTTTCGTTATGCAATCGTTGCAAACCCATATTAATTAAATTATTAATGTTATTCGCATCTTCAGGATATGTCGTAATTGAATAATTAATAGTATTCTTTTCTAAATAATTTGTTATTCGTTTAATTGCACGTGAAGCCCCTGAATAATTGGTTTCAGGCATAAGTACAAATAAGCGATTTTTATCTATATATAAACTATCTGTTATTCTAAATAAATCTTTTATTACTTTGAGTATTAAATAATCGTTTGATACTATTTCAAAAATAATAAGAGTCATGAATCTTCGGTATCGTTTAGAGCAAACCACTTCGTGATTTAATAAAATCTCAAAACTATTTTTATTTATATATTTCTTTTTGTTATCCATTTTAAATAATTATATAATTTAATATTCAATTAATGCTATTGTTCTTTTTTTGTATGCACGAAGTATGCCAAAATATTTCATTCCATAATTTAAAGCATTCTTTATTCCATAATGTAATATATCTTATAACTTTTGATCATATTGATTTTTCAGAATTTCTTCAAAATATAAACTCGATATTCAAAATGACTACTTATTAGTTATAAGAATTACTCGTAATGAATACTTGCGAACCCGAAGTCAAACGAACCCGAGATCAGAACGAAAATAATAACAATAATATTTACTAATTATTATGGAATATAAAATCATGTTAATATAATACCAACAATATAAAGCCTAAAGATATATTATTGTTATCCATATTAATCGAAAATGGTGTTCTTTTTGATCATTTTTTATTATACAATAACTATTCAAATTGATCATTATCTTCTCGCCGAAGATTATATCTCTCTATAATGAACACTATTTAGTATTTGTTATTCATATACTTAAAGCAATTTTAATATTTATAATTGGCTATGGCACAATATCTGCTTTAATAAAAACAAAATTCAATATTTAATAATGTTTGAAGCAGGTAATATTATGAATAATAAAAGTAATAACCAAACGATTTTAAAAAAGAGTCTTAATTGTTATGAACATGAGATAAAAGAAAATATTCTTATTCTTTCAAAAGATTTTTCTATACACCAACAAATTAAAACATTGATTTCGCCTACCCAATATGGGACGATCCATATCACCGATACAAAAGTATCCCTGAGCATACTCCAAGAACAACCTATACATCATTTAATTTGGGATTCGAATCATCACGATATTCAAGATATAGTTGAATTATCGTCAAATAATATTTCTTTTCCGAAAATTTATATTATTTCGAATACACCGCAACCGTTATTACATTATGATCTTAATACTTTTTTATCAATTTATACCGTACATCCAAACGAAATTAATAAAATTCTTCCATTGTTACAAGAGCAATATACTATAAAGGAAGAATGCAACCATAATGTTTTTAATAATACTGTTTTAGATAATCAAGAATTATACGATAGGGTCAACCGTGTTTTAATTGGAGAAAGTCATGTCATTAAGAAAATACAAAATACAATATTACAATTAAAAAATTCTGATATAAACGTACTAATACGTGGCGAAAGTGGTACCGGGAAGGGTATTGTATCCCGCTTAATCCATTCACTATCCAACCGTTCTAAAATTGGTGATTTTGTAACCATCAATTGTCCATCCATTCCAGAATCATTGTTCGAATCAGAAATATTTGGACATGAAGCAGGAGCCTATACGGGAGCAACAAATCAAAAACCTGGACGCTTAGAAATGGGGAATCATGGTACCGTCTTTTTTGACGAAATTGGAGAAATTCCTCCCTCAATCCAAGCAAAATTACTTGAATTTTTGGAGACGAAGCAAATTATTCGAGTTGGAAGTACCAAACCTATTACATTAGAAGCTCGCATAGTATCAGCTACTAATGCACCTCTTGAATCATTAATGAAGAAGAAAATGTTTCGACAAGATTTATTCTATCGACTCAATGAATACGCTATTCATTTACCCCCCTTACGAGAGCGTGTCAGCGATATCCCTGTTTTGGTTAATCATTTCTTGCGTGAATTTACCAACGATGAACAGACAGTACATCCTCTTTCCAATGAAACGTTGCAGATGATGCTTGAATATTCATGGCCTGGAAATGTTCGGGAATTGCGTTCTATGATCAAGACTTATGCGTTCACTCTGGATGAATCACTCATCCAAAATGCTATCAACAATGCTCAAACTACGCATGACCAGGAAGATTCCAATGAAAGATGGGAAAAGATAGAGGCCCAAACCATTTTGGCTACATTAAATGAAACCCGTTGGAATCAAAAGAAAGCGGCAAGTTTACTTGGCATTTCCTACAGCACAATAAGACGCAAAATTAAAAAATTTAAATTGACCGGTTAGACTCTCACAAAACAAATAATTATCAATTTTAAAGTATTGGATCATTAATAGCTTCTATTCTAAGTCGATCATACATAAACCCAACGTTTACGTAAATTGTTGTCGGAGCCACATGAGTTGGCGTTTACCTCACAATAATTCTCTCTCCTCAAAATAGTCAATATGAATATTTCTGTAAACCCTTTTTACATAGTATATCAAATAGTAATAGTTAAAAGCATACATTGACAAATCTTTATGCAATTTTTTTATATTTGGGGTTGACTTACCATGGTAAGTAATGTAATGTATTATTAAGTCAATTGCTTCAATTAATGCGTTTTTATTATAATATTACTTAATATAATCATTTATTTATATATCGTAAATAAATTTTACAAAACATTGCAAATGCTGAGAGGTTGAGTTGGTCTATGAAATGAGTATTGATTTTGTTTTAACACAGGGTTGACTTGCCATGATTTGGAAAATAAATATGTAATATGATTCGTGTAATTCAATCCGCAAATTGTCTCCATTATTTATAACATAAATTGATTAGGCCAAGGAGGTGGTGATTACGGTTTATCAAAAAAAGGAACGCCTGAAGAAATGAGGGTTTCTTCAGGCGGTCGGTGAGGGAAGAGATCGATCGAGGTTAAAGCGAATACATCTCTACCCTCTCCTACCATTATACATATAAATCATCCTTATACAAGACTTTAATTGCTTCATGCTCTGATTTTGTTGAAGGCGTTATACAAATGGCGTTGGCATTGTATAACGGGATTCTACGCATATGTTTTTTCAATGCAGAGCATCCACCTTTGGTATTCTACTTTAACCCTCTCAAAAATCCTGATTTATAAATGCATGGTTTATATGATAACATAAATATTATTTTTTAAATTACCTTTTAATAAGAGGTTAAATCATGAATACGATGGGGTTTATTCAATCTCACATTTGTCTTATTGCCGTTGTCGTTATCACACTTTTGGGGCTCGGGTGTGCATCTACAACAACTCAGCAAGTATCGACCGAAACAACAGAGGAGTTGATTTCCTCCAAACCCACTTCTTCGGAAAAGGAATTGGAAAAAGAACCCCCAGCAATTGAGAAATCTCAACCTGCTGAAAACATTAAACCTGTTACCGATAAGGATGAAGCAAGCACCACACTGGATCAAATTCAACAAGAAAAACCGACACCGCAAAAACCCCAAAAAGCACCTCCGGAGCTCGCAGAACAATCTAAAGAAGAGCGATCTCAAAAATTTATGAACGCTTTAAAAAAGGAAATCGAAAAGCGGCTCCAAGAACGCTTGGAAAAGCAAAAAGTTCAAAAAGAAAAGGTGCAGGATGTTGAAGATAATCAAGAACTTGTAAGACAAGAACAATCCGAAGAACAGGAATTACCCGAACAGTCTTCAGCCCCTCAAACCCATGAGGAAAAGGAGGCTATGAAAAAAGCAGAGAAAAAACTCTTTACCGAAATCACCGGCCTGGTGATTGATAAAACCATCAGCCCTTTTGGCTCTCACTTTTATGACAAATTTTATATGAACTGGGATCCGCCTGACATCTCGCAGGATTACACCATCTATATCCATGAAAAAAGCAGTCCCTCTTTCGGTTTTATTCTAACTATCAAAGTGGATAGTTATAACGTTTGGGGGAAATATTTGAAACCCCGTATCCCCGAAATTGACAAATCGGTGGAAGAAGCGTTGGGAAAAGTGAAGCAGTTTATTATGAATTATGAACAAATGCTTAAACAACTAGGCGGAAACGACATGCAAGGTGATGGGATTATGTAATAACAATTTCTTTTTCTTAGACATAGAATTTCATCGCTCATAAACGATGTTAGAAATCCGAAAGGAGATGGAAAAAAATGAGAAAGGTTCTAGCTCAGGTTGTAAGTCTTGCTTTCATGTTGGTTTTAGGATTCGGAACCGCCCAAGCGACGGAATTGGTGTTCCAATTCACCAATCCCAGTTTTGGCGGGAATCCCCTTATGGGATCCTTCCTGATGAACAAGGCCAATGCCCAGAACGATAAAAAAGCCCCCAGTAGACCCGTTGTTGAGAGAAATCCATTAGATGATTTCTCGGAAAATCTGGAACGGCAAGTGTTAAATCGCCTTTCACGGGATATTGTTGACCGGGTGTTTGGCGATGAAGGGATTGAAGAAGGCAGTTTTCAAGTTGGTGGATTTTTGATCGATGTCATCGAGGATCTCGATCAAGTCACCTTGAACATTATCGACGTGAACACCGGCAACGAAACCAGTATCACACTACCGTTTTTCTAAAAAGTTTATGGAGGAGATGGAATGAGAGCGGGGTATATTCTTTCGACAATGTTGGCTTTGAGCTTGGTTTTTGGATGTTCCAATGTCCAAAAATCGTTTGTAAAGTCCAAAGCGGACAATTTACATAATCGTTTAAACATTACCGGCACCCATGAAGATCTCGTTTCGTTGCCGGCTCCCCGTCGAAAACTCGAAGTCGGTGTTTATAAGTTCCAAGATCAAACAGGGCAATTTAAGCCCAAAGAAAACGCGACCAGTTTTTCGACGGCCGTCTCACAAGGGGGGACATCCATGCTCATCAAAGCCCTGGAAGATTCGGGGTGGTTTAACACCGTTGAGCGTGAAGGCTTGCCGAATTTATTGAACGAACGCAAGATCATCACTTCCACCCGCCAGCAGACTTCGGGGAATCGCAGCCAGAATTTACCTCCACTCCTTTTCTCCAGCATCTTAATGGAGGGCGGCATCATTAGTTACGACACCAATGTGGTTACCGGAGGGATCGGCGCCGAGTATTTCGGCATTGGCGGTTCCGCTGAAATGCGCCGGGATCAAGTGACTGTCTATTTACGCGCGGTTTCCGTCTCCAACGGAAAAGTGTTAGCCACGGTGGCGACTACCAACACGATTCTTTCGCAGCGCATGAATTTCAATCTCATTCGTTTTGTGAGTTATCAAAGACTGCTGGAAGCCGAGATGGGATTTTCCACCAATGAACCTCCTCAGATGGCGGTCTTAGAGGCGATCGAGCGGGCGGTGATTGAACTGATTGTCTACGGCCTACGTAACAACCTGTGGCAGTTGGAAAATCCCGAAGAGATGGATAGCGATCTTATCCAACGTTATATCAAAGTGCAAGAAGGAATTGAGTTGGACGAAGAAGGGAAGCCGGTCACGAAACTCTCGAAGCAAGAGGATTCAGAAATAAAACCATACGTATCAAAAACAAACTCTAGAAATCAACGCTGGAGAAGATAGTGGGCTGGAAAACGATCTGTCGTGCATGATGATCATGAAATTAAAGGATGAAAGTATAACTGCCATGAAGAATACTTGGATCATACGTCTCCGGAATTGGCTGATTCTCTCGATCTTGCTCTACGGGCCTTTGCCCATCGTCTATGCTCCGAAGACAACGCATGGCGATATTGTCACCGTCACCCAATCTGGGGGCATGAACGAAGCGGGGTTCGAAAGCGAGGGGGAAGGGCACGATGCTACCATCGATCAAAATGCAGCGGTTCAAGGGAATTCTGCCGGTGACAATCTCATCCGAGTGGTGCAATCGGGCAAGAATGAGAGTTTAACGATTGAGCAAATTTCGGATAGCAACGAGACCACGAACAACAATGCGATCAACCATCACGATTTGGAAAATGAGTTCGCCTACGTGGAAGGCGTCTATCTCGGGCAGTATCAACCGATAGGCGATACTTACAGCAATATTGTCAACGTGATTCAAGAAGGCAACCGCGATAACGTGGCCAAGGTTTTTCAAAAAGCCCATGGGTATAACGTGGCCGATCTTCACCAGGATGGAACCAACAATCGGCTATACGGAGCATCCTCCAGTGATACGGCCAATCCTGAGGCACCCGCAACACTTATCTCCGATGGAGGAAATACCCTGCTAGTCGTATGGCAAACCGGAGACAGCAACGTCATCGGCTTGTACCAATCAAAAAGCGGGGACAGCAAAGCGGAAATCATTCAAGAGGGAAATGACAATGAAGTAATTCGTTATATCAATAATGGGAATGATACGATTACAAAGATTCATCAAGATGGTGACAATTTGAAAGATCCTTTAGTACAAGACGCGAAAAAGGGGCGCTCCGACTACTTTGTCACTCAAATAGGAAGTCACAATGCCAATTGGTTGGCCGATGAACGCAATGCCTCGATTGTCGTGGGGACCGCCGGGGAACAGACCTCCAGTCACGGCAACCTATTAACTGAAATGGTTCAAATGGGACGCGATAACTTGATCGGATTCAACCAAAAATCCATCTATGACAGTGAGGCTTATTTGACCCAAGAGGGGGACAACAACCGCTTGAGTCTCGTCCAAGGAAACTTCGACGGAAACGGCGAATCCCAAGCCAATACGATAGACTCAGCCCAGCAGATCGGCGATGGCAACCGGGCTTTTCTCCTACAAGATGCACCGAGAAGCAATCAGGCCCAGGTAACCCAAACCGGCGATGAGAATCAGCTGCGGGGAGTGAACGCGGCGGGTGAGTTGGTTATAGGGATTCCCGCCCTGCAAATGGCGCGCGCTGGAGACAATAGGCTGCAAGTAGATCAAAAAGGTAACGCTAACCAGGCGGGTCTCCAGCAAGAAGCACAGCGGGAAAATCTCGCCAAAGTAAAACAGAGAGGGGCAGGGAATGTGATGCTCGTCCAGCAAAGCGCATCGACCCAGCAGGAGAGCCGCAACAAACTGGATGTACTGCAGCAGGGAGGCGGTAACGAGATGTACATCAATCAATCCGCTGGCGGGCTCAACCCGAACGGCTATGACAATATAGCCGAGGTTCGTCAGCTGCAGGCCAACAACTATTTGGATGTACTGCAATCCAGCAGTGCGGGTTTCAACTTTTTAACCGTCAGCCAGTCGTTCGCCAACACAGCCATCATACGGCAAGTGGGTAGCGCGGCGAAAGTGGCGGCGGTGCATCGATAAACACTTTATAAGATGAAAACTCATTCCTCTTAGGAAAGGAGGTGGTTAACAAAATAAATGTCATTGGCTCTCGGGTAGGATCAAACCGCGAAACGAGCCAACAAATTCAAACCAAAAACCAAAACTAAAAAAATGAAGGAGTAAGAACCATGAAGAAAATGCTAACCCTCACAATGATGGCCTGCTTGTTATCCGTCGGTGCGATCGCTGATAATGAAGCACTTATTGAACAAATTCAGAACAACGGAGATAGTGAGCATATTATTGTTCAAGACAATAACAACAATAAGGCAGATGTATTCCAAGAACAGCGAGCATCTAATAACGCAGGGGATAACTGGGCTCTGATCGAGCAAGAATTCACCGATGCCAATTTCGAAATCGATCAAAAGTCGGATGCAAACAACACTTTTAGTTACAAACCTAATGACCGTACTGGTAACAATGCTATATTGAGCAATTTACCTAATGTTAGATTGTATGGTATCGCCAACTTGGTTCATCTATTGGAACAGAAGAAAAGTAGTACTGCAAACATCTCCCAAGATGCCGATGGCTACAACAAGGCTTTTATTGAGCAAGGTGAACATGCAGAAATTGGTGGAGTCGATAATATTGGTAGTGCATTCAATGCTAATAGTGCTGCCATCCAAGACACGAACAATGATAATGCACAAGGCAACAACGTATTAGATGTTGATCAAGGGGATGGATCGGGCTCTGTAAACCATAATATTATTGGCCTTTCCCAAATGTCCACCCATGGAAACGTTGCCGAAATAACACAAAGAGATGACAGCATTTTGAATGTTCGGCAAGAGGGTGGTCAAGGTGGCAACGGAACTCGTAGTTTTAAAAACACCATCGATGTCTACTATCAGAAGGGTGGAGAAACTAACGCTTGGCAAAAAGCTGTTAATGAAAACACGTTAGAAATCACCAATGCAGGGCAAAAAGGTGGTGTAAACTATTTTGATCAGACTGCCGGTAATGATAACTATGTTCTAATTGATGATCAGAGCGGTGGAAATAATACTATCACCCAAGATGCTGGTAATAATAATACTATTACTGTTAATACGCAATCAGGTGGAAGCAATGACTTCACCCAAGATGCTGATGAAAATAATAATGTTCTAATTGATAGTCAGAGCGGTGGAAATAATACTATCACCCAAGATGCTGGTAATGATAATGATGTCTTAATTGATGGTCAGAGCGGTGGTACTAATGACTTTGATCAAATCGCTGGTAATGATAATGATGTCAATATCTATAACCAAAGCGGTGGAGACAATGATGTTACTCAAAATGCGGGTAACGACAACACGATCACCATCAATAAACAATCGGGTGGTGATACATGGCTCGAACAATCTGCTGGTGGTGATAATACTTTCACTATTGATAATATGACCAGTGGTGATGAACTGCGATTTGTTAACAGCAATATGAATCTCAATTCCAATATACCTGCTAAGCAAAATGCTGGAACTGATAATACTCTTACACTAAACCTTTCTGGGAATAATAATTCAGTAGGCTTATATCAAGAAGCAGATGGTGGGAGTAATATTGCTGACATCTCGCAATCTGGCGAGGATACAGCTTTGATTCGTCAAATTAACAATAGTGGTAACACCGCAACAGTGAATGGCTCTATTATCATCCAAAATTAAGAAATCCATCGCTCAATACCTAAAGGAGGCAATAATGAACAAAAACCTTACACTCCTCTCTATAATGTTTCACCTAATTGGGGTACTCATATGCCTCCTCATGTCAGTCGCTTTTGGGTATGGGCAGGATAGCGAATTGGATGTAATTCAAGAGCAGCTGAACAATCCCGGTGAGATCGAGCGCTTTTCGGGGAAGGAGGCCGATGTGTTGGAGATCATCGAGCAGGTCGACTTTACCGGAAACATCGCCAATATTTCCCAGGGAAACCAAAACAGGCTTGAGGTGAACCAGGTATCGTTCCCAACCGTCAACGATTTGGTGGTGGTACAGGGGTCCTTCAACACCAGCGTTTTCACCCAATCGGTTTTGGCTACCGGGGGAATGAATCTGGCGGAGATCTTACAAGGGGATAACAACACGATTCGGCTGTTTCAAGAATCGCAACAATCCAATTCAGCCATGATTTCCCAGCAGGGTGATGGCAACATCTTCGTGGGGAGCGACCCGGAAGATGCCACCATCAACCCTACCAAAAACGCAGTCCAATCGACCGTTGAGGGCTCCAACTCGCTTCGCTTGCTCCAGGATGGAGACCACAACTCGGTTGGACTTACGCAAGAAGGTTTCGGAGACAATATCGCCGACATCACCCAACTTGGGAGCGGTAATCAATTCGGCATTTATCAGAAATCCCTGATCCAGGGATTCGAAAACCGGATTGAGATCACCCAAGAGGGTGGAACGGTCCGTAACTTTGAGACCTCCCATGTTCCAGACGGTGGGGGTGTACTGGATTTTACCGGTATCCCGTCGCTCATTTCAACCCCCTAAGACGTACGGTCTCGTTTCGCCTTGATCCTACCCATAAAAGGGCAATCGGCTTCGGTTGCCCTTTTTTACGGCTCACTCGCCTCTTTCTTAGTGCTTCCATTCATCATAAAACTGGTTTATCGCTTTTCGATCAGGCAACCCATCCCACACGCCCACCGTGTAGCGTAAATCTAAAGGTTGGCTGGGTGTGATTGTGTATTCGTTTTCATGATACCGTAAGGTGGCGGAGAGATACGCAAAGGGATTCGCCATAGTAAACCAGGTGGTTGAATGCGGGTTTTTCGGAGAAGCAAAAAACACAACCGTGATAGGGGAGGGCGCCTTCACCTGATAGCCGCACCAATCGGCTTCCACCAATCTTTCCTCGCCCCGGAAGATTGTCCCTTCGGCACCTTCTGAATTAAGGAAAGAGCCGATCGCATCCATCTTTTCAATAAAACGAATGCCCAAACCATAATAATGACTGCCGGCAAGAATCACCTCATCCCGCTCCTGGGGACATTGGAGTTGGGAACGCCAAGAAAGGAGATTAACCTTTTGCCCCTGCGGTTGAATCAACTGCAAGGTCCGGCTCTCTTTAAGCAGCGTTTCTTTCTCTGGACTCTGCCAGTGCAGGCGTTCCTTAATTTGGGCAAAGAGCCCTTCCTCATCTTGCTTGGATTGAAGCGCGCCAAAACCTTGGTGGATTTGCTTTCCCGCCTCTTCCGTCTCGCCCCAAAAAGAAATTCCGTTGACGCGAAGAGCGAACATCAAACCATGATGATGAGGGTGATCCTCCACCTGATCCCGGGCAACATTGATCCCTTGAGGAGAATACAACTTTTCAACATAAGGTTTAAAGGGAACCTTGCCAAAGCGATACATCAGGATTGGAGAATCCGCTTGAGCAATGGATAAGGATTCATCGTCTTGCTTGATTTGAATAGATTGATCCGCCCATCCCAGGGGAGTGAGAAGGATCGCGAGGAGCAGGGAAGTGAAGGTACCTACAAATAGCCGATGGGACATGGGTCATGGCCTCCTTGAATTGGTGCTGCCACCTAAGTTTTTATTCCTCATTCTGAATCGAAATGAATTCCACCCGGCGATTGTGTTGACGCAACTCGGGAGAGTCGTTGGGAAGCCGAGGATCGGTTTCGCCAAAGCCTTTGGTTTCCAAGCGATCGGGATCGATTCCTTGTTGCACGAGATAGTCTTTTACCGCTTCGGCGCGCTGTTCGGAAAGCCTTTGGTTGAATGCTTGGCTGCCTACGGAATCGGTGTGACCGTGCAGACGAAAACGCAAGTAGGGAAAATTCTTCATCACGACCACCAAATCATCCAATATCCGCTTCGCCTCGGCATGAATCGATGTCTCATTGTAATCAAAGGGTACAGTCCCATGGATCACCTCACCCCCGTAGTGGGTAAATGAATCAAATTCTCCCGGATCGGAATGGATGCTTGAGCCGACCTTGATTTCAACTTTATCGGAATCGAATGCTTCATTACGCTCGCGCTGGGAGGTGGATTGATGGGCACAATTGACTAAAAAGATGAGAGACAAGAGGATTAACACCCGAGGCATAGATAGAATCCCTCCCTAGCATTTTTCCTTCGTAATGAATTGCATGCTTTAAGATCAAGGCACACTCAAATTTATCTTACTCTGCTCGAGAGAAAAAATAAATGCAATACCCATAAAAAAACGTGAGGCTATGAACAACCTCACGTTTTCTCTAGGAAGATTGGAAGTAGCCCTATTTTCTCTTATGAATAACCGCCATCCCATCGCGTTTCTCTTGGGTGGTTTGGATATTCACCATATCGTAATCAGGATTCTCGCGCATGTAATCAAGAAAATCCTTCATCGCATCCGCGTATTGAATGGTGTTATCCGCAACGATCACCGCACCTTTTTCCAGTTTGGGTTCCATGATCTTGAAATACTTGAAATAGTCAGATTTAACCGCATCGATAAAAAGAAAGTCAAAGGTACCTTCCAGTTCCGGCATCACTTCCAAGGCATCCCCTTCGATACACTCGACCGAATCTTCCAATCCCACCTTTTCAATATTTTCCCGGCATTCTTTGACAAAACGGGGAAGAATTTCAATCGTATAGAGTTTTCCTTCATTTTTTTCGAAGCCCATGCCCATGAACATGGCACCGTACCCATTGCAAGAGCCGACTTCTACGCCACGTTTGGCCCCGCTACTTTCGACCATAATTCGTAAAAACTTGGCATCCGAATAGGCGGTATTTAAACCATGACGCTCAAAATTCTCCAAAAAATTCTCCCGAAATTCAAAGATTTCTTCAGGCGTTTCCATATCGGATATATCCTCCGCCCAACCATAACCAACGGTCATGGCTCCCATGAGAAACAAACCAGCTAAAAAACATAAAAACAACCCTTTCTTCATTCGCTTGACTCCTTTATTTTTGAATTGAAACGTCATTCTATTATAGAGAAAATTCATTTATTTTCCCACCTTTCACCCATGACAATTTTTTCCAAAGGAAGACGATTTTTGCTTAAGGGTTCATCCGCGGGATAACCAACGGTTAATAATTCGACAACCCGGACTTCATCAGGAATTCCCAGAATTTGCTTAACCTGATCTTCATAAAACGCGCCAATCCAGCAAGTTCCCAAACCTTCCGTTACCGCTTGGAGCGCGATATGTTCGATGGCAATCGCTACGTCGATGGGATAGCACAATTGGCCGCAGGACATCACGTGATTGTCGGTTACAGCACAGCATGCAAGCACCACAGGCGCTTGGCCTACAAACTCCTGGCCTTTGGCCGCTTGCATTAAGGCATTGCGGGTTTGTTGGTTTTGCACAATAACAAAACGCCATTCCTGGAAATTCTTAGCCGACGGAGCAAAACGTGCGGCTTCCATGAGTCTCATTAACTTATCTTCTTCTACATCCTTAGTTTGATATTCACGTACACTGTATCTCGCTTTGATGGCTTCCATTACATCCATATTAATCACCCCCAAAATTTTTATTTATGAAGAATTATAAATTTTTTTCCCCAACATCTTCTTGCTCAAATTGACGAAACGGCTCCCATGGCCCCTTCGTCTCGGCTAAAACACGGATCACTTTTTCCCGTTGCTCATCCAAAAGCACGAGTTGAACCTTTTTTATGATTTCATACATTGCCTTGAGAGGATTTTCTCCATATTCTTCTACCATCTCTTCGTCAAACGTAAACCCTACCTCATGAGTAATAATCGTAGGGAAGTCGATATCAGAGTAGGGAGGTCTTTTCTGATGATTCAGTGGGTTCAGAACCAAAGAAATATTGTAATTCTTTCTGACAATCTTACCGTCCTCATCCAAAAAATGACAACCCACAGGGCCTTCTTGAGCAAAACCCATAACTCCATACAAATAAAAACCCATATCACTTTTCATTACCCCAAATTCACGGTTGTACACCACAGACTCATCCACAGAGACAACCGGCCCTAAGCAAGTGTTGGTGCTCAAACGCTTGGCATAGGTAAAAACCTCTCCCGGTTCTAACTCCACTTTTCCCATGCAATATTTCATTATCAAGAAAGATTTTCTAGACTCATTGGGCAAAAATTTGAGTTGAACGTCATAAGAATCTTTTTGAGGTTTTCCATTTGGAAAATCATACTCGATGGCCATGAGACGGCCATTCATCCCATTTTGCACGACGAACCAGGGTTCTTGGCTCGTATAGGATAGGGAAGCGGATATGATATCGGGATGGGCATAAAGCAATTCCTTCTCTTCAATCGCATTAAACGGTGATTTTTCTTCGGATTTCTTTTCGATCTGAAAAGCGTCTTGAGGATCGTATTTTGAATAGAAATAAATATCGGTGGGTAAGTATATCCTTTCCGATGCAGCAACGGCCTTATGAAATGGGTATTCTTCAGTGGGATAAAAAACAATTTTTTCATCGGAACGATTGGTTATACTTGTTGTTTGGTTCAGAATCGCCTTATCGGCATTTAGAGAGTTCACTTGTTGATAACGAAAAGGACTTTTTCCCACACCATCAATAATCACGGTGTTTTCTTCGTTTTTTCTACGTGGGGAATAACGCTCTGGTAATGGATAATTTTCATCATCGTCCTTTTTTAAGCTTTTCTTTTTGAGAATTAATCTCACCCCATTTTCTTTTTCACTTTCTGAAAAAAGAAAGCAGTCCTGACGAGAGCGAAAAATCCTTAACTCCACCTGCTTATCAAAAGAGATTTGAGCATTCAGAAAATCATTTTTGCACTGAATAACCCTAAGCCCCTCGGCATTATGGATATCAAAATGATCTTGAGCCGAAAGAGGGAAGACAAAATAACATGAGAATAAACTGAATAAGAGAAAGTTTTTCAAGAGAAATAATCTCCTTTCGTGTGTGGATAGAAGACCTCTGATTGCTTTAGGTCTTCGAATCACTCCTACATTATGTAACGATTCTAACGCTCCGAAAAGATGCAAGTTATGCAAGAATTTCAGGAAAAACAGAAAAGAAACAAAGAGTATGGGTGTTTTTTAAGCCATTTATCATTCGCATAAGATATATTATGTAAACTAAAAGAAAAAGAAACCCTAGAATTCGGTCCCTTGGAATTTCTTAAGAGTTTTAAATGAATGGGAAAATAAATGGATTGGGATTGGCTATATACGTTTGAGGATCTCTTCGACTTTTTCCTTTAAGTTCGATATATCATCCTCAATACGGTCTAGTTTAGAGGTGGTCTCTCGCATGTACCCCATGAGCATTTCAATTTTTTCATCGACGGATTCAGGTTCTTTCTGAGGTGATTGATTGGGATCAGTGTCATCTTGTTTCTTTTTCCGGTGATCGTAAAACAATTTTTTGGCGGCTTCTTTGCTAAGTCCAAATTTATTTTTCAGCATGAAAATAAATCCACGATTCTTCTGTTCACCAATTATTTCTAGACAATGATTTAACAAATCTTGGTGGATTTGTCTAATAGAACTTGCTCGCTGTTCCAACTGGAATAAGTGGTACAGTGCATCTTGAAGGGCGTATTCTTGATTTACATTCATTTTTCGTTTATCCCATTAATACGCTAGGCGCCGCAATTTTTGGATCCGTTCTCGGGCATATTCAGCGTATTCATCCTGACTCTCTTGTTCAAGATAGTTTTCATACAAGCGAATGGCTTGTTTGTAATCCCCTTCTTTTTCTCGTATTTTGGCTAGATTAAAGTAGGCATCAGCGTGATTACTAATTTCGATCGCCTTTTCATAGCACTGTAACGCATCGCTTTTGTTTCCCTGATAATCCAAAACCACACCTAAATCGTTATAAGCATCGGCAAATTGTGGATTATACTCAATGGCCTGGCGTAAAGAGGACTCTGCTTGTTCATATTGCTGAAGTTGGATATGGGCAATACCCATATTATAAAGGACAACGGGTTGTTCGGGATTTTCGCTCAGCAAACGCTTGGCTATTTGTATGGCCTCATTCCAATTTTCTCGATTGAGGGTTTCTTTCATTTCTAAAGAAGCCCCCGAACTCTCTAACTCCTGGCTTTCTATTTCCTTATCGAGGGTTGATGGCTGTTGATCTTCTAGGGATTCTTCAGGAACAACTTCTTTGGAATCCGTCTCTTCTGGAATGGATTCTTCCGATTCAGACTCGAAGGTATCAATATCCTCTTCAACTTCCTCTATTTCCTGATCTTGTTCTTCTTGCTCTGACATAGTTTCTATCTGTTGTAAGACATTATCGTCCATTTGCTCTTCACTATCTTGAAGAGTCGTATCTATCTCTGAGGATGGTCGGGATTCGTCTTCCTCCAATTCCATCCTTGACGTGGGACGACTCGTATCTATTCGGGTTTCGTCTGATTCTGAAACCATAGATTGCTGTGAAGGTTCAACTTCCACCTCTTCCCCGCCCATGATTTGTAATTGTTGCATCCTCTGACGCGCTGCTGTGTAATTAGGGCTTAATTTCAATGCTTTTTGCAATAAACCCTTGGCGCTATCCATGTCTTCTTGCATGATTTTAATTTGAGCGAGACGGTAATAGGTTACGGGACGAGGGGAGATTTCAAGAGAACCCCAATACTCTTCTTCAGCGCGAGCTATATCCCCATTACGTTCATATCGTTCCCCGCGGTAGAAATGATCCAGGGCTTCCCGCACATCTCTTTTAAACGTGGGTTCAGAGGTAGATTGACACCCAGTAAACAAAAATAATCCACAAAATATCATTCCAAGACTAATCCATGAAAACAGTCGCAGTTTCATAAGAGTCACTAATTTCCTTAAATTGAAAGAATTTTTATCCGAAACTACTATTAAATCATAAAGTGAGTGTATCGGCAACGAGGCTATTTTTCCAAGGATGGATCCTAAAAAAACCGTATTTTTCGTGTATGATATCTATTATAGAATGTTTTGGACAAAATATTCGATTGGAATTTACCTATGAATCAAGAAAATTCCCGTAAAGAACTTGAACAAAAGTTAAAACGTGAAATTCGCTATGCCGAAGAAACCGCGTTTCGTGATCCCAAACTAAAAGATATGGTTGAATCTTTACGTAAACTATATCTAAATAATAAGCACGATTTCCTTGCAACACTCGGTATTGCGTCTACGCCGGCACCCCAGCCGACTTCGCGAAAACGTCCAGTGCCGCCGCCTTCACGAATTCCCCAACTTCTAATGATCCTGGATTCCGTCACCAAAAAACCTCAGAATTTAACCCAAAATCCGCAAAACACCCCTTCCCTGTTGAATCCGGTTCCGCTCGATGTGATGACAGAATCAATGCCCAGCGATAATTATCGTGCCAATCAATTTCAATTGTCCGCGGAAGAGCGTCAAAAAGAACTCGAAAAGATCCAAAATAAAATCGATTCTACCAAGGCATTATTTTGGAAAATCAAGCAGGATGAAAAAGCGATCCGCAGCCGCAAAGGAAAATATTCGATTGCCACCGAACGCTTGAAAGCCGAACGGCTTTTACGTGAACTTCCTGGTAAAATCACTCAACTTATTAAATATAAAATGGAAATCGAAGAATCGACTTGAACCAAAGATTTCTCATCTCCAAGGATTTTTCATATGAAAGCAGTTGTACAGCGTGTGAGCCACGCGAGGGTGAAAGTTGATCATAAAATTGTCGGTGAGATTCATCGTGGACTGTTGGTTTTATTGGCTGTTCATAAAGAAGATACAGAAGATGATCTCACCTGGATTGTTGAAAAAATCTGTAATCTCCGTATTTTTCCTAACCAAGAAGGCAAGTTCGACCAATCTCTGCTCGAAATCCACGGGCAAGCCTTAATCGTTTCTCAATTCACACTCTATGGAGATTGCCGCAAAGGCCGCCGTCCTGATTTCACCCAGTCGGCCCCACCTGAGAAAGCCAATAATCTTTATTTGTGTGCGATCGAAAAGTTTCGCCAAATGGGCCTCAATACCCAGGCAGGTGAATTTGGTGCAATGATGGATGTGGAATTGGTCAATGATGGCCCCGTAACCTTAATCATCGACTCCCCGCGTAAATATTAATTCCCTCTTTTTCTTAAGAAAATACATGAACTCCTGCTTATCCCCTTGAATAATTATGAACTTTTCTCTAGAATCGACTTTAATGTTATAAAAATGTCGTAACTGTTTTTGTTTCTTAACCACTTAGAAGTATTCGCTTTTACTCTCAAATAAGGTTCACACATAAACAAAAAACCGTTGTTCTGAATTTCACGAAAATCCGAACATCTTCGATATTCAAGCGCATTATATTTTCTCTAATTTGATAAAATGATATTATTATAATCATTTCTCATAAAGGAATAGTAAATTTATAATTTTATTCTATTGTTTTATTATATCATTATAATATTTAATAACTTATTACAATTCAAATAATTATCCTACCTCATCTCTCTTTCAATTCCAACTCTATTGATGAAACTTGTTCTTCTATCGGTTCGTTATGAAAAAAAAGACAATGATTATCACAACGCGAAATGGGGAAAATGACTCAAAAAATAAAGTTTATAATGTTATGCTAAGGCTCTTTTCACTAGGTTTTTCCCGGCTTGTCTTTTTTCTCTTTTTGGAGATAATTCATTCTCTTTCTTATTCCAACTTTCTTAAATGAATCAACTTTTTTTCACTTACGTCCTTTCATTCAAGGTCTTTTTTAAAGCCAATGGATGCTCATATTTTGACCTTAATAAATTGGATAAACCCAACATCCTTTTTCTATCTCCTTCGATTAGGTTCTTTTGTATTGCCGGCCATTTTGGAGCCTCCGGGATCGGCGTATTTTCCCTTCCCAGAGCCGCCCAGTGTGACCCCGTATTCGATTGGACAAAAAATTGAATGGATTCCAAATGTATTTAATATAATTCCTTTATTTTCAGATAGTTAGAATGAATGCAAGGGAAGATCCATTCACTATGACAATCAATCCAGAATCTATAAATCATTTAATCTGAGGTTGTTATATCTGTATTTGGGTTATTTGAATTATTGCAGATACAGAAGCCCACTTTGCCTGTACTGAAGTTTGCAATGATGCTCTGGTGCTGGCACCGTTTGGAAATTGACCCAGGGCAACGTTTGGTTTTTGACCCACCCTTAAGCCTCTTTTCATCTAGTTTTTTGTATTCCTAAAGTGCAATCTGCCAGCTATTTGCCGTCTATGAGATTTCTAGAAGGTTATCCTGCGATGGGGTAAGAGAGATAGCACGTATTCAATTCGCACAAATTGACAAAAAAATTCGAGCTTCAAATGGATTTTAAGATCGGATTAATTATTAAAGCTTAATAAACTCCATGAACAAGGTCTTGATTTTTAACATTTTTCCGTACTCGAAATCAATGGATTTTATTAACAAGTAGAGTCTTCAATTGCGAGTAGACAAGCCCCCTGCCCCCCCTATCAAGCCCATTAGAGGCAATATTAAACCGTTATAGATATTAATTTATCCATAAAAGTCTATACAAATTTAGCAATACTTACTCTTTGATTCTCCTTTCGAATATTACAGAAATCAAGTACTTTACAATTGTAATTATACCTTATAATATATAGCCTTGTATGATATAGTAATAGAAACAATATTAATGGTTAATGGGGAATCAAATGAAATTTGATCGAGAACTAATGAAAGGGCATTTAAAAACGATTCTCTTAGCGGTACTGAAAGATGGCCCCTGTCATGCTTACGGATTAGATGAAAAAATTCAGGAAAAAAGTCTAGGTGTGTTTTCCTTTGGTGAAGGAACCATCTATCCTACTCTGCACAAATTAGAAAAAAATGGACTCATTCATTCGGAGTGGAAAATGCGGGATACAGGCACAAAAGTCCGTATTTACTCCCTAACTCCGAAAGGTAATAAAGAGTTAGAAGAAGAGAAAAAGACCTGGAGTTTTTTCTCTCGAGCGATGAAACTCGTACTAGAAGAGACTTAATCATAAATCAAATATTTTTTGCGAACTTTCTTAAAACGCTCGAGATCTTCGTTAAATGTTTGAAGAATTGTGGGAGTATCAAACTCATCGTTTAGCATCGAACGCAGATTTTCACTGCCCCATAAATTATCCATATAACGTCGGTAACTGATGGAAGAAGCGAATTTTTTCTGGGCTTCCACCAATAAGGCTACGGTCATTGGGATCGGTTTAAACTCATCGGGGTTGGTTATGTGAAAAGTCAACCCCTGGCACTTTGTATCTTGATGTTTTGGCCGCGTATCCATTCCGGGAATACTTTTTGGGGTGAATCTTGTTGTCTCGACTTCAACCCCACGAAAATATTCTTCGTCGATTTCCTCGATCCATTTCTCCGCCTGGAAGAAAGGAGCACCTACTTGTAAAAAGGGTTGATAAGTTCCCCGCCCTTCAGACAAATTTGTTCCTTCAAACAAACAGTTACCAGGATAAATCATGGCGGTTTGCAAATCTGGCATGTTCGGTGAAGGCTTAATCCAAGGTAAGCCGGTCTCATTATACCACATGGATCGTTTATACCCACTCATCGGGATAACGGTTAAATCGCAATCAATCGCGAAACCCAAGTAGGCTTCTTGATTAAAAAGTTTGGCTAATTCGCCCACGGTCATCCCATAGCGTATGGGTAAGGGAGCGACACCTACAAAGCTCGCATTCGAGGGATACGTGACCGCGCCTTCCACTCGGGTCGCCGTAATCGGATTGGGACGGTCCAGGACAATCACTCGAACCCCATCCCGTTTAGCCGCTTTCATAGACAAGAATAGATTAGATATAAAGGTATAGAATTTAACTCCAACGTCTTGTATGTCATAGATCAAAATATCGAGGTCTTCTAGCATCTTTCGAGTTGGCATCCGATAGTTGCCATAAATACTGTAAATTTGCAGTTCATCCCGGTGCTGGTCTTCGATCTCCGTTCCATCATCGACATCACCTTGAAAACCATGCTCCGGCCCAAATACGGCTTTGACGTTGGCATGATTTGAAACTAAATCAACAATATGATTCCCTTCGACATCTACCGAGGTATGGTTGGCAATTATCCCTACATTTTTATCCTGAATTAGATCCACGTGCTTGTTGAGAAGGTTTTCCAATCCAAGAATAACCCGTTCTTCACTCGAAGCCTGTGCTCCAACACTGATCATAACCACCCCAATTATTAGCCATCTGAATAAACTCATTATTTCCACCTTTCCACAAATCTGAACTCATCCACGATCTACAGGATGAAATATTCAGGAAGTTATGCCATAATGCTCTACATTTATACACCCTATTTTTCCATAATTCATCGAAAAAGGTATAGTGACATATGAGATTTCATGCTATTCCAAAAATATGTTTGTTATTGGTATCTTTAGTTATTTTTCATACAGCGCAAGGGCAAGAATTTCAACCCGCGCTTCAGGCTAGTTCTGTGACACCCACCATTATTTCTCCAGGCTCACAGGTAAAATTGCGTTTCCAATTTAGCAATTATGGACAGCCTACCGAACAAAAAGAGAGGGTTTTTGTTCACTTCGTTCCCAAGGATGACAAGTCAGAAATTGAGTGGCAAGCGGATCACGAACCTTCTCTGGAAACCTACTATTGGAATACAAAAGAGAACGTACAAGATGGCCCTCTTTACTCGACTGTACCCGAAAATACACCAGTAGGAGAATATCAAATACGGGTGGGTTTGTGGAATCCAGAAAATGGGCAACGGAGTCTTGATACTTTTTTGGAAGACCCAATTACTGTTCAGGAAGAAGCGCCCTCACTTCAACCGGTTTCTATTCAGCCTTTGGATCAAGAAGAATCTCAGGCCCGTTGGCATCAGTTGCAAGAACGTTTTCAGCAACCTTCCACGATCGACTTAGAGAGTAAGGCTCTTGGTTTAAAAGTAAATTTAAAAGAAGGTATTTTCTTGCTCAGAAATAAAAAGAACCAAGCCGTTTGGCAAAGCTTCCCTAAAACACCTGTAGCACACGCTTATGTACGTCAAGGCACTCAGTTTAAGCGTATCGCACTGAATCAGTTACGAAGCCATCATGTTTCCTCCGATTCCTGCACTTTACGCAAAACCATCGATGACCACCATTACGTGGATTTAAAATTACAGATACACGAAGATAAACCGGCATTGACCTGGAATTGGAACTCATCCCAAGAACTTTCGTTAGAAAAATTGGTGTTTGAAAAACTCCTTTGGACGACAGAAACACTCGGGGGTGGGCTCGTAGTTCCCCGCCTGGAAGGGCAATTTTTCCCCGCAGATTCAGGCTATGAATTTCGCCATGCTTTCCATACCTATCAAGGATGGGGTGGTTTGAATATGCCTATGTGTGGGATGATTTCCAATCATTCCAGCCTCACGCTCTCTTGGAACCGCCCTTACACCTCAATACAATCTCACTCTCTCATCAATGAGGAAGAAAAACGTCAAATCCTCTCCGCCGATCTTCATGTTCCAAAACAAGAAGAAAGTTTTACTATGCATTTAAATCAAGGGGATTCCTATGTAGATATTGCACAAACTTATCGCGATCAAATCAAGGAAAATGAAAAATTTGTACCTCTCAAAGAACAATTAAAACGTAATCCGGAACTCCATAAACTACTAGGTGCTCCGGAATTCAAACCTTTTGTCTTAGTACGCCACCGACGTGAAAATGAAAAAGGTGAAATTCAAGAACGAGTGAATAACGCTTATACGGACAAAGATTGTCTTGCGATCGCTCATCATCTACATGAGAAGCTAGAACTCGAGAAGGCGTTATTTGTGCTTGCGGGTTGGATCCATCGAGGCTATGACAATCAACATCCCGATATTCTACCCGCGGCTGAAGAGATCGGCGGCGATGAGGGAGTGCGGGCTATTTCCAAGCAAGTGCGTTCTTTTGATTATCTATTCGGTCTTCATGATAATTACCAGGATATGTACGAAGATGCTCCTTCATGGGATCCCGAGATGATTCTGATGAATGCCAATCAAAAACGGATGAAAGGAGGAGTTTGGGCAGGTGGACAAGCTTGGCTTATCGCCTCGAATTATGGTTTGGAATTCGCACAAAGAAATCTTCCCGATGTCAAAGAACGCTATCAACCCAACGCCTATTTTATCGATACAACTTTTGCGGCTCCGTTGTATGAATCCCACCACCCTGAGAATCCTCTGGCTTATGCGGATGATCTTCATTATAAACAAGAGTTGTTCCGCTATGCCTCTTCCTTGTTTCCTATTACGGGTTCTGAAACGGGTATGGAATTTGGCGTTCCCGTATGCCATTATTTCGAAGGTATACTTAGTGGCGAAAGAATGCTTGATCATTTCCCCAATCGTGGAGCTTATACCATTCCCTTCTTTCCCCTGGTTTTCCATGAATACATTGTCATGCTAACCCATCAAGGCGATCGGTGCGGGATTGGAGACGCAACAAAAATCCTCAAGCATCTCGCTACAGGAACCATGCCGTTATATCAAATTGGTCCTCACAAATATTGGGAAAATGAACCCGGTGAATTCGACTTATCCCAGCCCAAATATACCTTTGCACGAGGCAACCATTATAAACATCCAATGGATTGTTTTATAAAAAATACCTACGAATTATTATCTCCTATCGCCGAAAAAGTAGCTTTACTTCCAATGACCAACCATGAATATCTCACAGAAGATCGCACGGTAGAACGTTCCCAATTCGGTGAACATTGGATAATCGTTGTGAACTATGGCCCAGAAGATTATCTTCACAATCAAACCCTGCTGCCTCCGATGGGTTTCATTGTTACCGGACCGGATTTTCTCGCACAACATTTTTATCCCGATGCGCGGAATGAGGATACGATGATGATTATCCGCAACGGAGACGATAACTTTGTTGCTTTTCGTTGATTATAGTACCGTAGCCATGTTATAACAAAGAAAATGATGAAGGAGAGAACGCTATGGCTCATTTAACTCACTTTCTTCGATCCATTCCATTTATTCGTATTCATCGAAGTCTTCTCCTGCTCGCTTTGACCCTCTTTCCGACAGCCATCAGCTTCGCACTTAGCGTCAACGAGGCTCCTGGAAGAGCCAGTGAGTGGGGATTCCATCCTCAAGAGGGAAAAACAATTCAAGAAACCCCACCGGCATTTTCTTGGCGTCCACAAGACAATGCACAGACTTATGAAATCCAATGTTCGCGTTCTAAGGATTTTTCGCAGGTCGATTATCAATTTGATCAAATAACTTATAACGTTCATAAACCACCTGAACTCTTTGATTCGGGACAATGGTACTGGCGCTTTCGCTTTACCAATAAAGAGAATGAAACCTCTTCATGGAGCACAATTCGTTCATTTAACATTGCCGAAGCTGCCAATCAATTAGTCTTACCGACAAAAGAGGATCTCCTCCAACGTATACCTAAAGAACATCCGCGTTTATTTGTTCGTCCCGAACAAATGGCCAACTTAAAAAAACGAGCGAAGAGTGATCTTCGCGATATTTACGATGATCTAATTAAGCGCTCTGAACGATTGCTGAATGATCCCCCACCGACGGAAGAACCGCCTAAATATCCCGATGATGTAGAACGCAAAAGCGAAGAATGGCGGGAAATCTGGTGGGGCAATCGAGTATACACAATCGAGGCCCTGAATGGGGCTGCGACCTTGGCTTTTACTCACTTACTGAGTGAAAAAGAAGAATACGCTCAACTAGCTAAGCGAATTCTAATCGATTGCGCGGAATGGGATCCAAAAGGCGCAACCGGTTATCGTTATAACGATGAAGCCGGGATGCCATATAACTACTATTTCGCACGCACTTATACCTTCTTATATAACAAACTCAGTGAAGAAGAACGGGAAAAATGCCGGCAGGTCATGCGCATTCGAGGGCAAGAGATGTATAACCATCTCCATCCGCGCCATCTATGGCGTCCCTATTCCAGCCATAGTAACCGGGCGTGGCATTTTCTCGGCGAAGTAGGAATCGCCTTTCTTGATGAAATCCCTGAAGCACAAGAGTGGGTCTGGTTCGCAGCCAATGTATTTGCAAATGTTTATCCCGTGTGGAGCGATGACGATGGGGGATGGCATGAGGGGATTTCTTACTGGCGAAGTTACATCAACCGCTTTACCTGGTGGGCGGATGTCATGCGAGTCGCTATGGAGATCGATGCGTTTGATAAACCTTATTTTTCCCAAATTGGGTATTATCCCATGTATCTTCAGCCTCCAGGCACCCAAGGGGGTGGGTTTGGAGATTTGACCGCCCGCCGAAAGTCAAGTGATAACTGTGAACTGATGTCTATCTTTTCTGCCCAAGCACAGAATCCTTATTGGAAGTGGTATGTCGATGCTCATGATTATGATTATAAGCCCCGAGGCTATATTGGATTTGTACGGGGAGCGCTTCCTGAGGTCGAGGCTCATGCTCCAGAAAACCTCCCTACCTCACGTTGCTTCTGGGGTACAGGGCAGGCGGTGCTGAATGTAGATCTTTTCGATGCGCAAGAGAATATTGAAGTGATTTTCAAGAGCAGTCCTTTTGGAACTCAAAGTCATGGCTATGAATCCAATAATTCTTTTTTACTTTATGCTTTCGGTGAACGCTTGTTCATCCGTTCGGGACGACGAGATATTTACGGTAGCGATCATCACCGTAATTGGATGTGGCATACGAAATCTACCAATTGCATTTCAGTAAATGGAAAGTCACAAGAAAAACATACAGCCAGCGCGCAAGGAAAAATTCTTGAATTTTCCACGGCTGATATTTTTGACTATGTTTCCGGTGAAACCCAAGAGGCCTATGGCGATAACCTGGATCGATTTACACGGAGAATCCTCTTTATTAAACCGGATTGGATTGTCATCTTTGATACCCTTGAAGCCCCCGAGCCGTCGTCTTTTGAATGGTATCTCCATTCTCCAACCAAAATGAAGATTCAAGATCAACACCAGATTACAGTTTCGAATAATAAAGCCCATTGTGAGGTGGATTTCCTTTGGCCCGAAGAATTGAATCTAGAACAAACCGATGAGTTTGATCCTCCACCCCGGCCACGAGTCAAACTAACCGAATACCATCTCACCGCAACCCCGAAGGAAAAATCAAAAACAGCGAACTTCGTGACTTTGTTGCATCCTTATAAAAACAAGAGGAATTTGGGAGACTACTCCTTTTCAAATCATGACTCTTTTTATTCCTTGCAATTACCCTTGGATGAAACCGGCGACCGCTTCGCTTCGATTTTATTGCAAAATAACAGCGGTCCGAGCATAAAAAATAAATTCATCCAAACCGAAGGAGAAGTGGGGGCTGCAGTGATTGACCAGGATACGACTGAATTCTCAACCTTTGTTACAGGTGGAAATAAAATACAAAAGATTGATTAAATTGAAGGGAGTGGGCTGATAACTACATTCAGTCACCCTGCCTTGAATCTATTCACTTAGATTTCTTTATCGACTCAAAAGCCTCTAAGGCTTTTTGTCGAGCGAAACGGTGATCAACAACCGGCCAGGGATAATTTTTCCCCAAGCAGATCCCTGCACGGTCTAACACCGCCGATGAGGCTTCCCAAGGTTTGTGTATCCATTTGTCATCCAGCTCTCTTACTTCAGGCAGCCATTGTCTGAGATATTTTCCTTGGGGATCAAATTTCTCGCTCTGAGTGACGGGATTAAAGATACGAAAGAAAGGAGATGCATCCACGCCACACCCCGCGACCCATTGCCAATTCATGCTATTGCTTGCCTGATCCGCATCCACGAGCGTATCCCAAAACCATCGTTCGCCTTGTTGCCATGGAATGAGTAAATCTTTGACCAGAAAGGACCCAACGATCATACGCACGCGATTGTGCATCCATCCTGTGTGCCAAAGTTCGCGCATGCCGGCATCGACAAGGGGGTATCCTGTCTTTCCTTTTTGCCAGCATTTTAATAGTTCTTGATTTTCAACCCAGGGAAATCGGGTGAACTCTTTACGCATAGAATGACAAACCATGTCAGGGAAATGGTATAAGAGATGATGGCCAAACTCCCGCCAGACCATCTCCCGCAAAAAAAATCGGGCAGACGTTTTCATTGTTTCTAAACGTAGGGTCGATATTTTCTCTGTCACCGCATCCCATATCTGCCTTGGACTTATTTCGCCGTAATGTAAATAGGGTGATAGACGTGAAGTTCCCCAAATAGAAGGATCATTGCGGGTTATTTCATATTGTTCCAAGTGATGATCCAAAAACCTTTGTAATCGATCGTAGGCCGCTTCTTCCCCCATCTTCCATGTTTCTTCGATTGGGGTATACCCTGTTTTTTTAGGCATTAACACCAACTGCTCGATGGATAGACTGTTCGGCCATCTTTCCGGAATGGTTGCTTTCCAATCTTGGGGTAATGGAGTATGGGTGTTGAACCATGTAGAAAAGGATTTCCAAAATGGAGTAAATACCTTATAAGGAGTTCCCTGCTTAGTTTTCATTGCCCACGGTTCCACAAGGAGAGAACCATTAAAAACGTTGGTTTTAAAGCCTTGAGCGTTTAATTTTGTCTCAATATTCTTATCCTCTTTTAGTGTTTGTGGATCATAGCAACGGTTCCAACACACTTCATCTGCACCTGTCTCGAGCAGCAATTGAGACAAATTGGATAAGGGCTCACCCTTACGGAGGATTAAGCGTAAATGATGTTTATGGAGCGATTGCTGGAGAGCATATAAAGAATGATGCAGCCAGACTTTACTCGCACTTCCAAGAGAGTTTGCATCTTGATCAGAGAATAGATACACCGGAATGATTGGTTTGTTGCTACGACAAGCATGATAATAAGCGGGTTGATCCTGCAAGCGTAAATCATTCCGAAACCATACGATGATAGAGTTCGTCATCTTATTGTTCAATTTACTTTCATGTTATTTTTCATTTTTCATGAGAATGCTTTAAATACACGCGCCAAAAAAATCGCTTCAAGAAGAGCCTTCCATTGAATACCAACCTTTGCTGATCATATAATTTTTTAAAGCGTTCATCTCAGTTTCGACTTGTTTCCAAGCATTTTCTCGATTGGCTTCGTCCCGGTTACGTCCAACCCATTCTAATTGCAAAGCGGCTTCTCGGGCGGTTTCGGCACCGAAGAAAGCTACCGTGCCTTTGAGGCTATGAGCGGCTTCTCGAAGTTGGTCATAATCTTCGTTTTGAATAGCCTCTTCAATTTTTTGCATCATCTCATTTGCATTCCCAATGAAGACTTGAATTAATTCTTTTAGTTGCTCTTCATCTCCGTCTACGTGCTCCATAATCTGAGATGGATCGATCATTTCTTTCGATGGTTCTCTTTGTTCTTCGTCAACCTTTGGCACTTCTTCTTTCAGACAATAAGCGGCAATTTTTTGATTGACTTGTTCGGTTTTAATCGGCTTGGCGATGTAATCATCCATACCGGCTTCTAAACATTTTTCCATATCCCCTTTTATGGCCGCTGCGGTAATCGCGATGATGGGGATATGTGTACCCCACTCTTGTTCTATGTTTCGTATTGTTTGGGTGGCTTCGATTCCATCCATTACAGGCATATGCACATCCATCAAAATAAGATCAACATCTTCCTGACAAACAAGATCGACGGTTTCCTTCCCATTGCTAGCGATGGAAAGCCGATGGCCTTGTTTTTCAAGAAGATGTACAATCACTTTTTGGTTAAATACATTGTCTTCGGCCAGCAGAATATGCAAGGCGCCCTCTTGCGCAATAGAGGTTTTCCTTTCAAGTGTGTAGTGTTCTTCGGCTTTTTCATAACCAAGAGCAATGCGTAAGGCCTGGAGTAACTCCGATGGTTCTACCGGTTTATGTAAGACAGAAGCGATATTGTGTTCTTTAATTAATCGGGGAGAAAGGCTTTCACCCAGAGCCGTCATATAGATAATCCTGAGTGAATTGAATTTTTCTTGGTGCCTTAATTGTTGGATCATTTCGAGTCCATTAAATTCTGGCATTTCAGAATCAATGACGACGATTTGAAATGGGTTTTCTAACTCCATCGCGGTTTCCAAGGTTGAAAGAAGATCCATGGGATGTTGAATGACGCAAGGTCTCATCATCCAAGAACGTAGATAACGTTGCATTATTTCGCAATTTCCTCGGTGATCATCCAAAATCAAAATAGGGATCCCGCGAAATGGCGTGAATTCGATTTCTTCCTGATGCTCACTCTCCTCAATCCGTTCAAATTCAACGGTGAAATGAAAGACACTCCCGGGATAAGTGGATTTCTTGGGGTCCCAATCTGGCACGGGGCTTTCAACACAAATCGAACCTTTCATCAATTGGGTGAGTCGCTTACAGATCGACAAACCTAACCCTGTACCCCCATGCTTACGAGTGAATGAGTGATCGACTTGTTCAAATGCATTAAAGATCTGTTCCTGCATATCTTGAGGGATACCAATTCCCGTATCTTTTACTTGAAAATAAAGACGAACCCGGTCTTTGCTCTTTGATTCAACATCAACATGAATGTAAACTTCTCCTTCTTCGGTAAACTTGATGGCATTCCCTACCAGGTTAATAATGATTTGCCGCAGCCGAGCGGGATCTCCAATTAAGAGAGTCGGGACCTCGGGTGATACGTAGAATAACAATTCCAAATTCTTTTGCCGGGCGCGGATGGATAAGGTACGCAGCATTTCACTTAAACTGGATTGGAGATGAAACTCTACTTTTTCCAGATCCAGTTTTCCGGCTTCGATTTTGGAGAAATCAATAATATCATTCAACAACATGAGTAAAGCATCGGCAGATTCCTTGACGATGTCTAAGTATTCACGTTGTTCGGAATCCAATTCAGTATTCAACGCCAAATCCACCATGCCCATAATTGCATTCATCGGGGTACGAATTTCGTGACTCATATTGGCCAAAAACTGGCTTTTGGCTTGATTCGCCTGCTCTGCTGCACGTTTGCTTTGTTTTAATTCTTCTTCCGCTTGTTTGCGTTCTGAAATGTCGCGGATGATGGCTATTACGTGTAATTTCCCATGAAAAACCAATTTCGAAACGGTTAACTCAACCGGAATCTCTTTTCCTGATTTGGTGAGTGCATTAAGTTCTACCGCGGTGTCAAATATTTCCCCTTCTCCAGTGCGTTGAAAGCGCTCCATCCCTTGCGTATAAAAAAAGGCATAGCGTTCGGGAGCAATGAGGTCGTGGACTTTTTTTCCATAGGCTTCTTTCGATGTATACCCAAAAATCCTTTCGGCAGACTGATTCCAATAGTGCACGTATCCTTCGTGATCAATCATCACAATGGCATCTTTCGCGGATTCACTAATAAGGCGAAAGCGCTCTTCGCTATCTCTCAAGTCTTGTTCAACCCGTTTACGTTCTTCAATATCAATTTGTAGCTGTTTATTGAGATCGCGTAATTCACGAGTCCGATCGACAATTTTCTCTTCTAATTGCCGGTTCACTTCAAGAAGTTTCTTTTCATTTTTCCATTTGTAACACAATGAAAAGGTCATTTGAATAATTTCTTCAATTTGGCAGGGTTTGCGAAGAAATAAAAATTTATCTGGGGGACCAATTCGTTGCGCAATCTCATGAGGATTGTAATCACTTATTCCAGTAACCAGTACAAATTCTACCTGAGAATCCAACTTGCGAATTTGTTCTGCCGTCCAAATCCCATCAGGACCAGGCGGCATATTGAGATCAAGAAAGATTAAGGAAAAAGGTCTCTTTTCAAAAATCGATTCGCGGATTTTCTCTACGGCTTGATCTCCTTGTTGACATAATGTTATTTCATAATAAATATTTTCATTGACATCCTCGCTGTAGCGGTTTTTTATTGTATTGATATTCTGAAAAATCCTTTGGAAGAGATAGAGGATATTTTCTTCATCATCCACAGCGAGAACACGAAATGTTATAGATGACGTACTTGACATAAAACAAGAACTCCTAGGTAGTTAAAGGGTATTCACTTTATAAATTGAGAGATCACAGAACGGAATTGAGTTGGTGTATACGGCTTAACAAGGTATTGATCCGCACCGCAATTCAAGGCTTGGGCGGTTGATTCGCTTTGTTTTTCGTCGGTACAAAAAACGATGGGGGTTTGTACTCCTTCTTCCCGCAGGATCGTTAACGCTTCAATTCCATTCATAATCGGCATGTGCCAATCCATCAAGATCAAATCAAACGCTTCCAACAACACCGCATCCACCGCTTCCTTTCCATTCACCGCTTCTTGAATCGTAACAATCCCCATTTTTTTTAAGTTCGTTATATGAATTTTACGAATAACTTCATAATCATCGACGACAAGAACTCTCATCCGAACTCCCCAATCCAAGATAGAATAAATTTATAAATTAAAAGATTTTAGAGACGAATTCCTTTTAAGAATATAAAAGTGGGATAAAAAAAACGGCGATCCATCCCACTTTCCCTACAATTTCACAAATTAATGAAACTCTTCGTGACTGCTCGTGTACGGTAAGGCTTTCGAGGAAGAATCCATGGAGTAGGACTCATTCCGTTTCCCCGTAGTCTTGAAGCGTGAGATCATCTCTTGTAATGATTGGGCTTGAGCGGACATTTCTTCACTGGCGGTTGCGGTTTCTTCACTAACCGAAGAATTTTCCTGAGTGACTCGATCCAACTGATGAATCACGTTTCGTATTTGATTTGCGGACTCGGTTTGCTCTTGACAATAAAGATTGATCTGTTGTACCAACTGGGAAGCGTTCTTGATTCCTGGAACCACCGATTGGATCAAACTTCCCGCTTCTTCTGCTTTGCCAACACTATTACGTGAGAGTTCGCTAATTTCTTTAGCGGCTACTTGGCTGCGTTCAGCCAGCTTGCGTACTTCGACGGCTACCACAGCAAACCCTTTGCCCATCTCTCCCGCGCGTGCGGCTTCGATGGCAGCATTCAGTGCAAGGAGGTTGGTTTGATCAGAGATATCATTGATAATGGAGATCTTATCTGCGATTTGCTTCATCGCTTCTACTGTATCCACAACCGCATTCCCCCCTTTGTCGGCTTCAATTGCCGCTTGTGAAGATACGCCGTCCGTTTTAATGGCACTTTCTGCACTGCCTTCAATCGATTTTACAAGACCATCGATCGAAGAAGAGGCTTCATTCAGATTGCTAGACTGTTCGGTGGCTCCCTGGGCTAGGTTTTCAGCTCCCGCCGAAAGTTCTTCTGCACTAGCCGCGACTTGTTCCGCTGCAAGTTGAATCCCATTCATCAAATCATTCAAACTGTTGGTCATTTCGTTAAGCGAATCCGCCATCATGCCAATTTCATCATTCTGATCCACATGAATTTGTTGGGTTAAATCACCTTTGGCCACCGCTTGGGCGAATTTCACGGTGCGCCGGATGGGACCAACAATCCCCTTAGTTAAGAAGAAGGCCAAGGCAATGCCAATCACCAATGCGATGATTAAGCCAATGACTAACACTTGACGAGCGGCACTTAATGAGTCATTCGTGTCTTGAGCGATCTTCGTTGTTTCATTGGTCCCTGTCTCTGCGGTAGTTTGTACCGAGGTGAGAACCTCTGTAGCCACCGCATCTCGATTCTGATCAAGGCTATTTTTTTCTTTCCATTGAACAAGTAGATCATTCATCGCCTGCTGATAAGCATTCCCCGCGTTCTTTGTATTGTTTATGCGTTCGATATCTTCATCAAGCCGAGTAATTTTGCTTAATTCTTCGTAGATTGTATCCAAGGTAACAAAAATGGATTGCGCATCTTCAATCAACGTAGGATCCCTCTGGGCTTGTGATTTCCATGCAGCGAGACGGGCCTCGTTTCCCAAATTAAAGATGGTACCCACCAATTGAATTTTGGTTTTTCGCTCATTCAACGAAGATTTCATACTTCCTATCTCTTGGACGAGGTGTTGATTTTGACCTGCAATAAAATCTTCACAATTTTGAATGAAAGTCTTCGCTGCTTGATCCATTTGAGAAACGATGTTCTTTCGCAGATTGTCAGCTTGATTATTCCAAGTTGAAGTAGCGGAGTGATTTGTAGATTGATCACCATAAATTTGGTTCCAACCTTGTAAGAGATCTTGGATCGCTTCTTGATACTGTATAGCGGCGGTCTTTGTGTCCTTGATACGTTGAATATCTACATCCAGACGTGTAATTTCACCCAGTTCCTCAAACTTTTTCTCCATCTCCTCGAAACGGGTTAAAGCGGTTTTTGCCATTTCGGGATCACGGTCGGCTTGAGAGCGCCACGACATAAGCCTTATTTCATTACCAAGATCAATCACATCATTAACAAGGTTGATTTTTGTAACCCGCTCTTGGATTAACGTTACATTTTCATCAATATCATTTTCTAAAAGAAGATTTTGCCCTGAGACAAAATCTTCGCAATTCTTCATGAATTCAGTAGCGGTATCATCCATCGTTTGACGATTGGAATCGATTTGGCTATTTTTCTGAACCGTCTGATTACTCAAATTATCGTACTGAGCAACTTTCGATACTATCTCGTCGATCTCATTTCTCAGTTTCACTAAATGGGCAGAGTCTTGCGCAAGTTTTTTCGCATTTTCTAATTCTTGTTTGACACTATCAAGATATTGCCTTCCCAGTTGAAGGTATTGTTCCTCCTCGGATAAGGCATAGCCTCTCATGTTGTACATCGTCATAAGAGCATTTCGCTCGATTTCATTGGCTACATTGACTTCAGGAATGTACTCCTGTGCCAAAATCGTCGACTGTGATTGAACGTTTACCATTTTTAAAATGGCAAGTGTCCCTAAAACACCGGAAATCACTATAAGCGTCCCAAATCCAAGACCAATTTTCCAGCCAAGTTTCAAGTTGTTAAACATGCTAAACCCTTTCTAATCTTTAAACGATGAGATACAGATTCTTTATAGCAATGGATGTACCTAAATAAAAACCCGCCAAGTGATCAACCTAGCGGATTGAACTATAACTCTAATCAAAAGGAACATTTAAATCAGAGATTGTTTAAGTGTTTAAATTAAGATTTTCTTCAAAAAGTAATAAGAAACAGTATATTTGTGACATGATCCGATACAATATCTTATTTTTTGTATCCAAGAATCGTTTCTAGAGAAAAGCATGGATTCAATTTATCTCAAATCTGTAAAAACCATTCTCAAAAAGTAAAAAGAATCTAATCAAACCATTGGGTATGGAAAACACCTTCTTGATCCACCCGTTCATAAGTATGTGCACCAAAATAATCGCGTTGTCCTTGAATTAAATTCGCAGGAAGCCTCTCGCGGCGGTAGGCATCAAAATAGGCCAAAGAGGCGCTCATGGCGGGCACCGGGATCCCCACTTCGGCTGCCATTTTCACAGTCCAGCGCCAGGAATCAATTCTCTCTTGTATCTCTTTTTGGAATGTGGGAGCGACCAATAAATTAGGTAAGTCGGGATGTTGCTCGAACGCTTCGCGTATTTGATCCAAAAATACAGCCCGAATGATACAACCCCCTTTCCAAATACGCGCAATAGAACCAAAATTTAAACCTAAGTGGTACTCGTTTGAGGCTTGGCGCATCAACGCAAAACCCTGTGCGTAAGAACAAATCTTTGAGGCGTATAATGCTTCACGCACACAGCGAACAAAGTTTTCTTTATCGTAAGGAACCGAATAATTCTGAACCGGATACATGCGGCTGGCTTGTACTCTTTCTTCTTTCATCGAAGACATGGCTCGGGCATCTACGGAAGCGGTAATAGTCGGGATGGGAATCCCCAATTCAATCGCGGTTTGCGAAGTCCATCTTCCGGTACCTTTTTGTTCAGCCTTATCTAAGATTCGGTCAATCAATACATCTTCACTTCCTTGATCATCGGGATAATTCACAATGTTGGCGGTAATTTCAATTAAAAAGGAATTCAGTTCTCCTTTATTCCATTCACTGAAAATATCTGCAATTTCATCCAGTGAAAGACCTAAAGCATGGCGTAATAAATCATACGTCTCGGCGATTAATTGCATATCCCCATATTCAATGCCGTTATGGCACATTTTCACAAAATGCCCGGCACTACGGGCCCCCATATAATCGACACAGGGGCCAGAATCTGTTTTCGCACTGATTTCTTTAAAGATAGGTTCAACAAGATCATACGCTTCTTTATCCCCCCCGGGCATGATACTGGGGCCCCATAAGGCTCCTTCCTCCCCACCACTGATCCCGCATCCCATAAAATAGAGCTTGGTTGATTTCATCTGATCCATACGTCGTTCCGTATCTTTAAAGAAGGAATTACCGCCATCAATGATTAGATCGCCATCGTCTAAAAGCGGTACAAGTTGTTCCATGACCGCGTCAACACCATGCCCGGCTTTTACCATGAGTAATATTTTTCGAGGCGGCTCCAAAGCCTTTACGAAATCTTCCAAGGAATAAGTTGCGATAATATTTTTCTCAGCGCCACGCCCTTCAATAAAATCTTTGGTTTTGGCCGAAGTTCGGTTATAAACAGCTACCGGAAACCCGTTTCGTTCCATATTCAAAACGATGTTTTCACCCATAACCGCTAATCCAATAACACCAAAAGTTTGTCCCATCTTTCTCATTTCTCCTTCTTTAGTACAAGTCCATATTGGTTTTATTTGCTCGTATGTGTTTTTCTTCAAGCGCCAAATGTCTTTGGAAACCTTTCTCATAGAATTGGAAGGCCTCTTCACGCGGATAAAAAGGCTCATCGACGATGGTTTCGATACGGGATATATCCTCAATCGCTCCCAATGCTTCCAAAACCAACAAAGCCGCACCCCGGCAAGAACCTTCTTTTACTTGCGAGGGATAAACAACACATTGTATAACATCGGCCATGATTTGTATCCAGACAGGCAATTGCAGTAAAGCCCCGCCGGTTGCGATCATCTCCTGATTTCGTTCTACTTGGTTAGATAAAAGTTCATAAATCAGCCGGAAGCGATAAGCTACGGCTTCCATACCCGCTTGAAGAATATCAATAGGTTCCGTGGATAACCGTAAGCCGTGGATTAATCCGCGGCTCTCAGGATTCCATCTGGGGCTGCGTTGACCAGCCAAAAAAGGTAAAAACGTAAGCCCATGAGCATCTGGTGTGCGATTTCTTAAGGCTTCTTCGATTTGCTTGAGATCACCCAGTTTCAATGTGCGCATAGCCCATTGCAGAAGATTTCCGCCATTACTTAAAGCCCCTCCGGAGATAGGTCGATGACGATCAATACGATAACACCAAAGCCCCTGGGCAGGCTCACGATAGTCCCCTTTCCATACCATGCGCATCGCCCCTGAAGTTCCCACCATCAACGTCAGTCGTTCTGGTGTTACGGCTCCACAGCCAATGTTGCTCGCCGCTCCATCGCCGATCGCAGGAAACCATTGTGCATCCCGCAACCCTGGCCAACGTTGTTTGAATTCATCTCGCAGGAAAAACCCACCTTCATCAAGGTCGCCCAAATTACTGACTTGACTACGCTCTACCCCAATCGCCTCAAAAATTTCACTGTCCCATTCGCATTTGGCACTGTGCAACAATCCTGTGCCTGAAGCCATGGAATAAGAACAGACCCGTTCTCCCGTTAAACGGAAAAAGAGATATTCGCCCAACGACATCCATGCCCATAGATGCTTAACACGCTCGGGCATATTGTTTTTTAGCCATACAATCTTGGCGGGTAAATAACTCGCATGGAAGGGACATCCTGTTCGTTGGGTGAAATGCGTAGGCTCAATGCGTTTTGCTAAGTCGGGCAGCACACATTCCGGCCGGGTGTCGCTCCAATTCAGTAAAGAAGTACATGCCTCACCTTTTTCATTTACCCCGACAAGGTTATGCCAAAATGTACAACAAGAAACCGCGATAACCCGTATACCCTGTTCTTCAATCCACTTTGTAGATTCATCAATGATCTCAAAAATGAGTTGAACAATGCGGTCTAAATCAATAAATTCTCCACCATCCGATGTCCTATCCATGGTATAGGTACGCTGGATAGACATCGCTTCAAGTTCATTCCCGCGGGTGTCATATAAACGGGTACGAATTGAAGAAGTCCCTGCGTCGATCGACAATACATATTCTTGATTGTTATGTTTCATACCTTTATCTATTGTTTCACCACGACAATATAAATCATTGTCGGTTCCATGGGATTATCAGGTTTTCGGTCTCGGTTGGGTTTATCCACTCTTTGCTGCATGTAATGCGTTTCACCTTCAGGTAGCGGACCACGATTCTTAGCCCGTATATTAGGAACCACAGGTCCGGTCTCTTCGGCCGGTATGAACTCAAACTCGTCCGGCTGTTGATTTAATAACGCTTCGCGGGTAAAAACTGTTTTCCCCCGTTTGGGTTCGACTAAATCAAACGAATAAGAAACATGAATTTCGTCGCCTTGGACTCCAAGACGTGGGATAGGGGGATAATGAGGAATGGTGCCCCGTCCTTCAAACCAAAAGCGTTCTTTCCAATCGCTAACCCGCCCTATTTTCCACTCGTGATCAACCGGGGTAGCAACAAACATTTGATTATACCCATTTTCGTCAAAACGTGTATAACCAATATAGGGATTACCTTCTTTATCAATGGCTAAAGACCCGCCATTCATCAATCCGTGTTTTTGATCAATCTCATCCACGACTTCAGCATTCGAGGGAGTGATGGGCAACTCATATTTCGTTCCATCCAACTTTTGCCAGGTAAAACCGCCATCGGTGCTTTGCGCATAACAAATATCGAAATTCGTTTCGACATCGGGAGTTTCCCGCCAACACCAGGTGATATGTAATACGCCATTTTGGTCTTCTTGAATACCACCGAAAGGATAGGCATTACACGTTGGTTCCGCTTCACGACCGCTGATAAAAGATTCGCCGCTCCCTGTCCATTCTTCACTCTCTTCATCGTAATGAACCAAGAGCCGCATTCCATTGCCGCTGCCACCAAGACGATACATCATATGGATCGACCCGTCCCGCAGTTTCAATAAGTTTGGGTAGGTCACGCGATTTTCATGTTTTCCGCTCCATGTATGGATCCCTTTCAATGTATGAATATCTCCCGGCTCTTCAGTTCGGTAATAACGTAAGGGCGAGCCATGCATATTTCCAGTTAAATGGAGTTTTCCCGCACGATCTAAAAAAATGACGATTTTATTATGCGTATCCCAGCCAACCCTTTCAGGTAATTTCACGAAATCCCATTCGGTCTCCCCGAGTTTTCGTTTTCCCACCGTCATTTGATGAGCGGGATCATAAAACCCGATGTATTGATAGGTCCCGTCTGAAATCAAACAATGACCCCCATTCACAGGATGGGAAGCCAATCCTTGCGCCACGGGGATCTTGCGAACAATCTCGGCGGTCCTACCATGTACTATCACGATTGTGAGTAGACAAAAAAATAATGCAATGCGTCGCATACTTTCCTCCTCCATTCGATTTTAAAAACCATTATTCTCATTATAAAGAATTTATCCACTATTGGGAAAGCGTAATTTCACGCTTTTGAAAACTTTCGTTTAAATTAAGTCTATCGATTCACAAACAGGTTATATTTTTAGTAGAATGAAGCAAATCCATTATTCTTCCAAGGAGTCTAAAGCCATGGTTTTGCGCGTCTTTCTCATATCAATGCTATTCCTTCTGCTTCAATCATGTACGAAAAGCCAAGTAACGGATCAACAAGTCCAAGAGTATCTCCTCCAAAGCAAACAAATTGCTCAGCAGTTTTCCAGTGAATTGAAAACAGAATTACAAAACGCCATCGCAGAAAGTGGCCCAGCGGAGGCGATTGGTGTATGCAAAGAAGTCTCTGTCCAGGTCGAGGAGAGGTATACCGAAGAATATCCTGAAATTACTCAGCTGCGGCGTATTAGCCATAAGGTACGGAACGAAGAAAAACACATTCCCACCCAAACTGAACTTGAGCAATTACAAAATATGCAGTCCCTGATTCAGCAAGAAAGGAAACCCAATCCCATCTACATCGCCGAACAAGATTATCTCACCGTTTTGCTACCCATTGTCGTCGATGATCCAACCTGTCTTCTATGCCATGGAAATGAAAATAACATTCCTGCCCCCGTAAAAGAAGCCTTGAACGAACATTATCCCAACGATCAAGCCACGGGATTCGAAATGGGGGACTTACGGGGAGCCTTGTCGATCCAGTGGGAAATTCAATGAGACACCATGAATGAGAAATATTCATTGTGAAATAGGAGAATAATATTATGAATTCAATCAAACGTCGAGATTTTTTAGCCACAGGTATCGCTGCAGGAACATTGCCGGCTCTTTCAAAAGCAACCTTTGCAACGCCTTCCAAACGAAAGCGCAATGTATTATTGCTCATTTCTGATGATCACGGGATGGATATGCCAAGTTACGGGAATCCAGCCATCAAGACGCCTCACTTGGAACAGTTGGCCGAAGAGGGAGTGCGATTTACTAACGCATTTTGCACGACCCCCAGTTGTAGTGCCAGTCGTTCCGTGATCATGAGCGGCTTGCACAATCACTATAATGGCCAGTATGGCCATGCTCATTCGTACAACCACTTCTATACACGAGATTATGTACAATCGATCCCCAAATTACTTAATGATCATGGCTATCGCACGGGAATCATTGGGAAGTTCCATGTTAACCCTGCCGAACTCTACCCTTATCAATACCAGCCGCCGGGACGCGTTTATGGCGGCAGCCGGAATGTGACCGGTATGGCTCAATGCGCACGTGAATTTTTTGAAGAAACAGAAGATCAGCCTTTCTTCTTATTGGTAGGCTATTCGGATCCTCACCGTGCGGGCAAAGGTTTTGGAAATGAAACCAACCAATCGGATATCGAACCGACGGTCTACTCCCCCGATGATGTCCAGGTGCCCGATTTCCTCCCGGATCAACCGGAAGTACGCAAGGAACTTGCCGAATACTATCAATCTGTGAGCCGGATGGATAAGGGCATTGGTCTTATTCTCGATGCGCTCAAAAAGACCGGGAAAGAAGAAGATACGCTTGTGATCTATATCAGCGACAATGGGATTGCCTTCCCAGGCGCAAAAACATGTCTCTATGATCCCGGTATCAATCTTCCCATGCTTGTGCGGTCGCCAGATCAAACAAAGCGTGGCATCGTGAATCATTCCATGGTTTCATTTACGGACCTGGTACCGACCATTCTCGATTGGACGGGGGCGCAGCCTCCAGAATACCCTCTACATGGACGAACGATTCTGCCCATCCTTGAATATGAAAATCCTCCAGGCTGGGAAGAAATTTACTTCTCACATACATTCCATGAAATCACCATGTACTATCCCTCGCGTGGAATGCGTACAAAGAAGTACAAATATATCCACAATCTCGCGTACCCACTTCCCTTCCCTTTCGCGAGCGATTTATACGCCTCGGCCACCTGGCAAGGTGTGCTTAAGCGCGGAGATACGATGTATGGCCCTCGGCCTGTAAAGGATTATATGCACCGCCCTGAAGAAGAACTCTATGATCTTGAGTCGGATCCAAACGAGATCAACAACCTTGCGCATAATCCCCAATACGAATCGGTCTTAAATGACCTGCGTCAACGAACAGAAGATTTTCGAAAGAAAACCAATGACCCATGGTTAATCTTGAATAATTACGTTGATCCTTCCAAGGAATAACTTTCACAAGCATTCAAGCCTAAAAAATGAGGTGGAAGGCCGAAGCTTTCCACCTCACTACATATTATTCTCTTTTCAATTACTTTACTTATCTTCTTCTTTGATCCCCATTCCACTGCGATCGGGATAAGCCGGGCGTGAAGGTGGTGTATAAGGATTGCTCTTTATCTCGTTCATCATCAATTCAATCGCTGCATCTAATTGTGGGTCACCTCCATCTACCATTAATGAGGGATCATTGATGACCTCGATATCAGGGTCTACACCATGACCTTCTATTCCCCAGGTTCCATCCTTCTCATAATAAGCAAAGGAAGGCGCCGTGGTATAACCACCATCAATCAAGCGCGGATAACCGGTAATGCCAACAAGGCCGCCCCAAGTACGCGTACCGATCAATTTCCCTAATCTGGCTTGTTTAAAATAGGCAGGAAAGGCATCTCCCCCAGAACCGGCGAGGCTATTAATTAACATACATTTTGGCCCTTGGTGGGAATCACGTGGCCATGGCCAATCTTTCCCGTCTCGGCGTGCCCAATAATTCACAATCGGGCGATTCAGTAACTCGATGAAACGTGTGGGGATCTGTCCTCCCGCGTTCCAACGCTCATCGATGATTAAGGCTTCTTTGTCCACCTGTCCATAAAATTGGCGGAAAAGGTCATTCTGTCCATCAATCCCTGTGTTGGGTACATAAATGTAGCCCACCTTCCCTTGCGTTTTCTTTTCCACATAGGCACGATTCTTCTCGATCCAGGAACGATAGCGTAAATCACTCTCACTGCCCATTAAACGAATCACGACTTCGCGGGCGTCATCATCCAGTTTGGGTTTATCGCTGACGGTCAATGTGACGGTTTGGTTAGCCAATCCGACAAACGCCGCCCAGGGGTCCTTGTTCACATCGATGGGTTTGCGATTCACCGCGTGGATGTAATCCCCCTCTTCCAGTTGCCCTTCTTCCAGCCGGTTGAGAGGATTACGCGCGTCGGTATCCCATGGCGCGCCATGATAGATTTTGGCGACTTGATACGCACCATTTTTCTTAACGAAATCAACGCCCAGCATACCGACAGATGTGCTTGGCTCTCCTTCTTCATCACCACCGCCGTAATAGGTATGGCCGACATTCAATTCCGCGATCATTTCTCCAATGATAAAACTCACATCTTCACGTGAAGCGCAATCTTCCAACATCACTTTGTATTGCTCATAAACAGCATCCCAATCCACACCATGCATGTTGGGATCATAAAAGAAATCCCGTTGGATCCGCCATGCATCGGTAAAAATCTGCTCCCACTCTTCTTTGGGATCGATCGTGGTGTACATATTGGAAGTGTCAATCCTATCTGTTACGCTTTGTCCAGCAGCCGCATCAATGACAGAAAAACCACCCACGTTGACCAAGAGTTTTTGGCCATCTGCCGACATGGCATAGTTCCCCGTTGCAATAACCGTGTTTTCTTGTTTTTTCTCATCGTTGATGTCAAAGATTTTGATTTCGGTTTTCCCTGCCCCGCCGCCACGGGGTTTGGCACGAACGTAAATCAATTGGTTTTTATCATTCACATTGAGGTTATAAAAATTCCCGTTAGATACAGGAAGTTGAAAAGAACGACGTTCAAAGCCTTGAATATCAATTTTCAATTCTTCCTCTTTGTTTTCTTCTTTGTTTTGAGTTGATTCGTTTTCTTCGCTGTCTTCTTCAGTATCTTCTTCCCAAGTTTCTTCATCACTCTTATCGAGATAAGGATTTTTGACCTCATTACGTAATGGAACCGCCATCAAAACATCCGTATTGGAATAAACAAATGTCGTCCCTATATCCTCATAAATCGGGCTGGCGAAATGACGATTGCTAGCGAAATAAAAATACTCTCCTTTGCGATCAAACGCGGGTTGAGTATCTTCAAACATATCGCTGGTAACTTGGTGGGTTTCTTCGGTTTCTACGTTGTAGAGCCATATCGAGCTTAGGCGATTCTCACCATTTTTCGAATACGCGATCCAATTCGAGTCATGCGACCAACTCATAGAAGGTCGATTTGCCCATGGATCTTTATCAACAATTTTCGTTTCTTTTTCCTCGACATTGTGGATATAGAGCGATCCATCCTTTACAGTAAAGGCAATGTATTTCGAATCCGGTGACCAAATCGGATCAAAGCGCCAGGCCTTGTTGCCCGAGGTCAGCTTACGGGCTTCTTCCTTTCCGTCAGATTGAATGATATAAAGCTCATACTCGCCGCTTTCATCAGAAAAGTAGGCGATCCAGCGACCATCAGGACTCCAAGAGGGATAGCGTTCTGCAACACCGTCAGTCCGAGTCAAATTACGTATAGCCCCTTCTTTCGCGGGCAGCGTCCAGATATCGCCGCGCGCTTCGGCAACCATACGTTTCCCCGTGGGGGAGATGTTCCAATTGTACATGTTTCCGCTCACCCGTTTTCGGTCAGGACGTATGTTGGTTTTATCACCAGGAACCAGCACCATAACGCTTCGGCTTTTTTCGGTCGATAAATCCAAAAGCATTAAGTTCGAACCATTTTGGAAAACAATTTCGCCTTCCCCATGACCACCAGGACCGATCGAGGGAAACTTAACATCATATTTTTCAAATTTTGTAATCTGTCTTGATTGTTCCTTCACTGTGTCATAAGCCCAAATATTTAAACGATGCGCAGGTCCCGCATCAGAGAGGTAATAAATCGTCTTCCCAAACCACATGGGATAAGTATCGGTTCCTTCATAATCAGTAATCTGCTTGGACTCAAATGTTTTTAAATTGAAAAGCCAAATATCACTAGCCCATCCCCCACGGTATCGTTTCCAGGTACGAAAATCGCGGCTGTAGGGAGTATAGGCTAACCACTTCCCCTCAGCATTGATGGTTCCATTGGTTCCGTATGGAACTGGGAGTTTCTCCGGTATCCCCCCCTCAGGAGAAATAGAATATATTTGCGATTGCCTTCCCAACGATACCATTCCATAAGCGAAATAAAGAATTCGGTTGTCAGAAGTCCAATCGCTTAGAATTTCATTGGCGGGATGATGGGTCAGGCGTTTGGGAACTCCGCCGTCGACAGGGATGGTATAAATATCCCGATCGCCATCATAATTCCCGACAAAAGCTATAGTTTTTCCATCTGGACTAAATCGTGGAAACATTTCTTGTCCCGGAGGGCTTGCCAATGGAATCGCAGTTCCTCCTTCACGCGGCACCACCCATAAATCATTGGCATATACAAAGACAATCTTTTCTCGGCTCACGTCGGGGTAGCGAAGCATTCCTGCGTGCGGTCGTTCCTCCTCATTCCACCCGACCTGCGCGAATCCCATGGCGAGGCATACAATCAAAAAAAGTATCAAACGCTGTTTCATATCAAACTCCCTTTTTTCGTACAAAAATAAAAAAAACACTCACGAACCCATTGCTCAGAAGTGCTTAAAAAGCTATACATATATAACACAAATCAATCAAGAGTGAAAGAAGAAACCCGCTGAAATTCAGGTTAACCATTGGACATATTCAATGATGTTTTTGTCTAGATCGTGAATATAAAACCATTTTACTTTCCCTGGAATCTCCAATACCTTGGTCGCCAATGGAATACGTTTTTGGTCAAATTCATGAATTAATTTTTCCACATCGTCGGTTTCTATCGCGATGTGTGGACAAAATGGCGGCTCCACTCTTCGATCTTCCATTACCACAGGTTGGTTTTCTTCATCCAAGAGTTGGATGAGCTCCAAATTACACCCAGGAATTTGGATAAAAGCGAATACTTCATGATGCTTAAGATTATTCTTGCGGAATTTCAATGAAAACCCTAGCTGCCGGGTATAAAAATCAATGGCCTCATCCAAATCCGATACTTGAAATGCGATATGATCGACGCGTTGCACTTGTTTTTCTTTTCGGCTGCGAACATAAAAAAATAATCCGATTCCTACCAGGATAAAGAGAAAACCAATAAAAGTAGAAATCAAAAGGACGATTAGAAGAATAATAAAAATTTCCACACCACTCATTGTAACCTAATCTCGCTATTCTTGATTGTTATGAAATTAAAAAGTGGTTCGATTCCCACTTTCTTTTTTATTGATTTGTATGATATATTGTCTCAAAATTTACGCCTAGTCATAAGATATACAGGAACCCATAATTTTTCTACTTTTACTCTAGCAATCGTAGTTTCTGTCTTCTCTCGAGCCATTAATCGGTGATGGCGATGTCCCGAAGGTGGTCAGTCTGGCCAAATTATTTCGGTACCAATGATTCTTTTATAATAGGAGGTTTTTCAGTATGAAATATTTTATGTCACGAAGTATGATTATGGTATTATTCACTATGGGTCTTTTCACGAGCGCATTTGCAGAAGAAGATGAAGCAGAAAATCTTCGCGCAGGGAAATCATTTATTGAGACGAAAACGTATACCCTGGAAGAAGATCAAACATTACTGGAAATGTATGAGGACTTGCGGGTTGTCGATGTTTTAGATGGTATGGACAAAGCAGGGCTGCGCGATGTGGGATTGATGGAACGTGATATCAAACCTCTATGGCGTGATACTGAAGAGTTTACCCATCGAATTGTCGGCATCGCAGTTACCGCCCGCTATGTGCCTACCAATAAACCCTATCCCAAACTTTCCCCCGAGGAATTCGATGCATGGGAAGGACATTTCTATCAAACCTATTCTCCAGAACCGTTCACCCAACTCATCCGAGAAGGAACCGTTCTGGTCATTGATGATGTACCCAGTCGCGATGTAGGTACCATTGGTTCCAACAACATCATGAACTGGAAAAGTCAAGGTATGGTGGGCGTGGTTACCAGCGGTTCAGCCCGTGATACCGATGAAATCATTACTCAAGGAATCCCGCTCTACTATAAAGGAGTAGGTCGTGGTATTCGCCCTGGGCGTAACGAAATTGAGTCCATAAACCGTCCAGTCAATTGTGGTGGTGTATTAGTTATGCCTGGAGACGTGGTTATTGGCGATGGTGATGGAGTGGTTGTTGTCCCACGAAAATATGCAAAAGAAGTCGCCAATTATGCTCAACAGGTTTTAGAAAAGGATAAAGCGGGACGCCGGAACCTTTATGAAAGATTAGGATTACCTTTGGATCCATCCGTGAAAGAATAAAAATCGTTTTTAATAGAACCTCCAGGTAGAAAAAAAGGGGAGATAAACTCCCCTTTTTTTCTTACGCAGTCGAATGTAGACAAAAAAAATGCGCCAGATGTAATAATCTGGCGCCAACGGGGCACAAGGCCCCCAGGGTTGAGGGCGATGAGGGAGGAGTTTTCGATTCACGTTGCGTGAATCTATTCCGAGGCTCCTCACACATCGTGTGGGCGCAAATTGTGGAGGTGAGTTGTTCACTTTCACCTCGCCCGAACATCGTTCGTTATTCACGACATTCAGGACTTATTTTGTTTGCTCTTTAACCAGTTTGACGTACTCCTCCAAACGTTCTAATGTCTCGTTGTACGTCTTCTGTTTATTTTCATGGAAAGAAGGGTAGAGCAAATCAACGTGTCCCGCTAAATCATGAGGATCCACTTCTACGTAATTCATTAGCCCTTCATTCCGTCCTTCCTTCTTCTGATTTTGCTTCTTTGGCTCCCAGATGTAAACAACGTAAATGGCTAAGAGAATTAGGGAGCAGAGAAAAAACTTGGTTGAGGGAGATAAGGTCCATTCGATCCATTCCCAAATCTGCATCCCCTCTCACATCCTCTCTCCTTCAAGTTGTTGATGTTACATCTCTTCTTAAAAGCAAAGTGGATGCCAAAATAATCTTCCTTATCTCAACCTCTTTATTTTATTCAATTTATGTTATTTATGCCTCCCAAAGTTTATTGGTACTACGGTTAAATTGTGCCTGCCTTTTCTTCTTTAACAGGAAAATCTTACCTATTTCTTTATTCTGCAGTCACCTTTTTCACTTCTTTCGCTTCAGGCAATTTTCCTATCGCGGCGACTAAGTCGCTTTCTTCAAGCCGAATGAGGCGAACTCCTTGAGTATTGCGCGAAATGGAGCGAATATCATTAACACTCGTTCGGATGGCTACACCTTTTTTGGTAATCATCATAAATTCATCGTCTTCATAAGTAGCTAGAATGCCAACGATTCGTCCATTACGATCATTGGTCTGGATATCTATCACCCCTTTTCCGCCACGTTTGATCTTACGGTATTGATCGACATCGGTACGTTTGCCGTATCCTTTTTCGGTCACCGTCAACAATTGCGATCCTTCATAACAGACGACCATTCCTACCAATTGATCATCATCGACCAAACGGATTCCCAATACTCCACGGGCAGTACGTCCCATGGGACGTACATCTTCCTCACTAAAACGAATCGCCATGCCATTGCGTGTCGCAAGGATGACATCCTCATTGCCCGAGGTCATCCATACGCTTAATAAGCGATCATGGTCATCCAGCGTAATAGCATTAATACCAGCGCGGCGTGGATTGGAAAAAGCGGTTAGCTCAGTCTTCTTCACAATTCCTTTCCGGGTCGCCATCATTAGGTACTTGCCTTCTTCAAAATCATACACAGGCACCATGGCGGTTACATATTCATCGCGCTCTAATTGCAAGAAGTTGACAATCGCTTTTCCCTTGGATTGTCGTCCACCCTGAGGAATCTCATACACCTTTTTCCAATACAAGCGGCCTTTATCTGTAAAAAACAGGATGTAATGATGGGTGGATGCGATAAAGAGATGTTCGACAAAGTCCTCGTCCTTGGTTCCCATCGCCGTGATGCCTCGACCACCGCGCAACTGCTTACGATAGGCGGTGGTGCCGATACGTTTAATGTAGCCCGTGTGAGAAACGGTCACGACCATATTTTCTTCGGCGATTAGATCTTCAATCTCGAGATCGGCGGCATCTTCCACAATTTCAGTGCGGCGGGGATCTCCGTATTTATCTTTCATTTTGAGCAACTCATCTTTCATGATTTCCATGACTAATGTGGGAGTGCTCAACACTTTTTTGTAAAATTCAATATCCTTTAATAGTTGTTGGTATTCTTCTTCTAGTTTCTGACGTTCCAAGGCGACGAGTCGTTGCAGTTGCATTTCCAAAATCGCCTTGGCTTGAACTTCGGTTAATTCAAAGTTTTCCATCAGCCCGTTCATCGCCTCTTCACGACTTTGAGAACCACGAATTAAGGCAATGATTTCATCGATGTTATCTACCGCGATGCGCAATCCTTCCAATATGTGCGCGCGGGCTTCGGCTTTATCCAAGTCGTAGCGCGTACGACGAACAATAACCTCTCGGCGATGATCGATGAAATAAGTGATTAACTCTTTCAGCGTAAGATATTGTGGGCGGTTATTGACCAAAGCCAAAAGAATGATGCCGAAGGTATGCTGTAAGCGGGTATGTTTATATAATTGGTTCATCACCACTTCGTGGTTTTCCCCGCGTTTTAATTCGATTACAATCCGCATCCCTTCGCGATCGGATTCGTCCCGTAGATCACCGATGCCTTCAATCTTCTTATCACGCACTAATTTTGCAATTTCTTCAACCAATTTTGCTTTATTGACCAAAAAGGGAATTTCGGTAATAACGATCGCTTCTTTCCCCTGCTTGAGTTGTTCCTTGTGGCTCATCGCACGCATCACCACACGCCCACGTCCGGTCGCATAGGCTTCTGCAATTCCTCCTTTACCACAGATATACCCACCGGTTGGAAAGTCAGGACCTTTAATATATTTCAGTAATTTTCGCGGCTCAATTTCGGGATCATCAATGACGGCCACGGTCGCATCGATCACCTCTTTGAGATTGTGAGGTGGTATATTCGTGGCCATACCAACCGCAATACCGGAGGAACCATTAATCAGCAAATTTGGGATTTCGGCAGGGAGTACCACCGGCTCATTCAATTGCCCATCAAAGTTGGGCATGAAGTCGATGGTTTCTTTCTCAATATCCGTAAGCAGCGTTTCAGTGATTTGCGACATCCGGGCTTCGGTATATCGCATCGCTGCGGGGTTATCACCATCGATCGAACCGAAGTTCCCTTGTCCATCAACCAAGGGATAACGGTAGGTGAAACTTTGCGCCATCCGAACCATGGTGTCATAAATGGCTGAATCACCATGAGGGTGGTATTTACCCATGGTTTCACCCACAATACGCGCCGATTTTTTGTAGCCCGCTCGATGGGTCAATCCCAACTCACGCATCGAGTAAATGATACGACGCTGGACTGGCTTTAATCCATCGCGTACATCGGGTAAAGCACGCTGAACAATCACTGACATCGCATAGCTGATATACGATGTCCTCATCTCATCTTCAATGTTGATTGGTTTAATACGTTCATTTTGCGTATACATGCACAGCGCTCCGTTTTTTCGTTACAATAAAGAGAACATTCAATCTCTTCAATGAAGAATATTAATCCTTGTGAATTTTGCCCATCTCACGCGTACCGTATTTGATGTTTAGGAGGTAAGATAGAATGCCTCGTAACCCTGTTGATCTACACGCCGCAACAAATGAATGGCGGGAAACAAACGGCGTCCATGAGATAGCAATTTCAACATCCTTTTGATATATTTATTGTACGTAATTGGCTCTACTTATTCAATGGGGAAATTCGTTTTTTCTAAGTCCCTATCTTTATTGAATTAAGTTCCCATTTTTTTAGAGAGAAATGAAACGTGGATTTCTTAAGTAATCTTTGCCTTATGACGTTACTTCTTACTAAGACGATTTGTTTAGTGAACCTCGAATCTTCATGTCAAATTTCAACCAAATCAGATTATTTCAAGAATTCAAAAAATTTCATGCTTAAAGAGTGTAATATTTGCTAACTCGACTCAATTTATTGCTAAAGGAGATTTATTTATGTTTCCTAAACTCATTCATTTCTTTATAATAATGGCTTTTATTTCATTATCTGTTTCAAGTATCCAGGCACAAACCCTTGAATATGAGCAAGATAATATTGAAACACTTCAAATAGAAACGAAAGTCCGAAATCTTATCTCAAATGGAACCAGGACCATCCCTCTCTCCCCCATGAGCCAGGAACCCCTTCCCGATATCCAAAAATCTAAACAAATCATTTACGCTGATTTTCCCGAGAAAAAATGGCTAACTCAGCTTTACCTACATCGAAAAGATTTTACAGACGATGACTTCCCCACCGAAATTCATTTTTGCGATTTTAATAATAGTACAATCATCGATAACCTTAAACAAAAAGTCATTATCTCCCCCTTCCGTCCCGAGTCTCGGAACGGGACAAACATTCTTTGGGCAGGACGAATCCATGCGGGTCGATCGCTCGCAAATATTATCCACCAAACAAGTGATTCCATCCAATCCACAGACGAACCAAACCGCTATGCCCTCACAATCGGTCCCCCTCACTTCACTCCTCCTCAATTTCCAGAACCCATTAAGATTATTTTGAATTCCAACAATCAAGTCGTTGAATTGATCGAACAGCAACGCCATTTTTATTTCACCTGGGATGAAACCGAAAACGGTTTTCCCTATGTAAAACGTTCGTTAATGCACACCAGTAAAAAGTCACTTTATATTTCTCTAGAAATCCAAGTAGATCAAATTCAACTGAATCCCACTCTCCCCGAAGGAATATTTGAGGTTGACTATCCTGAACATTTTCATGTAGTCGATACCCGAAATTTGCTCACACCTTTTGAATTTTAAAAGGAAAATATTACATTTCATTAAGTCTTCATACGAATCCCAGCAAACTCTCTTTGCTGGTCTTCACAAAATCTTGATTATTAGGCATGATAAATTGGATCATTATTTCAAACGTTTGTTTGAGTTTCATAATTTGGAGGAACTGTCATGCGTACAACCCCAATCGGAATAGCCATGCTCAATGATGAGCGTGAACATGTCTACACTCAGAACAATGACGATAACATGGCGGTGGTTAACGCCTGGGCCAAGTTTATACGAGAAAATCTCAAAAATCAGGATGGATCTGCTCCCGAAATCGTTACAGGAAGTGAGATTATCGTGAGCACCCGTTCCGCTCAAAAAGTGGGTGAAGAACTCTCCCGCGCCAATTGTAAGCAAGTCATTATGCTCTATAACGTATGGAACTTCCCCTTCTTATGCTGGCCCTTTATCAATAGTATCGGCGATGTTCCCATACTAAGTCTTTCCAATAACAATGGCGCCTTTCCAGGAAATGTGGGGTTGCTTGCCACCGATGGGGCTTTACGCCAAACGGGGAAACCCACCCACCGGATCATAGGGGAATTAGAAGATCGCGTAACCCAACAGCGCGTGTTGAATTGGATACGTGCCAGCCAAGCGGCCACCACTATACAAAATGAGGTTTTCGGATGTTATGGTGGTCATTCCATGGGAATGGAAACCGGATTCGCTCATCTAACTCCAACGCTAAAATCCTTGGGTTGTACGGTTCGTCAAATTGATCAACTGTTGTTGGTCAAGACCGCCGAAAAAGTCGATAAAAGTGAGCTGGAAAAAGGACGTAAGTGGTTTGAATCACTGCTTGGTGAGCGGCTTAAGTACGACGGGAACATGCTGACTCCCGAGACCCTCGAGCGGCAAATTTCCCTCTATGTGGCCATGCGCCAAATCAATGAAGAGAAAGGATTTGATTTTTGTGGACTAAAAGGCCAGCGGGAACTAACCGAACACTACTGTTTGGGTGATGTTCCCGAAATGGTAATGAATGATCCCTACGATTGGAACGGAACGAAAGAACCCACCGTTTGTGCCACCGAAGCGGATGCCTATGCCGCCATCACCATGCAACTTATGAAATACATCACGGGGGGCATGCCCACTCTCTTCATGGATGTTCGACTTTATCATCCTCCGCTTGATCTTTGGGATTGGTGCAACTCGGGGAATCACGCCAGTTGGTTCGCAAAACAAAGTATGAACCCCGAAGAAAACTTCCAAAAAATCACCTTCCATCCCGCATTAGAACTCTACTTTAAGGCCGGGGGGGCATCGGTTGAATTCGATGCCGCCCCAGGTCCTATGACCTTTGCCCGTCTCGGTCTGTGGGATGAAAAACCTTATATGGTGATTGTTCGCGGTGAATCTGTAGAACTCGATGCGCAAAAACGAAAAGAACTCAATGATATGACAGATCCCACATGGCCTCATGTCCATGCAAAATTAGAATGTGATTTTGAAGAATTTGCGAGCGTCTTCCCCTGCAATCACGTATTAGGAGTTGCCGGCGACCATGTTCAGTCCTTGATTTATTTGTGTGAAATTACAGGGATTAAGCCCATCTTGCTTGGCAAATCGAAAGACAATTATTATCCCCCCATATGGGAACGCATGGGTGACTAAAGATGATTGATTGTGTGGAACAGGGGACGGAAATTTATCTCCGCCCCTTATTTCATTTTGTATAGCCTATTAAACGTTTTGAAGTATAATAATTATATTTCACGATCTCTGCAAAGCAGAATCGATATGAAACTATCTAGAAAATCATTCGAATCCACAAAGGAACGGCAAAATGTCAAAAACAATCCTGCGCGGTCATGTCATAATCATTCTCAACGACCAAAAACTCATTATCAACCTTGGCTTTAATCAAGGAGTCAAACCGGGTGATCGATTTTTCATCTACCAAGAAGGCTATGAAGTTCAGGATAATATCAATAATACCACCTTGGGGAAAATCGAATTCATCAAAGGCGAAGTTGAAGCCATTAATGTGCAAGAAAACATGACCATGGTTATGCCCATGACCAAAAAAAATCAAGCCGGCCCCTCCAGCGTTCTTTCCTCAACCTTGGCTCAAACTACCTCTTCCGCCACCTCCGCGACTTCAGATGTTGACCGCGAGCGTCTATACGTCCGACAAGATCAACTCACAGGAACCACTCAGGTCACTCCCATTGCCGTGGGAGACCCAGTGCGCAGCATGTTTCCAATCGAAACCTAGTTTTCGACTCTATGTTTTTTGTAAAAAGCATATCATAGAGAAATAGGAAAAAAACTTCGCGTTTTATTCCTGCTTATGTACTCGTACGGCCGCGACATAGATAAATTCCTGTAAATCTCGTATGCGAAAAACATCATATCCTTCGGGCGCCTGGACCTTTTGTTTGTCAGTTTCATTATATAAAATCACATCGCATTCTAGACGTGATAAGAGTTGGCTTTCTTCTGAAAAGACATGCCCCCATAAGTACAAGCCTTTTACGCTTAACTGACGGCCAAAGAGTCCTGGTTCCAGGGATAAATCTTTTTTGATCCCTAAAAATCTACGGGGTTGATTCAGCGACTTTAAAAAAGCCGCCTGCTCCTCATAGTTCATCAATCAACCGTCATCGTCCTCCCTCGATGCAAAATTGAGCAAACTATTGTACGCTCGAAAGTTTGCGAATCTGGATATCTTTTACTGCAAACCATCCTCCGGCGACAGCAAAACGAAAGTCCGCTCCGCTATTTTGCCGATTCACAAAACGAGCCTCATTTAACTTCACTTTTCGGGTCACCCATCGTTCACGTTCTTGGCTAAACACCTGAGCCTCATTGGTATAAGCACCACTTAAGGTGGCTTCTTCTTCATGGGAATCATATTGGAGTTGATGCCATTGAAAGCCGTCATCCCAATAGGTGTATTCCACCACTAAATTTTCATGATCATCATAATAAAACGGATCTACGACTTTAAAGTACATATAGGTGAGATCAGCATCGATGGTTCGTATACAGTCTTCGTCACCGATCTTGGCTTTCAACACGGGGCCATCCTCGACACCACCAACAAGTTCAATTCCTTCACTCACAATTGAACGTCCAAGTTGGATTTGGACCTGGTTAGAATCTTTATATTCTGACCCTTCGTCAGAGGGCGGTCGAGGCCGGGGGGCGGGATGTTTTAATTCGATCTCTTCCTCAATTTGATTATGTTCTCGAAATTTATTTCCATACTCTTTGGTCAATTCAATATATTCTTTGCCATATTCTCTTGAATCGCAAATATCGGTTCCTTCGTGCATTTCATTCCAGGTTTCAACCAATACGATTGAGGCTGAACTGTTAATCGCCTGAATCCAACTCCAGCGATAAAAGTTTCCATCTTCCCGGTCACGAATCGGAGTTGAACGTCCTGGGACTGCCATATCGTTGTAGCCTGGTCCAATTTGAGCTACCTTATCAAAGAGGTTTGGTCCACCAAGAGCAGCACCCCATTGGGTTATCGCATCGGTTTCCCCACCCCATGAGTTATCTTTGATAATATAAGGGCGAATGCCATGAAAATCCTTTTCGAAATGTTCGTAGACATAATCGAATGTACTCTGGTCATGGCGCTTCGCGAAGGAAGATGAATATAAAACCACCAGGGGACGCCCCTCAATGGCAGCCCAATTACGTGGTTCGATTTGATAAAAGAAATCACGGATGGTTCGGTAAAATAAATCCTTCCCTTCTTTTGTAGTCAAATCCGGCTTTTCCGAGACACCCACGAGGCCTCGAATTCCAGGTAGTAAAGTACTCGTATCATAGAACAACCCTATCTTGGGCGACTTTAATTCCTCCATTTCACGCCGTTCTATGGCTTCCTGCAAAGGCCCTAAACCTTGGACACTGAAAGCAGTCCCTTTTTTGAAATAATGATCCAAGGTTCCCCAATAAACCGGTAGAATAAAATCAATCTCCGCTGTAACACAATCCTCCAGTTGTTTTCCATGCCATTCCAGAGAGTGGAAACTCACTTCCTCGGCTACAGGGAAATGATCCTGCAAGGCATCATCGGTTCGTTCTGCATCATCGAAAAAGTGAGAATCGGGATAATCATACCAGTAGAAATAATGTGTTCCAACGATCTTCTCGTCTTCTGAATACGATTCAATTTCTTGTAAATCTCCCGGATTCCAGACCGGATGAAATTCTTGAGCAACGATGGATCCTCCGATCAAGAACAATAAAATTAGAATCATTTCAAATCTCTTCATATTAACCTCTATTCTGTATCTCATATCAATTGGATATATGGTATTCTAAAACATTATAAAACATCACGATAAAGGTTATAGAGGTTTTCTAAACGAGAAATACGAGATTTCTTTTTTAACGGGAATAGTAGAGAAGACACTGCCTGATGAAGTTGAAACTTGGATCAACATATAAGAAAATCGATTTATAAGATTTGGTGGGATTGATTCAAGGACAATAAAAAACTCCCCCGGTTGGACTCGAACCAACAACTCTGCGGTTAACAGCCGCATGCTCTACCGATTGAGCTACAGGGGAATAATATTTACCGGTATATTAATACTTTTTGTTTTCACTTGACGATGAAAGATTTTACGTAAACTTGCGAATCAGTCAAGTACCTCTATTAAAGTTTTTGAAAAAAAAGTTAGAAAAAAATATCTGCGCATTTTCGCCTCTATACCATTATACGCCATTTTGTAGCAATCCTTTCCCCCCAATTGCTTCATTTTTTTGGAGAAATGGTTTTATAAAGCCGGTATAGTGGATTGGAGCGAATGGCGTTTAAATCATGCTGGAGAGATTCTTTCTCATGACGCAGGCGATTGATTTCTTCTTGTAATTGGGCATAGCGCTCTTCCCTTTCTTGAAAACGGGCTTCGAAAAAAGGTGGATTTTTGTCTCGTAAAGTTGGATTTTTCAAAAACTTCAAAAGCGGCTTAAGATTGCTTTCGGATGAAATGATATTGGATATATTTCGCGCTCCTCTCCGTTTAGCAACAATATCCCCCCGCTCCAGAATAACTTCTTCCAAAATCAAGACTAAGCCTTTCTCATTGTCGTACTCCACAACCCAGCCAGCGTTATGCTCTTTAATCATCGTTGCCCAAGGAGAATGGGGGGTAACCACACAAGGAGTCCCTGCCCATAAAGCCGTTCCTGTGCGTAAATCAGAAGAAAGACGGCGTTCTTCGGTAGGGAAAGATAAATCCAAGGAAATCGTAGCTCGTTTCAATTCTGCGACGTACTCTGAAAAGACCAGACGCCCGAGCCAAGTAACATGATCATGCTCCATATAGGGATCAAATGGGCTCGATTGATCTCCAGGATTCCCCCCGCATAACACCAATTGGCCGTGTCGGAGGCGGGTCATTGTCTGCAGAGTAATTTGCAAAGGCTTATCTCGCTGCTGCCAAGGCCAAAACATCCCTCCCCAAAAAATTTGGGCTTCATCTTCCACGTGTCCTTGGCGAGAACGTGGCATTTCATGAAGATGAAAAGGAATGACCTCTACACGTTCACTATCAGGGGGGATCCCTGCCCAAGTAAGCCAAGCGGTGTAATACCCCCTTTGACGCTCTAAAGCGCAGAGAAAATAATCGGCTTTCGAAAAAGCATTAATTTTGTGGACAATATGCTGATAAAAACACTCGGGATCACGCCAGTAATACTCCAAAATTAATGGACCAGGAAGATCTACAAGCACGGGAATATCGAATGATTTTTTTAGAAAAGTCATGGGCTGCCATTGCTCAAATAAAACCGCCTCAGGAGATTTTTCTTTGATCTTCTCATGTAAATGTTCGGGTTTAAAAAAAACAATCGGAATTTGAGAGTTCGTATTTTGTGCTTCCCGGAGGGTATCAGGAAGAAAATACGTACACTCAATTCCTTGTTGGCGCAATGATTCACTCATTCCCCATATTCTCACCCCTCCCCCTGCGCATGGTTGTGAAAAAGGGGGTAAGATTTCCGTCGTAACAATCGCAAGATGGTGCATGGTGGATAGATCTCCCAAACATCGCTCAATGAGCATAGTAACTCATGCCAGGGCAAACTAAAAGCGGCCCATTGCTATGAGCCGCTTTGTCACTCCGCTGACGCCGTGTGCTAGGGAGTTATGAGACCTGTCTCCACAGGTGGGCTCCCAGTGTTAGCCGAGCAGCCTTCCCGCCGTTGGGCATGACTTACGACTAAGTAAGGGATCCCTATTAATAGTTATAGCCTCTAACCGGACCAAAGCATCACGAACGTCGCAGAAAAACTTTTTCTAGAGAAAACCAAAATGAAACGAATTTCATGCTGTTCTTGCTTTGTACATAAAAGATTTTAACACAAGGAAAAAAATATTCAATCAAATTCCGTTAAAATGGAAGCAAAAAAAGAGCGATGAATTACCATCGCTCTTGAACTAACTATGGATTCAGAACAATTTAGTTTGCGGCGGCGACCTTTTCAACCTCTTCGGTTACAATCTTTTTTACCATCGCATTCCATCTTGGAAGCAACCTTTTCCGATTGCATATCGCAATCTTTACTCCCATCACATCCCGCTTTCGCCGCGACCGTTTTGCTCATACTGCACCCAGATTCTCCTTCAGAACTTGATGTCGCAACCGTTTGGATTGAAGCGGAAGAACCCGTAAAGGGACAGGCACCCTTCGAGGCTACCGTTTCTGTTTTTGCAATATCACATCCATCTTCTTTCGTGGCAACGGTTTCTGATGACGATTTGTCATCACAACAATCGGGTTCTACTGAGCTAGAGGTGATTGTTACCTGTTGAGCCTCTGTCACCTCCGATGTAGAACCGGTATAAAAGGCTGCTGTTAATCCATACACCCCCACACTTGCAACCAGGAGCGTAGTGAGTCCAATGATCATCTTCTTCATAGTTACTTACCTCCATATTATGATCTACTACTTTAATTGACGCTATTATTACTTATTTTATCTATATTGTCAACATTATATTTTGATTTCTTCACATTTTTATCAAAAAAAATTATTAATTCTTGTCTTCAATTTAGTTTTTAATTATTGATTTGGATTTACTTGAATTGGAATGTTGATATTTTTTTCTAACTATAATATACTAATATATATTAAGATAAACCATATTACTTCGCGCTATTAATAAAGTTAATAAACATAAGATCAAAACAAATAGATACTTATAACTTCTTAAACCCTGAAGCATGCCCGTATCTGGACATAATTATAAACGGTTTTGTTTTCTCATGGACATAGGAAAACCCCCGTACTCCAGGGAAATTTCGTTGAACCTATCCATCCTTTATTAGAACTACTGCTGTAAATATTCATGAATCGCATTAGCCGCAACACGACCTTGCCCCATCGCCAAAATTACAGTTGAACCACCCGTAATGAGGTCGCCACCGGCATAGACACCTTCACGACCGGTTTTGCCTGTTTCTTCATCCACAATCACAACACCCCATTTGTTTAATTCCAGTCCTTCAGTGGTACTGGGAATAAGGGGATTCACGCCAAAACCCAAAGCCGTAACAATCGTATCCAACGACATGGTAAATTCTGAACCTTCGATTGGAACCGGGCGCCGACGGCCAGACGCATCCGGTTCACCCAATTCCATTTCAATACATTCCATCTCCTTCACCCACTGATTTTCATCGCCAATAATTTGCACCGGATTGGTCAGGAACTTAAACTGGACGCCTTCTTCCCGAGCGTGTTCAATCTCTTCTGCCCGCGCGGGGGCTTCTTGGAGGGTACGACGATAAATGATATAAGATTCCTCCGCCCCCATTCGGAGACTAACCCGTGCCGCATCCATCGCTGTATTGCCACACCCAATCACAGCCACCCGTTTTCCGACAGTCACAGGAGTACCGTATTCCGGAAAGCGGTCAGCGTGCATCAAGTTGATTCTAGTTAAAAATTCATTGGCGGTATAAACCCCCTTCAAATTTTCACCAGGGATATTCATCATCCGGGGTAAACCAGCACCGGTGCCTAAAAAAACGGCATCAAAATGATCCTTCTCCATTAATTCATCCACCGTTTTCGATCGTCCGATAAGTACATTTGTATAAAATTTCACGCCCTTCTCTCGCAACGCATCAATTTCTTGCTCGACAATATCGTTCGGGAGCCGAAATTCTGGAATACCGTACACCAACACGCCACCCAATCGATGCAAAGCCTCAAATACATGTACTTCGTGCCCTTTTTGGATCAAATCTCCCGCTACTGTTAGCGAAGCAGGTCCAGAACCGACAATGGCTACTTTTTTACCAGTTGGCGGTGGGGATGTCCTTCCATTAACATGGCCTGCGCTGCGTTCATAATCCGCCACAAATCGTTCTAGCCGGCCGATCGCCACCGGATCATGCCGCTTGCCTAAAACACATTCAATTTCACACTGCGTTTCCTGGGGACAAACTCGTCCGCAAACCGCTGGCAGGACATTGGTTTCCTTAATCACATTGGCTGCTTCTACATATTTTCCTTCCCGAACGAATTTCAAAAAACGCGGAATATCCACACCAACCGGGCAGCCTTGAATACATATAGGTTTTTTGCAGTCCAGACAGCGCAACGCTTCTGCACGAGCTTGCTCTTCTGAATACCCCAGCGCCACTTCTCCAAAATTGCCTTTTCGGATATCTGCATCTTGCTCCGGCATGGGTTGCCGTGGAATGGACATCCGATCTTTTGGTTTTAAATGATCCGGATTGGAAAGATCAAGATTCGATGGAATTTCGGCGTGACAATTTGATTTATGTTCATCCGCAATTGGTGTATTATAAGGACATGTAGGTGAATGCTCTTCGCTTTCCAGTGCGACCAAACTTTGTTTTTCCAAATCAACATACCATTTCTGGCGGCTCATCAGTTCTTCAAAATCGACCTGGTGACCGTCAAAATCAGGCCCGTTATAACAGACGAACTTGGATTCATTATTGACCTGAACCCGGCATCCACCGCACATTCCCGTTCCATCGATCATCAACGCGTTCAAGGATACCGTGCAACCAATCCCTTCTTGTTTGCTCATATCGCTGACGGCGGCCATCATCGGGACCGGTCCGATGGCAAAGGTATGGTTAACCTCTATTCCTTCATCAAGAATTTCTTGCAACACATGGGTAACAAACCCTTTGGTACCGGTAGAACCGTCATTCGTTGAAAGCCGAACTTCATCACAAACCTCGCTCATGCGTTCTTTTAGCAAAAGCAATTCTTTCGTCCGGGCACCAATCACACCAATCACCCGGTTTCCTGCTTCTTTTAGCTCGGCTGCAATGGGAAGCAAGGCGGCAACTCCATAGCCGCCTCCCATGCAAATCACCGTCCCATAGTTTTGGATGGGGCTGGGTTGTCCTAATGGACCTACAATGGCATAGAAAGATTCACCAATTTGTTTCTCACAAAGTTCTTTTGTTGTTCTGCCCACCACCTGGACGACGAACCAGATGCTGTCTTTTTCATCATTCGAACCGGCGAGTGAAATAGGGATCCTCTCCGATTTTTCATTGGGGCAAATAATCATGAATTGGCCTGCTTTTCGTGAATGGCAAACCAATGGGGCTTTCACCTCAAACCAGAATGTATCTGGGGCGATTTCTTTTTTGTCCAGAATGGTAAACATCGATGTAACTCCTGAAGACAAGGTGTGAATTCAGTTTTGAACTTTTTCCGGGTATGGTATTATCCTCTGCATAAGTTTATGAACGTGAGATTAAAACAAAACTAAATTATTATTATAAAACAAGGGTGATCATTCAACCACCCCTGCATTTCTTATCCTTATTTGGTTGTATTGAGTAGGTTAAATTACACCTTGATCAATCATGGCATCGGCGACTTTAATAAAGCCCGCAATATTGGCGCCCACAACATAATTTCCCTCTACCCCGTATTCTTTCGCGGTTTGATGACAGCTTTCATGGATACGAGTCATGATATCTTGCAAATTTTTGTCGACGGTTTCACGGGACCAATACATAAATTGGGAATTTTGCGCCATTTCAAGCCCGGAACAAGCCACTCCACCCGCATTGGCCGCTTTACCGGGACCGTATAGGATTTTGTTTTCCAGAAAAACATCTACCGCTTCGGGTTCGGATGGCATGTTCGCACCTTCGCTGACAACAAAACAGCCATTCTTTACTAGCGTTTTGGCGTTTTCTCCGCTGATTTCGTTTTGCGTCGCACTGGGAAAAGCACAATCGCAGGGGATATCCCACGGTAAAGCATCTTCCCGGTATTCTACTCCATTATATTTTTCGGCATATTCACGTATACGGCCGCGCCGGTTATTCTTCAGATCCATCACCCAGACAAGTTTTTCTTTATCGATCCCATTGGGATCATAAATAGTGCCAGCTGAATCGGAAAGACTGACCACCTTGCCGCCCAGTTCATTTACCTTCTCCACGGTATATTGCGCCACATTTCCTGATCCTGAAACGGTACAAGTTTTGCCTTCTAAAGAATCGCTCCTGGTTTTCAGCATCTCTTGGGCGAAGTAAACCGCTCCATACCCTGTCGCTTCCGGCCGAATGAGAGATCCACCCCAATTCAAACCTTTACCGGTCAATACGCCGGTAAATTCATTGCGAAGGCGTTTATACTGACCGAAGAGAAAGCCGATTTCTCGGCCGCCTACCCCAATATCTCCAGCTGGAATGTCGGTTAAAGCTCCAATGTGACGAAATAGTTCGGTCATGAAGGATTGACAAAAACGCATTATTTCATCGTCGGAACGTCCTTTTGGATCGAAGTCGGCCCCCCCTTTAGCTCCTCCCATAGAAAGAGTTGTCAACGAATTTTTGAAAACTTGCTCAAAGGCCAGAAATTTAAGAATACTGAGATTGACGGTTGGATGAAAGCGCAAACCGCCCTTGTAAGGACCGATGGCACTGTTCATTTCGATGCGAAATCCACGATTGACCTGAACATCACCCTGGTCATCCATCCAGGGAACCCGGAAAATGATGATGCGTTCCGGTTCTACAATTCGTTCCAGAATTCTTTTATTTCGGTATTGTGGATGTCTTTCGATTACATGCTCCAAAGATTCCAAAACTTCTTGCACGGCCTGATGAAATTCCTGTTCACCAGGATTTCGCTTGACTACTAGGTCATATACGTCGGTAATGTAGGACATAACTCTCTCCTTAGTTTGTAGTACACTCCTGGTAAGAGCATATTGAATTACGGCTTGTGTGTTTTCTCTGACAGGAGATGGAGTGGTGGTTCTCCCGGCTTTACAAAAACATTAAATGTATTTAACCATTACAATAAATGGAATTACGGTACAAAAATAAAGAGGAAATTGGGATTGTCAAGGAATAAATAAAAAAAAAGCCAAAAAAATAACTATTTTTTTTCGAAATCACCAAAAATAGTCCATAGATAAAACCAATCTGGTTGAAAACGATGAACTCATTGATACTATAAACACTATATAATTTCATCATTTGCCCTCTACCCCTGATCTTGTTTTACTCATCCATGCAGGAGAGTTCGACTCCATATATCAAGGCAGAGGGATTTTTTTTTACCGATCCAGTGAGACTCTAATCTCGATTTTCCTTCATAATTTTCTAATAGAACTTCATATTCACTAGATAGATTATCAAACTGCTAATGTTTCATAAAATCAAAAATAGCCGTACTTTCATATTCCCCTTCGATAAGTAATAACATATAACGGCTTTCTTCTTTGACGAAAACCATCATCCCTTCTTGACTGAACTTATTCCAACGTATTTTTTCTTACTTCTTTTCGCTTATACGTTGCGTTTGATTTTATTTTTGTTATTTTGAAAGAGAGTATTTTTTGAATTTTGTTCTCGCTGTATAGTTGGGATCTCGGGAGAGACGAGTATGGAACTGAAACACTCAGGCTTGGGAGTTGCTTCGACGGTTCTATCCTTGGTCATGGGTGGAATCATTTTTATTGTATGCCTGATTAGTGCTTTATTTGGATATACCTTTGGTGAAGATGTACAGAAATCGACCGTGGGCATGGTGCTGTTTTTCAGCGTGCTTGCCTGTTTGATCACTTGTATCGCAGGTTTAGTGTTAGGTATTTTAGGATTACTGCAAAAAGAAAGAAAACGGCTTTTCCCCATTTTGGGGATTGTGATTAACAGCGTGATTCTACTGATAGGATTCACCGTTTATCTTATAGCCGTATTTATGTAAAAAGGGGAGGAAAAAAAATGTCATTAAACCGTCGTTCATTTCTTGGAACCACAATGGCCTTTACGGCCTCGCTATCCAGTTTGAAGGCTTCCGCTCAAGAAACCGCTGCCGACTTGCCGAATATCGTGTTGTTTATTGGTGATGATGTCGGCCCCCAAGAGTTTGGATGTTATGGCCACCCAACCATACGAACCCCAAATATCGACGCTATGGCAGAGAATGGGATTCGCTTTACAAATGCCTTCGTGACCACCTCTTCGTGCAGTCCCAGCCGGGCGAGTTTTTTCACGGGGAAATATCCTCACTCCACGGGAGCGGAAAACCTCCATGATCCCTTACCTGCCGATCAGACTATCATCACAGAACGTTTAAAACCATTAGGATATCATAGCGGGACCGTGGGAAAATGCCATCTTGGCCCGGAAGGAAGAAAAAAATTTGACGCTTTTCATGGAAAATTGGAAAACTGGAAAACGTTTCTTCAAGAACGACCGAAACAAAACCCATTCTTCCTCTCTGTGGGCTTCCATGATGCCCATCGCCCCTTTGACCGTGGCTGTGTTTCACCACCTTATGAACATGACGAAATCATCGTTCCCCCTTACTTACCGGATATACCCGAAGTGCGGGAAGACCTAGCCGGTTTTTATGATGAGATCACGCGTATGGATGCAGTGATCGGCGAAGTCATAGAATACCTGCATGAGGAAGGTACGCTGGAGAATACGATTCTGATCTTCTTCGGGGACAATGGAATGCCCTTCCCTCGCGCCAAGACAACCATGTACGACAGCGGTATTCATACTCCGCTGGTAGTGCAGTGGCCTGAGCGGATCCATGGAGGCAAGGTGTGCCGCGAACTCGTGAGTCTTGTCGATATCGTTCCAACGTTGTTAGACCTATTTGGTATTGAAAAGCCAGAAGAAATTGAAGGAATCAGTTTCGCACCACAATTAAAAGATCCATACACCAAAGGACAAGAGTATATCTTTGCGGAAAAGAACTGGCATGATTTAGACGATCATAGCCGCGCGGTTCGGGATCATCGTTTTAAATACATCCGCAATGCGTTTCCCATGAAGCCACTGGAAAACTCGGCGGATAGTACAAACACGGAGATGTTCAAGCGAATTCGAGAAATGCGCGATGCGGGAACTCTGACAAAAGAGCAAATGCTTATGTTCCGTGCACGCCGAGCGGAAGAAGAATTATATGACCTGGTCTATGATCCCAACGAGTTTCGCAATCTAGCCTACGACCCCGCCTATCAAGAAGTACTCCAACGCATGCGCAAAGAGTTGGATGATTGGATCAAACGGACAGATGATATCCCACCATCTAACTCTTTACCCGATGAATTCCACCCTGAAACAGGAGAACGCATACGCCCTCCACATCAAAATCAGTGATAAGCAACAACAACCGAGGAACGAAAAACGGGAGAGCAAATCTCCCGTTTTTCACATAGTAGCCGTAGCTTGAAAAAAGGTATAGCAAAAGACTCCATCGAAAGATTCGGCGGTTTGTTTCAGGGCAACGATTCCCTCTTTCACCCTCCTACAGAAAGTTGAGAGATGCTTTAATCGAAAGAAACAGCACGCGATCATCCCTGTTTTGCTCCATAAACATTGAATGAATGGAACAACCACCCGATAATAGTTCTTCTTGAAGTCATCATTCGGATTGAAATGACAAAAACAACTTTTCCCGTGGTTATCAGAGAGACTTCACCATAGATGGGTGGTTTTCTCTTCCCGAATAGAAAAAAAGTTAGATGCAGTAAAAGACGATGCCTTTACTCAGCGATGGAAAATGTCCTCCCCTGCGACGATGGTCAGAACCGGGTCAAGTTGCCCTGTTCACGGTGATGGCGATCTTTGTCAATTTTCTGGTCGGTTTCTTGATTCTCCCTTTTGGTTTTACCGATCCTGTCGAATATCCCACCCGTACCATCAACGATTATGGAAAAGTAGGGGCTCTCTTGATAGCCACCTTTGTCATGCCTTTCATCGAGACCATCATCGGACAATGGCTGCCCATGATGTTTGCCAAAATAGCCAAAAGGCCACCGAGAACCCGTATTCTATGGTCGGCAACCTTTTTCGCCATTTTACATATTGGAAACGGTCCAGCCCATGTCATTCAGAATTTTGGCGTAGGCTGGGTCTTTGCTAGTTGCTTCATGTTTTGTGATCGCGAAAGTTGGTTCAAAGCCTATCGCGTTACCTCGTTTGTGCATGCAATGCACAACTTGATTATTTTTTCGCTCATTCTTGTCTCTCTTAATACTCAAAAAATACCGCCACTCTCACAACCTCCGAAGACCGAAGCCTCCACCTACTTCAATACTCGAGCCTGTGGAAAAATCGAAATAACCTTGAGCGATTGCGCTGACAGCTTTCCCCACATCCTCCGGGGTACCCCAGCGAGGTTGAGGAGTCAATCCTTCTGCGATGAGTTTATCGTACTTATCTTTCACTCCCGAGGTCATATCGGTTTTGATAATCCCAGGTTGAATTTCATAGACCAGAATATCGTCTTTGGCCAATCGATCCGCGAATAATTTCGTCGCCATGCTTAGACCCGCTTTCGACATGCAATACTCACCGCGATTAATCGAAGAGGTATAAGCGGACATCGAAGTTACAAAAATGATACGGGCCCTATCGATAACTCCTTTTTTCTTTAACTCTAACATCTTGTTGGATGTATATTGTGTAAGGAAAAATGGGCCCATTAAGTTTGTATCCATCACATAACGGTAGCTCTCCTCACTCATTTCCAACAAATCCGCCCGAACTTTAGGAGCAACACCTGCATTATTGACGAGCAAATCCAGCCGCTCAAAGATTTCCAAGGTTGTATCGACCAAGCGTTCTCGATCTTTCGTCTCTGCAATATTCGCTTGAACGATTTCTGCGCGAGCTCCACGATCTTCCACCAAACGACGGGCTTCCTCAGCCGCAGATTGATTACCCGCATAGTTAATAATGAGATCATAACCCGCCTCGGCGAGTTCTAAAGCGATTCCACGCCCAATCCCTCGACTGGAACCTGTAACAATTGCGATTGGTTTAACATTCATGGTTGTTCTCCTTGTAAATACTTCCTTTTCATTAAAAGAGGGCGAAGCCTAACTCCGCCCTCACGAGTTTACTACCAGTAAACGATGGTTATTTCTTATTATTTTTAAGAGGGAGTTTCACCGTCTTTCCGGTCTTGGCGGATTCATAGACCGCGAGAATAATTTCGAGGGGTTTACGTCCATCTTCACCTGTAATGAAGGGATCACGATCTTCAACGATGGCTTCGCAAAAATCGGTAATTTGAGCGACGTGCCCTTCGTTGGTAATGGCCTGAGCGTCGGCCGCTCCACTGCCCCGTTCTCCAGTGTCCTCTATTTCTTGTTTCTTCTCACCCATGATTTCGCGTAAAACCACTTTGTTCTTTTCTATATGGATTGTCCCTTTGGTGCCGGAAACTTCAATACGTTCTTCCAATCCGGGATACACCGCCGTCGAAGTAACAATGGTACCCAAGGCGCCATTCTTGTATTTCAGCAAAGCATGAGCGATATCTTCCACTTCGATATTTTTGTGGGCGGCCAAGGCGGTTTGGGCAGAAACACTCACCACATCCTGATCCATGATCCATTGCAAACAATCAACCGTATGGACGCTCTGATTCATCAAGCATCCACCCCCGTCTAGTTTCCAGGTACCGCGCCATCCGCCGCTATCATAATACTCTTGCGCACGGTACCACTTAACATAGCAATCTCCTAAAATCAAATTACCGAGTTTTTGTTCTTGAATAGCTTCTTTTAACTCACGAACACCAGGATCCCACCGTCGCTGAGATATTACCCCCAACTTAACTTTGTTATCTTTGCAGGCTTGGATCATCTTATCGGCTTTATCCAAGGTCACTTCGATGGGTTTTTCTGTCAGTACGTGCTTCCCGGCGTTTGCCGCTTTTACTGTCCATTCCATATGCAAACCACTAGGCGTCCCCAAACTCACGGCATCAATATCATCCCGTTTCAACATCATCGATGGATTGGTGTAGGTTTTCACGTTAAGTTCGTCCTCAGCTTTTTTCATATTGGGGACTTTCTTATTATCTGCAGCTGCGACCAAATGGGCTTGTGGCACTTCCTTCATGGCATTGCAATGGAAAAAGCCGATGAAGCCCATCCCAATCACGGCGAGACGAACTTGCTTATGAGGCATTCCCGCTTTATCGCAAAGTTCACGAAAGGTATCCACGGCCTCAACAAACTTTTCCGGCCCCGTGAATCCCGCAAACTGACCACCTGCCATAAGATGAGGCTCCATCGTTGCAAAGCCAGAAAATCCGCGTTTTGCAAGGGTTTCAATTAGTTCAGGGAATTGACCGTCTCCTTGCCCTGCAGGCGTAAACTCTCCATCAAAGGTACAATCTTTGATGTGCAAGTGATCAATGTAATCGGCCTGCATTTCGAACCATTGATCGAAGGGATGCGTCTCACAGGTAACATAATTGGCAGGATCAAAAATTAAACGGAAATTTGGTGAGTCAACGGATTCATATAAATCCTTACAACGGAGACCGGTTTCACCGTAAATATTGGCCTCATTTTCATGCAGTAAAATCAAGCCCTCTTTTTCTGCCCGTTTGGCCATTTCCTTTAATCGCTTGATCACTTGCTCTCGGTATTTTTCCGGTGGACGATTTTTGGGGAAGTAGAAAGAAAAAATGCGAATTCGGGGACAGTTGAAATAATGCGCCATCTCGATGGCTTTCTCATAGCGTGCCCATTCTTTCTTCCATGAACTGGTGATTGATACTTTTCCTAAAGGAGACCCTATTTCTGAAACCCCCATTCCATAATCCCGTAATAAATCACGGGCTTTTTTCTTTTGTTTCGGATTCAAATCTAAAATATTGGTCCCCCATAGATTCCGAAGCGCGATATAGTTGAGATTCATTTTGCGCATCTCGCGCAATTGCCCTTCAAAATCTTCAGTGATTTCATCGCCAAATCCACTCAGTTTAAGCATAGCATTCCTCTCCTTTTTAATTTTTTTCATTAACAATGTATAATATTAATCCTACTCCATAAAGATTAGGATTCTATTTTTTTCTAAAAATTGGGTCAATATGTTGGGATAAGTTTCTATTTCATCCTCATTGAGATCAATTTTCTACTTCTCCTATTTTATAAAGCATTCTCTTTCCTCCTCATAAAAATAATGCTATGTTGAAAATCAATCTCGTCACGATTATACCAGGAGGCCGCTATGGCAAATCAAGCTCTCTCTCGCCGTCAACTGATGAAATCCTTAAGCGCCGCATTCGTCGCACCTACCATTCTTACTTCTACCTATGCAGGAGCCAATGACCGCATAGGGATCGGTATGATTGGGGCTGGACGTCAAACGATCTATTCCAACTTGCCGTTCTTCCTCAACAATCCTGATACGCAGGTACTGGCAGTATGTGAGGTCGATTCATGGCGATTAAAGAATGCAGTACAAAAAGTAAACGAACACTATGGCAAACAAAAATCTTCTGGTGAATACCAAGGTTGTGATGCTTACGAAGATTTTCGCGATCTCCTGAGACGTGACGATATCGATGCGGTCATGATCTCGACACCGGATCATTGGCATGTACCCATGGCCGTCGCAGCAGCGAATACGAACAAGGATATATGCTGTGAAAAACCTTTGACCTTATGTATCAAAGAAGGCCGATATCTCAGTGATCTGGTAGCAAAAAAGAAACGTGTCTTTCGGACGGACAGCGAATTTCGCTCGCTGGAAGTTTTCCACCGTCAATGTGAACTTGTCTGTAACGGGCGAATCGGAAAACTTCACACGATAAAAACCGGAGTGCCCAAAGGCGATGTCGCTTGCCCACCACAACCTGATATGCCTGTACCGGAAGAATTAAACTACAACTTCTGGCTTGGTCCTGCCCCTAAAGCGCCCTATACAGTAAAGCGAGTGCATCCCCGCGAAGACTACGGACGACCAGGCTGGATGCGCGTCCGTGATTACTGCGAAGGGATGATCACCAATTGGGGAGCCCATTTAAACGACATCGCGCAATGGGGTAACGGCACAGACCGCACCGGTCCGGTGGAAATTGAAGGCCATGGAACCTATCCCGAAGAAGGCTTGTGGAATGTGTTGCTCGATTTTGAATGCCACTACCGCTATGCCAATGGTGTAAAACTCATTTATCATATTGACCATCCCTATGTTCGCTTCGAAGGAGAAGAAGGGTGGATTCAAGCGGATTATAGCGATCGTAAGTTAACGGCCAGCTCTAAATCTATTCTGAATTCTGACATAAAGGAAGATGAAATTCACTTCCCGCTCAAACATGAAAAGCAAGATTTCATTGATGCGATAAAAACAAGAGGCGAAACACTTGCCGATGCTGAAGTGGGCCATCGTACCACTTCACTATGCCAATTAGGACATATCGCGATCCAAGTGGGCGATAAATTGGAGTGGGATCCCGATCAAGAGGAATTTAAAAACAATGAAGAAGCAACTAAACTCTTAAAACGTACCTATCGTGATCCTTGGAAATTAACCCATCTATAAGCAGGATTCATTGATGACTACGCAAAATCAAAACGCGGGGCTGTTGGTGGCAGTGCATGGTTCACCCAGCCCCACATGGCATATCCCTCTCGAAAAATTACAATCCAATCTCGACCAAGTTATCGAAGAGACTCATCCTCTGTTTTCTAAATCGGTTGTATGCAACATGGAATACGCCAAACCAACTATCCCGGAAGGTGTTCGCCACTTGGAGGGCGCCGGTTGCGAGCGTATCGTTTGCATGCCCCTTTTTATCGCTCATTCCTCGCATGTGGTTTATGATATTCCCACAATCCTGGGGCTATTGGCGATCCCCCATCATGTGCAATCTCTCCAAGATGAAGGGATGGAAATTGCCCGGCCGCACATTCCTATCAAAATAGGACCAACGCTCTGTGAAAGTGATTTACTTTTGCGTTCTGCCTTACAGCATACAAAAGAGATTTCTCAAAACCCGCAGGAAGAAGCGTTGGTTATCCTAGCGCATGGAGATCCGGATATCCGCGGCACATGGAATCATACCTGCAGGCGCATTTCTCATTATGTGTCCAGCCAGCTGGGCATTCCCTATGGCGATTGGGCTTTTGTACGGGTGGGACAAGGTTATTCTACCGAGGGATTACGCGTCATCATCCGCGCCGCGAATAATTACAAGCGTGTATTGGTGATCGGCTTATATCTTTCGATGGGGCCACAACGAATTCACCAACAATATGTGAAAGAATTTGGCGATCCCTCCAAGTATTTCAACGGGGCGGAAGTGGTGTTTAGCCAGCGCGGTTTCTTGCCCAACGAAGAGGTGGTTTCCTGGTTGGTTGAAACCGCGAAACAGGTGGATTTATTGTAAAAATGCCTCTTTAACAGCAAATGAAATGATCCTTTCATTCATTCCTCACTCCTCGCCTAGGGTTGTGGGTCATAGTCTGGATTTTTCTCCGTAGGTACAGGTGCATCAAGTTTTTTACGCCAGGCTTTCATCCTTTGATGAAGTTCTTTTGTTTTATCTGGTATTTCCTCGGCGAGATTCTTCGTCTCACCGATATCCTCACGCAAGTTATAAAGTTCAAGCTTGCCATCTTCAAAAAATTCGATAAGTTTATAGTCCCCTACACGGATCGCTCCTGCGGGTGTGGTACGCCAAGGTCCCATCCCCTTTTGATACGCTTGTAAATAGGCTGGAAAATGCCAATAGATGGCGTCTCGCTCGATCTCACCGGACTGGGTCAAAAGCGGCATAAGGCTGACTCCGTCCATCGGTTGATCCTCCTCTGGTTTTAACCCAGCCAGTTCGAGAAGCGTGGGATAAAAATCCAACCCGATCACCGGCGTATCACTGGTCGTGCCGGGAGCAATCTTCTTAGGCCAGCGAACAATCAAGGGTTCACGAATCCCCCCTTCATAAAGCATTCCTTTAGATCCCCGTAACGGATCCATCGTGGTGATGGCTCCATGCCCCCCATTATCGGAAAAGAAAACCACCAGCGTATTGTCGGCGAGTTTTAATTCATCCAGTTTTTTCATAATTCGCCCGACACTTTGATCTGTACTTTCAATCATCGCCGCATAAGTCGGATTATCATGGAGAGGACCAGGATCTTTCTCTTCATATTTCTCAACCATATCTTCTTTGGCCTGCAAAGGAGTATGCACCGCATAATGGGAGAGATAGAGAAAGAAAGGATTGCTTTGGTTCTTTTCAAGAAAAGATAAAGCCTCATCGGTAAGACGATCTGTAAGATATTCCCCCTCAAGTCCATCTTCAAGATCTGGATTTTTGTAAGGGCTAAAATAAGTTCTAGGATGACCGGCTTGATTCCCCCCTACATTGATATCAAATCCCTGGGCTTTTGGTCCCGCTTCCGGATCATTTCCGAGATGCCATTTCCCCATGTGGGCACAAGTATACCCGGCTTGTTTTAATCGTTCTGCGATCGTGACGATTTCAGGTGAAAGCACAGTCTTATTGGGTGTAGGAATTAATTTTCGATGGCGCGATTGTCCCCGCTCCGGCGATCCTACCGTATAAACACCATGGCGGGGAGAGTATTGACCTGAAAGAAGACAGGCACGCGATGGAGCACAATTGGGCGCATTTGCGTAAGCGTCGGTGAAAACCATCCCTTGCTTAGCAAGACGGTCGATGTTGGGAGTTTCATAAAACTCACTGCCCATAAATCCCACATCTTTCCATCCCAAATCATCGATAAAAATAAATACAATATTGGGTTGGTTTTGGGATTGAGCCATTGCCCAGGGGGAGGATAACAGCAAAGCCGAAGAGAATTGTAAAAAAGTTCGCCGATTCACGTTCTTCATGGTTTCACTCGCTATTATTAAATGGTTTTAAAATCAAATTTCGCTCCGTCCTCATCTCAGTTACTTAATTTACATGATTTGTACCTGGATCGATTCTGGAATATTTCACTCGCTTACCTCTAAAGCGTGAAAATCAACAATTGTATTTCCTTTGGTGTCATTGATTGTCAACGCAATCGGATAAGAATAATCCTCTTGGGAATTAAAGATTTTTTGGTACTTTCTTGTCGTTGAAGCTCGGGTATCATATTCTACCCGTTGGTTATCTTGAGTCCTTTCGACAATATGACTATACCATACTTGTTGATTGAAAGACAAAGCTCGATTGAGTTGATAATCAAATGTATAAAGAGTATTGATTCGGAAAGGTGGTGGATCATCTTCTTTGCATGAAACAGTAACTTCGAGATTGGTGTGTCCTCTACTTATATATACGGCTTTACTCAAACCTACTTCACCTCTCCGATTTTCTGCCTTGACTTGAAATTTAACCTCATTCGAATTATGAAGGAGATCATCCCAACTGGGTTGAAGATCTTCCTCCTGATCCCTCTTCCATGGTATCCGGGAAAGTGAATACCGGTGCACATTTTCTTCTTCCATATTGTAGGATAGCACTTCCTCATCCTCAATAAGTAATGAAATCTTGCGCAAAGGAATTCTATGCTGAGCATCGTAAGTATTTAGAGTAAATACAGTACCAAAGACGGCAAAATCTCCGGTTAAGCGGTCGCCGCTGCGAGGAAACAGAAGTTTCACGAATGGAGAGGTCTTTTGCTGATTGAAATTCACCTCCGTAGCCAGCTTCGCATTGTTGACAAGCTCTACTTCGCGATAGCAATAAATGTTATCCCGTGCTTCATAATAAGGATAAAACGTCTTATTTGCGGGAGCACCGATCAAGTAATAGCCATAGGAATTAGGTGATATTTCTTTGAAAGAATAATACCCGTTTGAATCGGTATAGGTATATTTTTCCACTGGTCCACCAATAGTGCGCGATAGAGTTACGGTAACCCCTTCGATCCCTTTGCCAGCGGCATTCGTGATATAACCTTCGATACGGCTGGTTTGTTTTCTACCCTTCTTTTTAAGGGAAGTAATCAGATTTTGGGGTTTTAGGGATTTACGTGGCGGCTGATTGAACAAGATACGCGAAGCCTCATTATAATTTCCTTCAATAATATCACCACTCCCGTCTTGGTCTAAATCGAGTATGAGAACAGCATGCGTATCGTTGATTCCTTCCAATGGAATTGGCGAGAAAAACATTTCTTTGCTATCCCCATAACATAGTTCAGTTTGTTCATCTTGATAACTCACCACCAAATCCATTTGCCCGTCTCGATTGACATCACCAACAGCATAATCGCTTATCCACCCGCGAGAAACCCATTCTTTTTCTTGTCTGATATTGTGGTTTTTATCCACACGGAGAGTTTGGTGTCTTTGGGCCTCACCTTCTATTCCGAGAAAGGCAAGTATATATTCATCCTGCTTGGTTTGCGTAATTTTGCTCACATATTTACACGGCAGGGTTAAAGGAAAATCAGAATGCAGAGAAAAACGAAAATGATTCTGATTCTGATACAATCTCAATGTATTATCTTTATAACAAACGAGAATATCGTTGGCACCATCAAAGTTAAAATCTTCAATCGTAAGAGAATGAGATTGTTGGTTTATATTTTGGTCAAGAAAATCATAAAGCAGAAAAAATCCATGACCATTATTCACATAAAAGGCATTTTGATTATTCTGCAAACTAATAGTAACCACATCTAAATTTTGATCATTATTCACGTTCGTCAAGGCAACATCGATATTCTGACTCTTCTTTTCTCCAAAGAGGCTAAATAACTCAAAACGCCCCTCTCCATCACTGGTATACACTTTGTTCCGTTGATGAAAACTCGCGGTCACAAGATCAAGATCTCCATCTCCATCCACATCCCCTAGATCCATTGCATGAACCTTATCGTCTGGAGAACCAAATTGTTGGGAAAAAACCAACATCCCGGTTCCATCATTCAAATAAACATAATTCGGTTCACCCGCATCTGTACCTAAAATTACATCGGGGTAACCATCATGATTCAGATCCCCTCCAACCATGCATAACGTTCTCATCGATTCTGGAGTAAATGAAAGAGTGGATTCAAAAAACCCATTATTGAGATCAAAAACGGATTGATTTGATTCAATTACAGATTGCGATAAACCATATCGCTCTAGCAAAGTATTGAATTGCTTGGTACTGGGTAATATCGCATACCCTAGGAGAGAAAACAGAAACATAATACCAAATGAACACAACACAATCCAAAGACACGAACTAAATGGGAGACGTGTTAATCTATTCATTTCTACCGTGGTAATATTATTTAGACGTGAAATCAAATTGGATTCTGATTTGACCATCAGAGTCGAGGTGTTCTGCATGTGATTTTCCCAATGGTAACGAGCCGATCGGGTTAACGCTTTTCCATATTTGTAGCCACTCCCAAGAAGCACGGCCGCCATCTCATCGCTCGATTTTTCCTGCGCATCTTCCAATTTGTTTTGAAGCCAATACAAGACCGGATGAAACCAGAGAACAATCTTTAGCATTTGCAGAAGATGTTGGGTAAATAAATCAAAACGGCGTAAATGAGAGAGCTCATGTGCGATAATGGCTTTTTGATCGATTTTAAAAGGGAGATTCACAAAGACTTGGGGCAAGTATAAAACCGGGCGTCGAATTCCAGTAATGAATGGCGTAAAAAGGGAATCTGAGGTTTTGACCTGAATGACGGCGTCTAAAAATAAAAGTTGGCGGATACGTTCCACATAATTAAGAATTTGCCGATCATGAAGATCTTCACAAGAATGAAGAAACCGTCGTAAATAATAATACTTAATAATCGCTCGAAAACCTGCCCATAGCATTCCGAAAAGCCAAATGACGAAGAACACTCTTACAAACACCCGTAATGTATTTGCAAATAAATTGGCGGAAGTGGTGGATTGAGTACCCGGATCTGTTTTTAAATCCTCGGTCGTGTTTGATGATGACGAAGAATTAACAGTCGTGGATTGAGCGGATTGACTGGATTCCTCCAGAAACATAGGACTAATTACATGTTGAGAAAAGCTTTCTAAATAGTGATGAACAGAATGAAACACAGGAAAATGAAGTAGAGGTGAGAAAAGATAGGGAGTGAAGGGAGATATCCAGCAAAGAAGCAGTATACTCAACCAAATGGCAGATCGTATATTTCCAGGTTGGCGATAAAACAAATAGTGTAATATCGCCCCTGATCCGCCCAGAACACCAACAATCACACACCAAAATGTTAGAAACAAAAACCAGTCAATCAAGAAGTATCACCATTTCGCTGATTGGATTGTTCGATGATCTTTTCCATTTTTCGCAAAGTCTCGGCATCTAATTCTGATTCATCCAACACACGTGCCACAAAAAGACTCTGGTTGCCATCGAATAGTGTCTCTATTATATGACGAAATATTTTCTTTTCCATAGGATTTCTTTGGATTGCGGCTTGAAATCGGGTAACACGATTATCTATTTCGGTTTTAACCAGCCCCTTTTCTTTCATATTGCGCAAGATCGTGCGGAGAGCAGAATCGGAGCGCTTGATCCCTTGGATACGAAGCTCTTCTCGCACTTCATCCACGGTCATACTGACTCCCTTCCACAATACTTTAATTAAAAATAATTCCCAATCAGTTGGCGTTTCAGATGGTTTTCGAGCCATGAGTGCTTTCCTCCATTGCAATAAAATAAATGTATAGACAGGATATAGTCTAACTCTCTTCATTAATGCACGATGATTTTAACCCTAAATATATAGAGATCATCTTTAAAATCAAGATGTAATAAAATATTTTTTTTATAAGAAAAATTTAAAAAAAATTTTATAGTATTATGGACGTTATAACATCAAGGAAACGAGGCTAAAACATAACCATATACAAAAGTCTATACAATCCATATAGATGGTCATGATTGAGAAAATTCTTGGGAATGGAGTTTCTATGATCGCGACCTCCTTTCTTCGATACCAAATTCAATAAGATTTGACCATTGAAATTCGAAACAAAATATACGAATATGATAGAGCGAAAATAAAAGGGAGTTTTGTCCCCTATGAAGAAAAGGAGAGTTTTCCCATGAAGCGTAAATCTTATTTACGTACAATTTTAGGTTTCGTATTCGTTGGTTTCACGGCTGGAATGGTCTTCGAGGCAGCCTCACAGCAACAATATAAAAGAATTAGCCGTGAATGGATCTCTATGATCCAAGACGAAAAAACCGACCAAGTCATTCAAGAAGCCATTGATTATTTGCGTGAGCATCCAGAAGATACCGAATCATACTTTGTGCTAACCGTGGCTTATACTCAACAAGGCGATATAAAAAAGGCCATGGACAACGTAGAACGAGCTCTGGAAAATGGTTTACCATTCGACCGTTTTTTGGCTGGACCCCGCACGTTATTAAAACCGCTCTATGAAAATGATGATTTTCAAGCGATGAAGGACGAACGTGATCCGGGTTTGATCCATGGTCCTATGCTTGGTTGTGTAACCGAACAAAGTGCCTCATTCTGGGTGCGCACCGTGGACGAACAAAAAGTCCAAATCCATATAAGCCAGAAACGCAATATGGATAATGCCATTGCCTCCGATCGAGTGACAACGCAGGCAAGCAAAGATTATACCGCGATTGCCTCGGTTGACGGCTTACAGCCTAATACAACTTATTACTACACCATTGAACTAGATGGCACCCTGCTGCTTGAACAATACTCATTCAAAACCTACCCCAAACAAGGAGATACCGCACAATTCCACGTCGGTTTTGGCGGAGGCGCCGGGTACACCCCACAATATGAACATATGTGGACCACCTTGAAAAATCGCGATTTTCTCGCGTTTTTGCTCTTGGGCGATAATGTGTATATCGATCATCCCAAAGAACCTGATACACAGCGATATTGCTATTATCGACGGCAATCACGCCCTGAATTTTCTCCTTTCATTGCGACATCCTCCATTTATGCCATTTGGGACGATCATGATTTTACCACCAATGATTCTTGGGGTGGCCCTGAAATCGATAATCCCGCATGGAAACGCGATGTATGGAATCTATTCAAAAACAATTGGAATAATCCCTACTACGCTGGAGGAGAAGAACAACCGGGATGTTGGTTTGATTTTTCCATCGGCGATGTTGATTTCATCCTCTTAGACGGACGCTATTACCGTACCGATCCTAAAGTGGATAATCCCCGTATGTTGGGACCCGCACAAATGGAATGGTTAAAGAAAACATTAAAAGAATCCGAAGGGACATTTAAAGTTCTTGCTTCACCGGTGCCGTGGGCTTATGGCTCCAAACCAGGAAGCCTTGACCCGTGGCAGGGATATAAAGAAGAACGAAAAGAAATCTTCTCTTTCATTAAAGAAAACGAAATCGATGGCGTCTTTTTGATTTCTGCGGATCGGCATCGTTCCGATTGCTGGATCATTGAAGATGAAGCAGGCTATCCACTCTATGAATTTGAAAGCTCAAAATTATCCAATATTCATACGCACGGAATCATGCCAGGAAGTCTGTTTGGGTATAACGACAAATGCTCCTTTGGAACCTTAATCTTCGATACAACCAAAGAGGACCCAACAGTCTCATATGAAATTCGTAGTATCGATGATGAACTCATTCACAAAATAACCGTCAAGAGAAGCCAAATCATGAATTAGCCGAATTGGAATCCTCCGATTTCGGTTTGTGAATTTCATCATAAGCTTTGCAGAAGGGGCACGTTTTCTCGACCTTGCTCATGACTTTGGCATAAGAACTCTCAGGCCATTTACGGCGAGCCACGCAGAAAGGACAAATCTGTGATATAAAGGCGAGTATTTTCTTCATGGTTCCTATAGACTCCTTTCTTTTAAGAATGAAATCTAGCTTAAAAGACTTGGTTAGGTTTGTCTATAATAATAAATTTTGAAAAATATTTCGCCTTTTCTATATGGCTTTGGGCACCTAACGATTCAAACATGGCAACAATCTCGGACGGTTTGTAGAAGCTACTCTTGGTCAGAAGTATCTTTTCAATGACCGACACGAATTTAACAAAAAAGTACTGACGATCTTGCTCCTCAATGACCAAACGCCCTCCGGGTTTGAGAATACGATAAAGTTCGGAAGCAACATTCTCTTGCTTTTGGAAATGGTGAAAAGCATCAACAACAAGGACGCGTTCAAAAGCCGCATCCAGGCAAGGGATGTGCTCTGCTTTGGCTTGGAAGACAAATAGATTATCACGCCGACGGGCTTTGCGTAACATGGGCATGGAAAGGTCAAGGAGAACGGCATAAGAGACCTGGGCTTGAAGATCTTGGGAAACACGACCTGTGCCACCACCAACATCGATAAGGTTTCCCGCGATCGGGAGTTTTAAGATTTCTGGAAGACGCTCCTGCTTGCGAAAAGCTGCGAGAAAATCATAGATAGGGGCTAAAAAATCGAATAACAAATTCATGGTCTATTCTCACCTACTATCATAGTAAAATAAAATCATACTCGAAGTGTTGGATCTGATGAATCGTTTCCACCACAAATAATCTCTGCCGGCATTGAACCATGCCGTTTTTTTCTTTAGTTGCGATCCATTTCTCCGATAATGGATAGGGGTCATTCTGCTTATTTATAAAGGATAAGCAAAATACTTTTTGAAGTGTATTGGATTGATACGAATGGGCAAGAAAAAAAGAGCAAAAGAAGCAAAGAAAAACCAAAATCGAGTTTCTCAATCAAACCATCAATTCCCGCATTTGGGGGCTCCCATTTGGAAATTCTTGGGTTTGTATGGGATCATCGCTATTAGCGTTCTTATCGTATATTCAAATACGTATGAGGCACCTTTTATTCTTGATGACAAAGAAAATTTAGAAATGATCCCAAGCGAAACGCTTGGCGATTTGTTTAAAACCCTGACAGGTCAGGCCCTGTTTTACGACCAATTATACTCAGGATTTCCTTGGTTCTTAAAACGTCCTATAGGCTATTTTACTTTTGCCGTGAATAAATATTTCAGTGATATGAATGTCACCGCCTATCATATCACCAATATATTCATCCACCTCGTGAATGCTTTTTTATTTTTGTATTTCCTCTTAAAGACCCTTCAACTTTATGTGTACCTGAAAATGGGGACTCCCCCCTCATGGAAGGAATTATTAAAATGGGGGAATAACAAAACCTATTATGCGTTAGAAATCGGATTTTTTGCGACCCTGCTTTGGAGCATACATCCCCTGCAAATTCAATCGGTGACCTACACGATCCAACGATTTTCTAGCCTTTCCTTTTTCTTTTTCGTCCTCGGTATGATTTTCTATATCCATGGACGCATAAGTCTAGAACGAAAAAAGCAAATAGCTCTGTTTCTCTTGAGTTTGCTCTTTGGCTTTTTCGCAATCTCAACAAAACAAAACAAGGTTGTCTTTCCAATCATCATTCTCCTCTATGAATTCTGCTTTTTCCGCCCCCATCTATTTTATAGTCCAAAAAGGCAACTCTATGCAAGTTTGGTTTTTCTTTTGATCGTCATTGGAATCGCTTTATTTATTGGCCTGAATCAATGGATCGCCCCTCATGTCTACCAAAGTACATATGAACGCCTTGAACGAACCATGTTGCAGCAACTCTATACCGAATGGCGAGTTTTAATCTACTACCTCTCGATGATTCTTCTTCCCTTGCCTTCTCGAATCACGTTAATGTATAATTATTCCACTTCCAATACCCTCTTTGATCCCATAACCACTTTCCTCTCTTTACTATTTATTCTTGCATCCCTTGCCTACGCGTTGTTCAGCCGAAATCCACTGATTACGTTTGGTATTTTTTGGTATTCCCTGAATTTAATTGTAGAATCCTCAATTTTTCCCTTGGAATTTGTATTCTTACATCGCCTATACACCCCCATGCTGGGAATCCTCGTCATACTTCTTTATGCCATTTTTTCATTCATCACAAACTATGTGCATCTCAATCATATTCGAATTGCCTGCGGTTGGATCGTCATCTTTTTCATGATCTTTACTTTCCAGCGCAATCTCGTTTGGCAAGAACCAGAAATGTTGTGGAAAGACAACCTCGAGAAAGCCCCGTATAGTCTTATCCCAAACATAAATATAGCGAATATTTATGCGAATAACAAAGATTACAGTAAAGCCATGGAACATTTGAATCGAGCGATCAAACATTATCCCCGAAACCATTTAGCTTATTACAGCAAAGGACTTATCTATACGAGCCAAAAAGAATATAAGAAAGCGGTCTTGAATTACAAGACCGCCATACGCATCGCTCCTAATTTTAGTAAACCCTATAACAACCTTGGAAATACCTACATTGAACTAAACCAATTGGACAAGGCAATCGAGATGTTCGAGGAAGGCATCTCTCGAACCGCTGATAAAAATACCTTGATGAATATGCACTATAATCTAGGCAATGTATATTTAAAACAAAAGAAAAATGAATTAGCCATTGACCATTTTACAAAATCTTTGGATATTAATCCACTGTTTATGAATGCGTACATAGATCGCGGCCGTGGCTATGCAAATTTGGAAGAATACAAGAAAGCCATCGATCAATACAACAAAGTCCTTAAGGTTGTTCCCCGTTTTGATTTAGCCTATTTACACAAGGGAGCGGCATTAGAAAAACTGGGTGAGTATTTCGAAGCAATCGAATGCTATCGTAAATTCATCGAATATCAGGATAATCAACCGCGTAAATATATCGAACTAGCCAAGCAACGAATCCAAATGGTACAACGCTATATTGAACAATCTAGTTAAAATGATATATTTACAAAAAACGATCGGCGTAGGAATCTTATTCCTACGCCGACTGTGGATTGTATCCTCAAACTATAAACTTATCCATTGACCAACTGTGGGAACGGCGGCTTCTTCTCCAAAATATTCCGTGAATAATTTAAAGTAGTAATATTCCTCTTTGCTTCGTATGATAGGAAACTTGGTTTTGGTTTTTATCAAATCGGCATCGCTTACTTTGTCTTCAAAATACATGGAAAGCACATCCGCAGAACCAGAACCTTGAGAAAATTCCTGCTTTACTCGCTGGGTGATTTCCTTTGGTATACGTCCCTCATAAGCTTTCCGAAAAATCCACTTTTCTATGCGATTTCCATCCTCTTCCTCATACTGCTTGTATTTCGGTGGAATCCGTAGAGCATAATCCAAAAGTTCTCCTGAGATGAGAGGCGCCACGACTTTCACAGAGTTGCATTGATTCATCCGATCCAAACGAAGAGAAGCATTGTTATGTAAATATTCCAAACATTCAATCTGCCTTTTAGGCATCTCTTCATAGGGGAATTGCTTTAAATACGTATACCCACAAAAGATCTCGTCGCCCCCTTCACCGGAAAGAAGAACTTCAATGCCAAAGTTTTCCATTGCATGCTTGGATATAAGATAATTAGAAACAGAACTCCGTACCAAAGAGGGATCAAAATTTTCTAAATAATAAATAACTGTGGGAATCACTTTGAGAAGATCATCCACCGTGATGATCATTTCATAATGTTCAGAATCAATAAAGTCGGACATAAGACGAGCGGTTCGAATATCCTCACTTTCACCAACCCCAATTGAAAAAGTTTTTAATCGGGCATTCTCATCGCATTGTTCCTTATAGATTTTGGATCCGATATAATTAATTACACTGCTATCCATCCCCCCACTTAAAAGTCCAGCCGTAGGCCGTTGAAAATCGACAGTCGAGCGAACATGCTTTTCGATAATCTTCCGTATTTCATCGGCCATCGTATCTACATCTTTTTCCCAAAAATCCAACCGTGGAGAAACAGAACCATAATGGGTTAATGTCCCCTTTTCATCCAAATAATGGCCAGCAGGAAATTCGAGTACTTCAGGAGAAACCGCCGCTATCGCTTTTAACTCTGAAGCCAACAGAATTCCCTCTTGTGAACTGGTGTAAAATAGCGTTTTAATGCCCAAAATATCACGTGCCGCAAAGAGTTTTTTTCCATCCGTGATAGCAAAAGCATAAATGGCATTCCCTAAATCTTCCAACATCTTTTCCTTTTTAGTGCGATAAAGATGAAGAAGCAGACGTTCTTCCATAAAAGGGCCTTCTTCAATCCCATATCTTGCACACAATTCACCGCAATCGTTGATTTGACCATCATAACAAATACACAAACCCGGTGAATTCGGATCGGCCACAGGTGCGATCGCATCGGGTGAGGCGCCATGGGTATCGGCTTGCAAATAATTTTGCCCTACAACCGTATGCTCAAATTCTCGGATGCTTTCGATATAGGGTCCACGATGGTGGATGGTTTCCATCATTTTTTGAACGAATTTCTTATTTCCTTGATTATGGGTAATCGCAAAACCACTCATTAGTATATACCTATCCTATTTTCTTTGTTTTTTATTGTTTTGAGTTTATTTCATTTGCGAGATAAGCGTTATTTAATTGTCAATGATAAGGCATGAGGAATTTACTGGGTCATGATGTTTTTGGATGGCGAGAAAAAATTTCACCTTGTGATCATATCATTCAAAACTACGGGTTTATTTTTTACGATATAAACACCCCCTGTTTATGTTTTATTTTATCGACTCACTTCATCTTCGCCGATTATGGGCTTCAAGTCAAGCGGCTATGGCAATTCTCTTTCGACTTTTCTTTGGTTTATCCTGTATTTGAGTCCTTTTTGATACATTGAAAAAGAAACATGACATGATTCTATAGCGAGACCTATGACTTTTTTCCATCCGAATAAATCAAACCAAAACGCCGAAGGGGCTTGCGTGGAGCGGCTTTCGGAGCTAGCGTACCTTAAGAACCCATCCCCAAGGCGTTTTCTCTCGTTAGGGTGACATTTTCTATGTGGCGTTAGACCCTGACATTTTCACTGTGGCATAACAATTTTTAGAAAAAAGCTTGACACCCAATAAACTCATGTCGGATAATAAAATCAAATGAAATGGCCTCTCTAAAGTTTGGGTAGGAAAATGAGACTTCAAAAGAAAGCGTTTACGCTTATTGAATTGCTTATTGTGGTTGCCATTATCGGGATCTTGGCTGCCATCGCTGTGCCTAATTTCTTAAACGCGCAAATCCGGGCTAAGATTAGCCGAGTGTATGGGGATTTGCGCAGCATTCAAACCGCCATTGAAATGTACACCGTGGATTACGGGCGTGAAATCCTGGATACTGGAGAGATCCCGAACTATTGGGGCGATGCGAATCATGTATGGAAGCAACTAACCACTCCGAGATCCTACATTTCCCCAAGCGCCTTCACAGATCCTTTTGTCCCTGAAACGAACCCCGTGAGCGGTGGTGCCGCCAATGAAGCCGTAAAAGTAGGAACCTACCAATATCACAATATCACTTTTTGGCGAGAAACAGATCGTGGCGGGATGAAGACCTTGGCCGATCCCACAGCACGATATTACGTTCGTAGTGCTGGACCCGACCGCTGGTATATCGTACACCCAATGCGCTTGATGAATTGGATGGCATTCGATGTCTCCAATGGATTACAAAGCATTGGGGATATTATTCTATGCGATAAAGGAATCTTAGGAGAATCATTCGAAGGCAATAAAGGCAATTCAACCTATTATTGAGTTTTTTAATTTATTCTACTCTCTCCTTCACTCTAACGGATCGTCTTCATTTGAAATATTTGATTTGTTTTAATACTACACAAACTCAAATTCTTACTTTGATCGATATCTTTCAAATTGATTATTGGCCTCCAGAATAATTCGCTCTGTGGTTTCCCAGTTAATACAGGGGTCGGTGACCGAAACTCCATATTTTAATTGCGACAGATTCTCAGGTATTTTTTGATTCCCTTCATGCAAATGGCTTTCCAGCATAATCCCACGTAGAGCCTCGTTGCCATCCAACGTTTGCTGAATTAGATCATTCCACACCTCCACTTGTTTTTTATAGACCTTTTGTGAATTCGCATGGCTGCAATCCACCACAACAAATGGAGGCAGTTTCGCTTTCTCCAACCGCTGGGCAGTTTCTTCAATTTTTTCTCGATGATAATTCGGTTCATCTCGCCCTCCACGTAAAATAATATGTCCCCATATATTCCCCGAGGACTTCCAGATATGCATCTTCCCATCCACATTAATTCCAACGAAATGATGAGAAAAACGAGAGGATTGAATGGCGTCAATTGCGATTTGTAAATTCCCATCCGTACTATTTTTAAATCCTACCGGCATGGAGAGACCACTCGCCATTTCCCGGTGAATCTGCGATTCCGTCGTACGGGCTCCAATGGCAGCCCAAGAAATCAGATCGGAGATATATTGGGGCACCACTGGATCTAACAATTCTGAAGCGATTGGAACCTCCATCTCGCTAAGAGCCAGTAAAATCTGCCGGGCTTTATGCAAGCCTTTAATAATATCGCTGCTCCCATCAAGATCAGGATCGTTGATTAAACCCCTCCAGCCAATCACAGTACGAGGTTTTTCGAAATAGACCCGCATAACCAGGAAAAAGTTCTCTTTTACTTTTTGCTGTAATTCTTTCAGGCGCTGCGCATACTCATAAGCGGCTTTTTCGTCGTGAATAGAACAGGGCCCGACAATCACCAGCAAACGCATATCCGCGTTGCGCATCATTCGTTTTATGGTTTGTCGCCCATTAAAGACCGTCTGAGCCGCAATCTCCGAGGTTGGATATTGTTGGATAATTTCTTCGGGTGAGGGCAATGGTTGGTTTGCAATAATATGGACATCTTTCGTCAAATGCTGATAGTCTTCCATTTTTGAAGGGTCCTTTTTCGTTTGAAATGCTCGTTATTATAGGAGTATTTCACCCATAAAAAAACACCCCCGTACAAGACGAGGGTGCATCAAAAACTTATATGTCAAAAATACGATTATTCGTTATTCAAAACATTTTGTGCATGGCGAGCATAGAGAGCCCGGAGATCTTTGGCGTATTGTTTGAGAATATGTTCACCTAAGCCGTTATAATCACCGCAGCGATAAAGGGCTCGGGCTAGTACCAATTCCCGCAAGGTACGATCGCGGGTACGGTCTTCGACCCCAGAAGCATCTACAGGGACTTTCTCTTTCATCTCTTCCAATGTAGTTACCGCATGCCCCATAATACCCGGTTTTTTCAACAAGCGTGCAAGCGGCTCGGCAGCGGAAGGATCACCAATCGATTCCAAGGCTACAGCGACCGCACGGTGATGAGAAAATTCACTTTCCGCGTCTAACAATTCCATTTTTTCAACAATAACCGGCAACGCCTCTTTTTCACCACTACGTCCTAAAGCAATCAGTAAACTATCCAAAGGACTTAAACTACTGCCAAATTGCCCCATTCCTTTGAAGGACCAGCCTTTGTCCCATTCTCTTTCTTCAACAGATTTTAATAAGGTATTCGCCCCTTCAGGTTCACCAAGAATACCAAGAATATGAGCATAGATTAATTGCTCATCCTCTTCTTCTGCCTCTTGATAAGCCTCTTTAATCATAGGGATAGAATCCTCCGTTTGTGCCAAAATCACGCTCACTGGATCCTTCTCCGGAGGGGGGGCAGGATCACCGCTGAGTTTCTCTGCGGTAAAACCGCGTAAATGTTGAGGAATGACCTCCACGGCTTCTTGGACTTCTTCTTTAGAAAATGGTAGAGAATCTTCATCCGTTATCACCGACTCCGGCAAGCTCCCCTTTTCCACCAAATGTTTTTGTAGTTTTTTAATATCAATATCGCGGGTAATGCCATGATTATCGGCAGCCATGGATGCGGCAACCCCCATCGCATATCCCTGGTTTTGAATACAAGGCTGCATGCGCAAAATCGGCATCGCATCCCGATGAGCGCTTATTCCTAAACCGGTTACGATGATCCCCTCTAGCCCTTTGGGCAACAAAGCACGATAAGGGGTGTAGGCATAAAGAGTTTCTTTATCCGGGGGACGTAACATGAAAGCAGGATGAATCGTATAGCCGTGGCTATCGAAATTACTTCGCGACATGACCACCGTATCGGGATAAGTACGCTGCAACATAATATCGATGGGACTAACGATAAAATCACCGACAATGCGCTTTCGCTCGCGTGTATCGACAATTTGTGCCAAGTCATAAGCCTCTTTAAATTTCTCCCGGGCCATGACAAAACTGCGCCAAATGTCGACCACATCGCTGTCATCAGTAAAGGTATAATCCGTATTGGTGTAATTGGCATCGGGCTGACGCGGTGGTAAGCCCGTACCCTGCAAAGCTGCGTGGCTTTCTCCTGCAAACATATAATCACTGCCAGCCGCAATCGCCATATCCGCTCCTCCAGTTGAATCGATCAGAACATCGGTGAGCACAATCCCACGGCCTTGGGGAGTCGCAACAATAGCACCAACCACTTTTTCATCTTGAACCAAGGTCCCGCATCCTAAGGTTCCATACCAAATATCCCCGCCGGGTCGGCGAATCTCACGCCGATACCATTCCATTTTATGTTCAATGTTCCAGCCTCGACCTCGATCAGAGCCTTCCCCTATGACCTCAATCCCTTGGTCTAACTCCTCAGTAAAACCATCTCGATGACCATAATAGTAGCTGCCTATCAGTCCCAAGGTACCAATACCGCCAAGTCCGTGAAGATATTCCACCACCAACGTTTTGGCTCCCTGACGAGCCGCCCCAATACCAGCAGGTGCCCCACCGGTACCACCACCAATGACTACAACGTCATAGCGGCCAAGAACAGGGAGACCGGTTGCTTCGGAAAGAACGGCCTCATCATACTTTTCCGAAGTGCGAATACTTTGAAGTTGTTCTCGTACTTCCCCAAAATCGCTCGCATTCTCCTCCTCGCCGTATAAGCGAACCCCGGCTCGTTCATCCATCGCGTTCGCTTCCTGGGCTGCGGCTTTTCCAATCTTACGACCGAGTTCAAGATATTCCAGCGGACGCATCATCTTTTCGGCTGCTTTGCGTGATAGATCAGCGCAGGGACCCAAGACATACAAGCGCTCCATCCCTTTGGGACGAAAAACCTTAATATCAATCGTTTCTACCCCCGGCCAATCTTCTTGCCATTGACTTTCACCGATCATGGGATCCGGTGGAATTTGATATAGCACCTCAGACGCGTCAATTTGACCTTTCTGCCATGTTTTATCCCTCGCCCGTTGTTCGGCTTCCGCGAACGAAGCATAACTTCCATCTTCCATGGGCAATCTCAGGGTATACTCAAAAGCATCAAAACGCTGCACTTCGCTGCCCCGCATATTGCGTGGAGTGGCATAAACCGGTGAAGGCATTTTACGTACTGTACTCTTTTCACTTTCTACCGCTTCACCGCCAATGACCACTCGTTTAAACATTTGTTCCCCTTGGGGATAATCCTTGAATGAGGCACCAGAAAGGCGAGCGAAATCAGCTCGATGCATGGCATCAATAACCACTTTTGCTTTAATTGCCTGCCGCCCAGATCGATTAACGATAACAATACCGGCGATATCTCCATTTTCATCTTTTAATACATCGGTGGTATAACAACTATACAGAAACTTCACATCGGCATCGATCATCGCCTGCTCTAGCGCATACTTGATTTGCATGGGTTTAGGAGGAATGCGCTGGGAAGATTCGCTCTCTTCTTCTTTAATTGCAGGAGACACGATGATTTCACCCAACAAAATTCGCGATGATTTTTCTCCCTTAATTACGTCGAACTTCAGGAATTCTGTTTTTTGATCGATCTCCGCTTCTAAATTTAGAGGAATATCTTCAAAACCACCTTGTCCTAACTTTTCATTGTGCACCGTGGCTACCTGATTCCAATTTTCCTTATCAGCACTTTCATAGATTTTGACATGGTCTACTTCAAAATCTTCATTTCTTTGATAAGCCATCACATGAACATTATGAACGTATCTTTCTTCAGGCAATTGCACTACGATTTCCACATCCCCATCATATTGGACGCTTTGTCTAGAAGCACTCTTCCATAGCCCATCATTCAAACGAGATGGAGTTTCAGTATCTGGATGTTTCGACGCCGAAGGAATGCTGGTTTCATACTCGAATGAATAACCTTCAGGGATCGATTTCCCAATTTCAGGCTCAGCAAACATCTCCTTTGCCAATGGAGTCTGCGGTTCTTCATCCGGATCAAGCCACAATCGATAAGTCGCACAAAGATCCTCACCTAAATATGGACGCGGGGCCGCCAAAAAAACCTCAGCCCCATTGTCAGCCGCTTCGACGGCAGCCGTTATACCAGCCGAGGTTCCACCAACTACGGCTACATCCACTTCATGTAAGACAGGAATCTCACGTTGCGATTCCAACACCCGTTCTTGAGCCAAACCGTGGGAACCTACGGTTAAAATAAGAACCCCCATCCAAACGGCCAGTTTGTAACTAAGTTGTTTCATTGCTTATATCCCCCTTCAAAGTAGGTTTAACTAATGACTTTAATGATGCATAAATGCCTATAACGATGATGGATCATTCAAAAATACGTTATCGTTGATTTTCCCCATGAGCCACTTTGCCTTCACGATACGCCAGATTGCCTAAATGGGCTCCCGCGGCAGATAATACCCCAGCTTCGGCAGGAGCATTAGGTTTCTCTCGTGTCTTAATACAATCAATCCAATTTTGTAAATGAAGTAAACTGCCGTTGGGTGTGGAATAGAAATCGGCTCCCTTTTTCCCTTCCCCCAAAATCCTTTCGCGATATTTCACTCTCTCATTCTCGGGATGAACCTCATAACGCCCACGATCCATATACAACGTAGCCTCACGCCCCATAAACTCCATCATGGCTCCATGACGAGCATTAATAAATGTCCCTTCGAAATAGACCTGCAATTTCCTTTGGGGATAATGTAACAAAGTCTGGATCGTATCCGGGGTTTCCCACAGGCCTTTAGCAGCAACATGATCTCCTATGGTATGAGCAGTTTGGGGAGGGTCAAGTTCCATAAACATATGGACAACATCGAGGTAGTGCACCATTAGATCGGTTAATATCCCACCACCAAAATCCCAAAACCAACGCCACTGGCGAAAACGGAATTCATCAAACGGTTGTTCTTTCGCCGATCCGAGAAATGACTTCCAATCCACAGTTCGAGGATCAATTCCGTAAGAAGGTTTCTGGGTGGTGGGTGCATTCCGATTCCACGTCAGGTGAATCTTATGAACGGCTCCTAGGTTGCCTTTCTTATACAACTCACAGGCCTCCTGAATATGGGGCATACTACGTTGTTGCATACCAACTTGGACTATTCTTTTGTTCCGGTTTTGCGCATCGATCACGTTTTGACCTTCGGCGAGATTATGGGTAAGCGGCTTTTCGACATAGACGTCCTTGCCAGCCTCACATGCATCCACCGTGATGGGAACATGCCAATGATCCGGTGTAGCCACAATCACCGCATCCACATCTTTTCGTTCTAATAATTCTTGGTATGTTTTAGTGCCGAATGCGTTTTTATCGGCTCGCTGTTTTGCCCGCTCCAAATTCCGATCCCAAACATCACAAACCGCGGTGACACGTGTATTGGCAATTTGAAAAAGATCGCTCATTAATCGAGAACAACGTCCTCCCGCACCAATACACCCAATATTTAGCTTGTCATTCGCTCCTCGAACCCCCGTATTTGCAATCAGCACGGTGGAAATCGCAGCGGTAGAAGCAATAAATTGCCTTCTTGTCCTATTTCTCTTCATATTCGTTCATTCCTTTAGTTTGAGTCTTCTTACTTAAAATAACAAAAGAACGGAGTAAATGAAATCACCTTTGAAGCGATTTCCGACATTATTCGATAGATTATACTCTAATCATGCTTTCATTTTCTCAATAACAAGATAAAATCGAGAAAACATTTTGGAGGTTATGACTCATGAAAGAACGAAACTTCGCTTTGAGCCTTTTGCTTATGATAATGCTCGTAGGTCTAACACCACCGATTTTTTCTGATGAATCAAAGGAATCCAATATGACCCCCGATCAAGTTCTTCAAACACTAAAAAATGGAAATGAACGTTTCGTCAATGATGAACGAGAGTTTCCCCACCTCGATAAAGCCCGTCTGCTCGAATTAACCAAGGGGCAGAATCCTTATGTAACCGTGCTTTCCTGCTCCGACTCCCGCGTTCCCCCCGAACATATTTTCGATGCCGGCTTAGGCGATATCTTCTCCATACGGGTAGCGGGCAACATATCCGACACCAATGAAATCGGCTCGATTGAATATGGAATTGAACATCTTGAGACTCCGTTACTTGTCGTCCTGGGACACACAAGTTGCGGCGCTGTCACTGCTGTCGTAAACAATGCTGAAGTCCATGGCAATATTCCTGCCCTGATCCAAAAAATCGTACCGGCGAAAGAAGAGGTCAAAGCGCATCATCCCCACCTCGAAGGAGATGAACTGATCAATCAAGTCGTGAAGGCAAATATCTGGAACTCGATCGATCACTTGCTCGCCAAAAGTTCTGCCACGTTAAAGCGAATACAAAAAGAGAAATTAAAAATTGTAGGGGCGGTTTATCATTTGGATAATGGAAACGTCGAATGGTTGGGCGAACATCCCAAACAAGATAAACTTTTAGAAAAATATAAGACCCATACCCAGGCCAAGGAGAAAAAAATGAGCGAGTCAAAATACGGATTCATTCATATTGTTTTTTTCTGGTTAGATAATGATACCCCGGAAGTACGCAAACAACAGTTAATTGACGATTGCCATCATTTGCTTGGTACCGTTGAAACTGTGCGAAAGATCGAAGTGGGCACTCCGGCAGGAACACCGCGCGATGTGGTGGATAACACCTTTGGCGTAAACCTGATTGTCTATTTTGACGATAAAGAAGGCCATGATTACTATCAGGAGGCCGAAAAGCATCTTGAATTCATTGAACGAAATAAAGACATTTGGAAACGAGTTCAAGTCTATGATGTTCTTCCTGAATAAAAAATGGTTCATCCTGTATTTGAGTACTTTTTGATTCATTGAAAAGAAAACAGAACATGATTCTAAAGTGAGAACCATGGTTATTTTCAATTTACATGAATCGTACCAAAACGCCGAAGGGGCCTGTGTGGAGCGGCTTTCGGAGCAAGCGGCCCTTAAGGCCGCGCGGAGACAAGCGAAACACATCCCCAAGGCGTTTTCCCCAAAAAAGTACTCACTTTCGTAATGAGCCTACAAAATGAACTTAAAGAACCACCCCCCCTTCATCACTCCGATGTGGGGGGATTGAACTCGATTTATACAACTTCAAAGAATATCCGTCCGGATTTTAACCACCACTTTTTTTACCCATTCCGCTTCTTCTTGAACACGCAACTGGGGACGATGCGCATCTTGAGGAAAAAACATGGCAAAAAATCCGGGTTGTAATAAGAGACGGCTGATCGGCGCTTCTCGGCTTTGATAAAACTCCACATCGCGCTCTTCGTCGTATCCCTCAACAACATCAAGCCTCTCCGGGTTAAAAATCTCGACGAGTTCTTGCCCGCCTAAGAGCATTTGCACATCCACATAATTACGATGGGCTTCCAATACAGTTTTTTTAGGCTCTAGGGTTTGATAGGACATCACCCGGGCCCATATCTCATCTCCTTGAACACTGTATTCCTTTTCTTCGCTCTCTACCGTAAGCGCGGATAAAAATTCAAACGCGGGATCACACGATGGGGGAAACCAATAGGTTTCCCAGTATTTTAGCTGATCAAGAATCATTGATTTATCCTTTATTCTCTCTTGTTTTCTTGAGCCTCTTTTC
>CAYQOX010000011.1:0-100357 GCA_964419335.1 uncultured bacterium | reverse complement strand
TCTTGACAGTCAAGATAAAATCGAATAAATTTTCCATACACTAGCCGTTGTTTATTACAAATAAGCTTTAAGACGTAATTCTATTGTTTATAAAAAAAAAGTCTACCATAAAGTGATCCATATCTCCACACAAACGCATTCATAGGAACGTTGTCCATAATTAATCACAAATTGTAGAACTTATCGAGATACCACACGAAAACAACAATACATGGTGAAATCCATGTAAAGTAAATTTAGGGAGTACTTCTGTTAGGTTTGGAAAACATACGATCCGTTTCATGATTGAGTAATCATGTATTGAATGAAATGGTCTTTACATTTATATACGGTCATTCGGATGTCGTTGTAACAGGGTGCTGGATAATATGCGTTTTATTCAAAACCAGTTGCGCTGTATCCGATATTTCTTGTTCCGTTCCATCTGGCCAAACAATATTGGCTTTTTCGATTGTATGAAGACTGCCTAAACCAAAAGTAAGGGTTTTTTCATGTTGACTTAAATACGATGAACCAGTACGTACCATTTGTGTCCATTGCCGATCTTCAGCATGAAGGGTGACTTTCGCACCGATAGCATCGAGATTTGGCGCTTTTCCCTGAAGTTGGAAGCGTATCCATGCATTTTTCTCGCTCGCATTATCATTACGCAACAAACGTGGTGATCCACCATTGGAGGTAAGGAGGAGATCCAGATCTCCATCCCCATCTATATCTCCATACGCCAACCCACGACCGACCATCATTCGTGAAAAGTCTTCTCCCAATGGTTTTGTAATCTCCATAAAACGTTGGTTATTTTGATTGTGAAAGAGCTGTGGCGCTTGGGCAAAACGGACATCATTTTCGACTTCTTCTATATCAGGTTCAATATGTCCATTAGCAATCGCCATATCGGTATATCCATCCAAATCATAATCAAAAAATGCAAGCCCAAAGGTAAGCGATAACAGACTCGGTTGGGTAATCCGTTGTTTCCCGGCAGTATCTACAAAGAACTGATCACTCATCATTGTAAACAAAGAAATAGGCTCATGGCTGAAATTACCAATCGCAATCGTGGGCTGCTGATTAATATAGGCAAGATCAATGCCCATCCCCGCCCGGGCGCGGCCATTTTCGTCATACGCGACTCCAGCGGTCAGTGCGATATCAGTAAAAGTCCCCTCTTGGTTTAGGTAAAGATAATTGGGTTGGGTATCATTAGCGATAACCAGGTCAATATCATGATCATGGTTAATATCAGCCATGGCTACCCCAAGTGATTTCCCTTCGGGATTCCAAACCCCCGTCTCTTTTGTCACATCTTGAAAAGTCCCATTCCCTTGATTGCGATAAAGAAGACAAGATTGCCCTTGATAATAATCAGGCGTAGTGAAGGATTTCTCTAATCCCTCGCGGGTGGTGTAGATATCGTTTTCAATCGACCATTCCACATAATGACAAACAAAAAGATCGAGCCAGCCATCACGATCATAATCCAAGAAGCATGCGCTGGTAGACCAATAGGGATGGGATTTCCCTTGTTCATCGATCCATGTTGGTGTTGTAAGATTGGCCTCCTCGGTAACATCAGTGAAAGTTCCATCACCCTTGTTTTGAAACAGACGTTGGCCATCGATCGCCGCGGTAATAAAGAGATCCTGATCACCATCAGCATCATAATCAGCCATGGCGCATCCCATGCCATAAAGTGAAATATCAAGTCCTGCCTGTTCAGTTACATCCGTAAATTGCCCTTCTCCATCATTACGATACAGCGCCTGGGTAGCGGGTTGCTCCTTTTCCTGCCCAGGTGCAAAGTAGCGGCCATTGACAAAGAATAGATCGAGATCCCCATCATTGTCATAATCAAAGAAACCACAACCGGAGCCTAAAGTCTCGGGCAAATATTTTTTCTGGGAGTAGCCGTTTTCATGGATAAAATCGATCCCCGCTTGCTCGGTTATATTTGTGAAGGTAATCATTGAGGTTTTAGAAGGTGTTGAGGAATTTGGCGAAGGTTGTGATTGAATATATGTATTGGGTTCAGGCGCTGTTGGGGGTGGCTCTTCTTGATTTTCACAGGATATAAGAAGCAAAAGCAGTATGGGATAAATAATGTTATTCTTCATAGGGATTCAATTCATAAACAATAATTTTTTGACTTGCGAGATTATCGGCGGGATGATTTAAACGATAACGTTGAGTCATCTTCGCAGCCGATTCATCGACTTGATATTTACGATAGGCTTTTTGGGCTTCAGCAGCTTTATCGCTTTCTCCTAAAGCCCGATAGCAAAGATAACGATGGTAATGTCCCACTCGGCTTTCGGGATCAATACGAAGCAAAGTGAGAAAAATTTCCAAGGCTTTTTCATATTCACCATTGAGATAATAGGTACGTCCCAGGGCTTGCCAGGTATTGCGGTCTTCGGGAAAATAGGCCAATACTCGTTTGAAGGCTTGAATCGCTTCGTTGTAAACTCCCTCTTTCTTCTTAGCCATCCCCCAGAACCAAGCGGTTTGGGGATCACCGGCATTGATCGCCTCACATTCCCGTAGCCATTTATATGTTTCTTGAATATTCCCTTGAGCAAGAGCTACCCGTGCGAGATTGCGAGGACCATCGAGGTGTTCAGGAGCAATCTTGCGTACTTGCTCGAAGGCCCACTTGGCCGTCCGGTAGTCTTCATGGCGAAAATGGGCATTGCCGTAATCATTAAATCGAATCCAATCATCGTCTAACCAGGATACTTCCTTGGATTGTTTTGCACCCAATTCTAATGTCACTTCACTCGAGGCGATGGGTGTCGCGGGAAGATCGGGAACCCTTCCATCGGTAGCGGGAACTTTTACATTATCAAAAGTAAACTCGGTATAAGCCCGGTTGAATTTGCGCCACATCACACTCGCCTTTGCACGGATAGAAGCAATCTCTTGATGCTCAGGGATTTTTAAGCGATAACGAATAACATCGGAACTCCCCGGCGGAATAACACGTGAATAAATCGTGGTATGAAAGTGTTGGGGATCCCGCTGCAAAGCCGCGCGGCTGTCTTTATCGACGAAAAGCACTTTGTAAAAATGTGCCTGGGGATCGACATACCCATGGGGTTGAATATGACCACTTTCATAAAGTAAGTTTCCCTGATCGTCGTAGAGAGTAAAATGGATCCACGCCTCATTCGAATCATTGGTTCCTCCCGGAAAGGAATGACCTACATTCAAATTTCGTACTACCAGATCAAATTGAATTTCTTCGCCGGGTTGCATGCTAATGGGATTCTTTTCGATCGCAGGAAAAATTTTTTGCGTCTCGATCTTTCGAAGGACAAACAAGTCGATACGAACTTGTTCCTTTTGTACAAAAGATTCGATTTGTTTGATACTTTCTTGATCGTCGCGAATAGCCGATAAGGCGGTATGCACCGAGAAAAAAGTATGAGATTTAACCATGCCCTTTTTAGCACTTACATCAGGCTTGGTCACCTTTTCCAAGGGCATGTGGCAATCTTGGCAGGTACGTGCTTTTTGGGGTAGATAAAATGTCTTGACCGAATTACGAGCGACACCACTATCATGCCAGGCATCGTAATCGTTTTGTCCCCGCAGCCATCGATAGCGGTTGATGGGTGTATCGAGCGAGACTTTATGGCACGTCATGCAATATTCGGATGTACGAAAGAAAGGCTTCAGCATTTTCCGCTTGTGGAAATCAGGTTTGGCTTTGACCAGAGAGTTATGGAGAAATTGAGGGATTCCGCCTTGAAATTTAGCAAATAGATAAGGAGATGAGGGCGTAGTAGCAAGATTGTAATTCCCATTGGCCTCTTTGCCATGGATCGCATCAATGCGGTGACAGGATAGGCATGTCAATCCTGCCTGCGCCTCGATGGAATGAGGATCAATCTCTTCCCTCATTTGACCCGTGAATAATAACGCGGGATCATGACAAGCCCCACACCATTGGCTTCGGAGTTTTCCCTCTTCTTCATTTCGCAGGTTATCTATGCTGGCTTGGTAGAAAGGATTGTTGAATGAGGAAAACCGATGAGCGGATTTTGACCATTGTTCCACAATTCCAGCATGACATTCCTCACAAGATTGAGCCCCGATCTCGCTCTCAAGCGAAAATCCGTATTTCTCTATGTCTTGCTCAAGGCGTTCTTGCTCGTTCTGATGATCGAGCAAGATAGAAGCAGGAATTGTTTGCCCTGTGGTTGTCGTACTGGCCGAGGGATAGAATGGACTTTCCTTATCACCAAGATTGCCTGGTTTAAAGGGGATAAAGGGATCCATAGAGGAGGCTTCTGATATATCACTAGTCTTGCTTGCATTATCCTTGGTTGGCTCAATAGGGAGAGTAACATAATGAATTCCCAAAAATATTAACCATAATGTGAAGGAGGATCCAAAAGCGTACAAGATTTTCTTCTTAGAAGAAAACAAATGTCCCGCCAAACGGTGCCCTATATACATTACAGGAATGGCGATCGCAAAAAACCGATGGCTATAAAAGATCCAACGATTTTGAGTACTATTCGATTCGGTGAGAATAAAAAATCCAGAAAGCGTAAGTAGAAGAAAAGCCGCTATCAGTAGAACCCCCTGAAGTTTGGCTTTTTGATTGGGAAACGAAATCGTATGCCGCAAATGATCCAAAAGAAAGAGAATCACCAACACGGCTAAAATGATCCCCATCGCCACGTGGGCGATTAGCATGATTTGGTAAAATTTGGACAGATAAAAGGAATAAGCCGTTTCGGGATTCCCTATGGTTTCTGTGCCTGCCATACCGTATGAACTAGATTCATATTGGCTTGTCTCCACCCGTTGGGTTTCCTTCGGAGTGGTCATATAGAGGTAGAGAGAATTGGCAATCAGAAAAAGGACAAAAAGAAGTAAAACATAATGGACAATTCGGCCTTTGGTTGAATAGAAGGAGTTCATCGAAATATCCATTCTATTGTTTATTATGTTGACTAGTTATATCATGTTTATAGCGCAAGTCAATAGAGTGAATAGTCTTAGGCAAGTTTGGAAATGAGAATCAGATGAATTGAATAGAGGCTCATTGAAGAAAAACATATATTTTTATTTGAGAATATGATATCTTCGCAGATGATAATCATTTTCTTATTACTGGGGTTAAGTTCATGTACAAAAACAAACAAAATGCTTTCACCTTAATCGAACTTTTAATTGTGGTAGCCATCATTGGAATCTTGGCGGCGATCGCCGTCCCCAATTTTTTAAATGCACAAGTACGCGCCAAACTAGCACGCGGGATGGCGGATATGAAAAATATGGGAACCGCCATTGAGAGTTTTCGCTTAGACCATGGTTTCCTGCTGGTGGATTTTTGGGATGACGATACTGAACTTGGCATTGAACGAATAACCAAACTTGGGGTTCGCCCCTTTGATAACAGCATGGCACGTACCATGATCCAGGTCCTTGCCCCTCTCACAACTCCCACCCCTTACATGTCCTCGGTTCCGCGTGATCCCTTCAACAAATACGCCAAAAACACGCAAAGTTCTGATTTTGGAACCACTTCCCAAGATTCCTATATTTACGGAGATAAAGAATCAGTCTATCCCGGCGAAAATCATAATTTAAAACTCGTTTTACCGGGTGTCGCCGAAAAATGGGGGCTACGGCCGTTGAAAATGGATGAGTGGGCCTTGTTGGGAATTGGCCCTGATGCGGATTGGCAAAGCCGTGGGTATGCAGAAGGAATTCCCTACCATGTGAGTAATGGAGTCAATAGCATGGGGGATATCGTGTATCGCACAGGCGAAGGATCAACCGCGAAGTGAGAGTGATAAAATGAACTTTTTAAAGAAGTGCTTACACTTCTTTAAATAAACGAACAAAAAAATAAATGGTTAAAAGAAAGCATAGGATATTGGGAGCCCATGCCCCCAACCATGGGGAAACCGCTTGAATTTCGGCTAAATTATTTCCAACCGAAAGCGATAAAAAATAACCAATTGCGGCCAATAAACCGAGACCCACACCCGCGGTTCGTCCACTTGTGCCATAAAGCATACAGAGGGTGAAGGTAAGTAATCCCAAGAAAAAAACAGCGAAGGGAAAAGCTTCCTTAATTCGCAAGTCTGGCAAATACACCTGGGCTGTTTCTCCCGATTCTCGGATGGAATCAATTAATTGCTTTAACTCGGCGCGTGACATTTCTTCGGGGTCTTGAGTGACACGATTGAAATCTTGCGGTGTACGTTCGATACCGTAGTTGTAAGTGTCAAATAGATCTCGCTCAATACTCCCATCTTTTTTGATCTGGCGGGTGACTACATTCATGAGTCTCCAAGTTCCTGTTTGATCGTCCCAAATGGCTTTGTGAGCATCGAGTCGTCCAGAAAGTATTTTGCCAGCCCCAGAAAATTGAAAGATGGTCAATCCTTCGATCTCTTTCCGTAAGGGATAATATTTTTTCGCACGGTAAATTTGCCCTCCCTCCCCGTGAATCCATAAATCATCCGAACCAACCACATTGACGTTGCCTCCTGGCTCTTGTTGTAACAAAAGCAAATCCGCTTTGGCAGAAAAAGGACCACATACCTTTTCATTGAACATAAACAAAGCTACGATCAAGACCAGAAAGAACGAGCCCACCGGGAGCGCGAGTCGCAAGGGGCTATACCCCGCTAAAAACAGCATGAGACATTCATTGTGCCGGATAAGATTGCCCAAAGCGATTACCGTACTCAATACCACAATAATGGGAGTGGCTTTGACCATCTGATGGGGCAGACTAAGGAATACATAGGTCATACACATACCAAAGGAAGCGTTATTTTTTTGTAAAGTATCGAGCTCTGTGAATAGGACAAGGATAAAGGCTACTGCTAGAAACAGGGCGAAAATAAAAGCAAAGGCAGTCAAAAGTTCCTTCAAGATAAGACGATCACAGGTTGGTATCGTTAAGTTCGAGAGCATAGTTAAACCTGGGATGTTCTCCAATACAAAATAAGACCCACGATTAAACTTATTATATTGGGAATCCACATTCCCAGCCAAGCCGATAAATCTCCCTCGATGATGGACGTTTCTGCAAAACTCATCAAGATATAATACACGAAAATCACAGCAATGGTAATTGCATAGCTCGCCGAGCGTTTCCCATACCGTGATCGCATTCCCAGTAAGGCGCCAATGCCCGCCATCAGCAAACAAGCCGTCGGTAAAATAATCCTTCGCACGATTTCAACTTCATGTTCCTTCATCTCTTTGAAATAATAACGTGCGAGTTGTTTTTCCCTTTGGGTTAAGGGAGAACCTTCTATAAGGGATTGGTAAGCCTCTTGATAGTTTTCAATATTTTGGCGCAAGTCTTTGTAACGTAACGTGTATTCATTCGATCCCACCCGAATCATTTGCCGTAATAATTTAGGAATATTGATCGAAAAAAACATCTCATCAAAGCGTATAACCACATCTCGATTAGACGCAGGGGTTTGATGAAGCATTCCCTCTTCCAAGCGGAAGGAAATAGAATTAGTTTCTGGTTTATAATGAATGGTCCCGGTGGGGGCAGAGACAACCCCGGCAATTTGATCATCCCTTTTTTCAAAAATGCGAACATGGCGCATCTGTTCATTTTGTATGCTGCTACAAAAAATAATGTACCCTCCCAATAAATTATATTTCCCAGGCTGTATCCCTGCTGTGGCTGTATTTTGCAATACCTCGGAGGCAACTTCATTAATGATTCGAAGCCCCTTGGGAGCAATGCGATGCCCCCACCATAATAGGAGCATTGATAAGACGAGGCCAAACAAGAGGGCGGGAATAAGGAGTTGTTTCACCGAATAACCGGCCGCTTGCAAGGCGGTCAGTTCTTGGTCAGAAGCCATGCGTCCATAGACCATCAACGAGCCAAGTAAAATAGCCATGGGCAATGTTAGCAGCATGACCGAGGGTAAGAGTGAAAAAAGAATTTTGAACGTGGATATAAAATCAGCGCCTCCCGTGACGAGCAACCCCGTAATGTTGAAGAGACGTTTTAAAAGAAATACGAAACTAAAAAGAATGACGCCTTCCGCGGTTACTGTGAACAGCTCGACAAGGATGGTACGATTTATTAACTTCACGGGGCGAAATGATTTCCTTCAAAAAACATAATATGAGAGGGCGGGCCTTTCGCCCGCACATCTCCCCTTCCTTTTTCACTTCCCAAACCTCAAGGGAAGTGACTCGGCTTTTTGATGTTCATATCAATCTTTAATCTACAGGCGAAACCGCACCATTGGAGGCTGAAGTTACCGTCTTGGCATACCGGGCGATCACGCCGGTCTTAATTTTGGCTTCCGGTTTTTTCCAAGCATTTCTTCGTTGTTGTAATTCCTCATCGGATAATTTAACATTAATGGAACGATTAGGAATATCGATTTCGATGATATCTCCTTCTTCTAATAATCCGATGGTTCCTCCTTCCATGGCCTCCGGTGAGATGTGACCTATTGAAGCTCCCGAAGTGGCGCCGGAAAAACGTCCATCTGTAATGAGAGCCACTTTGGATGCCATCCCCATGCCTTTGACGGCTGAGGTGGGAGTTAACATCTCCGGCATCCCGGGGCCTCCTTTCGGTCCTTCATAGCGAATGACGACTACATCGCCTTCATTGATTTGTCGACCGAAGATGGCTTTGACCGCATCACTCTCAGAATTAAAGATGCGAGCAGGGCCGCTGTGATTCAACATCTCAGGCAAAACTGCCGCTTGTTTCACAACACTTCCATCTGGGGCCAGATTGCCAAACAAACAGCATAATCCACCGGTTTCATGATAGGGATTATCCAAAGGACGGAGGACATCGCTGTTTCCGGGCTGGGCTTTCTCAATATTCTCACCTAAAGTTTTTCCGGTAACAGTTTTTGTATCCAGATGGAGCAAATCTCTCTGGGTCAACGTTTTCAGAATTGATGGCACACCGCCGACACGATCCAAATCTTCCATATGGTAAGGACCCGCAGGCGCCATATTGCAAATATGCGGGGTTCGATCACTGATCGCATTGAAATCCTTAAGAGTAAATTCAAGCCCGGCCTCGTATGCAATCGCAGGAATATGGAGCGAGGTATTGGTTGAACCACCAAACGCCATATCCAGGGCAATGGCGTTTTCGAACGCTTCCCGGGTCATGATATCCCGCGGCTTCAAGTTCATTTTTACCAGTTCCATAATTTGATTACCCGCCATTTGCGCTAAGCGCAGCCTTTCAGAAAAAACCGCAGGAATCGTTCCATTCCCTGGCAACGCTAATCCTAAGGCTTCCGCAATGCAATTCATGGAATTCGCGGTAAACATCCCGGAACAGGAGCCCGGTCCAGGGCATGCCGCCGCACAGGATTCTTCATACGCGTCGGGTTCGATTTTCCCTTCTTTAGCAGGTGCAATCCGCTCGAACATATTATCCAATCCGATCGCATCTCCTTTGTCATATCCGGCCAGCATGGGGCCTCCAGTTATCAAAATAGCTGGAATGTTTAGCCGTGCCGCTGCCATGAGCATTCCCGGCGTGATTTTATCACAATTGGAAACCAAAACGATTCCATCGAAAGGATGCGCCATCGCCATAATCTCAACACTGTCAGCAATGGTCTCGCGGCTCACCAGAGAATACCGCATTCCCAAGTGATTCATGGCAATGCCATCGTCGACAGCAATGGTACCAAATTCCACCGGGGTGCCTCCCGAGGCTAAAATCCCCCGTTTAACGGCATTGCTTATTTTGTTCAATTCAACGTGTCCGGGAACAATTTCGTTATAGGAATTCGCGATTCCTATAATGGGTTTATCCAAATCACTTTTGGATAAACCCGTAGCGTACCATAAACTACGGTGAGGTCCTTTTTCGACCCCAACTTTCATTACATCGCTTCGCATTGGACTATCCTTTCTTCATGATTTTTTTCTATTTTAGCCATAAAATCATGATCCGCTAAGCATAACAAATAAGAATCATCCTTATCCATAGAAGAAAACAAGAAAATCCATGATAATCTCCATCAGGTTCTAATAAAAACAAATTCCAAATCATGAGAAAACAATTGTACCTGTCTCTGTATTATCGATTCAAAAGATTGACGAATAACGTAGAAATAATATGAATATTGTGAAAGTCTCTCGATTACAATCCTACCACAGCATTGTACTAGAAATGATGGCAGCCTTTCCCGCATGGATTGTTTTGCTTTATTGGTGTTTCAGCCAAGCTTTTGGGCTTGTGGATGATGCTTATATCCCTATGGTTTATGCTCGTAATCTAATCCAAGGCCACGGGATTGTGTTTTATCCAGGAGGCCCTCATGTTGAAGGCTTCACCAGCCCTTTATGGTTTATCCTTTTATCCTGCTTTTATGCTTTGGGAATCGCGCTGCCTTGGATTGCGTATTTCATGGGGATCGTATGTTCTTTCGCTGTGATTTTCTTCGTCGTTCGGATTTATCAACACATGTTTTCAGAAGGGGAGAATCCCAATTGGGTTTCTACCTTATGGAGTATGGCCGCGGCGTTATTACTCACTGCTGATATCGCTTTTCCTGCGTGGTCTACCGCGGGATTAGAAACCACCTTATACACCTTATTACTTCTTTCATTATTTTACGTGGTCTGGAAACAAAAATCATTCCTGCTTATTCCCCTCCTCTTACTGGGCTTATCGCTTACTCGACCGGAAGGCCAAGTTTTTGTACTGCCTGTTATCCTCATGTTTTGGTTGCAAAAGCGTCCATGGTGGCCAGCCATGAAACATATTCTTTTCTTTTTGGTTTTACCCTTATTATTACTCTACCTTTTCCGTATCCTTTATTTTGGCTACCCTTTCCCCAATTCCTTTTACGCCAAACATGACTACGGCGGTTGGGTAGTACTTCACCGCGGCATCGAGTATATCATTACCTATTTTAAACCACGTCCATTGCATGCTTTCGCCATATTGTGGATTTTCTTATCCCAGAAAGAGTATCGCTATTATGGAGGCATTTTATTTCTCTTTTTACTAACTCACATTTTCACGGTCATGGTATCAGGCGGGGATCATTTCGCCTTGCATCGATTCATGCTTCCTGCCTTGCCGTTTCTCGTACTATTGACCATGCGAGGATTACAACGCTGTGCAGAACGATTTATCTTGAAAGCTCCCTCCATACCCAAGTATCGTGTGTTTCATAGCCTCATTATCTTTATTTCCATAATGCTATTATTGGTCACTTATAAGAGTCAGATCATGAATTACAAAGCCGAAGATCGGTTCCAATTTTCCAATGGTGCGCAATGGCATTTCGATGAAGTCTCCTGGGCAGAAAATTGGGGCAACATGGGGCGCTGGCTTAACGAAAAATATCCTCCTAAAACAAAAATCGCCGTGATCACAGCCGGCGCGATTCCATATTACAGTGAACTACCATGCATTGATATTGTTGGCATAAATGATCCAGTTATTGCCCATACTCCGGTAAGAGATCCCTCTCGCCGTTATGTCGGCCACGAAAAAAGCCATCCCACGTATGTGCTCAAACAAGAACCACAGTTTATTCAATTATTTCCCATGCTCTTCTTTAGTTCGCAACCCTACCCTGAAGAACGGTTGGAAGAAATGCTTCACTATCCAGCCCAAAAAGATTTATGGCATCACCCTCTTTTTCGAAAATTATACAGTTACAATATAGAAAAGACCGATTACGGGTACATTTCCTATTTTGAACGAAACAGTGATAACCATGGTGGATAAGCGTTATTACCCCTTTAGCCAATATTTAAAAAACCGTTTTGGCTGCCGAGTTCATAAGGTGGCGATTGATGGGGGATTTACGTGCCCCAATATTGATGGGACAAAAAGCGTTGGCGGATGTACTTACTGCAACAATGAAGGATTTAGTTTTAATTCCCGGGTTCAACCACGCCCCATCCGCGAACAGATCGAATCCGGCATGGAGTTCATGAGGCGCCGTTTTAAGGCCAAAAAGTTTTTGGCCTATTGGCAAGCCTATACCAATACTTATGCCCCCGAACACCATCTCAAACAACAATATGATCAAATTTTACCCTACGATGCTATCGTCGCCCTGGCTGTGGGCACCCGTCCAGATTCAATCTCTACTAGAACTTTAGATTTACTCGAATCTTACTCCGACAAGCGGGAAGTCTGGGTCGAGTACGGTGTCCAAACGGTCCATAATCGTACCCTCCAGCGTATCAACCGTTGTGATACCTATGAACGTTTTTTATGGGCGATCGAACAATCCATGAAGCGCAATCTCAAAATTTGTGTCCATGTCATTCTTGGATTGCCCGGTGAATCCTATGAGGATATGATGGAAACCGCGAATCGATTGGCTCCCCTCCCCTTCCATAGTATTAAGGTCCACCTATTACATATTATGAAAAATACCAGGATGGAACGCGAGTACCTTCGCGGTGATTTCGAAATGTTTTCTATCGATGAATACATCCAAATCGTATGCGATTTTATTGAACGAATCCCGCCCGATGTATCTGTACAACGATTAACCGCCGACGCTCCTTCCGATATTTTGGTGGCACCTAAGTGGTGTTTGCAGCGAAATCTGATCTATCAAAAAATCGATAAAGAATTGGAACGCCGCGATACCTACCAAGGAGCCTTGGTTCCCAGCAACATTCGTTCAGATACTTCTTGGATAAAAAAAGCCAAAAAACGGGAGCCTTTTCCAATTTTACAGATGGTCGAACTGGCCTCCTAAAAAGCCGAATATTTCAACAACCTTCCAATTACCACTATCTACATTCCTAATTGAACATGAAGTGATTATAAATCATTTCAAACCCGATAGGTGGGTGTACAAACAAAAAAAAAGCCTGCCAAATTGGGGAGGTGGCAGGCTCGCGAAATGGGGAGAATGGGATGTATTTTTCATTTAATATTATAAGCAGTAATCATGCCAATTATTTCTTGTTGGTAAAACCTACCAATCTATATTTCCATAACCTATTCAAAAAATAAAACTTATTAAATACCGTCTCACTTGAATTATCAAATAAAGATAAAGCTAATGTCTTCAATTCTTTAATCTCATTTTGATATCATGTTTCAAATTGAAAAGATTTTTATCTCAATATGAATTGCTTCTTGACCAAACGACACCTATACAAGAATACCCTTCCTTACTCTTTTCGTTATTCCTAACCAAATAGGCAAAGATTTCTCCCTCAAGACTTGAACTTTATAGAAATTTTCGTAAGGTTATTTTATAACACCTATATCAATACTCCTACTTGTTTTTCATGACTCATTGGGAGACTCTAATCCATGAATTATATCTTGCGTATTTTTTTCGTTTTTCTTCTATGTATTGGAATCCTGGAATCGCCAAGTGCAGAGAATTCAATCGACTTAATTGTGGATAACTCCGATCTTTTGGAATGGACCCATCCCGATGTGTTTAAATGGCGCTTTGTCGAAAAAAAAGAAGAACCAAAAGAAGAACCCGTCACCACCAAAGCAGAAAAACAACCCCGTCTTCCTATGCGGCCTCCGACCCCCTTCATGTGGAAATCGTTACCGCAAAAATCGGTTTACTTCGACTATGATAAAGCCGTTTTAAAGTCCGAAGCCAAAAAGGCCATTGTCGAAAATATTAATTTTTTATTAAAAAACCCAGATTACCATGTCCTCATAGAAGGCCATTGTGACGAACGCGGAACTCCTGAATACAATCTTGCCTTAGGACAACGTCGTGCGAACGCCATTAAAGAATACATGGTGAAACTGGGTATCGAGGAAGAACGGATTACAACCAAGTCCTGGGGGGAGGAATTGCCCGTCGATCTTGGTCATAATGAATCAGCATGGAGAAAAAATCGACGTGGCGATATGTATTATTCTAAACGATAACCTTTATCCCTTTTTATTTCATTTCTCATTACATTCATTTTTCCTGCGAACTTTGATATAATTTTCTTTACAAAAGACCTTTATTTTTGTGTAAAGAAAGTTAGATTACACATGGAATTTTTAATAGATTCATTTGTTCTCATCTTATGAAAATTATACTATCATGAAATCGTGAATGGGGTACATCACCCGAAGAAAAGCAAATCAATGCTTGTACGATTCTTTCTCTCGGGTCAATGAAAAATGAATAAAAAATCATACAATCCACCACCCGCCGACATCGATGAAGATGTTGTGCTTTCAGCCATAGGCGAAGGTTCATCAGAAGGAATAACCCGGATCGATGCTACAGGTCGTATTTTAACTTGGTCGGCTGGCGCGACTCGTATTTTAGGCTATAAGCGGGAAGAAATCATCGGTAAAAGTATCAACATGATTGTTCCCGAAGATGACCTAGAAAAAGCCTATGAGTCTATTCGCCGCCAGATTAGCGGTGAAGTGGGGGTCATACATGAGGAAACTCGGCGACTGAGTAAATCTGGAGAACTTATCCCGATCGTTTTAACCCGGCTTCCTCTGACAAACCAAGAGGGAAAAATTGTCGCTCTCTTAGCGATTTTAAAAGATATTTCTCAGCAAAAAAAATTAGAATCCCAAGTCGAATTCCTTGAACGAAATGTAGCCATGGCCAAAGTGGCGGCCAAAGTCGCCCACGAAATCCGCACTCCTTTGGGCGTTCTTTTCCTGAAATCCGATTTGCTTCTTGAACGCATTTGTCAAACATTTGAAAATTGGGGTCAGGGGGATGGGACTCAATACCGTAAACCTGTCGAAAAGTGCATCACCGATATTCAAAGGCAAATTTCTCGCCTGGAAGAAATCGCGAATAACTACTTGCATTTATCAAAAACTCGTACCATGGAACGTGAACAAATTCAATTACCTTCCTTTGTTCGCGATATCATGAACGAAGTCAGAGAACAGTATCCTGACAGTAATATTTCTTTCGAACACCATATCGATGAAGATATCCCCCCCGCAATGCTGGATTCACAACAATTTCAGCGCGTCTTTATGAACTTAATACGCAATTCTGTAGAAGCCCTACGCTCTTCCAATATCAAAGAAGGGTTTATTAAACTGGAAGTAAAAAATCAGGGGGATCATCTCCAACTCGTCATTGCCGATAACGGCCCCGGGATGCCCGAAAAAATCAAAAAAGCCGCTTTTGATCCCTTCACCACCTCAAAAAGCATTGGTACCGGCTTGGGACTCTACCTTGTCAAAGAAATTGTCGAAAATCATGAGGGACAAATTAATATTGATTCATCTCCAGAAAAAGGAACAACAATACAAATTACTGTACCCTATAATAGCAAAAAGGAATAAACGTGGCCTGTTCTCGTACCATATTGATCATAGATGATGACGAATCCTCACGTGAATCGGTACGCGATTCTCTCGAAGGCAAAGAATTTGAATTTTTGGAAGCCGAGACTGGCGAAAAAGCGATTGAGTTCTTTTCCTCTTATGATATCGACTTGGTGACGTGCGATATCATGCTTCCCGGCACCGATGGAATAGAAGTCCTACGCCATATTAAAGAAATTAAACCCGATACTCAAGTCATTATGTTGACTGGTTTAAACGAAGTCGACACCGCCGTAGAAGCCATGCGTCTTGGCGCTACCGATTATCTCACCAAACCCATACGCCTTAAAGAATTGCGCGTCGTTGTCGACCGCGCTATCGAACAAAAAATTATGGCCGAAGAACGAGATGAATGGCGGCGACAGGTGGCACGCTATTCCGGAAGGCTTTTAGGGCGCAGCCAGAGCATGCAGCGCATTCTCCACATCATCGAACAAGTCGCCCCTACAAACAGTACGGTTCTTATTACTGGAGAAACCGGCACGGGAAAAGATCAGGTCGCCCAGGAAATTCATGAACAAAGCCGGCGTAATAACAAACCCTTAATCAAAGTCGATTGTGCTTCCCTTCCCGAATCCTTACTGGAATCAGAACTCTTCGGCCATGTACGGGGATCCTTCACAGGGGCCATCAAAGATCGAAAGGGGCGTTTTGAATTAGCGGATGGGGGCACCATCTTTCTGAATGAAATCGGTGAAATGTCGGCCAGTGCTCAACAACGGCTTTTACGGGTCCTCCAAGACTCCGAACTGGAACGAGTGGGAAGCAGCACCACCATCCACGTTGATGTACGTGTCATTGCCGCGACCAACAAAGATTTGCAACAACGCATCGCTGAAAACAAGTTTCGGGAAGACCTCTACTATCGCCTCCGAGTCGTGCAAATCCCCATTCCTCCTCTACGCGAGCGGCAAGAAGATATCCCAATTTTGGCACAGGCTTTCTTAAAACGATACAGTGAAGCAACGGGAAAAGAATTGGAAGATTTCGAACCTGATGTGATGGATACCTTCTGCTCCAATCCCTGGCCTGGCAATGTACGCGAACTTCAGCATGCGGTGGAACATGCTTGTATTTTTGCTCAAGGCCCTCTGGTTCGGGTCCAAGATCTACCCAGTGAAATCACCCATGCACCTAAAATTCCTATAAAAGAAAATTACAAAGATATCCAAGATGAGGAAAATAAGATTGTTATTCCCCTTGGAACCACGCTTGAAAAAGCCGAACTTGAAATCATTCGCAAGACCTTGGATCATGTTAAAGGGAACAAAGAAGAAGCCGCCCGGGTCCTTGGGCTATCTCGTAGTTCACTCTATCGCCGCTTACCAAAAATAAATAATTCCGAATAAAAAAACAACTAATCGACCGATAAAATTACTCTAAAAATATTGGCATATATTATGCTTAAATATATTATGGCTTCCTATTTCACCCTTCATTTTTCTTTTCGCATTTATCTCCCGGGAAGCCGAAAGTGAATTAGAACATGAGACCATTCTAGTGGATCAAAACCTTAAACACTTTGGCGAGGTGAGAACCGATGTATCATTCACACACCATATCGTGTAACGATCAGGCTATCATGCGGGATTTGTTGATGGGTAAGAAAATACTCGTCGTGGATGATGATGATGACTACGCAGAGGCCATCGAAGAAGTTTTTACTCTCCAAGGATGTCACGTAAATCGCATTACCGACCCCATCGTCGCCTTAGAAAAAGCAACAAAGCAAAAATACGATATCCTAATTGTCGATAAAAACATGCCCCGACTCAATGGAATCGAATTTGTAGAAAAAATACGCGGGAAAAAACTCTCCTGCAAGATTATTATGATTACGGCTCATCCCAACGAAGAATCACGAAAACGGAGCCTTGATATCGGTGTCCGTTATTATTTGTCAAAACCCTTCCGTAAAAATGATCTCCTCGAGATCGCTTCCTTCCTCCTCCTTTAAACCCCACAGAACTAGAAAACCACTTTCAAAATCGAGAAATCATCATCCAGATACTCTGAACCATGTCGTTGTTTGACATGGTTAAATATGCCATCTAGGCTGGAATTATTATTCATATCTTGAGTCATAAATTCCACGAATTGTTCAAAATTCCACATCTTCCCCTGAGTATCACTTACCTCATAAACCCCATCGCTATACACATAGATTTGGCAAAAATCATCCACATTACACACTTCATATTTATAGTTATATTGTTCTGTAATCCCAACGATCAAGCCGCCGGTGCCTAAGAGACGTACGTTTGCTTCTTCCTCCTTTTTTCCTGTCATCATGATCGCGGGAGGGTGCCCGCCGCTGGAATAAATCAACTGCCGGGTATTCTTATTAAACACACCATACCAAATGGTAAAAAACTGCCCGTTATGTTTATCCATGGGAAAAGTTTTATTCAACGCGTTTAAAACTTCGCATGGATCCATAAAATTAGTATCCGGTAAGGCATTGGATCGCAAAGCATTTAAGACCGCTACAGACAATAAGGCCGCCCCAACACCATGACCACACACATCAAGCAAATAAAACGCGAAATGACTTTGATCTAACCAATGGTAACCAAAGGTATCGCCTCCCAATTCCATACTGGGAACAAATCGCCATTCCGTTTTTATGTCTCCGTCCATAGGTTCGGGCAGCATGGAACGAACATAGTCCGCCGCGCGTTCTAACTCTTCCGCCAATTGTTGTTGGCTTTTCTCTAAAGCGAGATACGCTTCATTTCGTTGTAGAAGGTTGATATATGCGTTTGAGTGATAACGAATCCGAGCAATTAATTCAATTCTATCCGGAAGTTTCACCAAATAATCATTGGCCCCCGTGGCAAAAGAGTCAGCCTTGACCGTAGGTTCTTCTTTGACGGACAGTACGATAATAGGAATATCACGCGTCGCGGGATTGGCGCGATAATAACGTACCAATGTTAATCCATCGATATCTGGCATCACCAGATCCTGCAAAATCACCGTAGGCGATATCTGTTCAGCCATGGGTACGGCTTCGGATGGATCACTGCAGAAATGAATATCGATATCGGATTCATCCGCCAACATCCGCCGCACCGCTTCACCAATCATGGGCTGATCATCCACCAGTAAAACGGTAATTGGTTGACGTTTCAGCAAAGAAGATTCTGGAGGCGTTTTTTGTATCATAACTCCTCGACTTTCTTTCTTTTTACATTCAAAAATTGGTTGTTGATTTGATCCGCGATGGTTTCTGGTGAGCCCACCCAATCCACCGCATTCAATTCGATCGCTGCTTTCGGCATTCCATAGACCACACACGTCTCTTTACTTTGAGCCAAGGTATACCACCCCGCATTATGCAAAGCCAACATTCCTACAGCGCCGTCGCGCCCCATCCCTGTCAGCAAAATGGCCGCTGAAGGTTCAGGCCAGTGGCGGGCTACGCTTTCAAAAAAAATGTTCACGGAAGGTCGATGAGGATAGTCTTTAGGATGCGGTGTGTAATCAAATGTTAAGTTCTCCTTAATAACCAAGTGTTCATTACGATTTGTGACAAAAAGTCTACCTGTAGAGATCGTTTCTCCCGGTTCAGCCATTTTGACTTTAAAACGGGTTAATCCACTTAGCCAAAGAGTCATTCCCCGTGAAAACTGAGCATCCACATGTTGGATCAACACCATGGCAATCTCTAAATGAGGATCCAAATGAGATAATAGTGTAGCCATGGCTTTTGGCCCTCCCGTAGAGGCTCCCACAACCACCAGCGAGGGGATACTATCAGTAGGGCGCTCAGGAGGCGTTACATGAGGCTCAATCGAGAATTGAGCATGTTTATTTTTGATTAACTTCCTTACGGTTTCTAATTTTTTTAAAAAGAATTGACTCCCTTGGAGATTCCCTTCCTCATCGATTACAGGTGTTGAAACTGCATCCAACGCACCTGCTCCCATGGTTTCAAATACTTTTGCTGCGTTTCCCTCCACCGTTGCCGTTACCACAATAATGGCACAGGGCGTTTGCCGCATGATCTGACGGGTGGCCTCGGTTCCGTCCATGACCGGCATGATTAAATCCATCAATAGAATATCGGGCGTATCCTGGCGACATTTCTCCACCGCCTCTTTGCCGTTACGCGCGACCCAAGCCAATTCAAAATGCACCGCCTGTTTGACGATCCTGCGCATGGCCTCGACGGCCATAGTCATATCATTTACAATCGCCACTCTCATAGTTATGGCTCCCCAATCAAATTCTTCACCGCATCAACCAACGATTCATCATGAAAACTGCTCTTGGTTAAATAATAATCGGCACCTGCTTCTAGGCCTGCTTTTCGATCTTCCTCCCGTTCTTTATAAGAGACAACCATGATCGGCAATTCTTTGTATTGCGGATGATTTTTCACTTGCTGGACAAGTTCAATTCCATTCATGCGCGGCATATCGATATCGGTCATCACCAAATCATATTCCCCATTACGCAGCAGGTTCCAACCATCCACCCCATCTACAGCCACATCAACATCATATCCCTTGTTCTGCAATAATTTGCGCTCGACCTCGCGCACGGTAATCGAGTCATCAATTACCAGCACCCGGGATTTGCGCTTTTTAACAAACTTATGCTTTGTTCCAATCTTCTGAAGTCCTCCGCTAGAAAGTACCCGATCCATGGATTTAAGCAGATCTTCTACATCGATGACCAACACGGGGCTTCCATCGGTCATAATCGAAGCCGAACTAATGTCCTGTACTTTTCCTAACCGTGGATCAATGGGGCGAACCACCAACTCGCGTTCCCCCAAAAAACGATCGACCGATAATCCATATCGCCGATTCCGGTCATTGAGCAACACCACGGGATAAGAATCCCGATAAGTAATGGTCTCCTGCAACTCTAAAATTTGGGCTGCGCTAAGGATGCCAATATTTTCATTATCCAACGTACAATACTGGATATTTTCAATCAAATCGATCTCTTCTCGGGGAAGCATCATCGTGCGATCAATACGAGATAAAGGAAAAGCATATGGCTCACCTGCAATCTCCACCAACAACGTCCGAATCACAGAAAGTGTCAGCGGTAAATGCAGATTAATAGAAGTACCATCCCCCAGTTTGGATTTGGTATGCACCACTCCCCCAATTTCATGTACTACCTTGTGTACCACATCCAGACCAAACCCGCGGCCGGATATTTCTGTCACCTCATCGCTCGTGGAAAATCCCGGCAGGAAGAGAAAATCCAAAAGTTCCGCTTCCGACATCTTCTCCACCATATCGGGCTTCGCCATCCCTTTATTAAGAATCCGTTGTCGCAAACGCTCGATATCGATTCCACGCCCATCATCACGTACTTTAATACATAACATCCCCCCATGATGGCGGGCTTCCAAGAGAATCCGGCCGGTTTCCGGCTTTCCCTGGGCTACCCGCTCCTCGGGCGTCTCCATTCCATGATCTACCGCATTGCGTAAAAGATGATTCAAGGGAGATTCAATTTTATCCAGGATATCACGATCGACTTCGGTATACCGTCCCCGGACTTCCAACTGGACCTTTTTATTCAATCGACGTGACAAATCTCGCACGAAACGCGGAAAAGCTAGAATTCCGTCATTAAAAGGCCTCATTCGGTTCGCGATTACTTCGCGATATAAACTGTTACTAATCGAAGCGGAGCGGCGGGAGTAAGATTCAAATTCGTTATAATGCTCATTAAGAAGACTACGTCCCTGCACAAACAAATTCCGCAAATCTTCGAAATGGGAGAGCACATGATCATCCACTTGATCACGATCCAAAGAATGAACAATATGCTCGATCAAATTACTCTGGTGCGAGTAAATCTCCCTCATTTTCAATATATTTTGTGAGAGAGGCTTTAACCGCCTCACCTCGACCATGGATTCTCCCGCGAGCCCCATGAGTCGATCCAAATGCTCGGCCGACATGCGCACGTATCGATGCTTTTCTTTGATTTCATAAGAGGGAGGTTCTAATTCTGTTTTGGTTTCTGTCGGTACGGTTTGTTTTACTTGCGGAGGTTGATCTTTCGTCTCAGATTTAACAGGCGGTGGCGGATGATCGGATTGAGGTTGATTGAGAACATCTTGAATTTTTTGGGTTAGCGCATTTAATTGAGCTGCCCGTTGCTCGATCCATGAGTCGAAGGATTTCCCCGCTTCTGTAGGTATTCGCGCTAACGCATCCACCCCTTGCAGCCATAAATCAATAATCGCCGAATCAACCGAAATGCGATTTCCTTTTGCCGCCGAAAAACAATCCTCCAGCGCATGAGCCAATTGCACCACTGGATCGAGTTGCACGATACGCGCTGCTCCCTTGATGGAATGTGCCGCACGCATAAGTTCATCTAGGGTTTCCTTCTCATTTGGCTTTTTTTCCAAACGCAGCAAACCGTCATTCAATGTTGATGAATGCGTTTCTACTTCCATCCGGAATAGATCCAGCATGGAATAATCGCTAAAATCTTGATCTTTCCGGCGATTCAAGGCAGACTCCTTTCCATGCTTTCGATCAAGGAATCTTCATTCAACAAACCAACATTCTTATCCTTCCAAACGAGGATCCCTTGCGAATGATGATGGAGCGATTTCATAGCCGTCACAGGAACATCCCGTGCTTCCTCTTTTCGAAAATGGGCAACGTCAAAAACTTCATCCGCGGGAAACATCCAGCGCTTCTCATCCTTCGCTATCACCACCCAACGTGGATACCCCTCCTGTCGCGTATGGGGCTCTCTCTCCTTTTCTATTCCAAGTATCGTCGCCAATGAAAAACATAATATTAACGATCCCCGTATATTCACCATGCCTAGCAAGCGATCATTGGTGCGATGGGGAATCGAATGAATCACCCCTACCTCGGCAATTTCCTGCAATACCTCAGTGGATAACGCCAAGTATTCTTCCCCCAAACGGAACAATAAAACCGAGAGTTCACCTCGTTTTTCCTCCGCCTTTTGCGTGGAAATCAATCGAGTCCAATGTTGAAGGTAATCCGTCGGGGGAATGCGATCGAGAAGAATGCGTCCTGCATCTGAATAAACCGGACAATTGCGGCAATGGATTACGTCCCTCAAATTGGGACACGAACGATCTCCACTGGTTCCCACACGCTTCCAACAGGCTTCAATTTGTACCGGTTCCATCCGATCTACTCTATTTCTTTTCAGTGATTTGTTTTTGACTTTCAGCGAGACGATTCAAACGTTGTCTATAAATCTTAGCTTGATCATTTCGCCCCCATTGATCCATCAACAAAGAAAGATGAACCAAGGATTCATAATGATATGGATCGAAATATAAAGCCTTTTGAAAACAACTTTCCGCAAGCCTGTCTTCCAACCGCGCTTGGTGAATTTGTCCTTTCAACCCATACACCGAGACATCCTTATAATTCTGTTCAAGCAAACCCTCACACAATTTTAATGCATCACCCAGACGTCCCTGATTCGCATAGGTTTGCGCTTTTTTCAAGGATTCGGCATAATCCGATTTTTCTTCCTCTTGCAAGGGTGGAGAAACCTTGTTGATCAAAAGTGATTTCGCTTCTTTGATTACAGAATCGGGCTCTGGCTTTTTAATCGGCTTAATTGCAGTTTTTTTCTCTTCTTTCTCCTTCTTAAATGCAAACGAGTGTGGATGCAACACTCGTGTGTACTCTGAGGCCATAGGAATCAGAGTCTCGGCGGCCCCCACAAAAAGATATCCCTCAGGTGTTAACAAGCGATCCATTTTCTCCAATACTTTCTTGCGCGAAGAATAATCCAAATAGATCAACAAGTTACGCAAAAAGATCACGGGATACTGAATCCCTATAGCAAACATAAATGGATGCATAACATTCTCATGATGAAAATGCACAGATTCTCGCACCGTCTCTCTCACCTTGCATTGTTTTCCCACGGGCTCAAAGTAATTCTTATAATGCTCTAGGTCATTGCGGTGAAAAGAGGTGGAACCATAAAGTCCTTTTTCTGCTTTCTCCACCGCGGTTTTGCTAATATCCACCGCATCAATATGGAATTCCTCAGGATTCAATCCAGCCTGTAACAAAGTAATTGCGATGGAATATGGTTCCTCTCCGGTAGAACATGGGATACTCAACACCCGCAATGGTGTTTCCATTATTCCCGAATATTTCCATTGCGATACGATTTGACGTAAAAGCACAAACGCTTCCTTTTCGCGAAAGAACCACGTCTCCGGCACCACCAACCTTTCACACAATTCATGCAGTTCACGCCGTGAATGTAATAAACGCCGGTAATACACCTCAAGTTCTGACTTTGTTTGACCGGCTTCGCGCTTCCGCAAGGCACGCAACAACGCCCCTTCGCCTAGTGTCGAAATATCCATTCCCATATGTTTATTGACAAGATCTTTAATCTTTTCCAGTGACATTCCCTTTGTCCTCTTCGAGGAGAAATAGCTCTTTTTGCAGTGACTTTGGCAATATCTTTTCCAAATTGATACTCTGAATTAACCCGGTCTCATGCTTTAATACATCACTCATAAACGGGGCGTTTTCTAACATAATCCCGGGGGGGCTGATTAAATCGGGATGGATTGTAAACATCTCGGTCGCATGTTCTACCATCAATCCCAAAAGCCGCATCTCTTTCCAATAGGTTGGATACCGGGTCAATAGAATGCGGGTGCTATACCGATTTTTACAGGCATCACCAATCGCTAATTGACATAAATCAATCACCGGCACAATGGCATCCCGATAGTACATCAACCCGCGCACGTAATCTGGAGAATTGGGGATATTGCGCAAACTGACCTTCGGGATAATTTCCACAATCGATTCACCCGGCAGAGCAAAGCGATCAAAACCAAGCCTAAACTCCAAAAAGAACCGATCCCGGCTATGTGACTTTGAATTTGGCAACTTCATCTTGCATTCCATGGGCTGCTTCATTCAATTGTTCTATCGCTTCGTTCAACTCACGCAGCGATTCCGCGACTTGTTGCGCCCCTTCATTTAATTGTATCATGGATTCACTGATCTGCTTGGCACCTTCGGATTGTGAATGCATGCCTTCATTGACCGATTCAAACCGGGGTGTCAGCTGCTGAACCTGGTCGATAAACATTTCCAAATTGGAGCTCAAAGAATTAACGACCTCGACTCCATTCGTCACTTCTTTCGAAAATTTATCCATCTCCATCACTCCTGCCGAAACCGCGGATTGCATTTCATTTACCATCTGCTCAATATCCAACGTGGCGACCGCGCTCTGATCCGCTAAACGCCGGATTTCCCGCGCAACAACCGAAAAACCTAATCCATACTCTCCCGCTTTTTCGGCTTCGATAGCCGCATTTAGGGAAAGCAAGTTGGTTTGATCCGCCACTTTGGTAATCGTTGTCACCACCGAATTAATGTTCCCCGCTTTATCATTGATCGTACTGAGTTTTGAGGAGATCGATTGGGTCGCGCTTCGTAATTGCTGCATGGTATTTTCGATTTGATGAATACTATCTTGCCCATGATTCGCCAACGTACCTAATTGACTCGCCACTTGAGTGGAATCATTCATCGTGTGACTGAGTTCCTGTGAGGTCGTAGAAATTTCTTTTGCCGTTGCAACTACTTCATTGGTAGAAGACGCCTGTTCTGAAACCGAAGCTTCCAATTCTCTTGAAGAGGCAGCAATTTGTGTCGAAGAAGAGGTGACTTGGACTCCGGAATTTTGCACTTGCTTAACCAAATCCGATAGTTTCTCCATGAGCTGATTGAAACTTTTCGCCAAACGTCCAACCTCATCGTTAGATTCATCTGGAATCCGTATCGTCAAATCCGCTTCACTCGACGATAGACTGCACAATTCACTCGTCACTTTGCGAATCGAACGTGCAATATTGCGTATAATGGGCAGGCCAAAGAAGAATACGATCACTAACACCACCAGTAGATTAAACCCGATACTTCTCACTAACTGGGTTGCCGGCAAAAAGGCTTCACTCTGTTCTATTTCCGCCATGATATACCAATCTAAGCCAGGAATATTCACGGGCGCAAATGCACCAATCACTTGATGCCCACGATAATTGGTATACACCTTTTCTCCTGGTTCACCCTGCACAGCGGCTTCAGCACCCTCCGTACGCACATTCTGAAATAGAATCGTAGTATTTGTTTTTTGGATACGCTCGATTGTTTTTCTTGAGGAATTCCTTCTTTCCAAATTTTGAAGAAATCCCTCTTTATTTTCCAAGAAGAAACGTGAATCATTGCGCATAGAGGTGTCCTGCGCGATAATATAACTTTCACCGGTTTCGCCCAAACCCACATCCCGCCAAGATTGATGATCCGTCATGATTTGATTGATTTTTTTTGTGGAAATTTGAAAAGCCAATACCCCGATTTTGTCTTCCCCATCATAGATCGGCGATGCCAGAAACGCGGTTGGAGTATCATAAGAAGGGGTGTATTGCTCATAATCCGTGATAAACGCCGCGTCTTTGTTCTCCGTTTCCAACGCCTTGTTCAACACATGAGCAAAATTGGAATCTCGATACGGCCCGTTTTTTAAAGTGGTCGCATAATCTACCTCTTTCATCACCGAATACACAATATAGCCGCTTTCGGGTTCGATCAGATAAACATCGTGATAATCAAATTTCTCCATAATATCCCGAAAAATGAGGTGGTACTTCTTATGAAATTGAGTATAGAGCGAATCATCCGGAGCCGCGGCTAGTTTCTTTTTTTCCTTGGATGGATAGGTATTTTCTGCTATATACAAGGACTGTAATATGCACGTGACATGCTCACGTGGATACCACTGATCCAAGGCATCCTCAGGCGCCTCCAAGGTATTTCTCTGCTGATATTCATACTGCTCACGGAGTTGCGCATCCAGATTTTCTTTATTTTGAACATAATACTCACATGGCTTCTCCCCTAATGTCTCGAAGGCCTGGGTAAACTCTCCCATCGCGTCCACCACCATCAAGTCTTCAGAAAACGTGATGACTTGACTACGCATATGCTCAAATACGTTCTCGATCTGATTTTTTTTCATCGATCGAATTGAAATCAATTGGTTGATCGCCGCGTTTTCTAACGCCCATTTGGAGCGTAAAATGGATCCAATCCCTAAAATCAATATCGGTAGAATGCCCACCGCTAACATCAGAGTAAATAATTTGCTCCAAATACTAATATCACGCCATCGTTTTAGTGCCATAAGAGTCTCTCCAAACTGATTTTCATATACCAATCAATGTTCTTATTATACTCGGTTGTTATTGTTTTATGAGGCAATCCCCACGGGAGGGGAAATAAACAGAGCCTACGGCAATGCTTGCAAGAAAATTTCCTCCTCATTCTCTTCTCTATCGCCTTTTTTTTGCCTACGATGATACTATAAAGAACCATTCTAAAACGAGGATCTGGGAGCATGAAATATTTAAAACGTTCATTCGCTGTTTTTGTGGGATTGTGTATTATAACAGCATGGCTTTGGGTCATCCCCGCCGATACTCAGGAAGGCCGCCGCTATAGTCCACAATCTTTTGAAAATCCGGAGCGTGCCGAATGGCAGAAAGTCAATCAAGTCATCCAGGCCATGGACTTACAAGAAGGCGATCTCATTGCCGACATTGGCGGGGCCACAGGCTACTTTTCTCGCCCTTTTGCCCGACGTGTTGGCCCTAAAGGTACCGTCTATTGCTGTGATCTCGCCACCAACCTTTTAGAATATCTCCAAGAAAGAGCCAAACAAGAGAATCTCCACAACATTGTTACCGTCTATGCGGCTCCCGATCGACCCATGCTTCCAATCCAAAGCATCGATTTCATTTTTAACTGTAACACCAATCACCATCTTGAAAACCGTGTCGATTACTACAAAGACCTTAAACGTCATCTTGCCCCCGATGGAAAAATCGTCATTGTCGATTGGAAAAAGGAAAGACAAGAAGTGGGGCCGCCCCCTGGCCACAACCTAGCAAAATCGACTGCCATCGACGAACTACAACAAGCAGGCTATGAACTCATACAGGAAGAAACCGATCTTCCTTATCAATATTTTCTGATCTTTAAAATCAAACATTAATCCGGGGAGGATCATCATGCATTTCACACGTAGAGGCTTTTTAAAACGAAGCAGCCAAGCCGTCGCGGCTGGTTATCTCACCCAACTCATGGGCCCCTTTTCTCACGCCGAACCCGCCAAAAAACCCAACTTACTCGTTATCCTGGTCGATGATCTCGGCTTTGGAGACCTAAGTTGTTACGGCGCTGAGGATCTCCAATCACCCCATATCGACCGCCTCATTTCCCAAGGAATCCGCTTTGTCAACGCCTACGCCAACTGCCCTGTGTGCTCTCCAACACGCGCCGCCCTCCTGACTGGACGGTATCAAGACTTGGTTGGAGTCCCGGGCGTTATCCGCACCCATGATAGCAACTCCTGGGGCTACCTCTCACCCGAGTGTCATTTGATGCCGGAATGGATCAAAGAACAGGGTTACCATACCGCTCTCGTGGGCAAATGGCACCTTGGCCTTCAATCTCCTAATCTTCCCAACGAACGCGGTTTCGACCATTTCCATGGCTTCCTTGGCGATATGATGGATGACTACTACCACCATCGCCGCCACGATATCAACTATATGCGTCTCAATAAAGAGGAAATCGACCCCGAAGGCCATGCCACCGATCTCTTTAGCGATTGGGCTTGTGATTACCTCCAGGAACGCAAAGACAGCGACCAACCTTTCTTTCTCTATCTCGCTTACAACGCGCCTCATACCCCCATTCAGCCGCCCGAGGAATGGTTGCAAAAAGTGAAAGAACGAGAATCAAACATCTCCGAAAAACGCGCCAAACTCGTCGCCCTCATCGAACACATGGATCATGGCATCGGCAAAGTCTTGGATACCTTAGAGAAAACTGACCAAAGCGATAATACCATCGTAGTCTTTGCCAGCGACAACGGCGGCCAAAGCAATGTGGGCGCCAACAACGGCCCTTACCGCTCCGGGAAAGGCACCGTCTACGAAGGCGGGATTCGTGTACCCATGGGTGTGCGTTGGCCGGGAGTCATCCAACCTGGCACCGAAACAAACCGTATGGCTCTCTCGATGGATATTATGCCGACCTTGTTCGAAGCCTGCGGCATCCCGATCCGCCACGAAATAGATGGAGTGAGTTTTCTCCCTGCCCTGCAAGGCAAAGAACGTCCCCAACTGGACCGCGATTTGTTTTTCCGACGCCGCGAGGGCGGTCGTCAATTCCAAGGCAAAACCATCGAAGCCATTCGCCGCGGTGATTGGAAACTGTTACGCAACAAACCGGAGGCTCCCTTCGAATTATACAACTTAAAAGAGGATCCCTACGAACAAACGGATTTGGCTCAAAAAGAAAGAGAGAAGCGTAAAGAATTGGAAGAAGCCTTAATAGCTCAACTGGAGCGTTATGAAAAGGTCCCCTGGAAACGTCCCTCACAGCGCGAATAAGACGTATTCCCCAGACTTATAAACGGCGGGGTTTTTCCATCCCGCCGTTTGATCTTCATATTTTCTCTGTAAATTTCAAATATACCAAAAATATCATTCTCCCGTTTCTACTTGGAGCGTAAATCGGGTCTCCTCCCCTGAAAGAACATGAAAATAAAAATCATATACATTCTCTAAATCCAGGTGAATCAATTTGCCTTCATAAACCCCTTCACGTAATCGGGGTAAATCCCCCTCTCGATAAAATCCATTGACCTTCAAATAACTCGACTCCAGCGGTTCAACCGTGATTCGAGCCTTCCCAAATCCCTTCCGGGGTGGATTCATTGACTCACGTACATGGGCATACATCATCAAGGCAGAACTCACCAATGCGATAAAGAAAAGAGTGCGTATCCAGGGATACAATCGAATCTTGGGCAAAAGCACCATAACCCAAAGTAAACAGGGGACGGCTTCCAAAGCGAAAAGATCCCAATCCTCTTGCATACCTAGGTCGGGATGCCACACCGTCGACCAAAACGTAAAAGGAAGTACATACAGGAGAAAGAAAAGATTGTGTGAAAGCAAAAACTTCCGCCAACCCTCAAGCCAAAATACCCCAAGAATCGTAGGCCAAAACACCCACGAGCGCATTGTCCACGCATAGAACCAATCCCACACATGATCCCACTGAAAAAAAGCATAATACCGATACATATCCTCTTCATAAAACCAAGGAAGAAAATTAATCGAAGGCGACAGCGAAGCCGCACGAAACCCAACTACGCTGGGATAATCCCGCATAAGAACCAGTGGCAGCATCAGCAGCCCGCCGATCACGATTTCACGATAATCCCCGTAGCGCCTTCTCAATACCGGCAATAATAACAAAGAAGGAAGCGCCATCAGCATACCAAAATGGAGCGACACAGCCAATACAAAAACCACGGTTACATAGATAAGTCGAACCTCATGGTTTAAATACCGATACCCCAAATAGCCGTACAACAGCATCGCCGGCAGCACCATGGGATAATATTCGGTATGACCACACGCATAGATCAAAAATCCCGACGAGCCAAAAAGCAGAACCCCCCATCCTGGATTCACATATCCCAACGACCGATACATTCGTAGAAGAATAAAAAGAGCAAGTGCACCCGACAAACAAGAGATAACATTCATCACCTCCATCGGGCTCCAATGCAGCGGCGCAGCCAGCGTATAACCAAATTGAATCAACGCTTGAGAAAGCATCTCATTCTTGACAAACCACTTCCCTCCCTCGGTGATTCGAGCAATCAAAAATCCATCGCCGCTATACTGCTGCGAGCGGTGATACAAAAAAAACAAAAAGGCCAGAATCGTAATGACCACGTTGTTCTGAATGAATTGAAAAAAGCCCGTTCTTTTCGAACGGGCCTTTGGAAGCAAATATTGAAAGGAACGATCAAACACGGTTCTTCATTTAGGCCTGACTCATCCCACTTAGCCCATCGAGAAATCCTTTCAAACGCTGGGCACGCAGGGGATGACGCAATTTTCGAATCGCTTTCGTCTCAATCTGGCGCACACGCTCACGCGTAATTCCAAAGCGATTCCCCACTTCTTCCAGTTTACGCGGCTGGCCGTCATCCAACCCATACCGCAAACGCAGAACCGCTTCTTCTCGCTCAGACAAGGTTTCCAACGCTTGTTCAATCTCCGTTTCTAGCGAATTCAAACTCGCACTATCCACGGGAGAATCCACCGATTGATCTTCAATAAAATCTCCCAGAAAACTATCTTCGCTATCGTTAATCGGTGTCTCTAACGAAACCGCACGTTGTACCACCCGAGCCAGTTTCATGTATTTCTTCACCGGGATATCCACTCGCTTCGAAATTTCTTCCGGCGTAGGATCCCGGCCTAATTCTTGCTGCAATTCTTCCGAGGCTTTGGTAATGCGATGCCAGGTTCCCTGCAAACCAACCGGAATCCGAATATCATGCGCCTGGCTTGCACATGCACGCGAAATAGCTTGTCGGATCCACCAAGTCGCGTATGTACTAAATTTAAACCCAAGCAGGTGGTCAAATTTTTCTGCCGCGCGCATCAACCCAATGTTTCCCTCTTGAATCAAATCGAGCAAATGCACACCGCGATGACGAAATCCCTTCGCCACCGAAACCACGAGCCGCAAATTAGCACGTACCAAATCCATCTTGGCTTTCTGCGCTTCTCGCTCTCCTTTTTGAATAATCTTCACCGCCCGAAAGATTCGATATGGCTCTTCGCCCGAATCAAAAAACTTCTGCAAGACATCCTTATTATCTTTCAGTTTCTCCAGATCACGGTTTACATCTTCTTTTTTTACATGACCTATGCGGGATAAGGATACCAAGGTTTTTTCAGTATGGCGGGTTGATGAGGCTAAACGGTCGGATTTTTTAGGGGAGAGTTTGTAAAGATTGTCAATTCGATGACATTCTCGAATGGCCCGGTCGACACGGTAAGCACGACATTTTAAGTCATCGGCGAGTTCCTGAATGGTTTCAGGAGCAAAGCCGATTTTTGAAAGATCTTCACCGGCTTTGCGAAACGAGGCTTTTGCTTTTTCCTTATCTTTTCCGTAAAGTTCAATTCCTTTTTTCGATTTCTCAATGACGCGGTTAATTTTTCTCCTAAGATTACGGATAAATTGTGAAACATCTTTATCCGATTTTACTTCCGGCGTGGAGTTCATGATCACATCCAACCGCCGTCGACCCTCCTTCACTCCATCCACAATCGAGAGCAGCAATTCCAAGGCCGGGGTACTCCGGCTTACTCCCATACATATCCGTTTTCTTCCTTCTTGCATGCGCTGCGAAATTTCTTGTTCGCTCTCTTTGGTTAGGAGGGGAATACTTCCAATCTCTCGGAGGTAAAGACGAAGGCTGTTATGAGCAGAACGCCGAACGCTTCTTGCGGATGTCTTATCATCGAGAATGCCCCCACCCAACACATCATTTAACTCAAGATGCCGAGCTTCAGGAGGAAAAAAAGAAATCTCTTCCTCATCGTCCATGTCCAGTGATATGTTCAAGGCTTTTTCCTCAATAAAGTCATCCTCTTTATACAGGCTTGTTGAAGCAAGCGTGTACGTCATAATAGGTTCACTTCTCCTTAATAAGATTATATTCAAAAATCTATTGTGAAGAGGTTGTTATAGATCAACTCCAACCTCTCACACCCATACAAATACTCTTCACTTCGATGAAAGTATTTTGTTACATCACGTCTTAAGCCATAGACTAGCACGAACCTAGGTTATAATAATGGAATTTCTTGTTCACTCCCGAACCTCCCTCATACTCCAACACTCTCTTTTCTTTAAAATCGAGTGAAAACATAATCACACTAGAAAATCTTTTAAACACCTAAAATGTAGATAATAGTCATTGCCGCTGTATAGAGATGATTGAGATTAAACCAAAACATTCACATTTTGAAACTTTTAGTGAGTTGAATGGCCTCCCCTTCACCCTCTCATTTTGTATGAAATAGAATTTATATATAAGCGATAGAATTTTGCACTTTTCCCGAAAAATTACTCCCAAAATCACATCATCTCCCGCATAAACAAAGTTAGCTAAACTTAATACCTTTAAATCTTTCAGACTTGGAAAATTATACTTGGTCCAATGTCGTTAAGTAACCCCTTTTTTTACATTTTTTTTCGTCTCGTGATTTCACATTTAGAAAAGAAATAATACATTATCAATTTAATAATATTAACTCGGAATTATAAAAATCACACAAGCCTAGAAACCCCCGTCCTAAAAAGCCAAACTTTTTGATTTCTATTCGCTTCCTTTCTTCCCCTTGCTACAGTAGAATAACAAAAACCCATCTTTTTTATAGGGCATGTAGAATTTATAGTTTTATTTAAGTCAATGTACATTCTATCGAACGAATTGTCGCGCCAATTCCTATTTTTTCATGAAAAAGAGGGAAAAGAACCTCCACATAAACCATTCCCTCGAGGACACACCATGATCCATATACGCTTTGCTATTCTAATATATATCGTAGGTTTGCTTCTATTCTTAACACTAAATCCCCAATCTATTACACAAGAATCCCAGTTTTTGGAAAAGAATGATACACCCAGTCCTGGTAATAAATTTCTTCTCTTGCTTTGGCCTGAAGAAGGTGGAATGCTCCAAGAAGCCTCAGGCCAAGAATCGTTGCTGAATGCCTTCAATAACGCTTGGTATGATAACCATTTACCCAGCTATACAGGAATGAGTTTAGAGATCCATCTCCCTCAATCTCAATCCTTATATAGCTTCGCGCATATGATCAAAAACACCTGGCCAGAGTGCATCGAAGGAGACCGCTGGTTTATCGAAAATGAAATCAATCAAACCCAATTCCCTTTCCTAGACCAACGAAAATATGTTCCAATCCTTATGCGTTCCACGCAACGCTACTCTGCCGAGTTAATCTTCCGTTCCCGTGCTACCCAATGGGAAGGAAGTCTAGGAGTCGTTCATTCCGATTATGAAATAGGAGGAAAGCTTCAACTAGAAGAGTGGCAAAGTAAGTCCAACTCACAAAATCCTTGGATTGCTTTTCATTCTACGGACGAAGTCTTGCGCCAATTTTTTATCGGTAGCTGCAACGCGGCCGCCGTGCCCCAAGGGGCATTGGAACGCTTTTTAGAAAAATACAACAAAGAAAAATTTGCTCAGCGGCTTCAACGGATCGAGCTCGAAACGCAAGGGTTTGCCACCACTTTCTTCTTACGGAAAGACCTATATGATGATCCTCTGATGCGTACTTTAATCACAGAAAGTTGGCTGCGAAATCATTTCTCCGGCCAATTGATCCCTCTTCCTTCTGCATGGCCTTTTACCGGAGAGGATATGATTCAGAACACATTTAACAATTAACCCGTTTGCTTGAATTACAACTACCACAAACAAAAACATACCCATTTTTTGAAGCCAAGGTTCATGATGGATCTCGACAATGAACAACTCACAATCGTCAACGCTGTTTGGGAAACCGCAGTCGAACCTTTTTTGATTATCAATAACGAGGGAATGATTCAACACTGTAATCGAGCAGCCTCACGATGGGCACAATTGCAACCCAATCAATCGCTTCCCCAATCACTAGATCACCCGGAACCTTTCTTTACCGCCTTAAACGAAGCCTGGGAGAACAAGAAATGCGTACTCATCAATCAAATTTCCTTGCAAACGCATGAAGGAAAATCAATGAATGCGCGCATGCGACTTTCTCCTCTGATCAACGCTACCTTTCCCCTTTTTCTTGCTAGTTTGGAAAAGCACTCCGACGAACTTGATTGGCTTCAAGAAACCGCTCGGATGCAAGATCAGCGGGTAGAGCAGCTGCGGGAGAATCTTTCTCATGTCAGCCAGGAACTCTTGAATAAAACCCTACAATTAGCCGAACAAAATAATAAACTTGGCGTCATAATCAATTCTATGAACGAAGGCTTGATCGCCTGCGATCAGGCGGGGCACATCATCCAGGCCAATGAAACCGCCCGGGATTTACTCGAACTGGAAGCCTGGCAACCATCTATGCAAATCCACGAAATATGTCCGCCTGTGGCCAATGCTCTCAATTTCAATCCGCAAAACACCGAGAATCTCACCGCTAAAAATATTGATCTCTCCTTCAATGAAAAAGAACTCCGCATCAGCCTCTCCCCCATTGTGGATAAAGAAAATGCCTTCACCGGCTTTGTCATGATTATTGAAAACCGTACCGAACAAGCGCGCATCGAGCGTCTTAAATCCGATCTTATTTCCATTGTCTCCCACGAATTACGCTCCCCGCTCACCTCTATCAAAGGCTACGTGGATCTGATGATGAGCGGGGATTTAGGCCGGATCGAAGATCCTATGATATCCTATCTCGGCATCGTCTCCAGCAATGCCAACCGTTTAGCCGCCTTAATCGATGATATTCTTGATCTAACCCGGATGGAATCCGGGAAATTATCTCTGAATTATGAAAAAGTCGATGTCCGTTATCTTTGCGAATATGTTTTCCTCACCTTAAAACCGCAAGCCGAACAGAAAAACCTTTCATACGAGCTAATCATCCATACAGAGACGACTATCTCGGGTGATCTCGAGCGCTTGCAACAAGCTCTCACGAATCTACTTTCTAACGCGATTAAATATACCCAAGAGAATGGGAGGGTAGAACTCCAGGCCCAACAACATAAAGATTGGATTCATATTACGGTTCAAGATACGGGGATAGGGATTTCACACGAGGATCAAAAAATGCTCTTTCAACGCTTTTTTCGTGTCAAAAACAAAGAAACTCGTCATATCGGGGGGACAGGCTTGGGGTTATGTATAGCAAAATCAATTATCGAAGCCCATGAGGGAAATATTGAGATTCAATCGGAGAGCGGGGTTGGTTCCACCTTTATGATAAAAATACCCATGTATCATGGATAACAGGCTCATTAAATCACGGTATTTCTTATTGCTCACGTCCTAATACAAATTCGATTAAATAATAAAGGGACTGCAAACTCGGCGAAGACCCGATCTCTTTTTCTACCGCCGCTAATTTTTTACGCGCATTTTCTCCATAGCGGATCCCCACGGAATAGGCATAATCGATCGACCCTGTGTGCCGCATTAATTCCAATAATTGGTTGGCTTTTTCATCAATCGATTCTTCTCTTTCGAGAATCATTTTAACGGTAGACCCCTTCACATTATTAAGATGAATCAAAGGGAGAGTGTTTTTACCATTGCGTAGATCCCATCCCTGCTCTTTCCCCAAAATCGAGGTCGAAGCCGTATAATCGAGTACATCGTCTGTGATTTGAAAAGCCATGCCCAGCGACAACCCATATTCATGAAGATATTCTATATGTTCCTCGCTTAGTCTACCGAGTTCACCTCCCGAGGCACAGGCAGCCGCCATTAATGACGCGGTTTTATTTTCGATCATTTCTAAATAGTCCCGTTCTTCATAACAACGGTCTTCTGTGATAATAAGTTCCTTGATTTCCCCTAAACACATTTGCTCCGCCGCTTGGATTAATAGTCGCTGAGATCCCACCGAACCACTTTCGAGCAAAAGTTTTAAGGCTTTACAAAAAAGGAAATCACCATACAACACCGCAATGGAATTTCCCCATTGCCCCGGAATAGAACCAACACCACGCCGCAAACTGGCTTCATCAATAATATCATCGTGAATTAAGGTGGCTAAATGAAGTAATTCAACGGCCACCGCGACTTGAGAAGCGGCTTCATCACATTTTCCACATGCATCGGCTGTTAACAATACCAAAGAAGCGCGAATCCATTTTCCATCACTCTGCAATAAGTGGTGAGATATTCGGTCAGCCACCGAGACACGAAATTCCTCGGGAATATAGGACTCATTATATCCTGACAGCAGCGTATGGATATAATTCTTCTCCGCACTGTTCTGAACGATACTCTTATATAATTTTTTCGTTTGAGTTAAATGACCGGAAATGGGCTCGAAGATATCTTCCAAAGTCAAAGAACGGAACGAAGAGCGCTCGTCCTGGAACGCTGAAATATTGGTATTCATGAAATAGCCTTATGCATGTATAGAATTCGTTCTCGGGCTAAGTACTCATTCGAGTCTAACCCATCTTATAATGAGAGAAAAAAGATCATAATTACCATGTATTCTCTTTGCTTTGCTTCCGCTGTCAAGGAAAAGCCTCGCCCCTTGCCCATTCTTTTCATTCCAAAGAGAATTTATACTCAATTTATAGGTTATCGAATAGATAAGGAAAGACAAATTATATGTCCCATAACTTGTTATCCTATCGAGAGGCTTTGCAAATCATTGAAGAAACGATCGAACTAGCTCCTCCATCTCAACTTTCCTGGCGGGATAGTTTTTTTTCTGCTTTAGCAGAAGATGTATTTGCCCAGGAAGATATGCCCTCCTTTTCCAATTCCGCCATGGACGGGTATGCTGTCCACGCCCAAGAGGTTGCTTCTGCCACTCCAGAGAATCCTGCGATTTTAAAGATTATCGATAAAACCTATGCTGGAGATCCGCAACATCATTCTTCATTACCGGAAAAAAGCACCGTCAAAATCATGACCGGCGCTGCACTACCCGAAGGAGCTGACGCGGTTGTGAAAGTAGAAGACACCGCTTTCCATGGCGACAACGTTCAAATTTTTCATTCTGTACGCGCAGGAGAAAACATTCGCTGCCAAGGGGAGGAACATAAACAAGGTGATAAGCTGCTCTCTCTTGGTCAAAAAATTAATCACCTCGAACAGGGGGTGCTTGCGAATCAAGGAATCACCTACGTTAACGTACGAAAACCCCCGGTAGTCGCTCTTATGGTTACAGGCGATGAGATTGTTGAACCAGAAGAGAAGCAACAGTCCTACCAAATCCGAAATGTCAACACTTACACCTTACGTGCCGAAGCCCAACGCATGGGCTGCCAGGTAATTAACCTTGGCATCGTTAAAGATAATCCTACCGTGCTGCAAAAAAAAATTGAGACGGGTTTGACTCAAGCCGACTTTCTTATTACTTCGGGAGGAGTCTCAGCCGGCGAACGTGATTACTTACCCCAAGCCTTCCAAGATTGTGGAATTCAAAAACTTTTTCATAAAATTGCTGTTAAACCCGGTAAACCTCTCTTTTTTGGACAAAAATCGAATCGTTATATCTTTGGCTTACCGGGCAACGTCGTTTCTGGCTTAACCTGTTTTCACTTGATGATTAAGCCCGCAATTCGCCGCTGGATGGGACGAAATCCCTGGCGCAATCAAGTCGAATTTGCACGGATTGGAAAGTTACTCCATAATCCCGGGGAGCGTACCCATTTTGTCCGCTGCCGCTTATCCCACTCTCCCAACGGGATGCCGATCGCTTTCCCCTTAGATCGACAAGGCTCGGGCATGCTAACATCTATGGTAGGCGCGGATGGCTTCGCTATTCTCCCGGCGGATGTCTATACATTTAAAGAATTTTCAGTCGTCGAATATCTATCGATGAATTCCTATTAAGATGCCCGAACTGCCTGAAGTCGAAACAATCCGGCGAGCTTTAGAGAAACGGATTACCGGCTACCGGATTCGTACATATAATCTCCTTCGCGAAGATTATCTTCACTCCGGCCATTCTTTGCTCCCCCACGTGGCCGGAGGTAAAATCGAAGACATTCAACGTAAGGGAAAATTTCTCACGATTTTCCTTTGTAATGACCTTGTCTTGATCCATCACCTAGGGATGAGTGGTCGGCTATTACTACTTCCAAGCCATGAGCCGCTTGAAAAGCACACTCATCTCATCATCCATTTCCAGCAGAAATCATTTGAACTTCGCCATTGGGATCCTCGACGTTTTGGTCTCGCAGCGATCATAGAAAGAAACGCCTTACACAATTACCCCTCAATTCAAAAATTAGCCCCTGATCCTTATGAACTTAATCTAAGAGAATTCGCACTTATTCTAGATAATCGACAACGCCCCATCAAATCCCTTTTGCTCGATCAACACCTTATATCTGGTGTTGGGAACATTTACGCCGATGAAGCGCTCTTCCGCGCACGTATCCATCCCGGCCGACCCTGTAAAGAAATTCGATTCCAAGAAGCCAAAAAATTACTGCACGCGCTTAGACGAGTGATGGATGAATCCATAGCCGCGGGCGGTTCCTCAACCGATAATTTTATGAAATTAGATGGTAGCCTGGGTGAGTTTCAACATAAACATCGTGTTTATGGAAAAGAAGGCACACCTTGCCATCTTTGTAGGAAAGAAATCAAAAAAATAATCTTAGGTGGCCGAAGCACCCATTTCTGCCCATTTTGCCAAAAATGATTAGAGTCGATTAACAAACTTCTTTGGCTAAATCAAACGAAAAGAGTATCATCCTCGGTAGATGGTACACACTTATCCCCAAAAAACACTCGGTGGATAAAATGTTGGTATCGATCCTCTGCATCACGCGAATTTTGGCCTAATGATAGACGTATCTCATATTTAGGAAGAGAACGCCAAGACCAAAAACTTTTTTGCAACTCAACACGGGATACACATTCGATCTGAACTTCTAGGGGAGATTGTTGGTTATCTAACGCGAATTTGATCGTTCCGCTTGAAGGGATAGGTACTTTACTGTCACAACAAAAATGCAGGGAGGTAATACTAAAGCAAGTTATTTCACCTTCAATTTCGAGGGGTGGATCATGAACTTTATTAATATGAACAACCGCAGGATACTTCACACGCAATCGGGGAACATAAGCCTCCCCTTTTGTTTGTCCTGAATACATTTTATTCCTCCATTGTCACGAGCTTTTATAGAAATTCAAAAAATCAGTTGAGCTCCAATGCTTCCAAGGAAGAATTTATCAATAAAATACAAAAACAAATAGTGATCCAGCGATTCCCCAAGAATTAAAATCAAGCAATTTCACCTAAGTGTAAGTTATTAGAATTTCAATGTCAAGTTTAAATTCCAAAATTTGCACCTAAATCTTTAACTCTGCTTTTCTTCTCTTTTCTACTCTTGCACCAAAGATAATATTCGTTGATTCGATAAAATAAATCCATAAATTGAAAAATTCTTTTATTCTCTGGAAAATTTTGTTCTATGGCGCGTATGAAAGAGAGAGGAAGGTGATGAGAGACGAAATTTCGTTGACGAAAGTGGCTTTAAAAAATCCGCTTATAAAAAAAACGGGGCCGACGAGACTCGAACTCGCGACCTCCTGATCGACAGTCAGGCATTCTAACCAAACTGAACTACGGCCCCTTTTTATTAACTTATGCGATTATAAATGTACTCAATAAACTCCCTTTGGTCAAGTATCTCTTCAAAATTTTTTTTATTTTTTTTTGATTGGATAGAAAGCCCTAGCCACCAGTCTACATGAGATGAATAGAAAAAAGAGGCTGAAAGATACCAATAACCCTTCGCAACCAATATTTATACGACTCAAACCAGCATCACTTTTTCCAAATTTTGCTATAGTATACAAATCGTTCTTTTGCGAATGGTTGAGATACAATGAGGATAAGATCGTGGTTGCCTTTCATCGATGAGTTTATTCGCTTTAATTTTATCCTCTTTAGGAGATATTGTCATGAGATCGATGCTCTTACTGCTTATTTCATTATTCGTTATTCAAGTTGAGGCTGCCCCCCGCTTAGTGAATTTTCTTGTTAGCAATCAAAATCCCCAAGCGGGTGAAACCTTTTCAGTCGTTGTAGGAAGCAACAATAGAAATGGGATCGCGGGCGGCCAATTCACAATCCAATATCCTACGCCCTTACTCACTTTAGACGGAGAACCGACGCTCAACTCTGAATTAAATGGTTTTTCCTTGGCTTATAATTCACAAGAACCTGGTACTTTACATATCAGCTTTGCTCATGCAAGCAACTTAACTAACGTAGATTCCGGAGCTTTTTTTTCATTCCCGCTACGTGTCCATGAGCTCGGTATAGGACAGGCACAAATCAACCTCGGTGAGATCCAACTTTTTGATGAACAAGGCTCAGAATTAACCAACACCTCGGGCACCTTAAATATTGAAATCAATAATCCCCCCACCGAAATTCATGAACCAATACTCTTGCGAGTCTACGACTTTCGTTATTCAACTTTAGAAGAAAATGGATGGCTGCACATGTCCGGTGGCTTTACCGAACTCTCGCCCGGTGAGCCAAGCCTTGACCTCCTGCCCGAGAACCGCCTAGAATCTTCGCTCGATCGCAAAGGCTTAAAAATCGAAGCCGATCGTGACCAGATTGTTTTTTTATACGCCGATCCCCCTATCGAAAACGCAACCGGCGCAATTATGATGAAATTGATCTTCCAAGCAGAAAGCGGCAACGCGGCAGTTTGGCTTGCGGGACTAAAAGGAAACCTTGAAGAAAACAGTAATTTGGATGGTTCCCTCCATGTAAGCCATCAAGCCAATACAAGAAATCACGCTGAAAACGAAAAACGCCTTCATACACTCTATTCACCCGAAGAAGATGAAATATGGACCCCTGTGATTCAACTCTTAGGAAAAGAGAATGACTCCGTCATCTGGATTGACCGCTTGGAACTATGGCAACTAGATTCGGAGTTTTTCACCCCAAGCCAATGAAATCTAGTATGGTTTTCTACCTTGAATTCTTATGATAAGATAGAAAATCTTTTGTTGTTTTACCTTTTTCAAAAAAAATCGTAAGGAGTTAACGGAATGGTTGAATGGCGTGTTTTTGGATGTGGATCCGCCTCTTCCGGCCAGTTTACCCAGAGCAGTTTTGAAATTGCCGACGGTAATAAAACCTTGCAAATCGATATGGGACACGGGGCAATTTACCGTCGCTGCAACCATTACCAAGATATCGAAGAGGCCGTAGGATCCATCCACCACATCTTGTTGACCCATTGCCACCCTGATCATATAGTCGATCTCACCCGGCTTTATGTCGCTCGTAAATTCACTCCAGGTTTCACCCCCAGTGGGCAGATCGATCTTATTGGCACCGAATACACCATCCAAGCAGCTCAACGAATGCTTGAAAATGTCCGTCTAGAACAAGCTTTTGACGAAGTCTTTATTCCCAAAATCATCACTCTCCACCAATCGTTCGAACTTAATGGCTTCATTGTTGAAGCCCGAGAATCAATCCATACGGAAGGGGCCTGCGGGTATTCTTTTAAGACCCCATCGGGCAAAACTGTGGGCTATACTGGCGATACTGGATTCAGCGAGGCCTTATTTTCTCGCTGGGACGATGTGGATTTGCTCATCCTTGAATGTAGCTTTTATGATCTCGAAACCCCTTATCATCTTTATCTCGAACAAGCCGCTACGGTCGCAAAACATGCCGCCCCTGAAGCCATTCTTCTCGTTCATTTCTACCCTGAAATGGAAAAAAAATCTAAAACGGATATCGAGTCCGAAGTCGCCCGCCTTTACCAGGGACAAACCTTTCTAGGATACGATGGCCTCATCGTACGCTGGGACTCAGACGAAAACCACTGGCATACCGAAAGACTTTTTTATTAATGAGAGATAATTCCATTATCGACTAAAACAGAACCCAGGATTGGGTCATTTACTGGGTACATTGGTAACATAATATGTTATATAGTGAATACATAACATTACCGAAAAGGAGGGAAGGATGAGCGCGAAAAAAATATTGATGATCGTGGGTGATTTTGTGGAAGATTATGAAGTCATGGTTCCGTTTCAAATGCTGCAAATGGTGGGACATGAAGTGCATACGGTTTGCCCTAATAAGAAAAGCGGTGAGAGTGTGCGCACAGCGATTCACGATTTTGAAGGCGATCAAACCTATAGTGAAAAACCCGGGCATAATTTCACGCTCAATAGCACGTTTGATGTTATTATTCCCGAGGAGTATGAGGCCTTGGTACTCCCCGGTGGACGCGCGCCGGAGTATATTCGCCTCGATGCGAAAGTGATAGAAATCGTACAGTATTTTGCGAACAACAATAAGTCCATCGCAGCCATCTGTCATGGCTTGCAAATACTAACGGCGGCGAAGGTGTTACAAGGAAAATCCTGCACCGGTTATCCGGCTGTGAGTCCCGAGGTTAAACTTGCCGGTGGGAATTGGGTAGACGTTGAAATAAATGAAGCCCACGTGGATGAGAATTTGGTTACGGCGCCTGCTTGGCCGGCACATCCAGATTGGATAGCCAAATTCCTGCAAGTGTTGGGTACCAAGATCGAAGTATAATTAAGGTTATATAATGTATTTATTTATGGGGGAGAAGGGTATGTTACTTTTCTCCCTTTTCGATTCTATAAAGAGGAGTAGGAGATCTTGAATTTACAAGAATTTGGCCAATTGGTTCGAAGTCGTCGATCGGTGCGAAATTTTAAACCCGATCCGATTCCCGATAAGATTCTGCATGAATTATTGGATCTCGCGCATTGGGCTCCCAGTGGCTATAACCTACAACCTACGCATTTTGTGATGGTCGATGATGAGAAGATCAAGCCGCAACTTCGTGAGGCTTGTATGGGGCAACGACAAGTTTCAGAAGCCCCCGTGGTGGTTGTATTTACGGGAGATCGTAAGGTTGTGGATCACAATCTCGAACGGATTTTGGAAATGGAACGCGAGGAAGGAGCCATTACTTCTGAATATGAGAAAATTATGAAGAAATATGTTGGGCTGGCGTTTGATCAAGGGCCAGTGGGATTTGGCTGGATGTGGAAGTCATGTTGTTTGCCGTTGGTTCAACGATTTCGACCCATCCCAAGTATGCCGGCGGTTCATAAACGCTATTGGCTTACGAAGCAAGTTCTCCTCACCGCCATGGTCTTGATGTTGGCGGCGCATTCGGAGGGATTAGCCAGCGTGCCGATGGAAGGATTTGATGAGAAGCGAGTGAAGAGTGTCTTACAGATACCCGCCTCTCATATTGTTCCCCTTGTTATGCCTATAGGTTATCCTGCTGATACTAAAATAAGGAAAACCCGTCTGCCCATCGAAAATTTGGTGCATAAAAATCGTTGGTAGAAGAGGAAACCAATCAATCAGAATCAATGAACTGGATAGGCGGTCTGAAAAGAATATACCTCACACATCCACATATTCTCCCCGCTCGGGTACATGGACGTTGGAGACCTCTTTTTCTTGAAGTCGCTGGGCCATGGCATTGCTTTGATCTGGCTCACCGTGTACAAGGAATAAGTGATTGAGTGTGTCTTTCGAATGGAGGACATATCGATCCAATCCATCTTTATCCGCATGAGCGCTGTAGGCGTTGATTACGCGAACTTCGGCTTGCAGGTCATGTTCCAAGCCAAAGATTCTTACGGTGGAATGTTTTTCGAGAATTTTTCGCCCCAAGGTATGTTTGGCTTGGAAGCCAACAATGAGAATGAGGGTATCGGGATTACCTATGTTATTCCGTAGGTGGTGGAGGATGCGGCCGCCTTCGCACATACCTGAACCGGCGATGATGATCATAGGGCCCGATTCCTCATTTAAAGATTGTGAATCTTCCTTGCTTCTTAGCAATTCAAGGGTGGGAAACTCGAAAGGATCTTCCCGCCGATCGAACAGGGATTGGATTTCTTCATCAAAACATTCGGGATGAAGACGAAAGATTTCGGTAATCTTGATGGCTAGAGGGCTGTCTAGATAGACCGGAATTTCAGGAATTTTCTTTTGCTTGATTAATTTGCTTAAGCTATAAAGGATTTCTTGAGATCGTTCTAGGGCGAAGGAAGGGATGATTAACTTGGATTTGCGCTGACAGATGGTGTTGATGGCTTCTGCTAAGTGTTCATCCGCAACCTCGATGGAGTCGTGCTTGCGATTGCCGTAGGTACTTTCCATAATCATGATATTGGGATTTTCGACAACTTCAGGGTCTTTCAAGATGGGCAAGTGTTTACGGCCAATATCGCCTGAAAAAACAAGACGCTTATGCTCGCCGTTTTCTTCGATATCCAGTACGCATATTGCTGAGCCTAACACATGGCCGGCGTCTTGGAAGGTTAAGGTTACACCGTCGGTTAGTGGGAAAGGGCGGCTATAGTTGATGGCAATAAATTGGTTTAAGCATTTATCAACATCGTCATGGGTATAGAGCGGTTGGATGAATTGATCGGGATGAGAAGCGATTTTTTTGTTATAAAACTCCGCATCTTTTTCTTGAATATGAGCGCTATCCATGAGCATAACGGCGCATAAATCCCGGGTGGCCAGGGTGGTAATGATATCTCCGTTGTAACGGCGGCATAACTGGGGGATGTTGCCGCTGTGATCAATATGTGCATGGGAGATGACCATGACATCGACTTTTTCGGGTGCGAAGGGAAAGTTGCGGTTGAGGTAATTGGATTCCTCCCGGCGTCCTTGGTGTAAGCCACAATCGAGAAGAATGGTTCTTCCGTTAACTTCGATAAGATGTTTTGATCCCGTAACCCCATCGGCTGCGCCCATAAAGTGAATTCTCATGAAGAAGTACCCTACCTTTCTTATTGTATTCGAGTAAAAGAGCATAGATCGTTATTGTATCAGAGATAGGGTAATTTCAATAGAAACGAAGTTAAACGTATTCAACAGGAAAATTATTTGATATCCTCAGAGAGATTTTATTTGTATTAGAAAGGGAGGCTTCCATGAAAAAGATTCAACGACGTCAATTTATTCAAAGTACATCCGTGCTTGCGGCACCGTTAATTTTGACTCAATCACGAAAATCTATGGCAGCGAATGATAAGATCATTCTTGGTGCGATTGGTTTGGGAGGACGAGGGAGTAGTTTGGCTCGCGGTTTTGCCTTACATGAGGATGTTCAATACGCCCTCTTATGTGATTCTGATTTACGGCGGGGGGACCGCTTGCTCGAGATGTTTAAAGAGGAACAGAACCCGGACATAAAGAAAACCGATGATTATCGGCGTGTCATAGAGAATAAAGATATTGATGCTGTCGTTATCGCCACGCCCGATCATTGGCATGCGATTCCTACGATTGAAGCGTGTCAAGCGGAGAAGGATGTGTATGTGGAGAAACCGGCTTCCCATAACATTTGGGAAGGGCGCAAGATGGTTGAAGCCGCTCGTAAATATAACCGCGTTGTCCAAGTGGGAACCCAAACCCGGAGTGCACCCTATGTCCAAAAGGCGATGGAATATCTTGAGTCCGGAAAATTAGGCACGATCCATCTGTGCAAAATATATAATCTCAAATCGGGTAATCCGTATCATCAAGGGGATGCGAGTGAAGCGCCAGAGAAGATAAACTGGGATTTATGGCTGGGACCTGCAGCCATGCGTCCCTTCCGTGAATCGATTTTGAGTAAAGGATGGCTTTTCCATTGGGACTTCTGTGGCGGCGACATGGGGAACGATGGTATCCATCAAATCGATCTCGCGCGTATGCTTATAAGAAGAGATTATGCCACGGGGGTTCATTGCACGGGTGGGAATTATGCGTTTGATGATGATCGTGAGGTTCCTGATACTCAGGTGGCCGCCTTCGATTTTGAGGATATGGTGGTCACTTTTGAGAATACCCAATATGCCCCCTATATGGCCAAAACCCCGATGTCGCAGCGTGAAGAAGATGAATTTCCCTATTGGCCGCAAAATGCGACTCGGATTGAACTGTATGGGACTGAACAATTGATGATCATAGGCCGTCACGGTGGAGGGTGGCAGGTGTTTACCAACGATGGCGAGGTGGTTGAACAAGAGTATGGGCGTTTTCCAGATGATCCCCACAAGGAGAACTTCCTGCAATGCATCCGTGATCGTAAACGACCAAACGCAGATATCGAAGAGGGGCACCGGAGTGCGATCTTGGTGCATATGGGGAACATCGCTTTACGCACGGGTGGGCGTAAACTCAAGTTTGATGCACAGACGGAATCCTTTGTGGAGGATTCGGAAGCGAACGCGCTATTAAAGCGTGATTATCGCGAACCCTACACGATTCCCGGCCAGGTGTAAGCCATGCGATAGAGATTCTTCGAAGGCCGAGAGTGAGAAAATCTCTCGGCTTTTTTGTTTAGGGAATGAGGGAGGATGAATTTCCTGTTGTATTGAAGGCGTAGTTTTGTTAAAAAGAATGGGGAGCGGGGTGGGATTTTGTTGGCTCTAAATAAGGTCTTTTATGGAGGAGAATGATGAGGATAGAAAATGGATTCACGTTAATTGAATTACTTATCGTCGTCGCGATTATTGGGATTCTAGCGGCGATCGCGGTTCCCAATTTTCTGAATGCCCAAATACGAGCGAAAGTGGCGAAAACTGAAGGGGAAATGCGGAACTTTGTAACCGCCCAGGAAATGTACCGTTTGGATCAAGGCTCATATCCACCTCATCATCATACGCCTTGGCAAAATAAATATCTCACCACACCCATTGCTTATACATCAACATTACCCAAAGATATTTTTACTAACCTCAAAACTCCCGACATGGTGGCGTGGAACTTAAAATATGGTGGGTATCATCGAGAACCCATTTACAACTCGAATGGCGAAGTGATGCATAATCCCGAACACCGATTACAAAATAATCCCGAAGATGTGAGCCGGGCGAAAGCGGGCCGGCCGCATGTTTATGAACTGTGGAGCGTGGGGCCTAATCAAAAATTGGATTACGATACCGGGTCTATTCAGGGATTTACCTATTATGATTCCAGCAATGGGGTTCTTAGTGTGGGCGATATCGTATGGGTAAGGCCATGAGATGTAAAAAAGATTTTTTTGTGTCTTGAAGTTGCATTGAACCCTTATACATGGTAAACCATTGAAGATACAACCTATTTTCTGCGTAAAATGGACCAAGAAACGAATGGAGTCAAAATTATGAAATCATTAAAAAACACGAAGCCATCAAATCCATCCCGCCGGGGATTTTTAAAAACTTCGGCGGCCACGATGGCCTTGGGAGCGTTGAGTGGGACGACGATTCCACGGTATGTGCATGCCGCGGGAGAGGATGCTATCAAAATCGGCATGATCGGTTGTGGAGGACGCTGCACCGGAGCGGCGATTGATGCCATGGTGGCCGACAAGGGCGTGCGTTTGATCGCGATGGCGGATGTCTTTGAGGATCATTTGCGAAACAGCCTCAAAGAATTGAGAGATAAAATGCCGGATCAAGTGGCGGTCAATAAAGACCATTGTTTCATCGGATTGGATGGTTATCAAAAGGTGATCGAAAGTGATGTAGATGTGGTCTTAATTGCTTGTGCCTCGAAGTTTCATCCCACCTATGCTAAAGCGGCGATCGAAGCGGGCAAGCATGTGTTTGTGGAAAAACCGCACGGGATTGATCCGCCCGGGATTCGGCTTATGCAAGAAACTTGTGACCTCGCTAAAGAAAAGAAACTGTGCCTGGTGTCGGGGTTAATGAACCGCTATATCCCAGGAGTACAAGAAACCATGAAGCGCATTCATGATGGAGCCATCGGTGATATTGTCGCTATTGAAGAAAATTTCTTGCGTGCCCCTTATGTCTTACGGGAGCGAGTCGAGGGAGAAAGCGAATTAGAATATCACTTTCGCAATTGGTATCATTTCTCATGGCTTTCTGGAGATGATGTAACCCAGTCGTTGGTTCATAATTTGGATAAAGCGCTGTGGGCTTTTCAGGGAAAATTGCCGGAAAAAGCTCATGGATTGGGGGGACGTTCGGCTTCGTTTGGTGAGATTTATGGAGATGTCTTCGATCATCATTCGGTAGTTTATAAATTTGACAACGGGGCTCGTATCTATGCCTATTGTCGTACCCAGCATGATTGCTATGGAGATGTCTCTGACTTTATTATGGGTACAAAAGGAAAATGCGATTTATTAAAAAACCGTATTACCGGGGAGAATGAATGGCAGTATGAAGGGGAGTACGGCAGCGGCTTTCGGATTGAGCATCAAGAATTATTTAAAGCCATTCGTGCGGAAGAGCCCCTGATTAATGACTATATGGTGAATAGTACGTTGATCGCGGTGTTAGGACAGATGGCGTGTTACTCGGGCAAACAGATTACGTGGGATCAAGCGTATTATTCTGACTTTACTTTTGGTCCATCGGTGGATGATGTTCATCCCGAGATGGAGCCGCCAAAAAAGCCGGGTGAGGATGGGAATTATCCCATTGCGATACCAGGGAAAACAAAAGTAATTTAAGTTGGGAGTGACTAATTATAATGAAGAGGTGAAGGAATGGTTAATATCAGTTTTCATACCGATGCGTTCAATAGCATGAACTGGAACTTTGAGCAGTGTTTGGAATGGGCGCAACAACATGGCCTGTCTTTAATTGAACCGGGGATGATCGATGGAGTGGCTTATATTCAGTCGTTGGGGTATTTTCCCCATCTTTCCTTAAATGAAGATCCTGTATTGTGGCGAAAAAGAATGGAAAAATATGGTGTGGCTTTTAGCCAGTTGGATGCGGCGTACCCGTTGAGCCGGATGGATGGTTTAACCGTGGGGGTGAGGTATGTGCAGAATACTATTCGTTGGGCGAAATTAGCGGGATGTCCGTATGTCGATACCACGGATGATAAAGAGTGTCCACAAGGGATGTCAGATCGCGAAGGTTTACAGGTGATGAAGATGGCCTATGGCGAGATACTAAAAGTGGCGGAAGCACATGAAGTTACGATTAATGTTGAACCGCATGGATATTTTACCACGAATCCAGATTATATGGACGAAATTTTACATTTTTACGACAGTCCCTATTTGCAAATGAATATGGATACGGGCAACACCTTTATTGCGGGACAGGATCCAGTGGTTTTTGTCGAGCGTTTTAAGGACAGGATCACCCATGTGCATATTAAAGATGTGAGTGAAGATTTGGCCAAAGCGGCGCGAGGAGAACTGACTGGTATTGCTTTGAGTCAATGTGCCATTGGCGATGGAGTCAACGCGGATAATATTGAAAAGTGCGTAAAGATTTTGTTGAAAAACGGCTATGACGGTGATTTTAGTCTAGAGTGCGATGGTGCGGTCTTGGAAAAATCGTTGAATTGGGTTCGAAGAATTGTTGGGAAGTAAAAGGCCAACGTTGAGAGTAGAAAAAGGGTGAGGTATGATCACCTCACCCTTTTTGGTTTATTTCTGTAGGTTTATTGCAAGGGTAAAATGGTGGCGAGAACATAGACCCAGATAAATCCGCTTACACTCATGATGGTTAGTAGGGCTGTCCATGTTTTTAGGGTTTGGGATTCTGTTAAACCGGTGAGCTGTCCGAAAATCCAAAAGCCGCTGTCATTCATCCAAGAAAAGCCAGTAGCCCCTAGTCCTATCATACAAACGAGATAGACCGGATGATAGGAGAGAGGTGCACCGAGGGAGTCTAATGTGGCTGCGAGAATCCCCGCGGTGGTCACCATGGCTACGGTGGCCGAACCTTGGGCTACACGAATCAAGGTAGAGGTGAGATAAGCCAATAAGAGCATAGACAAGCCCCAATCCCTAGCGGCATCGGCAATCATATCGCCAATGCCGGCAATATCTAAGGCTTTTCCAAATGCAGCGCCCCCACATGTAATAAAAGCAATGACTGCGCCACTCGCGATAGCGGGAGCCAAACTATCCGACGTTTCTTTTAAACTGAATTTTTTCTGGGTGATAAGCAGCCAGACCGCGATAAACGCACCAAAAATAAACGCAACATTCTTATCGCCTAATAATTTGGTCCACGTAATTACGCCCCATGGAGCCTTGCGCAAGGTTTCGGGATAGGCGTCTTCTAAGAGCAGACGGTTACAGTGGAGGACCCCATTGGGAGCCCTATAACGTGTTAAGCGATTTTGAGTTTCTTGGCTAAGTTCGATTCCAGCAAAGCGCTCTTCTTCATAAAAAGTAGGGGTTGTTATCACCTGATTGATATCCTCAACCACGAGGAATGTAATTTCATCTGGCGGGATAGAGTCGGGATCGAGAGAGTTGAGTTGCTCTTGGGTTTCTGGATTGAGTTGATTCCAGAGATAGGCATCGATGGGGCGTTCTTGTTGTTGAATTTTTGTAAAAAAGGTTGTTTGAATGAAATCCTTTTTTTCTAGGAAACCGGTGCCGGTTTGTTGGAGGATAATGGATGATCCTGCCAATAAGATGACGGGTAGTAAAAAGGGAAGAATCGCCATGGAGATACTTGGCAGTTCTTCATCGGGTTTGGCCGCGGTGGCTTCCAACTCTTTTTGAGAGATACCAAGAACGTCGCGGGGGATAATGTCCATACGCTTATTAATCCAATTCGCAAAACAGATCCCACCCATGATGACTGGCACGAGGGCAGCCAGCACACCAATGAGCATAGTTAATCCAATGGAGACGCGTAATTCTTCGGCTACAAGGATCGGCCCGGGGGTAGGAGGAACGAGAGCGTGGGTCATGGCGGCACCCGCAGCTGTGGCGCAGATGATTAAGACATAATCACGTTTTCTGCGTGCATAAACGGCTCTTGCCAAAGGGGCTAATAGATAAAATACGGTGTCGAAGAACACCGGAATGGAGAGCACATAGCCACTGGCTAGCAGGGAGTGATTCTCTCTTCCAGCACCAAACAGACGTGAAAAGCCGCGGATAATTCGGTCTGCTGCTCCGCTGTCCATGAGGCATTTTCCGATAATCGCCGCCAGGGCAAGGAGTAAGCCAATACTGCCCATCATTTCTCCGAAGCGGTTTGTGACCAGGTAGACGGCGTCGTCAACCGGCACCCGTTCAGAAAGAAAAGCGACCGCTAAGGCAGAGATGATTAAGGCCAAAAAAGCATGCAAGCGTAGATAAAGTATAAGAAAAAGGATTAATCCCATTCCCACAATCAAGCATTCAAGTGGACCAAGCATAATTTTCCCCTTCTCAACAGTTTCGAATGACAATCAAGGATTTTAACGAGTTTAACATAACCAGGAAAGCAAACCCAAGGTTTGTGTAGAGACCAAGAGGAAAAATGGGATTATAGAAGTGCGATGAGGAAGAATGTTGATTTTTGCGGGCTTCTATGTAAATACGGCGTTGTTATGATCTTGATATCCTGCACCTTTTTTCTCAACAATTTCACGATATCGGAATCGAGTCGATTATAAACATCAACTTTTATGACCGGCTAGACAATACGAGCGTGATTCCAATATTTTTCATTTATAAAAGGAGCCGTGTTGCATCGTTCTCAGTCACTTTTTCTCTTTCTTCTAACACAAAAAATATTAGGGACAAAGTTCTTTTGTCCATTTCCCTTGATTCTCCCCCCGAGCACAACGAAATCGATGACCCGCCCAAACCACTTCCCACTCTCCATCCTCTTTTAGAAAATCCAAACGAATCTCATGCCCCGCAACAGAATCATCTCCCCGGGTAGGATTCCAAAGCAACAAGAAAACCAGATACTCTTCTTCCCATTTTGCCCCATCTCCCGGTACATTGGCCTTAAATCCTGGTTGATGGTCATCTCCTTTGGGGATAAAGATTGAAATCCGATCCGGTGTGTAAGCACCATGAATATATGTCTCCATCACCATCATCCATGGGTCTGTAATGTTTTCTCGTACTTGCTCAGCTGAAGGCCGCAAGGTTTCTTTATAATCATAGGGGCGATACCCTTCCCGCTCGAGAGGTTCATTCATCGGCTCTCTGGAAAAATCCATTGCTTGAGTTTCTGTATTCTCATTGGCGGTGGAAAAATCACTTGGTATAAGGTATCCAATCAATACCCCTATGAGACCGACCGATATTAATGCCACACGCATGATCCCCTCCCCATCTTAACTATTTTCTTATATAACGGTTTTTAATTCGATGAGTAACTTTCACTCATGGGAGAGAAAGACACTCGGTGATTTTCTTTTCCCTCCACCTGACTTGACTTCTTTAATTCACCTTATTTTTGAGACAATTATCATCTATTTTATTATATTTTAAGGTATAAGCACTTTTTGAAAGGATTACGGATGGAATGCGTTTTTTTCTATTGGCTATAACTCTTCTTTTTTTTACACAAATGCCCTGGGCGGATCTATTGATCAATGAATTCCTAACCGATGGCGAGGAACTCGATGATTATGGGAATCCCATCGAATGGATCGAAATCCATAACTCCGGAGAAGAAACGATCAACTTAAAAGGTTACGGTTTGACCGATGATCCCCTCGTCCCTCGTAAATGGGTATTTCCTACAATCGAACTCGAAGCAAGCAGTTATTTACAAATCTTGACCTCGGGATACGGATTTTACAATCCTGGCGAATACCACGCCAATTTTCGCCTCCAACGGAGAGGTGAATACATTGGCCTCTACAATCCCCAAGCTGAACTTGTCGATTCAATCCATTTTCCTGAGCAAGAGGAAGATGTTTCTTTCGGACGGAATCCTAACGACTTAGACGAATGGCTTTACTTCGAAGACCCTACCCCGGGTGAAGAGAACTCCTCTGAGGGATTGAAACGATTTGCCATACGTCCTACCGTGGATCCTGCTGGCGGATTCTATGAGCAAGAAATTGAAGTGACTCTCCATAATGAAGAAGACAAAGGAACCATCCGTTATACTTTGGATGGTTCCCCCCCGGAGAGATCCAGCCCACGTTATACCAAACCCATCACCCTAGATCAAACAACCCCTCTCCGTGCCCGTGTGTTTCACGATGAATTCCGTCCTAGCCAAATTATCAGCCATACCTACTTCCTCAATGAATCACGGCCACTTCCCGTTTTATCCCTCATTACCGATCCTCCCGACCTGTGGGATTCTCAAATCGGGATTTATGCCAATCCCACCCGCCGCGGTTTTGATTGGGAACGTCCCGTTGCCGTAGAATATTTCGACGAAGAAGGCTCGCGCGAGTTTGGCGTAAATGCTGGTTTGCGTATCCACGGCGGCGCCTCTCGCCAACGTTCAGACAAAAAATCTTTTCGCCTTTATTTCCGCGGGGACTATGGCCCCGGATGGCTGGAATATCCCTTAATTCCCGAAGCAGGGGTTGAACGCTTCGATAGCTTCGTCCTGCGTGCGGGATACAACGATAGTTGGATCCATTGGGATCAGCAGGAACGCGATGTCGCCGTCTATCTCTCCGATCAACTGGGTCGCAATGTCCACGACGACATGGGGTCGGTTAGTTCTCATGGAACTTACGTAAACTTGTACCTCAACGGTGAATATTGGGGCTTATACAATCCCTGTGAACGTTATGATGGTGATTTTTTTGAACAATATTACGGTTTCCCGGAATGGGATATCATTTCCGACGACGAAGTAAAAGAAGGCGATAAAAAAAGTTGGAATGAGATGTTCTCCTACTTAAACAATCATGATCTTTCCCAACCAGAAGTTTACGAAGAATTCAAAACGATGGTCGATATCCCACAAGTGACTTCGTATTATATCCTCAATGTGTGGGTCCAAAATCACGATTGGCCTCACCACAACTGGTACGCAGCGCGCGAACGCACTCCCTACGGGAAATGGAAACTCTTTGTATGGGATATAGAAGACTCGTTTGGTTCAGGAGCCTCACGGGGCAGTTATCGTAAAAATACATTTAGTAACGCCCAAAACAATACCTCGCTTGGACGTTTACTTTCTGGATTATTAAAAAATGACGAATATAAACAATATTTTGTCGGTGAATTTGAACATTACTTAGCCGATGCTCTTAGCCTCGAACATCTTCACCAGCGGCTAGACCAACTGGCGGATGAAATCCGTCCCGCCATGCCTATGGAAGCTCAGCGTTGGAATACCAACAAAAGCCTGGCGCATTGGGAAGAGGCCCTCGATATCGCACGCACCTTCATTGACAACCGCACGGAGGTCATCATGCCCTGGGTTTACCGCATGCTGCAAATACCAACCCCGACACCAACTTTGACACCTACTCCGATACCCCCAACCCCAACACTTACACCTACTCCCATTTATGTACCTATAAAAGAATGGATGCGTTATTGATCTCTAGCCAAATGAGTTAATTTTTGAAATACTGGTATCCTTACAAAAACATATTGAGGGCTCATTCCCTTTTTGGCTGGAGGACATTATGCGTATATTCATCATGATCATACTGGGTTGTGTTATCACATTAAACCTATCAGCAGAGGAACCAACTCCCCACCGTAAGTTAACCCCTGTAGAATTCCACAATGTAAAGATTCAAGATGAATTCTGGCAGCCTCGACTAAAAGTCAATCATGAAAAAACAGTTTGGCATAATATCGAGTGGTGCGAAAAAACAGGACGCATTCGTAACTTCGCCAAAGCGGCAGGCATGGAAGACGGAGAGTTCGAAGGGATTTACTTTAATGATTCTGATGTTTACAAAGTGCTTGAAGGCGCTTCTTATTCACTTGCCCTTTTCCCTGACGATGCACTGGAGGCGAAACTCGATGAGATCATCGAAAAAATCGCCAACGCCCAAGAAGAAAATGGTTACCTCAATACCTACTATACTCTTGAAGAACCGGACAAACGCTGGAGCGATCTCAAAGTAAAACATGAACTTTACTGCGCCGGGCACTTAATTGAAGCGGGGATTGCTCATTATCAAGCCACCGATAAACGTACACTTCTCGATGTGGCAATCAAATTCGCCGATTTGATCGATGAAAAATTTGGGTTGGATAAACGTCGGGACGTTCCCGGTCATGAAGAACTGGAACTCGCTCTCATAAAGCTTTATCACCTCACGGGCGAAAAACGCTATTTAGATTTATCTCAATTTTTTATTGAAGAACGCGGCCACGCCCATGACCGTGAACTTTACGGCAATTCCCTCCAAGATCACGCTCCTATCCGCGAACAAGACCAAGTCTTCGGCCATGCTGTGCGCGCCATGTATCTTTTCAGTGGTGTGGCAGATGTAGCTTCCATCACGGGTGACCCCGGTTACCTTGTGGCGATGTCCAACATTTGGAACGATCTCGTCTCTCACAAAATGTACGTCACAGGCGGTATTGGTGTTTCTGGCCATGGAGAAGGCTTTGCGGGAGGGTATGACTTGCCCAACGAAAATTCCTACGCTGAAACCTGCGCTTCCATCGCTTTAGCCTTTTTTAACCACCGCATGAACCTGATCCACGCTGATAGCCGCTACGCGGATGTTTTCGAGCGCGTATTATACAACGGCTTACTCTCCGGCGTATCCATGGATGGCGATAAGTTCTTTTACCGCAATCCCCTAGCGAGCGACGGGCCCGAATCCTTCCAAACCAGCGGTGGCAAACAAGGCGACAGTGAATACCACCGTCAACATTGGTTTAACTGCGCATGCTGTCCTACCAACGTTGTTCGTTTTATCCCAAAAATTGGTGAATACATTTATGCTTATCAACCCGATGGGATTTATATTAACCAATACATCGCCAGCCAAACCATGATCCCTCTCTCATCCACCGAGGTCGAGGTCACCATCAAAAGTCAATATCCCTGGGAAGGAAACATTCAAATTCATCTAACCCCCAAGACCGCTGCTAAATTTGACTTAAACCTCCGGATTCCCTCTTGGTGTAATAAACCCAGTATTCGTGTAAATGGAGAAAAAATCGAATATCGTCTGCACGCTGGCTATGTACGTTTAGATCGTGAATGGAATAAGAATGAGATCATTACACTCAACCTGCCTATGGAAATTAAACGTATCCAAGCCCATCCCTACGTTAAAGCCGACCGTGCGAAAGTTGCCCTGCAACGGGGACCGTTGGTTTATTGCTTGGAAGAAATGGATAATCCCGTGGGTGTGAAATACATGGCTCTACACCGTGATGCAGAACTCGAAGCCCGCTATGTGGAAGATCTTCTTAGCGGTGTGGTGGTCATTACCGGAGAGGCCATCATGAAGGATCTTTCTCACTGGAATGAACAACTCTATCAACCCGTAACTCCCAACAAAACTACGCCCTTTATGGCTGTTCCCTACTATTCGTGGGATAACCGCACTCCAGGAGAAATGGTTGTATGGCTCCCAGAACATGCAGACCTCACCCTTCTCCCTACGCTCGCCACCCAAAGCGAAGTCTCCGCTTCCCATGTAGGGAATGGTGATTCACTCGCAGCCCTCAACGATCAACGCGAACCGAATAGTTCGAATGATAAATCCATCCCCCGCTTCACATGGTGGGATCGCAAAGGCACAAAAGAATGGATACAGTATAATTTTTTTGAAACCTCATCTGCTTCTGCGGTAGAAGTCTATTGGTACGATGACCGGGATAAAGGCGACTGCCGGGTTCCCGAAAGTTGGAAACTTTTATACAAAGACAAAGACAGCTGGAAAGAAATAAAAGGCGTCAAGGAATATCCCACTGAACGCAATGGCTTCAATTACGTCAGTTTTGCTCCAATCAAAACCAAAGCCCTGCGAGTCCAAGTTCAACTCCAAGAAGATTACAGTGCCGGAATCCTAGAATGGGCTGTCTATAAATAAATAAAAACTTGATTTCCATGAAGGAAGGGAGAGTAAAAAAATCCTTCCGCTCTCCCTTCTAAACCTCTCAGTTTATCCACTTCGCATTGTAATATCCCCAGAACTTATTAAGCCATTCGTCGCATCATAAGGAATCCCGCGGGGACGCTCACCAAGTTCTTCTACTGTCGTATCCGGCCCCATGCCTAAAAGCGTCCATTCATTCTCACGCATAGGTCGTAATCCCCAACGTTCAGCATTATCTGGGTACAAGGCCTGAAAATTATGATCATTTCCCGGGATTACAGATTCATTGTCTCCATAGAAATAGGTACCCGCCAACGCAATCTCTAAACGCTCACTGGTTCCCGTGATTTTTCCAAAAAAAGGATCTTTCGGTATCGAAGACATATAGGCTACCGGCGATGTTAGATTGGCAAGAATACACACTTGATTACGTACCGCATCATCTTGGTTGTCTGGAGAGCATAACCCCCACTTTTTCACACGTTCCCAGACTTCTGGCGTTCCTTCATCCCAAAAATCCACAAGCAAGGTACCCTGATCTAAGCGAAACGATTCGATCGCAGTCCCCATATTTTTCATATCCGCTTGGGCACGCGCAACCTTGGCTCGGATCTGCGCGTTCAAAAAATTGGGCACCGCTATAGCCGCCAAGATTCCAATAATGGCTACAACAATTAATAACTCAATCAAGGTAAAACCAGTTTTCCTTCGCATCTTCCTCACCTCATGTATAAAATTTCAAGATGCCTTACTCTGATTGATGTTTAACGTTTTTTTACCTTTATTTAATTCTCCCTCCTGCAAATCCATTTTTTGATTTTTCTACATAAATTAGTATATACATTTACCATACCATTAGTAAAAACAGAAGGCTTGGATATTAATCCAAGCCTTTTTAATTCCTTTAGGCTTTTCTTTAATGTTTTGGTTTAGAAAACGGCCAAGGTGGGATCGGCTTTTTAAGCCGATAAGGATTTGCCTCTTGCGTAATGCCAATCGTATCAGGAATGGTAGAGCGAATTAAGCTTCCATCCTCACGCGTATAACCACGTACATCCATATGCAAATAAGGGGTTTGCGCATACTCTCCCCGTTCCCAATAATCATGGTGATAATAAATAAATGCTCCGCCAACCATGTCTTGCTTTCCCTGTTCTAAATACTGGGTATCGAGTTTTGTGGCAAAATCCTGCATCACCCGAGCATCTTCAATATTAATTTCTCCGTCTTGATTCAGGTCGTCAATAACAAAATCATCATCCTCATCGACAATAAAATCGATCGCTTGTCCATACATATGGGCCGAAAATGGACTCTTCAAAGTCTTTTCGTCATCTTCTGCCCGAGAACCTAAATTGTAATCAGGCGATCGATAAGCATATATAATATTGAATTTGCTGACTTCCACCCCTTCGGAATTCATTAATTCCTGTAGATCATCCAATTTACGTATGATTCGCGGCTCAATCGCAATATATCGGGGATATTCTAAATCCATAAAACGAGGGTCGAGATCAAAATTTCCTAACCAATAATTCTTGTGTATTCGTAGAAAGAAAGTTTCCGGCGTCACTTCATAATAATATCGCGGCGGCATATAAGTACTTTTATTCTCCACAATTCGATTAGGAGTAGCCGACTTTTCCAAATTTTGTGGATTGGTAGGATCGGGATACTTTCCGATGGGAAATCCATCGATCACCACCTCCCACTTAATCCCAGTTTCATGAGGGTAAAGTGCTTTCATTTCCGTCTCGAAGGGAATTTCAATGTCTGGCGGTTCAGCGGCAAAAAGCCCGGATGATTCTTCCGTCGATCGATAAAGCAAACTTCCAGAAACTCGAATCGTCTGTAACCCCGCCTCAGCCTTCGACCATCGAGCCTTATGCTTTTCAGATTCAACTTCGCCTGAGGAAACCTTCCACTCATACGTAGCCGGTTCAGGTACATAGCCTTTCGAAAGAACCTGCTCTGGTTCCACAACACAAAAAAATTCCAACGCCTGTTCTGGTTTTGTAATAAAAAGTACATCCGCCTGAAACTCTGCGTTACGACAGTGAATTTCTGTTTGGGATTCCATGACTTTTTTTTGCGCCTGCGAAGGATGCGATACTATAAATAAAATGCCAAATCCAATAGCGGATAAGACAAGCATCGTCACGCCTATAATTCTCATATCTCGGTATTCCTCTCTTTGTAAAATAAAAACTTATCTGTAAGATAGTATTCCAGCAGATTTATGCAAACACAAGCTGAAGCCTTTCTTAAATATTGGCTACATACCATGCCCTGGAATGACGTTGAATGCCATCCAAATGTCAAAAAAAATATCCTCGCTTCAATCCATGAAGGGAAAATGAAGGGGACCTATCTCATCCATGGTCCCACCAATGCCGGCCAAATCGCGATCGCCCGCGCCATTGCCATGAGTCTGAATTGCAAAAACGCGAGCGAGGATTTTTGCGGAAACTGCTTAAACTGCCGCCGCATCCATGATCATCAATTCCCGGATGTCTTCGAAATGCAACCAAACGAAGATTGGGAAAAACCCGAACGCAAAGGACAGGATTACAGCATCGGCCATATGCGTATTGTCCAAGAATACGCCCAAAATATGCCCTACGAAGGGGCTATGAAAATTTTCATTTTTAATGACGCACACCGGATGACAATCCCCGCCGCAAATAGCCTGCTCAAAATTTTAGAAGAACCTCATGAACACCTATTATTTTTAATGTTAACCGATAACTTTTCTAAAATATTACCCACGATTTTATCCCGATGCCATAAAATTCGTCTAACCCCCTTGGATATTCATGCCTTAGCCAATACCTTGGCGGAAAAACTGCCACCCCAAGCAGCAGAAACTCTTGCCAGAGCCTCGGGCGGCTTACCCCAAGTAGCACGCTCGCTCTTTGCCGAAAACTACCTCGAAGAACGCGATGAAATATTACAGCACATTAAAGATATTCGCACCCGGATTTCGGCTATCCCTGAACTGGCAGAACTCTACAGCAAAAAAGAACGGGATGAGATCCGAGAGGATTTAGCTATCTTCCTAAACCTTCTACGCGATGGATTGCTCATCGTCGAAGGAATCGAAGATGGATGCTTTTACAATCCAGACCGTAAAGAAGAATTAAAACAAATTTGGTACAAAGATACTCCCCAATCCATCTTCTCTGCCATCGAAAAAATATTAGACGTCATCGAAGGGATGGATCGCTATTTAAATCTTCGGGTACAATTTACAGATTTGTTTTTTTCTCTTCAACCTCCCGAAAATTTGCAAAACTAAATGTAGGTATGAAGATTCTATACAGGTAGGAAAAAACACTTTTTTTTCATATAATGAACAAGATTCTTGAGCCTATGCATTAAATGAGGTAAAACCAATGAATGAAGTCAATTCAAAGGAAAAAATAGAGAACCCTGTCCATGAGAACGATCGAGAAACACAACGCGCCGAACGACAAAAATATCAAGCCAGCTCGATAAGCTTAATCAAAGAGTTCTCTATCTTCCTCAGCGAAAGAAAAAAGTTCTGGCTCTTGCCCATCGTCATGATCATGATTTTATTAGGAGCACTTATTATTTTCTCTCAAGCCTCCGTGATCGCGCCGTTTATTTATACGATCTTCTAATCGGAAGCCCGAATTTCGCAGATAATCAAATCTTGATACAACAATATTGAATCATCAAAGGGGGTTTTCCATGAGTTTAGGTTTGTATATTCGTTTAAGTGTCATGATGCTGTTACAGTATTGGATCTGGGGTGCGTGGGGATCCTATCTCCCTGTTTATCTTACCGAGTTAGGCTTTAGCGGCGCACAAAAAGGACAAATTATGGGGATGCTCTATCTTGCCTCCCTGATTACACCTTTTATCGGTGGACAAATCGCAGACCGCTATATTTCGGTCGAGAGATTCCTCGCCATCGCACACTTTGTCGGCGGGTTTCTTCTCCTTTGGATGGCAGAATATATCACATTCTTCCATATGCTCATTATCATGTTTTGCTATTCTCTCCTCTATGCTCCAACGATTCCCTTAACCAATGCCTTAAGCTTCAAAAATCTAACCGATGTGGATCGCGATTTTGGTAAAATTCGCGTTTGGGGTACTATCGGCTGGATCCTGGCAGGATGGGTCCTCTCTGGCTGGCTTTATTTTTCCGATGACGGCGCCAATTGCTTGCGTCTCGCAGGAATTGCTTCTCTCCTTCTTGGCGTATTTAGTTTTTGGCTTCCCCACACGCCTCCCAGCCGCGAAGGGAATCCACTTGCATTTCTCGAAGCGTTGAAAATGCTGAAACGTCCCTCCTTCCTCATTTTCATGATAATCTCCTTTGTCGTGGCCACAGAGCTCATGTTCTACTACATCCTCACCGGCCCCTTCCTCGAAGATCTGGGTACTAACTCAAGAAATATTCCCTGGGTAATGACCATTGCCCAAATCGCAGAACTCCTCACCTTGGTAGCGCTCATGCCTTACCTCTTACCACGGGTAGGTATCAAAACCGCGATGGCCATTGGTATCATTACTTGGCCTATTCGATACATCATTTTTGCGATTGGTACTCCTTATTGGCTGGTTGTCGCTTCCCTGGCCTTGCACGGCATCTGCTATGTCTTCTTCTTCGTGGTAGGACAAATATACGTTGACCGTGTCGCACCACCTGACATTCGCAATTCCGCTCAAGGCTTACTGGCACTGGTAACATTCGGCCTAGGTTTATATCTTGGTTCCTCCTTCGCCGGCTGGATTGAAAGCCTCTTCACCCACGTAGCCGAAGATGGAACCACCATCGTCAATTGGTCTTGGGTATTTATGGTTCCGGTGGTTTTAACCATTCTGTGTGCCATTCTGTTCCTAATTTTCTTCAAGGATCCCCAAGAACAGCTCGAAAAAGAAGCTTAACCTTTCAATTCGGATAGGGAGCGGCCTTTGTGGGTCGCTCCCTTCGTTTCGTTTTACGCGATCCTTTCTCCAAACCCAGATAAGTATAACCTCTAGATTTTTCTCTGCTTATAACTACTCTTTTTGCCTTAATGCATTTAAAAAGGGATTTCCCGCTATTCCAATTCGTTCACACGTTATATAATTTTCTTTTAATCGTTAAGATATAACTAGGCATAAATTAATGGTGAAATAGTTCAAAATAACATGAAAACTCAAAACCTAATAAAAAAACTCCATACCAGCCATCGCAATAGTAGTATGGCCTTATATACCATGGTGATGGCGGCAGGATGGCTTATCCTGCTCGTTACTGGATGTCAGGAAGGTATTAATCGCACTCCCGAGATCTTTAAACCCACTGACTTTCTGAATCCGCCCGCCATTATCGATTCATCTCTTCCCTATGGCCATTTAGGCCAAGTTCATATCATTGTTCCCGCAACGGCGGATATCTTTCTTGCTGGTGCAGAAGATGGAACTACCCTCGAATTTCAACTAGAGGGTGTTCGAGATATCGCACCACAAAACAAACCCGTTAAAGTCTTAGACGGCATCATTAAAGGCGGTGAAACCCTTGATATTTACGCTCATGGGACAACCAGTCATATCCCTCTCCCTTCAATTAAAAATCCCCCCTCTGGGGCGCCTGATATTCGGATCGAAGCGGGACCTACAGAGGAGTATCGTTCTATTGAAGGGAATATGGGGGCACTGGTGGGATTGTTTGATAATTCTAGTCAACCTTTTATTATAGGTGATCGTAAAAACATTCGAGTCCCTCGTGGAGCTTCGGCACTTTATTTGGCCGTTTTAGATTACCCTGGCGCTTCTGCCAACAATCAAAGACAACTCCAAGTTACAATCGATGTTATTAGACGGTAAAATATCATGTATGAAAAAAACTCTTTAAATCTTATGCTCGCATTACTAATCAGTCTCATTCTCTCCCTGGGAACCATCGGCTGTAATACTATGCGGGGTATGGGTCAAGATATAGAATCTTTGGGAGAAACCATCGAACGGCAAGCCTCTCAATCCGGACAAAAATGAGGTTTTTTTCATCATACATTCCCTGTAACCGCATAAAATTGAAAAAGGATAAGATCTCCTTCTCGATGGACTTCCTTTAAATACCGTTCTTTGAAGTTCTCCCATTCCGAAGAATTATCTCCCCCCTGGAGACGCCCCCTCTCTTTATCCCACAAAAACCACTGAATATCCAACTCTGTCAATCGTTGTGCAGCATAATCCACCCCTTCCTCCATCCATTTCTCCAAGGGAGACTTATACACTTTATCTGGATCCAGTTGTTTACTAAAATGCGCCCCATGAACAATATAAGGACGACGCAGATAATACAAATACACTGTATGATACCCATAAACAAACTCATCTTCAGGAATATGCTCATCCATCCAATCTTTCATCCGGAATAATTCTTCCGAAAAGATCCCCCGGCTGCTGAGCCATTCACGTCGTGATTCTTCAGTTAAATAAGCACCCCCAAACCATTGAATATTCTCACTACGTAAATAGAGATAACGTTGTTGTACAAAAGTTACAAACAGACTCACTAGAATCAAACCGTAAATAACCTTCCCATAACGTGATTTTAGATCAAGCCAATACATAGCCAAAGCAATGAGCAAAACCAAAACGGTATAACTTGTAGCAAACAAACGCTCTGTATCAGATCCCCACATCATCGTGAACAAAACAAAAAATACCGCCATCGTAGCAAGAGGATGATACCAGCGTTTGCGGCGTAGTAGGAGAAGCAAAAGAAATGCGGTGATCCCAAGAAAAAAGATCAAATCCGCTTTATACAAAACTAAATTGATATTCTTTCCCACTTCCTCAAAAAATTCATGCCAATTCTCGGATTTTAATATATTTAAACCATGGTTTCGAGCATTAGACTTCATGGGATGAACAAATTCTTCCTTCGTAGGAAAAAATTCTCCCAGCATCGGGTACATTGGATTGCCGGTATACAACCATGATTTAACTGCCCAGGGACTATACATGATTCCCGCTATCCCCAAAAACAGAAGCAATAACAAAACCGCTTTCTTAAAGGTTTCCTTTCTCCAAAGAAAAAAACGCACTATCAAAAGAAGCATAAAGGCCGCCAGTCCAAACAAAAAAGCACTCATTTTTGTCCCTAACGCCATCCCACAAAAAACCGAAGCTAATACAAAATAGGCTAATCGGTTACGCTCGAAAGAATACCAAAAAAACACCGCGGATAAAAAGATATAGAAATATACCGCGCGCTGGACGTTCACCATGACCGGCAACCGAAAGTAGAGACAACACAAATAAACCGCTACCGCGAATAATCCCCATTCTTCCCGCGCATAACGTTTTACCACCGCCCAAAGCAAAATCAATAAAGGAAAGAAATGGCAATAAATAAACACCTTGGCAGTTGCTTCATTCCCCACCAACAAAGAAAACACATAATGCAAATGAACATTCATGGGATAATGCGAAGGCATATTAAAGGGAACCTGCTGAATCGCCCCACCATTCAGCAAATAATAATAAGGAACTGCGAGATGGTACCACAAAGAATCCACTTCCCGTTCAGGAACCGCTGTTCCCAAAGCATAGAACAGGAGGAGGTTTACAATAATCAGACTTGCGAATGGACTTTGGCGTATGTAAGGCCAGGCTTTTACGAGGGCATAGCGTAACTCTTTCAAAAAGGGAGGCATCAAAACGAGAGTGCACAACAACGCTAAAGGTAGAAGAATGGAAGCCTGTAACAAGCCAAAACAACCCAGCAGGTAATAAAAATAGCTTAGGACAATCTCACCCAAAGCAAATGAACACGCCAACCGATAGCCATAAGGCATACGTAACCTTAAGCGATGCTCAATTCCATAGCCCAGGCTCCAAACCCACAGAAATTGCCATAATCCAAAGAATAAATATGCTAATGTCGTCATCAATTTACAAAATCAGGTCTCAATCCGTCGTACCTTCGCCCCCAAGGGAAGCAAGCGCTCATCGAGTTTTTCATACCCCCGATCAATTTGTTCAATATTCTGTATTTCGCTGGTCCCCTTCGCACACAATGCCGCGATTAACAACGCCATCCCTGCGCGAATGTCGGGACTGCTCATGACATGATGATGCAAGGGAGTGGGTCCTACCACCACGGCGCGATGCGGATCACACAAAATGATATTAGCCCCCATAGAAATCAAGCGATCTACAAAAAATAAACGGCTTTCGAACATCTTTTCGAAAATCATCACCGTGCCCTCGGTCTGGGTTGCCAAGACCGTCGCGATACTGGTCATATCCGCGGGAAACGCAGGCCAGGGGCCATCATCAATCTTCATCTGTGAAGTATGAAAATCAGGCGTGATCTTCATCGTTTGATTGCGGGGAACGAAGATATTCTCCCCTTGAATATGGACATGAATTCCCAGCCGCTTAAATTGATACAAGATCATCCGCATATGCTCGGGCGTCGCATCCTCGATTGTAAGTTCTCCTCCGGTAACCGCGGTCAATGCAATAAAACTTCCAACTTCTAAATAATCTGCTCCGAGCCGGTGATTCGCACCCCCCAACTCTTCCACCCCTTCAATTCGCAACACATTGGAACCAATACCTGAGATTCTCGCTCCCATCTGATTGAGACAGTGACATAACTGTTGAACATGAGGCTCTGACGCGGCGTTGTGCAGGATCGTCGTCCCTTCGGCAAGCACCGCCGCCATCACCAAGTTTTCTGTTGCAGTTACACTCGCTTCATCCAGTAGAATATCGGCTCCCCGCAAACGCTGATGACTCCATACATAGTAGTAACCATCTTCTATTCGAAATTTCGCCCCCATCTCTTGTAATCCTAAGAAATGGGTATCCACCCGCCTTCGGCCTATCCGGTCACCGCCAGGCAAGGGCAACCGTACTTCGCCGCATCGTGCCAGCATCGGCGCTAATAACACCACTGATGCTCGAATCTTTTGGCATAGTTCATTAGGAAATTCCGTCTGGGTCACTTCTTCAGCCTGCAGTATAATCTCATGGGAAGCATCTCTTTCCACCTTCACCCCACAATGCTCCAAAATCGAAAGCATCGTTTCCACATCACCTATAAACGGTACATTTTGTAAATGAATCTTTTCCCGGGTCATCAACGCTGCAGCGATAACCGGCAAGGCTTCATTTTTGTTACCCGATGGTCGAATGCTTCCTTGAATCGAATGGCCTCCCTCAACATAAAACTTCGCCATAATTCACCTTTCCTTCACTTTCTATTCATTGTGCGCACTTTCTTTAACGCTCTACTTCATAGTTTTCCAACCGGGTTTCAAACCGGTTCCCTTCCGAAGTATGCAATCGCAACCGGTAAACCGGCCATTGGGGATATTTTTTCAATAATTCTTCATTTTTTTTAGCCCCCAAATTATGAGCCACAATCCACCCATTCTCTAAGGTTGGATCCAAAAACGAAAAGGCGGCCGCATAATCTTGCTCATCATCCACGAAAATCACCACTTTTTCCTCTTCAATATTCTCCCGCATAGTATGCGCGATTTCGTCATCGGTGCCCCAATAGGCATCCGACATTACGTTTATACGTTCCACCCACACCAAGACGAACGCAAAAACAAAGAAAAAGAGCAATAGACTATAGGTAAGCGATCGAATCGCATAAGACAATTCCTTCACTTGATTCTCGCTCCATTGAAAAAACTCTTCGATAAAACGAGCACTTAAAAGGATCCAAAACGGAACCGTTTCATACATGAATCGCGGCCCATAACAATAATCCTGAAAAAAATAAAAGAAATAAATCCCCAAGATAAAAAGAATGATTAGAAAACATAAGCCATCCAATTGTTTCTTTCGAAAGAATGGAAACAAAAGAAATAACGATAAGGTTAACGAAGGAATTGGCCACCCAAACAGAAAATAATTTAAGCCCACGAGATGACTGTTCGTATTGGCCAATCCACGTGCGGGTGAATGATAAACCTGATTCGGCAGCTGCGGCCCTAACGGTTCTGCCCCCCAGGGTCGATCCCCGAATCCTAACGGATTTCCCCCAAAATACTTTTCATACCCTGTTACCCAAGGCGAACCAGTCGTGTGCTGATTAAAGGTGAGATAAAAAAACGCCGGGGGTGAATTCCCTAACAGAAAGAGAAAAGCAAAGACCAATAGTCTCTTTTTCGATGAAGCCCGTAGCCCAACCCCAATCAACCCTCCCCCTAAAAAGGCTAATGCCGACATAGGGCGGGTGATAAAAGCCATTCCATAAAAAAAGCCTGCCAGAAGCGAGAATCCACCCCCATATCGCCGGCTTACCACCGCTTCTAAACTAAAAATCAAAAACAACAGGAGGAAAAATAACGCCGCCGGATGATTCATAAATCCCGCCCCCATCAAGATAAAAAAGGGCGACAAAGCCAACATCATTATAGATATGCGCGCCACAAACATCGAAACATACCGGCTACTCAAATAAAAAACCAACGGAAGCATCAATGCCGACAACAGGGGATTCACCCAATGAGGGTGATCCACGAGCACTCCCAACGATAAGACCAAAGGGAAACCGGGTGGATAAAACGTATACCACTGCCCATGATCCACCAGTACATAAATTCGCTCAAAAAATTCATGATTGGATGGGACCGGCAAGGTCATCCGCCCCTGCGCAAATATTTTGGCCTGAAAAAACTGGGCGATGCTGTCCTGCACATGCGGGATCCCCCCCAACATAAACCAACTCAATCCACTACAGAGACCAAATACAAACATGGTTAGCACCAGGATATAGCAACCATCCTGTACCGGTCGAAATGGCGAGGTAAAAAATCCATGAACAAAAGCGATTTTTTCTTCCCAAGAGACCAATATATGCCGGTAATACCGCAGTAAATAAAGACTCAAAGCGAAAAAGAATTGAGTCAATAAGAGCCCAATGGCTGCATACCACATCCAATTTTCATAAAAGAGATGGTTATGTTTAATTAGATGTCCCACTGGAATTATTGTAAACAGCCATAATCCGAGTACACAGAATCCTCCAACTTTCTTTCTTCGATTGCTAGGAGGTAAAAACAGAAACCGAGAATAAATAAAATAACCAAAAAGGGAAGCATTAATAATCAAAAGTAGGTAAACAACCAAGTTGGAATGATAAGTATAAGTGCGGATGAAATGATAGAGCAACGGTAACCATTTCTCCTGTCCCTCTGAAACGAGAAACAAAAGAACGATTACCAATAGGCTAACTAAAGTTTCACCCAAAAACCAATGAAATAGACGTCTTGATGCTGATGCCATTTTCTATCAATGTGCTAGCTTCATTCAACGGAATGCACTATATTTTATCGAATTCTTCAAAAAGGAAAGCGCTAGAAACTCAAAGAAAATACTTCCTTTCGTAATTTTGTAAGTCATAATCCTACTATTTTTTCCAATTTAATTGTAAAAAATAAAAAAATAATTGATTTTTTTGATTTTTTTTATGATTTTTTCTTGAAAAGTTACAGTCATTGTAATATAAATTACCTAAGTCTTGGAATATTTACTCAACCGCAACTTTTATTTTTGCGGAACATGGATCAAATTAGGAGGTAGACTTGCGATGGTACGAAAATCAAACACCAAAAGTACCGCCAAAAAATCTACACAGAAAAAAGCATCAACCCAAAAAGCGTCACCTAAGAAATCAACGGCTAAAAAAGCCACCACAAAGAAAGGAGCCTCAAATAAAACGGTAAAGAAGACCGCTCCAAAGAAATCAACAGCCAAGACATCTTCTACGAAAAAGTCCACGGAAAAAAAATCGACCTCCAAGAAAAGCACAACTAAAAAGGCTACGGAGAAAAAAGGCGGAACCCAAAAAGCCACAACCAAGAAAAAATCGACATCAAAGAAAAAATCCTCGTAATCGAAAAAAAATTCGGACGGAAAATGGGATTCCTCTTCTTTCCACATCCCAAATATGGTGTAATATAATATAGAGTACTTTAGGGATGTGGCTTCGGAGTTTCATACGATACTCACCTCCTTTTCCGTGAGAAACGTATACTTTTTATTCTCACGTCGCAGATGAGGTAAGAGTAAGTACTTCGGTTGATTCTCATTCCAGCCTTCTTTATTCACAGGCGGTGTGGCTTGTGCATTCTGTCTATATTGCGGGTGAGGGACATCTTCGGATGAGGCGGAGATGTTTTTTCTTTTCGATATAATGGGGAGAAGCATCATTCTGAAGCCTCAATTGAGGTATAATGGTACCTAAGCATGCACTCCACTGTAGATTTTCTGGAAAAGAAAACGAGAGTCAATTCCAAATGAATGAGGATGGTCATGAAAGACACGAATGTACGACCAATCAAATCCGCCTTTCAATCCGGTGAGGTCATTGATATTATTCATCGCTTGGATGGTATCCGGATCGATCCCGTTCGCCTTCACTATTATGAGAAAACCGGGTTAATTCGCGCGAGTGTCCGCCCCGCCCAAGGATGCGGAAAGCACAAACTCTACTCCTTCGCCGATGTTGTGATGCTACGTTGGTTTCTCCAATTACGTAAACAAGGGCTGAGTATGCAAAAAGTACGTCGTGGCATCTCTTACTTGCGTAAACATATGCCCCGCTTCATTGAAAAACCACTCGAAAACGAACTTTTTTTTGTCACCGATGGACAAGATATGTTTGCCTTAGTCAATGGAGAAGATGTTATCTCCCTGGTACGAACCCCGGGACAACAATTTTTTGGGGTGATAGTTTATGATTTCCAAAAAATGATCAACGACACCCGAGAAGCCATCAATCGTGCCGCGTAAGCATTTTATTTAATGCTTCTTCTTAAATCTTTCGATTCAAGATTAACTATAAGAGGCACTTGCGAAGGTTACTACGGATTCATTGTCTTGCTCAATAGCCCGGTCATAGTGTAGGAGATTTCCTTCTCCTGCCCTAGCAACATATAACGCCATATAAATCGGAGAAAGACCGCACACATTATTGCGGTCTTTATTTTTGGCGACACTTCGATAAAACGCTTCCGCATCGCCGCTGAGCATCGTTTCTAAGACTTCTCCATCCTCTCGTTCGACACGATCCAACTCCGATGGCGGGATTCCTTGCTGATTCCCAAATCGCTTTCCAACATGACTCAAATCAGCCCCAACGATAATCGTGACCTCTCCCTGATAGTTTTCAATTAAATTACGTAAATGATCTAGGGCCTGTGCGGCCACATTATTCTCATGTGGGGATTTTCCCTCGATCACAAAAGGATGGAATGAACCGCAAAGAATCGGCACAATTTTCCCTTGCCACCCTTCATCTAATATATATCGTAACCAGACAGCCTGAAATTCCACAGAATGCTCATTCTTATGAAGTATCTCTTCCTGAAATAAATCTAGGCTTACTCCTTGGCTAAATTCTTCCACAAACTCTTTATCCGTTTTCATCACCCCCAAGGGCGTTGCGAAATCTTTCTTCGTTAATGTAATCAAACTGAATTGGCTTTGATGGGCAGTTCCAAACAAGAGATAGAGATCCGACGGATTTTGCTGCACCAGCCGCTTATAAGCATGAGCAAATCCAACCCCACCACGGTGAAAATCAATGTGCGGCGCAATCAACACTCGTATCTTTTCTGTATTCTCAATCTCGGGCACTTCCTTCATATACCCCGCCAGTTGCTGTTTCAATGCTTCCGGCTCGGATTCATAAGCTCCACCTGCATGGGAGGCTTCACGTACTGGAGCAAGACGAAATTCTTCTTCCAAGTCCTCCATGGCCTGTTGAAACGTTTCGGATTCAAGGAAAAGTTCTTGATCCAAACGATCGATGACCGCTTGGATGCTCTTAAGAGGAACAATTTGCTGAAAACGTCGCATAAAGGCTTCCTGGATATCTGCTACGCTATGCTCTCCATCAAACATAGTCGCAATGAAAAATGCCGGCATCTGAAGTACAAGCACATTCTTAGCGATATTATGAGGATCGCGTAAAGCGATAGATTGCTCACCATTTTGCTCAATCGGAATGATATCAACAGGGCGTAAAATTGGATATTCCATGACAAAAACCTCTATCGGATTTTAATTTATGAAACGCTTTGATAAACGTATCGGTTATGCCCGTATAAAAAAAGAGGGGCTACTTTTATTAACTCTATTATATAGCCAAAGTATATTACACACAAAAAACGGCCATGCGAGCGTACCCGCATGGCCGTTCGAATCCTTATTGTTAAACAATCTTATCCAAACAAGGGAGCCAAAACTAAAGAAATGACCGCCATCAATTTGATCAAAATGTTGATCGAAGGTCCAACTGTATCCTTTAGTGGATCGCCGACCGTATCGCCGACAACTGCGGCTTTATGGGTATCCGACCCTTTGCCGCCAAAGTTCCCTTCTTCGATATACTTTTTAGCATTATCCATAGCGCCGCCGCTGTTGGCCATTTGAATACCGACGACCAAGCCAGAAACTAAGGTTCCAATCAGTACTCCGGCTAAAGCCGCTGGCCCAAGCGTAAAACCAATCAGTGGAGGCACGATAATAGCAATGGTTCCCGGCAGCAGCATCCCTTGAATTGCACCCTTGGTGCTAATCGCCACGCAGCGTGCTGAATCCGGCTTGGCTGTACCTTCCATCAAACCGGGGATTTCTTTAAACTGACGACGAACTTCCTCAATCATCTTAAACGCCACAAAAGAAACCGCACGGAACAACTTCGAGGCAAAGAAGTACGGAAGCATACCGCCTAACAATAAGCCCGCGACTACTTTTACGTTAATTAACGTAACCAACTCAGCCTGCAATTGCGCGGAAACCAAAAAGGCGGAAACCAATCCAATCGCCGCAAAGGCTGCCGATCCAATCGCGAACCCTTTTCCAATCGCCGCGGTTGTATTGCCAACCGCATCCAAATTATCGGTAATTTCACGAACGGAGGGGTCCAATCCCGCCATTTCGGCAATTCCACCGGCGTTATCAGCTATTGGCCCATAGGAATCAACCGCCACAACCATCCCCGTGGTTGCAAGCATACCCATGGCTGCCATGGCGACTCCATAAAAGCCAGCGAGATGGAAGGATGACAAAATCGCAATCGCCAAAACGATTACCGGAATCGCGGTGCTTTCCATTCCCACCGCGATTCCATCGGTCACCGTAATCGCGGGTCCACTTTGCGAGTTTTCTGCCAATTTCTTGACCGGTTTATAACTCGCGGAGGTATAAAACTCGCTTGTAAAACCGATAATCATTCCGGTAATCACTCCGATCACTGAAACATAAAACGGAGCCATTTTCCCGTACATGATCATTTCGCCTTGCTCATTCAATGCCGGCTCGCCGTTTTCACCAAACACCGGCCAGGCTTCACCAATGAAATAAACAACAATTCCTGAAATCACGATTGTCAATATCCCACTGATGTAAGTTCCACCCATTAATGCGCCCTGAGGATTGGTGGAACCAAACGCCTTCACATACATCACTCCAACAATGGAAGATAGCATTCCAATGGCTGCGATTGCGAACGGGATCACCATCAACACTTCGGGAATAAATTCTTCCCCACCAACGTTATGCGCTATCATCAAGGCGGCACCGATCGCCAAAGAAGCAATAATCGCTTCCACATAAGATTCAAACAAGTCAGCGCCCAAACCGGCAACGTCTCCAACGTTATCGCCAACGTTATCAGCGATAACTGCTGGGTTGCGGGGATCGTCTTCGGGGATTCCGGCTTCTACTTTACCAACCAGATCAGCGCCCATATCCGCTCCCTTTGTGAAGATACCTCCTCCACTGCGAGCGAATAACGCCATCAAACTAGCGCCCATGGCATACCCATTGGTGATTACCATGTTTTGGCCGGAAGCGAAAAACACCACGACTAGACCCAGCAGGCCTAAGCCTACAACCGACATTCCCATGACTGCGCCACCTGAGATCGCGATCCCCAAGGCTGCCTTCAAGCCACCGGATTGAGCCGCTTGGGTGGTTCGAGAATTGGCTTTCGTGGCAATTGACATACCAATATATCCCGCCAATGCCGACATGCACGCCCCGATGGCGAAAGCCACCGCGGTACGCCATCCCAACTCTTTTAATTCTGAGATGTAAGGCACGATCGAAAGAAGAATGAAAATGGCAATGACAAAACCAAGAACCCAGGTATACTCCTGCTTCAAAAACGCCCGGGCTCCTTCTTGAACCATATTCGAGATACTTCGCATGGTTTCACTGCCCGGATCCTTCGATAAAACACTTTTTGCGAGAAAACCTACGACCAGCAACGCTAAAATCGAAACGATGCCGGAAATAATGAGAGTTGTTAGTAACATGATCCTTTCCCTTATGCAGTTCCAAGTTTGGTGTTTCTACCCGTAAAAAGCGGGATTGCGAAAAAACGAGAATAGTGATTCAATCGAATCAAAATGGATAGTTGACCTTAACGATTAAATTCGTTCATCGCTTTTTCAAATCCTTCAAATAAAGCGGCTTCCATTGCATCCGCTGAACGAATCAAGGCTTCATCCATCACCTCCCTTTCCTTTGGGGTGAAACGACTTAACACGTAATCGACGATGTCCCCTTCATCTTTATCGATCCCGATTCGCAAGCGAGGCACTTCTTCGCTCTCCAGCGATTCAAGAATCGAGCGCAATCCATTATGCCCCCCATGACTCCCTCTACACCGCAATCGAATTTTCCCCAATGGCAGGTTGAAATCATCATAAAGAACCACCATCCTTTCCAATTCAATTTCTGGCTCTTTCACTAAACGTTTAATCGCTTCGCCAGAACGGTTCATGTACGTCATGGGTTTAACCAACAAAACCGGATGCTCACGATAATCTCCCGAACCAAAATGAAAGAGGGGAGTCTTCTGATCCACCGGAATCTTCCAGCGCGAAGAAAGCCAATCAATGAGTTCAAATCCGATATTGTGGCGTGTTCCTTCGTATTGCACTCCAGGATTGCCTAAGCCGACCAAACACCACACCGATTTCGTTATCCCTATTCTTCAGTAGTTTCTTCAGCGCCTTCTTCGGCTTCACCTTCTTCACCTTCTACCAAGCCTTCTGCAACCGTGGGAGTTTCTATCTCCATTCTTGGAATGGTGAGCGAGGCGACCGTATAATCTCCGTCCGTTAATATTGTGTATTTTGGATTTTCTGGTAAATCGGATACATGATAGGAATCATTGACATCCATATGAGAAACGTCAAACTCAATTGCATCAGGAATATCCAAGGGGAGACATTCAATTTCCACTTCACGTAGAATTTGTTCAAACACGCCCCCATTCTTAATGCCTGCTGGTGTACCCACGGGTTGTAAAGTCACCATGGTGGTAATCGAGCGATCGCGAGAGATACGCAGGAAATCCACATGTTCTAAAAATCCGGTGAGGGGGTCATGTTGCGTATCCCGTACCAAAGTCAACTCGAGATCATCGGCATTCTCGAGATTTAAGTTCACAATCAAATTATCGGATTCACCACCGCCTCCGCCGCTATGCAAAGCGACTTCCATATCATGACGATCCACCGCAATGGGAAACGGTTCCTTCTTCTCTCCATAAATCACGCCAGGAACCATCCCGTTCCGACGCGCGGATCGAGAACTGCCTTTTCCAGTTATTTCTCGTTTTTTTGCCGAGATTTGCACTTGCTTCATTTCAGCCTCCAAATGTATCGTTAAAACGTTGATTTCTTTCTCTAATATTTAAACATACATCCATAACACTCTACCCTATGAATCCATTATACTTTGGAATCATGAAGCGAAGAGCGAGCATGTTCTATTCGCTACTTATTACTTTCTTCGCCTATGAAGGGTTTTGCGTAAACAATTTCGCCATGCTGTAAATTGGCAAACGGACCAATGCTCATGCCTGGGGGGATCACACACCCGCGCAAATAGGAGCTATTTACTCGGCAACCTTCCCCAATTTCACAATCACATATTTGCGTCATGGGGCCAATCTCACAGCCTTCGCGAATCACGGTTTTCCCAAAGATGTGCGTGTTGGGCTGAATGATCGTATCAATCCCGATGGTAACACTATCATCAATAAAAGTATTTGATGGATCCACTACGGTCACCCCTGAGAGCATTAAGCGCTCTAAAATTCGGTTGCGCATTATTTTTTCGGCTTTGGCAAATTGGACCCGATTGTTAATCCCCATGGTTTCGGATGGATCTTTGGTAATATACGCTTCCACCCGCTTCTTCTCACTCACCATGATATGAATCACATCCGTCAGATAATACTCACCTTGCTCATTATTTGGCTTAATCTTCCCCAACGCATCAAACAAATCCCGGCTATCAAACACATAAGAACCTGTATTCACTTCATTGATCTTCTTCTCATAAATATTGGCATCTTTATCTTCCACAATCGACATCACCGAATGGTCCTGATGACGCAATATCCGACCGTACCCATCGGGTCTTTTCATTTTGGTCGTTAATATAGTTGCCGAGGCGTCTTGATGGCGGTGACGCTCGATCAGTTTATCCATCGAAGAGCGGGTTAATAAGGGCGCATCCCCTACCAAAACCAATACATCTCCCTCAAAATCCTCAAAAAAAGGTTTCGTACATATGACCGCATGTCCTGTACCTAGTCGCTTTTCTTGCAAAGCGAACTCGACATTGAAATCACTCAGGGCATTCTTCATTAATTCATTAGCAAAACCAATGACGATAACTTTTTTCGCATCAATTAAGCCATCTATTTTCCTAAGATTATGAACAATCATGGGACGACCGCAAATGCGATGCAAGGATTTTGGAACTTGAGAACGTAGGCGTGTTCCATCGCCAGCGGCCAGAATAATTAACGATAACGGTTTCTGCGCCATGATTTCCTCAATATTTTACATTGTTTTATTTCATAACGACAGCGCGCCCCATTGATAATCTATGGCTATAATGAGAAGAAAAAACGTGCAGGACTCACCAATCGTAAAGAAGTTGAGAATGTATTTTGATTTATAAGTCTAGAAAATATGCCTCATTATACATTCGAGAGGCTTACTCTAAGCGATCCTTTTTTTGTTCAAAACAGATAATTTAACTCTCTTCATGCAGGAACGTCAAGGTGTAACAACTTCTATGAAGTCTATGGATTACTTCCTCATCGTAACAAATCACAAAGTCTATCGGCGGCTACATCACCGCCGTTTAATAACATTGTTTTTTTGGGTTGAAAGTTTCGTTTCGCCTCCAAAAGCGTGCCTAAAAAATCCCATGATTCACAGTGCAAACTCTTTTCTTCAACCCGACAAATCGGCAGATGCTCAGGCAGTTCCTTCTCAAATACATCGTATTCCAAAAAACCTTCTCGGGGCACATACGCAATCGGGACCTTATGAGCCACACATTCTGATACCAGTCCATACCCTAACTTAGCCACCACCGCATCCGAAGCTCGTACCACATCGGGATGAAATGTATTATAAGAATCAAGGACTTTTACATTCTCACTTCCACCTAAATGGGGATCAAAAGTCAGAAATGTAAAATCCATCTCCTTGGCCAAGCGCTCCCGATTCATTCCCAAATACCCCAAACCGCCAAAAGAGATCAGAACCACGGGCTGCTCCTTCTCCAATCCTAATTCTCGCCGTGCTTCTTCTCGGCTTTTTTTCGAACGCCTCACCACCAGAGGGATATCTTTCACATCAGGAAACACCGACAAATCACCATAAAAGGGGGTTCGAAGCAAAAGCGTTGTTTGTCGATAATACGCTTGAATTTGCTCGATTAGTTCTGTAAAACGAGAATCATCCTCCTGCCACGCCGAGAAAATCCAATCCCAACTAAAATTAGCCACGATCACCGAAGGGATATCCAATTGCTCTGCCACCGCCAACGTAAACGGTGAAATATCCCCAATCACCATATCCACAGTACTATCTTCTAATCGCTGAGCCTCTTTTTCAGCCATGGCGGGATACCGGCCTAACAGTTCCGACCATTGCGCATAGGTGGTCTCTAGATCCTGCTCCACACAGTTATGCTGAACCACACCACAATCATGAAGCAAGGGAGTATAATGAAAAGGCCGTTTCAATGAACGATAGAACAACCATCGCGGTGCTGTAGTTACGACTTCGACCTGAATTAAATCCGGTAAATTGGAGATAATTTCAATCGCCCGGGTCGCATGACCAAACCCGTGAGAGGTAATATAAAAAACGACTTTTGGCATCCTATCTCATCACCCTTTCCAAAAAAAACTCTTACAAATATCAAATAAAGTCAAAAGGGTTTTTCTTATATAATTACCATATCGTTCACATATCCTGGAATAAAAGATACTTAATTCTCATCAAAAACAAAGGGCATGAAATCCCCCTGGAGGCTAAAATCAATTGATTTCCGGTTTTCATTATAGGCAAAAGAGAGGCAGCCAACTTTGGCTGCCTCTCATTAAAATACACGATAAACATGCTTCTCTAATTATCCGACATCGTGTCCTTGGCGTTTTCGTTATTCACTCCACCACTGGTCAAGAAAATCTCACCCTTACTCGCGATTCCATTGGAAGGCTGATAGGGTAACCCAGAAGTCACAGTATTGTCAGTCCCTGCCGCGGGTCCGAAGGTAATCAAAATGAATTCCCAAGACTTAAAATCACCCACATAACGCCCCAAATTTCCAATATTCCAGTCATTATGGTTATTACCGGAAGGCTCTTTGATTTCAGGATCATTATCCCAATATACATAGACATCATTCCCTACGCGGCCAAAGGCTTCATTGTTTCCGCTGGTCGAGGTCATCATATTTGAGGGTATGAAGGGAGATTTCGGCAAGGAAGACATATAAGACACCGGAGAGGTCAATGGTGCTAGAACCGCCGTATTATTCCGGTTCCCTGCGCCACCATTATGGCCTACGCCACCAAAGTGATTGGTTATACGTTCCATACAAAAGTCATTATCATCATCCCGTATGTCTACCAGCATCATCCCTTTATCGGTCGTAAACATTTGTACCGCCGTAGCTGTATTCTTCATATCACTATAACTACGAGCCACTTTCGCCCGAATTTGAGCGTTCAGGAAATTGGGGACTGCGATAGCCGCCAAAATACCAATGATTGCTACAACAATCAACAATTCAATGAGTGTAAAGCCATGGTTGCGTCCTTCAAGAATTTTCATGAAATCCTCCATAATCTTTTTTGCAAAACAAAAACAAATCATATTGGTTTCCTTGAAGTCCGCAAGCCTAACGATCGTTTTTTATTCAATTCTAATGGAACAAAAAAGAATAAAATCGAAACAATCTTGATCCTCTTTTGACCAAAAGAGATCAAAAGTTCATATTATTGAAACAATTGATGAATAAGGATTCATTATGAAGGGAGGTTGTTTTACTCTTAGTTTTTCCACATGTCCATCGTATCAACCCTCTTTCCATACAATTTCAAATAGTAAAACAATTGATTTTTATGGGCGAATAAATGCTGAATCATGTGCAAGATATGTCGTCCCAGCACCATCTCTTCCCCACCCCATGGCGCTGTCATTCGTTGCTCCATCAACGGTTCTTCGGTACACGATTCCAGGGCATCGAGCCCCACAAGTTTATCTTCTGCCAGCAAGCGCTTGGCTTCAGCCACGCTTTCCACCGCCGGCATCTTTTCTGCCTTGGGTAACATCTCATCGGGTGGAATATCTTGGATATCTATTCCTTCGGGCAACCCCCAGTCTCCGGTAACAAATCCCCGGATTGCTTGCCCGCATGAATTCGTAATATGCTTCAACAATTGCCCCGTAGTCATCCAATTGTTCTCATGCTGAGGCTTCCAATCCAGCGGTAAATCTTCACTCAACGTCATCACATGTTCTGTATTAGCATAAACACCATCGATTTCTTCTTTCAATAAAGTTTTCCAATCCATGTACTTTCTCTCTTTCTATAAAAATCGGGAGCGCCTATAGCTCCCAAATTCGTCCTCACAATCGACAAATAACACCCAAGGGGAAAGGATTAGAAATACGTATCAAACAAACCAATCTCATCCCAACGCGGATTGGTACTTCCTGATAATTTCACGGCTTTCCAAACATCACCATTTGAAACCACTCCATTCGAAGGATTATACGGGATCGCCGTACGACTCGTATTCCAGTCACCATAATCGGCATCTGGTCCTGCAGCAAACATAAGCCAGTGACTTCCCTGGGGAGAATTGGAACAATCTCGATCTTCATAACCATAAAACATACCGCCTCCAAAAGGATCTTTAGGAATCGAACTAATATAGGCCACCGGTGTCGTCAGCAAAGCCCAAACCTGACCATTGAAAAAGTTATTCCCCATCCATGTACAATCCACACCCTTGGCTTCTTGACAAGTCACGCCGAAGAAATGATAGCCATTAGGAAAGTCGCATTTCTCGGGGGGACCATGAGCCGTGTCATTTCCATCAATCAACCAAAGCCCGGTATCGTAATATCGGATATGCGCTTGATCATAAAGCATTTTCATATCCGCGAATGTTTTCGACGCTTTCGCCCGAATTTGCGCATTCAAAAAGTTGGGTACTGCGATCGCCGCCAAAATTCCAATAATAGCCACCACAATCAACAATTCGATTAAGGTAAATCCTTTGTTTTCCTTACCAATAATTTTCATTATTCATTCCACCTCCTTATTTTATGTAAAAGCGCTCAAACGAACTTATAATAAAATTATAGTAAAATTACAAGAGAAAAGCGATTCATTTCCCGTAAAAATTTTAAGCGATAGAAAATCACACGCTCATTTTCGATTTCTATTCTTAATAGCGGCAATTTGAGAATTACTACAACAATAAAAGTTGGATAGCAATTTTAGTAGGTTAAGGTTTTTGCCCAAGTTGGCACTTTCTCTCCGCCAGCCCGAAAAATATCCCCCCGGCTGTAAAGCCCATTCGACGGTTGATAGACCCTACCCGGAGCAGGGAAATTATTCGCGTTGTAATCATCCCCCATATCCGGACCCGAACTCTCTAACAAATAGACATTGCTCGGCATTTGAACCTCATAATTCTGCCCGGACTGCGAAAACCAGGTCCCCAACTCAAACATAGGGTCGAGTTCCCGCCCATCCGGGAGATGGGTTCTTGTTTGCGTATTTGATTTGAAAGGATTATCAAAAATGGATTCACCACTCACATACGCAACCGGCGTGGTTAAACTACGATAGCCTCGATAATGTTGAGCAGGCGCAGTGGAATCCCAGGCCCAGGTTGTATAACTGTTATGATCCAAATAATACATTTCCAATGCGGATTGAATCCCCCGCATATTACTTACTGCCTTTGCCACCTTCGCACGCACTTGGGCGTTGAGGAAATTCGGAACCGCGATGGCGGCTAAAATACCAATAATCGCGACCACAATTAACAATTCAATCAGAGTAAAGCCCTTTTTCATCCATCTATCCTCCACCAACACTACATCCACTTTTTATTAATGTATCAAAAACATTAATAAAAAGTGAAGGAGGAAAGAGAATTTATAGAGGGTGGTATAGAGACAAGATATCAGGCAGGATGGGCAAGATAATTAAAAAATTATGGACCTTTGCGAATCAAATCGCCTTCTGAAATGACCCCATTGGTAATGTTATATTCGAGATACTCCCCTTCACGTGAATCCGCATTATCAAAATACTGGTTAGGCCCAAAACTGAAGAGATAATAGGCATTGGGATTCCCTTTATTTTCGAAAAAGTTTCCCTTGCTATAGTATACATAAGGATACGGTTTCTTGGAGGTGAAATATTTCCCAATCAAGGGATCGCTATGATATTTATCTGTTTCGTGAAACAAATCTCCGGGGAGTTCCGTAATATAAGCCGTCGGTGTAGTTAACACATGCTGAATTCGTTTCTGATCAAAATACTCAACCGATCGTTCTAAATAATCATTCCCATCCAGCGGATAAGTATTATGATCCATATAATATTGTTCTACCGCAGTCGAAAGCGATTGCATCTCCGCCAACGCGGCAGAGGTACGCGCCTTTACTTGCGCATTTTGAAAATTGGGCATGGCGATGGTGGTCAAAATCCCGATGATCGCCACCACAACCAATAATTCGATTAACGTAAAAGCATTTCCTGGTTTCATTTAACTGTATTCCTTAACGCGCGAGCATATGAATCAGTTACGCTGCGGCCTATTCTACTAACCTTATTCCTCTATTGTATAAAAAAGCACCTTTTTACAATATACGCTGTGATCAACCGTAGAGATCAAGCAATTGTTGTTCCTAACTATACTATTAAGGATATATGAAAAACACGAAAATGAAAACAAATTTCCATTTTTAATCCTCTTTCCCCAAATTATCCTCCCCCTCATATCTCACTGCTTGCAGCGTTAATCCATGCGCTGCCAAGGTTTTTCCAGCCAGAAAACGATCCTTGCTATTCAAGATCTCTTCCACATACTCCGGCGGCCACTTACCCAGCCCTACCTTGAACAATGTTCCCGCCATGATCCGCACTTGATGATGTAGAAACGCATGTCCGCGCACTTTCATGATAAACATGGCTCCTTCTTGTACAACATCAACAGATAATATTCGCCGCACCGCATGCTCGGCCTCGCATTGCGCACTTCGAAAAGCAGAAAAATCGTGCTTCCCCACGAAGTACTGTGCCCCTTGCCTCATCAACTCCACATCCATCGGTTTTCTTACCCAATAAGAGCGCCTAAACCAAAACACATCCCGCGCGTCAGAACAATAAAACCGATACCAATACTCCCGCTCCAGCGCATCATGCCGTGCATTCCACTTCAACGGCATATCCACCACCCGTTTCACCGCAATATCGTTGGGCAAAAGTGCGTTCATCGCTCGCAAAATAGTGTCCTTCTCATGGCGAGTTTCTGAAAAAAAATGAAACACATGCTGTTCTGCATGCACCCCGGCATCGGTTCGCCCTGACGAAGAAGGCTTAATCTCATGCTGTACTAATTTTTCAACCGCCTTTTTTACCTCCGCCTCGATGGTCGGTTGATCCGGCTGCCATTGCCATCCAAAATAGCGGCTCCCTTCATATTGCAAATCCAAGCGAATATTTCTCATAGGTTTTTTGACAATTATGCTATTTCCCTTTTGTCCTTGTTCGAATTCACCATTACAATCACGTGGGATCTATTTATAATTTTACCAAACGCTTTTCAAGGCATTGAAAGTACTTTATCTAATAGAGAACAAAACTTGTTCTCATACGGCAGATATCCATCTGCCGTAGCCAATCGTTTATTACTATAATACTTGTTTCAAGATGAAATAAACCAAAAAACCAACATTCCCAAAAATGAGCAAGGATACATGAAAACCTTTTCCCGACAACTACGAAAAACCTTTCTGCCTATCTTGATAACCATTTTTCTACCCGTGAGTTTTGCTCAAGCATTGGAAGTACTCCACTCCGCCCCGGCTGCCACTCATCTTCCTAAAGGTGCTTCTAACAGCGTCACTTTTAATAGCGAACGCGGGGATTATATCTTTCGATACCAAGATGACGAACATACCTATGAATATTTCATCCACACAAAGAATTCAGCCGCTCGCAAAGGCATGATCAACATCCGCGCGGTGATCGATGACCGCTTGCGCTTTCTGCCCCTGGTCGAAGGTGGGCTCATGATCCGTAACGCCACAGGCGAACTTTTCTCACCTCTCGATTTTGCTCAATCGAGTGACACAGAACTCGTTTATCACCGCATGGTCGAAGACCATGTTCACTTCTTTTATAAAGAAACCATCAACGGTCAAACCCGGGGAAAGACCTATAATTATTCCATCAAAGGTAAAACTCTCATTCTCAGGGTTACTGCCCAAAATCCCGAAAATGCAAGAGGAAAGTATGCGGGCTTCGACTTTGGGAAATCTCGTTTTATTGTTCAATCCACCCCCATCGAGCTGCCCAATTCTCCCGTACCAATTTTGCACATCTTTAACCGTTTATTCCATAGCACCTATGTCGATCCCCTCATGAGCACCACCGCCGACTATACCACGACCATCGAGCAGGATAACACCCGCTCCATCCAAGTTTCCAACACTCCAGCACACATCCGCTTGGAAGAAAACAAGAAAGCCCCCGATATCGACATCACCGCCTACGTTACCCTCAGCGATTACCTATACGAAGTGGTTCCTGCTCCCCCGGCAATCGAGCGCCACAAGGATACTCCTTTAACTCAAAATGTTGTTCTCGATTTGGATGATCTCCCCCTCGCCGATTATCCCCTCAAACCCGTCGCCATGATCCGCGGTTGGCAAGCCCCAGAATCGGGGAAGGTTAAACTAAAAGGACAATTCACCTTACAAAATGGACGCAAAGCCTCCTGCGAAGTCCACTATCGCCAGCCCGATGGAAGCGACCATGTACTTTTTAGTCAAATCTTGGAACCCCTTTATAAGCCCATCACCTCGATCGAGGGTGAATTTCCCGTAAACCAAGACGATGAATTATTATTTATCACCTATGGTCCGGGAATCATGTACGGCGGTGAAACCGCCATGGATATTCGATTTAAATTCAACGGTAAAACATACCGTTCCACCGAAGATTTTTCCAATCAACAAGGATACAAGGGTTGGTTTTACGAACAACAAATCGGAAACAAACGTTCTCGCCTTATTTGGAACCCTCAAACCCTGCAATGGGAAAGCCTAAATAATCGCTCCTTCCAAACCCGCGAGCGCATGGTTTCTCTTGCTGGTGCCGATGAAAACGGTTTCCGCCATGCAGAACTCTTCTTCAATGAATTACGTTCTCTGGGTATGATGGATCTTGCTTTTTTCCTCTACGATTGGCCCCAAAAAGCCGGTGAAGAAGCAGAGGCATGGGGTACCCCGGATCAACTCAAACAAACCACATTAAAAGAAAGGGTTGCCAAGAATACCCTTGTCCATATCCCGGATTTATCCCAAATCCAACAAACATTCCAAGACAAAGACCCTTCTTCTGAACCCATCACCTGGTCTCGTATCTTTTCGCAAATTCAGGAAAAATTGGATCACGACGCCAAAGTGATGAGTTACGACGCCGTCATGCTCGAACCTCCAGCCCCTCATGATTATATTCCCGGCGCAACCTCGATCTATCAATTATTTCCCGATAACAAACGTGGCTCTCAGGAACTCGCAAACAAACTCAAAGACTCATTTCACCACCTTCGCAACGATCGGCAACTCATCCTAAGAGACAATGACCGGCTACCCTATCTCGCCCCTTTCATTTCACTTCAACTGGATGGCTACTATTCTCCTTACACCCCACCCACTGGTAAAGAAAAATCAATCATCGATGATACACTCCATCTACGCCGTTTCGCTCCCCCTCGCATCGGGATGGGATCACTAACCCAGTTCTTCCAATCCGATGAACAAATCCTCGATCCGCGTTTTGTACCCATGGATCATTACCTCACCTCCACCATTGCCCATGGACGCATTCCCTACATTTCCACTGATTTCTGGTATCCCGGCCTACGAGCTCGTGATCTGCGAAAACATATGCTCGAAGTGTATCGTTTGCTTAAACCTGTCGCCCGCGAGTATCTCGACACTCAAAGTCGAATCCAAACGATTCAATACGTGGATGAAGAAGGAAGTTGGTGGGATGTCTTCAAAGCTTTTCAACTCGATGAATGGAAAACTCCTGCACGACTAAGAATTTTTTATGACAATGGCCTGCGTATTTATATCAACAATGAATATAACCCTTGGTCCTTTGATCACCCCTTCCTGGAAGATAAAAAGATCGATGGTGATGGTTTTCTCGCGGTTAATGAAGACAGCAATCTCATTTCAATGATTGGCCGTACCTCCTCCCTCCGCTTTAGTTTTTACCGCCAAGGCAAGAACTACTTCCTACACAGCCGTGATGGAGAATTCCTTCGCATGGGCTCTTTCGCCACTGACGGGATGCTCTCCACTTGGCCGAGTACTACCACCAATCAGCACGATATGGCTGTTATTGCCGCCACCGAAGTCCGCAAAAGCGAGACCATGACTCCTCTCTTCCGCTCTAACACCCGCATCGATTTCGCCGTTCAATGGTTGAGTCAATACCAAATGCGGCTAAAAATCTTGCAAGTAAGTTCTCAAAACTCTATGCTTGAATACTTTGACTTTCCTCAGGATTGGTTAGAAGATAAAAGCGGAATCACACTTGAGCGCACGAATCGTTTGCAGCAAGACCGGGAGCCTATCACCTATTGGTCCATCACCAAAAGTGCGGATACCAAGGGAATACGGGTCCCCAATGTGACTACCGGCGATGTGATTACGGTAACCTTTCAATGAGGGTCCCTCTTCAATACAATGTGGATGAGGTAAGCAATGCGAATGAATTCCCCTATATTCCGGCTCGGATTTTGTGGATACCTCTTTTACCTGCTCTTAGCCGTTCCCTCATCCTATGCGGCCACGGCCATACTTTCCTGCCCTTCGGAAGAGCCCGATCCCTCGGTGTTACTGGGCATAAAAGCCATCGAATCCATTCTCACCGAGCAAGACTGGGATGTCATCCAACGCTTTGGTAGCGAAAGTCAATCCATCCCACCTTACGAACTTGAAATCGTTGTCGCGGTTTTTGCCATCGAAAAATTCAAAGATACCCCTCAAGTCGATATCCTTCGTGATGTAGTTTCAAACCAACCCGAATCCATGTCCGTCTCTCTCTATCCCCGTGGTCATGCGAGCCGCATTTATGCCATCGGCCCCGATCCCATTGGCACCATGTATGCGGCCTTCGATGTTGCCGAACAATTTGAATCTACTTCAATCGATCAACCTCTCCATGAACGCATTCAACAAAAAAAAATCACCCCTTCCCTCAGCGTCCGCGGCCTTAAAGTTGTACTCCACCGTCAAGCCTTGGAAGGAAGCCTCACTTGGTTTCACTCCTCCGACTATTGGCGGCAATTCCTGGATCGCCTCGCCCGCGCACGTTTTAACTACCTCGAACTCCACGGCATTTATGACCTCGTCACCACCGAATACTTCAATCTATTCCCTTACTTAATCCCTCTTTCCGACTATTCCCAAGTCGGCGTTAATCCAGAAGAAGCTGAGACCAACCTCAACCGACTCAACCACATTATCCGCTTGGCTCACGAACGAGGAATCAACGTCGGTCTTATCAATCACAACACCGATTGGAACCTCCCTGATAATCCCACCCAACCGGAGGATATCAACCAAAAACTCGACTATAACACGAAAGCCTTTGAAAAACTCCTCACCGAATGCCCAACCCTCGATGGCTATGGCCATGCCATCGGCGAGAATCCCAATTCGACCCGCTTCTATGAAAAATCATTTCTTAGCCGGATGCAGGAAAAAGAACGTCCCATCATTCTTTTTTTACCCAGTCACCTCGCCAATGAGGAGCAATTCCTGCAAATTATGGAAGACTACAACGGCATTTCTGTCGCCCAGGTCAAGTTCAATGGTGATCATCTCCCTCTGCCTTATCCCGTCTCCGGCGGACCTATGCGTCAATGGGCCTCTTATTCCTATCAGAATTATTTTCAAAAGCCCCGTCCTTATAACATCATTTTCGACATCTCCGCCAGTGGCACCCATCGTCTCTTTCCTTGGGCAGACGTCGAATTCATCCGTAAAACGATCCAAAACACCTCTTTTGCTGAAGCCAATGGCTTCGTCGTCGATACCCCATCCACTTATTACCCCAAGACCGACGAATACACCACCACATTAAAAGACGATCTTCGTTATTTCGAATGGACCTTCCAACGAGATTGGTATTGGTATCCGCTTTGGGGACGTTTGGGCTACAACCCTAAAGAGCCGGAAGAAACCTTTATCGCCTTGTTCAAAAATCATTTCGACGAAGCAGGGACCTCCATTTACCGCGCTCTGCAAAAATGCAGCCCCATCATCCCAACGATCACCTCGATTTATGCCCTCGGGGTAGATAAAAAAAGTTTCGCCCCTGAATTTGAAATCCCACCTTCCTTTACTAAATTCCTCCAAATTCAACCATTTGATCCTCACTTGATTCGTTCTGTCACCGAAGAGGCCCATATACTCACTTCAGGCCGTGAAAATGGCAAACTTTCCCCCTACGAGCAAATCGACCAAGTCGTACAAAGAGCCGAAAACATTCTTCCAGAAATGCAGCAGGCGGGAGAAACCTTGTCATCCAATCTCGATTCTCAGAACTCGAACTCCAATCCCACTCCTTTCCAACGCTATCGCGAGTGGAAAGCCATGCATGCCGACCTCCAAGCGCTCGTTGCTTTGGGGAAATGCTATCGCGGTCTCATCAACGCCTCTCTCCACTTGAGCCTCTACCGCCTCACAGAAGACATTACCACCATTATTCTTGCCTCCGAAAGCATCACCAAGGCACAAGAAAGCTGGAATCAATTCGTCGAGCACACGAATACACGCTACCGCCCGCTTCTCGAACCACTGCGTTTACAATCGAAGAGTTTTCATTGGCGTAATTACACCCCCCCCTTCGAAAACGACCAACTCAATCTGGCGGAAATCTATACCCAATGGAATGAAAGAACCGAGATCCCCCAAGCCTTAAATCACTTCCGGGTGTATCGTACCCCTCCTCACCAACCCATTCTTCTCACCTTGTGCATCCCCCCCCAAATATCCGTGGACGCTTTGCAATTAAGTTTTCGTAATAGTGTTGGCTCGGCGGGAAAAATTGACATGGAACCTACCAAAATTGAGGGAGTTTATTACGCCGAAATTCCTCAACGGCTTGTTACCGAAGGGCTGATGGAATATTACTTCATGGGCGAAATCAACCAACGATCATTCACCCTCCCCTCCGAAGAGGAAGAAGCCACCACATACAAAGTCGCTGTCACCCACGACACCAACCCACCTTTGCTGGTCAGCCTCGATCATACTATGAACGAATTAAGGAATAATGTGCAAATTGAAGCGCAATTCGAGGACGACTCAGAAGTATCTCAAGCCCATCTCCACTGGAAGCCCCTGCCTTCCGATCGCGCTTGGCAAAGTAAACCGATGAAACTTTCCGGAGCCTCTTTCAAGGCTGATTTCCCCTTATCCCCCCAAGGGGCATTGTACTGCGTGGAAGCCATCGACAACTATGGCAACGCCACTTATCACCCCAATCTCAAAGAAAACAACATGCCCTTCCGCGTGATCAAACCATCTACTCCTTAACAAAAAACCGACTACGCTTCGACCGTATTGGTGGTATAACCATAGGCCTTAAGTAAATCAAACGCATCCAAGAGTTCGCCAATTTGATGCAAATGCTTATCAATCGCTACCGGCCGATAATTCACATCGGTCACCCGCGGGTCAAATTTTCGCACCCATTTGGGATGATTATAGAGTTGATTCCGCTTCTCCCCTTTGGGGATCACTGTGCTCTCAATATCAATAGGGATATGATCGAGTTCCACCACCTGAATCCATTTCGAATCCGCCAACAAAGCCACAGAGCCAACGGGATAGGGCGCTACCCGAAAGTTTAAACATTTAACCGCATGCTCATCATAAAGCCTTTTCGCTTGCTGATTGATTTCCATCAGTGCATTCATGGGATTTTTCGCCTGACGAAAATAGCGCTTGGAAATCATGCTGTGATAAGAATCCGCCACTGCCAACAACTTCGCATGTGCTTCGATCTTATAACTATTTAACTCATTCGGATAACCACTTCCATCATTGCGCTCATGATGCTGAGCGGCGATCCGCGATGTAACAAAATCCTTCTGCCGAAACATACTTGCCACAAAGTCAGCGCTGGTTTGAACATGCTTCTTAATAGTTTCCCATTCCTTTTCCCCCAGATCACTTTCTGTACTTTCCAATAAACGCTTCGGAACTTTCATCATGCCGATATCGGCAAACATGGCTGCAACGCCTACCTTGTGTATATCCGACAAGCGCTTCTTAGAATCAGAGAAATAATCAAAACTAAGCGCCACACACAATAACGCTACGTTTTTAGCATGTTCAAATAAATAATCCTGTAAGGCTCCTACCGTCCTCACATGAAAAATCGAACGCTTCAAACGCTGCGGCTCTTGATCCGATAACGGATGTTCTTTGGCATACAACGCTCCAAATTCCTTGGCCGCCTGTGCCAAGATTTCATATGCCTCTTTTCTCAAGGCGATGGGATCCGCTACCGCATTTTCTCGAAACGCCATATATGTATTGCGTACCAAGCGAAATAATTCGCTTTCTGTTTCTTCCGAAAAAGTATAAGGAGGAAGATCCTTGCATTCAAACGGTAAGGGAAAGTCCAAATACTCAATCTTATTCTGCTTTAATAAATTACGTGCTTTCTCGGTAAGGGGAGTTCCTTTCTTCAAAAGCAACCGCCGACGCTTTTCTCCCGCATAAATATCAATCGGGCTTTTCACATCGGGCACACACATTTCTAAAGAAAGTCGTACCAAGAGTCTTCCTCGCGTATTGATTGACCAACAAATAATCAACCTAAAATCAAATCGTAATGAAGATATGCATATTGTAAACCAATGTTTGCACTCAGAGGAGTGCGAACTATCACAAAAAAGTGGAATCGCCTCAAATCTTTAGGCCATTCCACTTCGCTAGAAACGAATCGATCTTCGACTTCCCTAAATTTTGGCCAAAACCTCACGGTTGTTGTAGACCTTCTGCACTGCGGCCGCGATATATTCCATATCCTTTTTGCTAGCCAGCATTTGGGTCTGATATAACCAAACCGCCTCTTCATTACATAACTTATCATTTTCCGGGCATTCATTTTCTTCAAAGTATTTATCGATATACTCTTTTCCATATACCCGGAGAAAGGCATCCGAATAAAGAGTTTTCTTCATGAAATCCTGTTTATTCAACGGGGAATATCCAGTTCCGCATCCGACCCCTTCGGCACGCAAAGCTTTCACAAATTTATCCCGGTCAATTCGACCATCAAATTCATCCCCCACAAATCGGAACATATACAAATGATAGGCATTTCGCGTTGTACCCTCATACATCTTCGCAGGATAAATCCCGGGAACTTTCTCTAATTCTTGAGAGAGAAACGCCGCATTCTCCTCACGAATCGTAGACTGTTCCTCCACTCGCTTCATTCCCTGCATAAGCAGCGCACCTTGAAACTCGGTCATACGCGCATTAATTCCATTATTAATATACCCAAATCCATAAGTCTCCACCCGTTCACGTCCATTGGAATGGAAGGAGAAACAACGATCCATGAGTTTTATATCGTCTGAAATGATCGCGCCGCCTTCACCCGAGCATAAATTCTTCGTCACCTGAAAACTGAAACATCCACAATCACCAATCGAACCGACTTTCTTTCCTTTCCATTCTGCCAAATGTGCCTGGCAAGCATCTTCCAGTACCGGGAGATTATGCTTTTTCGCGACCTTCATCACCGTCTCCATATCGGCGGGATTTCCCCCTAAATGCACCGGAAGGATTAACTTCGTTCGATCCGTAATTCGATCTTCTAATTTCTGAGCATCAATCTGGAAACTTTCTCGATCCGTATCCACATACACGGGGATCGCATGTTGTAACAAAACCGCATTGATCGTCGCCACAAAGGTATATGGTGGGACCAAGACTTCATCCCCAGGCCCCACTTCCAACGCATTTAACGATACATACAGCGCCGTGGTACCGCATGAAGTCGCGATGCAATCCTTAGTGCCCATTAACTCGGCATATTTCTTTTCAAAATTCTTTACATAATCCCCGTTTAGCCGGCACCATCCCTTATCCTTCAGCACTTCCAGCCATGCTTTTACATCGCCGTCCTCCTCGACGACTTTAGGCCACGAAGCCCTCTTCGCCTTGCATACCGCTTCTCCCCCATCCAAGGCCAACTTTCCATTCTCAGCCGCTTTTGGGCTTAAAATTGTGGGTCCTACACTCAACGCAGCCACGCTCGCGCCGGTGGTTTGAATGAAATTCCTACGTTTCATGATCTTTCCTTTCCTTCTTTTCGAACAAGACTTTTGGTATCACCCTGCCTTCCTTAAGCAGTTAAGATTTCAATTTGACAAAAAAATCTCTCAACCATGATCTCTTATCTCGATCTTAACATAAATTATTCAAAAAAAATATTGAAATTATTTCAAAATTTACATACATCTATCATTTTTTTTCTTCCTCCGTTAAGATAAAAAAGCTAAAGAAAATCTTCCTTCTGAAGAAAGGAATTCGTTTCATGACAGACTCAAATAAAACATCAAGACGTAGTTTTCTTAAAACCACCGGCACTTCGGCCTTCGCTCTGGGATTGAGTGCCTCAGCTCCCACCATTGTTCCCCAACATGTCATCGGAGCTACCCCCCCCAGCGATAAATTCGTGGTCGGTATGATTGGCCTTGGCTGGCGTGGAATTCAACTTATGCGCACCGCCATGCGTAAAAATGACCTCCAAATTGCTGCCGTATGCGACCTCGATCTCCCTTACTTACTTCACGGTCAACAAATGCTGGATAAATTCATGGAAGTGGATCGTCAATGGATCGAAGGGGATGGAAGTGGAATGAAACGTGCCCCTCTACCCGACCATGCGGTCGACGCTTATCTCGAATATGAAAAAATGTACGAACGCAAAGATTTAGACGCCGTAATTATCGCCGTCCCTGACCATTGGCACGCGAAACTCTACATAGAAGCTATGCATGCCGGCTTCGATGTTTACGGCGAAAAACCTCTCTCCCTTACTATTGATGAAGGTCGTAAAATGGTTCGTGCTGCCCGGGAAAATAACCGCGTCTTCCAGACTGGCAGCCAACAACGTTCTGCCAACGAATTCCGTACCGCTTGCGAATACGTCCGTAATGGACGTCTTGGCCAAATCGAACGCGTCGAAGTTGGCATCGGTGGCGCTCCCAAAAATGATCCCGTACCCGACGAACCCGAACCTTGGGGACTCAACTGGGACAAATGGCTCGGCCAAGCCCCTAAAGTTCCCTACAATCCTCTCCGTTGCCATGTGACCTTCCGCTGGTTCTTCGACTATTCCGGCGGTATGATTACTGATTGGGGGGCTCATCATTTGGACATTGCTCAATGGGGATTGGGCATGGATGGTTCCGGCCCCAGCGCCGTCGAAGGATCCGCTCAGAAAAACCCTAGCTATTACACCACCTTTACATCTTATGACTTCACCTTTTCCTATCCAAACGATGTCAACGTCCACTTCCATAGCAAAGGCGGCGGTATTACTTTCATCGGTCCCAAAGGCAAAATCAATGTCAACCGGGGGCACATTGAATCCGATCCCGCCGATATCCTCGAAGAACCGTTAACCTCCAACGATATCCGCCTTTATGAAAGCAACGATCATATGCAAAACTGGATCGATTGCATGAAATCGAGAGAACGTCCCATCACCGATGTTGAGATTGGTCATACTTCTGCCACGGTATGCCATCTCGCCAATATCTGCGGTCATTTGGGTCGCAAGTTGGAATGGGATCCCGAAAAAGAACTCTTTATTAACGACCCTGAAGCCAATCACTATTTATCGCGCACCCAACGCGAACCCTATGTTATCTAATTGCAATCTTTGGTTGTTTTGACAAACAAGAGGCGGGATAAATCTCCATCCCGCCTTCCTTTTGATGTTTTTCCAAGTAAATTCGACAGTTTTCTCTCTATTCCTGTTTCACCTACTTTAAAAATTCTCTACCATTATACTATAATATAAGTAATTTAATAAACTAAATAGTATTTTTACTTTTTCCATTATTATTTACTGGCAAAAACCCCCACAAATTGTTGGAGAAATTTTTATGGCAAACATAGAAGAAATCAAAAAAAATAGTAATTATCTTCGCGGTACCATAAAAGAAGAGTTGGAATCTGATAGTTCTCACTTTAACCCTGAGAATTTTCAAATACTTAAATTCCATGGCACTTACCAACAAGATGACCGCGACCTACGTAAAGAACGAAAAAAAGCAAAAATGGAGCGCGCCTACATCATGATGGTGCGTACTCGCATTCCAGGGGGACGTTTAACCTCTCAACAATACCTCAAGCTAGACCGTATCGCTAGCGAGGTTGGCAACGAAACCCTGCGCATCACCAGCCGCCAAGGCTTTCAATTCCATAGTGTACTCAAAGGCAATCTCCATTCCTGCATCCGCCAAATTAATGAAACCGGCCTCACCACCATGGGTGCCTGTGGAGACGTTAACCGAAACATCGTAACCTCGGCTTCCCCTCTCCATACCCCTGAACACGAGGCGATCGGCCCCTTAATTGAAAACCTCATCAATCTATTAAGCCTCAAAACCATGGCCTATGCTGAAATTTGGTTAAATGGAGAAAAAGTCAATCTCCCAGAAGAAGACCGTGAGCCACTCTACACCAATGTTTATATGCCCCGTAAGTTTAAAATCGGCATCGCCGTCCCTCCACGCAACGACGTCGATATCTATTCCAACGATCTCGGCCTCGTTCCTCATGCTGAAAATGGAGAAGTCGTCGGTTATACCATCCTCGCTGGAGGCGGTTTTGGTATGAGTGCCGGAAAAGATAAAACCTATCCACGTCTCTCTCAACCGGTGTTTTTTATCGATAAGGATCATATCATCGAGGCCGTCCGCGCTGTAGTCACCGTCCAACGTGATTATGGCAACCGCCAAGACCGCAAACGCGCTCGTATGAAATATCTCATCGACGAGCGTGGAATCGACTGGTTTAAGAACGAGGTCATCTCTCGTATAGGGGATAACGCTCAAATCTCCGAGCCCAAGCCACTACACTGGACCACGGTCGAAGACATGCTCGGCTGGCACCAACAAGGGAATGGCAAACTGCTGCGCGGCCTATGGATTCCTGAGGGACGAATCAAGGACACCGAACATGAACGCTATCGCTCCGCGATACGTGCTATCGCTGAAGATTTCAACTTCCCCATCCGCACGACTCCAAATTGCAATTTGCTTTTCCACAACATCGATCCCAGCCAGCAAGAGGCCGTCGATGCCATATTGTACAACCATAACATTCCCCCTATCCAATCCCTCACTCGCGCCCGTCAAATCGCCATGGCCTGTGTTTCCCTCCCTACCTGTGGTCTGGGAGTTGCCGAAAGCGAACGCGTCTTCCAAGACCAGGTCATGGATGAAGTCGACAAAATCCTTTACGAACTTGGCTTGGAAAACGAACCGCTTCTCATCCGCATGACCGGCTGCCCCAACGGATGTGCTCGCCCCTACAACGCTGATATTGCTTTCGTCGGTAAATCACCGGGTCGCTATATGCTCTTCATCGGGGGCTGCAATGCGGGTTTACGCCTCGGCGCCTTAGAACAAAAGATGATTAAGATCGAAGACATTCCCACCATTGTTCGTAGTCTTCTCGAAGCCTATGGGGAAAACCGCCTGGAGGGCGAATCTTTTACGGATTATTGGGGACGTACCAAGAACCATCCCAAAGAAGCCCATCCCCTCCAATTCCACCGAGAACCTTCTGAACGGGAAACTCTTGAACCCGTAGAAACATAATCACGACTCATGCCCACACCCTCCAATCTCCAATGAGAAAGCCCCTTCCGGTTACGAAAGGGGCTTTCGACTTTAATTCCCGCTTTCTTAAAACTCACGCATGTTTCCACGCATGATATGAACTACGCACAAAGGGTCCCGACTCTACATGCTCATACCCTAATTCAGAACCAATTTGCCGATATTCTTCAAATTCCTCCAGCGTAACATAACGCACCACCGGATGATGCCGGGGACTGGGTTGTAAATACTGCCCGATCGTTAACACCGATCCTCCCACATCACGTACATCCCGCATTAATGCCAAGACTTCCTCTTTCTTTTCGCCAACGCCAATCATAATTCCCGCTTTTGTTTTTACTTCCGGGTTTATTCTTAACCCTCTTTCGAGTAATTCAAGACTGCGCGCATAGTCCGCTTTGGGACGTAACCTGGGATACAACCGCGGCACTGTTTCTAAATTATGATTCAATATCGCTATATCCGCTTCCATCACAATCTCTAATGCGCTCCAATCGCCAAGAAAATCGGGCACCAACACCTCCACCGAACAATCCGGTATGCGCTCTTTAATCGCTTTCACCGTATCTGCAAAATGCCATGCCCCGCCATCCGGCAAATCATCCCTATTCACAGATGTTAAGACAACATGCCTAAGTTTCATTTTTTCAGCAGCATCCGCCACTCTTTGCGGTTCATCGACATCAGGCGAGCTTGGCTTGCCCTTCGCTACCGCACAAAACGTACATCCCCGTGTACAAATATCGCCAAGCAATAAAAAGGTCGCTGTGCCATGCCTCCAACACTCACTACGATTGGGACACAAGGCTTCTTCACATATCGTATGCAATCGGCTTTCTCGCACGATCTTTTGCGTACGATTAAACTCCGGTCCGGATGGGGCCTTTACACGTATCCATTTCGGTTTTTGAGGATTTCTGTTCGTTACCATAAAGAATCAACCTACCTTCCATATAAAAGAAAGCATAACTTTCGCTGTCATAAGGTACAAGAACAAACACTGTTTTTTTGGCACAGCGCCCTTGTCTAATATGAAAGCATACGCGCCATTATGGCGCATCCTTTCCATCTCAACAATTCGATTTCATTGGTTTTATACCTCTTTAAGAGCACATTATTAATAATCTTAATAGGTGTTTGGTTATCATGGAATACAACTTGCTTCAACAAATAAAGCGAGATTTTGGAGTATTGTCGTATGAAGATGATGAAGATGAAAGTCTCTTTTTTAAAATATATATTACTTATCCTTCTATTAGCCACGGTGGTCTCTCCAAGTGCGACTTACGATCGTCGCACTCCCATCGTCGAGGCGGTAGATAAGGTGCTAGATTCTGTCGTCAATATTAGCACCATAAAAGATGTACGGGTTAACACTTTCCCCTCCCTTTTCCACACCCCCTTCGATGATATGTTTGAGCGCACCTACCGCCTCGAAGGACTTGGTTCAGGAATCGTTGTCGAAGGTGGGTATATCATCACCAACAATCACGTTATTGAATATCAATCCGGATACGCCGATCGTATTCTTATCACCTTTTACAAAGATACCAATCAGCACGAAGCGATCATCTACGGCGTAGATCCCCAAGCCGATGTAGCCATTCTCCGGATACAGGAGCCTAAAGACGAGGTAAAATACCTCCCTTGGGCGCAATCTGATGATTTAATGATCGGCGAAACCGTGATTGCCATCGGCAATGCCCTGGGTCACCCTTTTACCGTCACCAACGGAATCATTAGCGCTCTCAACCGCGAAATAAAAGATGATCAGGGACGCCGTTTAACCCGCTTGATTCAAACCAACGCAGATATAAACCAAGGCAATAGCGGAGGCCCCTTGGTTAACATCAATGGAAAATTTATTGGCCTCAACACCGCCATCATCACCCCTTCCGGCGGTTCCGTAGGTCTCGGCTTCGCGATTCCCTCTTCGCGCGTCAAACAAGTCTATGACTATTGGGTCAACCTCATTCCAAGGCTTGAAGACCGCATTGGCATCGAATATCAAGATCTTACTCCCCAACTCAATCACTTTTTCAAGAGCCATTATTCTGAGCTCAGCGACGAACATTTATACGGCATCGTCATCTTAAACGTCGATCCCGAGCAAATGGGAGCGAACTATCTGAAACGCGGTGATATCATTTATCAAATAGATGGGAATAAAATCAATGAATCAAGTGATTTCACCGATCATCTTGAATATCATGCAGGCCAACAACTTTCTTTGTCCATTATCCGGGAAGGGCAAAAGCAAATCCTTGATATTTCCGTTCCAACCCAAAAAGTCAAAACTGTAAACTGGCAGGGAATGAAAATTCAAGAACTAGATACACCTTGGAGACGTTGGTATGGCCTGTCTGCGCGTCAACATGGCCTTGTCGTCCTCTCAGTAGAAGAGAATAGCGTTGCTGCTAAAGCCGATATTCAACGCGGGGACATTCTCCTTTCCGCCGACAGCAAGAAACTGACATCACTCGATGATTTACAGCAAATTCGACAAACCACGCGCCGTAAAGAAGATGTCGTGCTTACTATTTACAAACGCTCCAAAGATAGTACCCAACGTATTCGTATGAACGTAGGAACGATGCTGTAAATTCTTAAGTCAATAAAACTTAGAACAAAAATAGTTAGAATAGAGAGAAGCAGGTGAGCGTATGGAAAAGAAAGTACACTTCCAAGAATTCGAAGATTCAGGTACCGAAAAAAAACAGAAAAAGGATAAACCCGATTTACAAGAACAATGGCAAAAGGAAGAATCCACATCCAATGAGAAGGAAACCATAGAGGAAAAAAATACACAGGAGGTTGATTCTTCTCAAACAATTGAAGAAAAAGACCTGGTAACGGAACTCCAAGAAAAGTTAGAAAAAATCCAAAACGAGCGCGATGAATATGTTAATCACTTAAAACGCTTGCAGGCGGAATTTGATAACTTCCGTAAACGCACGCAACGTGAACGCGCGGAAATGCAACAACATCTCTTGCAAGAAATTATTAGCCGCTTGCTCGACGTTTTGGATAACTTAGAACGTTCTCTTCATCCCGACAATGAAACCGAAGACGTTCAATCGTACAAAACCGGCATTGAAATGGTCTTTCAACAATTCGTCAATCTGCTCAAAGATTACGGCTTAACAAAAGTCGTCACCGAAGGCGAGAAATTCGATCCGAATTTTCACGAAGCCGTTTCTCAAATTCAAACGAACGAATATGAACCAGGAACCATCGTCAACGAAATTTCTCCCGGCTATCTCCTGAAAGACCGGGTACTACGTGCCCCAAAAGTCCAAGTAGCCGCTGCTCCACCTGAAGAAAAAATGGAGGAAGAATAATTGAATCGATCATCACCCAAATAATTTTAATATTTCCAGCGTGAAGTATTAAAATGTGAAATAAAGTAAGAAAGCTTGTAGAGTCCAGAAATATAGGAGAGTTAATCATGGGTAAAGTGATAGGAATCGACTTGGGAACGACAAATTCCGTCGTATCAGTAATTGAAGGAGGAGAACCCACCGTTATCCCGAATGCAGAAGGTACACGCACCACCCCTTCCGTGGTCGCGTTTACAGACAGCGGCGAACGTTTGGTAGGACAAGTTGCCAAACGTCAGTCCATTACAAATCCACATCGCACCATCTTCTCGGCCAAACGTTTCATTGGCAATAAAATCACCGAAGTGGAAAGCGAGAAATCCAAAGTTCCCTTCAAAGTCGTTAAAGCCGATGACGGCAGCGCTATGTTTGAAATCGATGGCAAAACATACAAACCCGAAGAAATCTCAGCCCGGGTTTTACAAAAAATGAAACAAACGGCCGAAGATTACCTTGGACAGGAAGTCACGCAAGCCGTCATTACCGTACCGGCCTATTTCAACGATAGTCAGCGTCAATCCACTAAAGACGCAGGAAAAATCGCGGGGTTGGAAGTTCTGCGTATCATAAATGAACCGACAGCCGCCGCCTTGGCCTATGGCCTCGACAAAAAGAACGATGAAAAAATCGCCGTCTACGACTTCGGTGGAGGCACTTTCGATATCTCCATCCTCGAACTTGGTGAAGGAGTCTTCGAAGTAAAATCCACCAACGGGGATACCCACCTGGGCGGCGACGATATCGACGAGGTTCTTATCCAATATATCGCTGATGAATTTAAGAAAGAAAACGGGATCGACATACGCAACGATCCTATGGCTCTCCAGCGCCTAAAAGACGCAGCCGAAAAAGCCAAATGTGAACTCTCGAGCACCATGGAAACCTCGATCGATATTCCCTTTATCACCGCCGATCAGTCTGGTCCAAAACACCTGCAGATGAAACTCACCCGCTCCAAATTCGAACAACTTGCGGGACCCATCATCGAGCGTACCATCGAACCATGCAAAAAAGCCCTTGCAGATGCCGGATTGCAGTCCTCCGATATTGACGAAATAATCCTTGTCGGCGGCTCCACCCGTATCCCGATGGTACAGAAAATTGTAAAAGACCTCTTCGGCAAGGACCCCCATAAGGGTGTGAATCCGGACGAAGTCGTTGCGATCGGTGCGGCCATTCAAGCGGGTGTGCTGAGCAAGGAAGTCAAAGATGTCCTGCTTTTAGATGTGACCCCCCTCTCCCTAGGTATCGAAACTTTGGGCGATGTTTTTACTCGGCTTATTGAACGTAATACCACAATCCCTACGCGCAAAAGCCAGGTTTTCTCCACCGCGTCCGATAATCAACCCGCAGTATCAATCCACGTCCTCCAAGGAGAGCGCGAAATCGCTTCCCAAAACCGCACCATTGGACGCTTTGATTTAACCGATATACCACCTTCCCCTCGTGGAGTTCCTCAAATCGAGGTAACATTTGATTTAGATGCTAACGGAATCTTGCATGTCTCTGCCAAAGATCTCGGGACTGGCAAAGAGCAAAAGATCCGTATTGAATCCTCGAGCGGGCTTTCCGAAGATGAAATCAACAAAATGGTCAAAGACGCGGAAGCCCATGCGGATGAAGACAAAAAGAAGAAAGAAGAAGCCACGCTTCGCAACGAAACCGATAGCCTAATTTACGCCAGCGAAAAATCGCTGAGTGAACATGGCGACAAACTTAAACCGGAAGATAAATCTTCCCTGGAAGACGCCATCGCGAATGCCAAAAAAGCCCTGGAAGGCTCTGACATGGATGACATCAAAACCAAAAAAGAAGCACTCGAACAAGAATCACAAAAAATTGGTCAAGTCATCTATGAAGAAATGGCCAAACAACAACAAGCCCAACAAGGAGATGAAACTCAAGGCTCTCAAGAAGGCGGCTCTTCACAACAAGAACAGCAGGATGCTTCCGGTGAAAAGAAAAAATCCGACAATGAAGATGTTGTGGATGCCGAATATACCGTCGAAAAGGACTAACCGTGAAATCAATGACCCGCGGCGGTTTTCCGTCGCGGGTTCAATTTACATAAAAGGGAGGGCTATACCCTGATGCCAACCTATGATTATGTTTGTGAAAATTGTGGTCATGAATTTGAACTTTTTCAGTCCATGAAAGAAGAAGCGATTAAGACTTGCCCCGCATGTAAAAAAGAGAGCGCGCGACGCCAAATCGGATTTGGAGCGGGTATTATCTTTAAGGGAAGTGGATTTTACGAAACCGATTACAAACGCAACGGGTCTTCGTATAAATCTTCAGAAAAAAAGGAAGAGACCTCCACACAATCTAAAGAGGAATCTTCCTCGGCTTCCAAAACCGAATCCAAGAATTCGTCCACTCAATCCAAAGCAGAAAGCGCTACTTAATCGAACGAGCGACTCCATGTCTTTATTTTTTTTCCTATGCAGGTTCAATGGTACCATGAACCTAAGAGGATTTTATTGGTTTATTCCCCAGAATCAGCGCTTATTGTAATTTGATCATGGAGGCTTGGGACAAGCGATCTTATCCAGAGATTCAAAACTGGATAAGATCAAATATTATATAAATATTAAAAAATGCATGACTCGCAATGCGCAAACTGATGAGTGCTTGGATATGATCCTAACAAAGAAGCGACTACATAGTTCCCTCTGTACCAAAGTTGTGGGAGGCCTCTTCTCTTTGTTATTCCTCTTCCTCTGTCTTCT
>CAYQOX010000010.1:8031-109794 GCA_964419335.1 uncultured bacterium | reverse complement strand
ATGACATGATTCTATAGCGAGACCTATGATTTTTTCAATCCGAATGAATCGCACCAAAACCCCGAAGGGGCTTGTGTGGAGCGGCTTTCGGAGCAAGCTGCCCTTAAGGCCGCGCGGAGACAAGCAGAACCCATCCCCAAGGCGTTTTCTCCAATAAAAAGGACTCACTTTCGTGATGATCTTAAAACATATACGTAAATCGGATTGTACGAAATCTAAAAAGAAAATAAAAGACCCTTTATCCACTTTTTACTCTATTTCCCATCCATAATACCACCCTATTTGTTTCTTCTCCACGTAATGCATGTTCACTTTTAATAATTCATTATGATATACTTGATTCCATCCAGTAAAAATACAAAGGAAAGCCTTATAAAAATAATCCCAAGGAGATAATTATCATGAAAAAGTATTTGTGCCTTAGCCTTAGCCTCCTCCTCACCATGACTGCCTTTGCCTCTGGACAAGAAGACAAGATCTCCGAGAAGAAAAACGGACTTCCCCTCATCTTCACCGAGGATTTCACCGACAGGGCCGAACGCTGGGAACCAACTGACCCGGAAGCCTGGAAACGTACCGTCGAAGACAACGACAACATTGTCTACAGCCTCTTCAAGCAAAGCGACTACGAACCCGAGGTACGTTCTCCCGTCAACTACTCCTTAATCAAAGATCTCTGGGTTTCCGATTTTATCCTTGACGTAAAAATGAAAAGCACCATTGAACCCTACAACCATATGGATCTCTGCCTCTTCTTCGGCTGGCAAGACCCCTCCCACTTTTACTACGTCCACATCGCCCCTGCACCGAATTCTGATCCCCACGCCAATTCAGTCTTTCTTGTTAATGGCGAACCCCGCAAATCCATTGCCCACAAACGCAATGACGGTACCGAGTGGGAAGAAGGCAAATACCACCACGTTCGAATTATTCGTGACACCGAAGAAGGAACGATCCAAGTCTTTTTCGATGACATGAGCAAACCCATTATTGAAGCCAAAGACAAAACCTTTAAAATCGGCCGTATGGGCGTTGGCTCCTTTGATGACACCGGCAATTTTGACGATATCCGGATTTGGGGCAAACGCGTTGATCCGCCGGAATCACAGGACAAATAAATCGCATTTCCTGCTTCTTAATTAATTTGAATACCATTCATCGGAGTCTGCAGGCAGGACAATCTCCCAAGAGAGGTTCCTGCCTGCATCCTCTCTTCCACTTGGTGTTTTTTGACTCGTGAAGTATAAGATAAAACAAAATAAAGGTTTTTCCTGTTTTTGAGTACTTTTTGATAAATTGAAAAGGAAACACATCCCCAAGGCGTTTGTCCCAATAATAAGGACTCACTTTCGTGATGCGCTTAATTAAAAACTTTAACAATCTTCTAGGAGACGTTCCTATGATCAAGCACATTTTTATCGCGATTTTGGCCTGCGTCATTTCTCTTTCAACCGCGTATACTGAAGAAATTAACGTGGAAGATTTGCCTGACCCTGTGGCCGAAGCCATGAAAGAGCAAATCAAAAATTACCGCCTGCGCAATATCGAAAAACGTGAACGCGATGGTAAAACAGTCTACGAGTTTAGTGCACGCGGCCGCCAAAACCGCCGTCTCAATTTCCGGATCGCCCCCGATGGGGAAGTCCTTGAACGCCGCGAAGAGTCTCAATTTCGAGTGATCGACAACCAACTCCATCGTTCCACCTCTCCCTTCTGGATCCAATCCCTCTTCATTCCCGAAGCCGGCGATCCTGATTACGGGGTTGGAGGTTCGGTCAGTGCGATCAGCAAGTTCTCCTACGCGGGAGCCCGTACCCTTGCCTTCGATTTTCGCGGTGTCACCTCCGATGGAACCTCGCTCACAGATAAAGCCAAAGAACATTACCAAGACTTATTCGACCGCATGTGCTACGCCGATCTTAACGGAGTCATGCGCCTTTTCCCTCCTGATGCCCCACAGGATCCCGAAATACGCTTAAACACCGTGCGCACCGTCGCCAATTACTTCAAAGATCAAAATTATCTTATCTACTGGATCAATGGCCCCAAGGCCGAATCTTATGCCCAGGAATTCAAAAAAATCGCTCCCAAGGTTGTTGTCGCCGCTCCCGGCGCCGATATGATCATCACCGAAGATAAAAACCTGAATTCCGAGAAACCTGTTCTCCTTTTTCAATCCAGACCCCAAGAGGAGAACCGACGCCAACACTTCCTTCTCGAAGACACCCCCGAAAATCTCGAATTTTTGGATAATTGGAATAAAGACTCCCGCGAAGAAGAACCCTGGACCCCTAACAACGAAGCCCTCTCCGAAAAAGAACGCGAAGAAGGTTTTATCTGTCTCTTCGATGGCGAAAATGCCGATGCTTGGATCCCGCTCTCCCGCGGGCGTAAAGGCTTTGAAGTCAAAGAGGGAGCCTTTTGGCGGGTTCCCGGCGGTGGCAGCGTACGCACCAAAGATCGCTTCGATGACTTTATCCTCCGCTTCGAATACCTTATCGAAAAAGGCGGCAACAGTGGGGTGCAAGTGCGCTGTCCCCGCGCGAATCGCGCTTCCAAGATTGGCTTTGAAATCCAAATTCTGGGTGACTACGGCCGCAACCGAACCACCCCCAACACTACCGGCGCCATCTATGCGGTCCTCGCTCCCAAAGTCAACGCGAGCAAACCTGCTGAAGAATGGAACGAAATGGAAATCATCTGCGATGGCCCACACGTCAAAGTCATACTCAATGACCAGGTGGTCCAAGACGTCAATTTTGATGATTATGACGAACTTAAATATCGCCTCCGTGACGGCTTCATTTTCCTGACCGACCATGGAGCCCGCGTAGGCTACCGTAATATCCGTATCAAGCCGCTATGATCACGTTTTTGGTTCTTCCTGTATTTGAGTACAATGGAAGGAAAACAAGACCTGATTCTAAAGTGAGAACCATGGCTATTTTCAATTCATATAAAGCGAACCAAAACCCTGAAGGGGCTTGTGTGGGGCGGCTTTCGGAGAAAACGGCCCTTATGGCCGCGTGATGACAAGCGAAACCCATCCCCGAGGCGTTTGTCCAAAAAAATGTCCTTACTTTCGTGATGATCTAATTTTTTTTTTGTTTAAGTATGACTTAAGTTATATAATAACTAATCCAAACCATCTCGATACCTCTAGGAGAACATCCTTGGCTGTCAAAAAGAAGAAGAAAAAATTAAAAAAACTGGAAGCCATGGCCCTGCTCTTTGTTTTAAATCATAAAGGGCAATGGAGTGAATCGTCACAGGAAAGATTTGCTAATCGTGTCATGCAAAAAGGCTTGACAAATGATGCCTGCCAAATTCAGGCCTCTCTCGAACGCGCAAAAAGACAATTGGATCAAGGTTTCGCGCACCTCTTTGTTTGTTGCGGTTCATCCTGTAAAAAAGATCACAAACTTAAATTAAACAAGAAAAACCGCGAACTCTTCCGCGAAACCTATGGCCTCCATATCACCAAAACCAAGTGCCAAGGTCCATGCAAAAAATCGCCGGTTTCCACTTTACGCATTGGGGGACATTATGAACGCCTTTTCAACAAGATTAGAAAAAAAGAAGATCTCGAAACACTCGCCCAATCAATCCAATCACAAAAAAATGAAGAGGTCTCAACCTAAAACGAAGTAGAAGAATTGGCGTTCATCCGCTTCCGGAATTCCATCTCCGCTTCATACAGTACTTGTTTCTCTTCAGGATGTTTATTCACCCAGTGACGTAATTGCTCCAACACGTTCTGCGCTTGTACGTTATGTTTCGTCTGCAGGAGAGAACGAATTAAACGAAAGTAACCTACCGCCACCGACCCGAAAAGCAAGGGAAAAAAATATTCTACCGCAGAAGGCATACAAAATGGGTCAAAATGCTTGCGAGAAAAGTATATCGTACGTATCACGATCTCATTATCGCGATAGATCGGCAAAATCTTCTCAAATAAAGGCACCAACTTTTCCATAAGCTTCTGGGCTCGGTTTAATTGCCGGGGAAGATCCTTGCGCGCGGCATTCAGTATCTGCTGATCCAAGCGGTCTAATCCGCGAATGACTTCATCTTGATTCACCGCTTCAAACTGATCTGTGTAAGATTCTAGTAATCGCACATTATCCCGCGCTTTATCCAATTCATGCCACAAAGTCCCCAGTATTTTATCAAAAAAACGTTGCGTATTATGATCGACGCTTCGCATCCGTTGTGGCCGATACAAGATATGGGATAAGTCTTTGAGCTCCCGCAGATTGGTTTCTAATAAATGATCAATACGATGATGGAGGATTTTATCGGCTTTTTGGTATTGCTGAATTAAATCCAAAAGATAGCGCTGGGTATTATAAAATCCCTTAATAAATCGCACTCGCTGATAATCACGCCAACTTTTACGGGGATCATGGCTAAATCGAATCATGGCTTCTCGATCCATTCCTTGACCGCTTCAAACACCCGATCGGCGCTGAGTAACTTCATACAATGAGGATCCTTATCACACCGTTGAAGATAGCATCCTAAACAGTCAATCTCTCCTGTCAGAATAACACCTTGCCCATAAAGATCCAACTCTGTCACCGAGGTGGGCCCCACCAAACAAACTACTTTCTTATTCAATCCCAAAGCCGCATGCAGCGCGAACGTATCCCCGGTGACCACCAAATCGCACAGATTCAAAATGGGAAAAAAATCCAACACCGACGGCCTCAATCCCGAATCCAAATAGGGTACTGTCATCGCTTCCATGACCTTCGCTGCCTGTTCTTGATCCGCTGGCCCATAGAGGATGATGATCTGTCCCCCGAGTTCCTGATCCACCCGCTCGCCCAATCGCACAAAACCTTCCACGGTCCACTTCTTATGTTGCCAACGATCCCCAGCGCCTACATTAAATCCGATGACCGGTCGCCTACCATCCAATTGATGTTCTTGCGCAAAGGCTCGCGCTTGTTCCACTTTTTCCGGCAGCAGGGCAACCTGGATCTTATCCTCAATCCTGGGCGCGCCTAGAATGGTACCCATATGATCCTGATAAGTACGCTGGTTGGCTTTCTTCTTATCATCCCACAAACTCATATCCAGCCATTCTTCCGCTTCCCGATTAAAAGCAATCACTGAGCCGTCTTTTTTTCGCCCAAAGCCTTTATACGCTCTTGCTTCGATCCGCGCCGCGAGAGCCGTTGCCTCGGGCGCAAGATCAAAGTTGATACATAAATCAAAGGCTTCATGATCGAGGATCGTCAACGTCTCTTCATTCAGCGAAAAGGGACGGTCGATATCGGGTAAATAACGAATCAACGAATAACTCCGCTGCCCGCATACCCAGGTGATATGAGCACTTGGATATTGCTTCTTCAGCGGTCCTAACAGCGCCGTGGTACGTAATACATCCCCCGCCGCTCCCAGTTTGATAATCACGATTTTCTGTTGAATGGGATCATAGTACTGGCATCCTGAACAAATAACCCCATATTCTTTATGGGGTTGACAGGGTTTATCGCCAACATAAAAACGGCAATTGGTTTTAACCGGGCGTCGACTCATTTCTTGTTTGTCTTTTCCCTGATGAACATTTTCGCTTTGGTTTGAAACACCCCTGCCTCCGAATCTCGTTCCAAACGTTTTAGTTGATCCAAACCTCTTTTTTCCTCTCCCGCTTCATAAAGAGCAATCCCTAACATAAATTTGGCTTGATAAGTAAAATCACTATTATCATGCTTCTCGATAAAACGCATTAACCGGTCGATACAACGATCATAATTCCCGTGATAAAAATCGCGGCTGGCACGCAAAAAGATGAGATACACCAGTTCTTGTTCAACCTCTTCCACGATCTCGGAAGACACATTATCCAAGTCAAGGATTTTATTATACTGTTTTTCCGCTTCATCAAAATTCGCCCGGTCACGCAGCCCCTTGGCATAAATCAGCAATAATTTGGGATTATCTTTGGTTAGCTCCAGCTGATTCTCCACCAGGTTGAATTCTTCTATTTTGGTCAACACCCGTTTAAAACGTGCCACCAATTGGGTACGCATCAACTCCTTGGCTTCGATCCGTTGAGTAAAGATTTCTCTCCCTTTCGAATCAAAGAAAAGCACCGTGGGATAATTGGTCGTTCCGTATTCCCCTGCAATTTCTGGTTTTAAAACAATACTAATCGCAGCCCCGATAAAGTGCTGACCATACCGTTCCACCACAGAACTATACCACACTTTTTTATCGCGTTGGTGGCCTTGGGGTTCATAAAAATAAGCCACCACCGGCTTGTTTTGTTGCTTTCCGGTCTCCAAAGCTTCATCGAGATCGTTGTACCATTGAAAATTCGCATGACTGATTTGAGAAATACAAAAACTAAGGAGTAACGACAAACAGATTGTGGGGAGGAGATACCTACTCATCTACACCTCGTCTAAAATATAATAAGATAATAACGTTTAGAATGAATCATCGTTCTATAGGAAATGATATAACTTTTCATTACATTGTCATAGCATTTCTTTTTTTGTCCATAGGGAGAAGCACGGCTTTCTTTCCATCCAAAAACATAATTCATTCGCATCTTATGGAAGTTGAGCCGTTTGGGGATGATGCTGGATTTCTTTTTTCGTGGATTCGACTTCTTTAAAGTCCATCGCCACCAAGGTCACATCATCTTCCGAAGGTTCCACATTGAGGGGACGCTGCAAATGATTTTCCAATTCCACCGTGATCATATCCAAAAAGTCAGTGGGAGGCGCTTCCTTGTATTGCATCATTATCTCTTTCAATCGCTCCAACCCAAAGGCATCACGCTTGTCATTGTTCGCTTCAATAATCCCGTCTGTATACATCAATAAACGATCTCCAGGGTCAAACTTGATACACACCTCTTCATAATGATTCTTCTCCAATATCCCCAATGGCAATCCCCGGTTGAGCTCCAATTCTGTCAATTCATTTCGCTGCGTGGAATAATACAAAGGCGGGGGATGACCGGCCGAAGAATAAGTTAATACCTTACTCTCTAAGTCCAATTTCCCCATAAACATCGTCACAAACTCTCCCGACCGGATACAACTCATCAACGTAGTACTCAATGCCGAAAGCACTTTCCCCGGCGAACTCTTCTGCGCGACTAGAGTATGAGTAATCGACCGCGTGATTCCCATGATAAACGCCGCGGGAAAGCCATGGCCGGATACATCCGCAATCAGTAAAAAGATTTGATTATTATTAAAGGGGAAGAAATCATAATAATCACCGCCTGTGCGTCCGTTGGGTAGATACATGGCACGGATTGCAATTCCATTCATATCTAAACTAGGCTTCGGCATTAAATTCTTTTGCAACTCACCCACGGTTTTCAACTCTTCATCGATTTGCGCATAAGCACGTCCCAACTCTTCCGAGATCATCCGCAGCCTGAAATTCTTCTCCTCCAAATCCTGGGTCCGTTCCGCCACTTTTAATTCCAGATCGCGATTCAAATTCTCGATCTCAGCCACATAATCATTGATTTTGTTTTCCCTTTGATGCAAGGTATTGGACATGGCATTAATTTCCTGTCCCAACGTTTCAAATTCATCTCCAGTGTGTATCGAGGCATCCACTAAATATTCCCCGTTCGTAATCCGCGAAACCGTTTGCACCAATTGCTTCACCGGGGCGGTAATACTTTTCGCAATAAAATATGCAATCAGCAGAACAACACACAAGATTGCCAATCCTACCGTATAAATCGTACTTTTAAGTTTACTCAAAAACGTATTCAAATTCTTCAATGGACTAAAAATAACATAAAATTCATTATCCCTCTCCGACATCGGCATGGGGGAGGCATACAATAAATAAGGCTCATTAAATAGAGTCATCATCTCCGGCTCGTCCAATAGCGCAGTTTTTTGCTCTTTGGGGATCGGATCCCAGTGATTCCGAAAATCAATGGCTTGATCCAGATGCAAGGTCGTAGCAATGAGCCGGTTCTGTAAGGTAAAACCCAATTGATATTGGCTTCCACTTTTGAGATCACGGGCGAATTTCTCATCCACAGGAAACCCCACACAAACGGAACCAAGCACTTCATCCCGCGAGGGATTAAAAACTGGAGCAATCGCGACCACAAAAAGAGAAAAGGGATATTGATCGCGCAACAACACATATTCTACATTCATTCTCCCTTGCTTAACTTTCTCCATGCTTGTAAGCGAGTCCACAATTTGCTGAATAAACGAGGTCGTTTGTATTTCCTGAACCTCCTGCTGGGGCGTTTTCATCCTCACCAATCCATCCACCACCACCCCATTACTATCGGTGACTATAAGCAGCTCCCGCCGTTCCACATTTGCAAAGGACGAAACCAAAAAACTTTCCACCAATCGTCCTTCTTTTAACATGGTCAACGATTCCTGTACATAAGGTCGATCCGCTTGCAGCAGGGCTTCTTCACGGATGGTTTCTATTCGGGACGCTAATAAATTGTAGAATAACGTTTTTAATTCTTTAAACTGGGTAATCTCTTCTTCCATAATCCGGTCTGTCACAATATGATTCACACGATAAGTGGTCAAACTGATCAACAAACCGAACAGCAGGATAATCAAAAAATATATTTTAAACTGAAACGGTAATTTGATTCGCATCATTTTTTCTAATTCATCGTGTTCGTCCCCTACAAGGGATGATTTTATTAGCCATTTCTTTTAAGATATCATGCTTTTCCCTCAATGAGTACGCCTTATGACTTTTACTTCAATAATTTATTCGAAAGACGACCTTTGGGCCTTATACTATGCAAAATTCTACCATCGGCAGACTTAAAACAGGCACCCACAAAATCTTTTTTATCTTGGTGCTATCCATCTTCCCCCTCTATGTATATCACAATCCTGTGCGATGGGATGCCATTTATTACAATTTTTCCTCTTTTTTTTACATCTTTCGACCTTATACTCTCTTTGGCCACCTTTCCGACCTTGTCCTCATTACCCTCTTTATCCTCTGTGGCCATCTTGTAGGCTGGGCGCTCCAATCTTTCTTCTCTTCTCGCTCTCTCAATCTCGCAGTTACCGTGCCAATTGGGTGGGGCTTGATCGCCCTTTTCGTTTTTTTTATGGCTCTCCTCCAGCTTCTCTCCCCGGCCTATCTTCTGCTTCTCTTGCTCCTCTTAACCGCCGCCTCCTTGATACGTCTTCTTTTTCTCTACCGGGATAAGTCTTTATCTTTGAATCATCTAAAATCATATTTCTCCCGCGCGAACCTCCCCCAAAACCGGGTCGCACTTCTCCTCTTACTTATCCCCCTTTTCTACGCCTTTCTCTCTTCTCTCATGCCTCCCACCCAATCAGACGGACTCCGGTACCATCTTTCTGTCCCCAAGTTGTATCTCCAACATGGGGGATTTTACATAATCGAAAATATCGCTTTCTCCAATTTCCCCTTCATTATTGAATATTTATATACGATTCCTCTAGCATTCGGGTCAACCAGCGGCCCCAAATTAATCCATTGCTCCTTTTTTTATTTCACCCTCCTGTTGATCTACCAACAAGGCAAAGCCTTGGGCGGCCGTTCTGTCGCTCTCTACGCAGCCTTAATCCTCGCCACCATCCCCTTCGTCCCTATTTTCGCCTCTTGGTCTTTTATTGAGTTTGGTCTCACCTGTTATACCGTTTTAGCCTGTACTTTTCTTCTTCGCTACTTTGAAAGTATAAATAAATCAGATACTTATTCTTCCTTGTTTGGCCTGGGGTTATCCTTGGGCTTCCTTCTAGGGTGTAAGTACACAGCCCTCGCTACCGTGGGATTCTTCTGTATGGCTGCTTTCATTTTCGCTTATCGAAAATACAACCTGACCACCGCTTGCCTTCATATTCTTTTCCTGACACTCGTTTTTACAGTGATCGCCTCTCCCTGGTATATAAAAAATGCACTTCTCTTAGACAATCCCCTGTATCCTTTCGCCTCCAGCCTCTTTCCCACTCCCCATTGGAGCGAATTCAACACCGCCTTTTTCTCCTACCATGCCAGCATCAAAGGCCACCTCAACGCTGTCCAGCAATCCCCGTTACTTTCTCAACTCACGGACCTCATTAGCCTTCCCTTCCGACTCACCTTTTTCCCGGGTGAGCCCTGGCATCAGCCCGAGTACTTCGGAGCCTGGCCGGTTGGCATGCTGGGCTTAACCTTGTTCCCCTTACTGATCTTTTTACGCGGTTGGTCCCTCCGTATGATTCTGCCAATTCTTCTTAGCGTTGCCTTATTCCTTATCTGGGCCTATACCTACCGCGATACCCGCTTTCTTCTCCCTTCCATCGCCCTCGCCGCTCCCGTATTGGGATTATTAATCCAACGTTTAGATGATATAAGGAAATTATCGCGGTTTCTCGTTTATGTCATGATGCTCTACGCTCTCCTATGGACTACTGGATTGATGCTCCTCTACCGCACTCACGATATCAAAGGCAATCCCTCTCCCTGGGGAAAGTACGACCCTTGGCTTGTGGTCAGCGGTGAAGTCTCCGAATCCCGCTATTTAGAAGAGTTTAATGAATTCACCCGCCACAATAACCAAGCCTTTCGCTATTTGGCAGAAAACACCGATCCCACCCAGACTGTTCTCTTACACGGCATCCATCACCCTTTTTATTGTCCCAACGACTTTGTCGGTGCCGATTGGTTCAATACCGATCCCTTACTCCAATGGTCGTGGGATTGTAATTCACTGGCCGAATTGATCCATAAACTCCAATCCGAAAATATCCATTATATTGTTTATAATTTTGGTGAAGTACACCGTTCCGGCTATTTCCAATACTATCGCTTGTTTCGTTTGCCTCAGGACGTCGCCCTCCCTCTATTACAAGAGAAAATCGATAAAGAACCCATGCGAATAAACTATCCCCAAATGTATCGCCAAGTTTTTTTACCGCGTTACCAAGAAAAACTCACAACTTTAGAAAATGAGCATACTTCGGTCGCTCTTGTCGATGAACTGCTAAATGGCCATCTCTTGCAGGAAGTATTTCGTTTCGAACTGGATCCCGAAGAGAACACCGAGGGCATCCGTATTCTTAAAGTTCCAACCTCCAATGAAAAAAATCCTGCAAGATGAATTTTTTAGAAAACTCCTAATTATTACGAATTTAATTGACGTAACGCTTTCTTCGAGTTACCTTAGTTTAATCGAATTGAATCGATAAGAATGGTTCATGAGTAAAGTGAAATAAAATCAATGGTCGATAAACTGAAAGAGCGGTTACCTGACTTAATTAAATCGAAATCCTTTATCATCACTTTGTCCCTGGTTGTTGTCTTAGGAATCATCGCTGGAGTGATTGCCTACAAAATTCATCGCGCCAATGTATTAAGTGAGGCCGAAACCCTCTTCAAACGGGGGGATTACAACGGGGTGATTTCGATGTTTCAAGAAAGCCTCGGCAGCCCTGAAGAACGCCTGTTTGTCGCCCGCTCCCATTACCGCGTGCATCAATTTGACCAGGCTCAAGAAGCTCTCGATCCCTTAATCGAATATGGCAAAGAACATCCGGAAGCCTTGGCTTTATCCGGCTGGATTTGGCTGGAAAAAGGATCTTACGCGCAGGCCAAAAAACGCTTCGATCAAATTGAAGAAGTTACCGACTCCCGTCAATTTCAGGCCCTCGCCCAAGCCGGGAAAGGAGGCGTGGCCTATGTTCGCAGCGAAGGCGTCCGAAGCAAAGATATTAACGAAGCTAAAGCCCTCCTTACCCGCAATCTCATCGAAGAGTTCCCCATTCCTGAAGCCTACATTTACTTGGCCGAAGTTCATCATTTTCACCATGAATTCGAACGAGCGAGCGAGGCGGCTCAAAAAGCAGTCGATTTGGCCCCTCGCTGGTCTAAACCCTATGTCGTCTTAGGCAAAAGTTACCTCTATGACAAAATGTACAATAGCGCTGAAGATGCCTTCGAACAGGCTTTGCACTATGGTGCCTTGGAAGAAGAAACGAAATATTACCTCGCTCAATCTCAGTATTTCCAAGGGCAACTCCAAGACGCCTTGAATCGCTTACAGGAAATCATCGATCTCGAAGGAGAAATGCAACGTAAAGCCCTCGAGGATGCCGCCCGGATTCATATGATCCTCGACCAGCATCAACAGGCCTTGGATTACTTCATGCAAGCCTGGGAAATTCAGCAAAATCCGGTCACCGGGTTTCAGATTTTCGAAATCCACACCCGCCAGGATCATCATTCTGAAGCGAAGGAATTGATCCGAACTTTGACCCGTCGGTGGTCCTTTCTCGCTGAAGCCCAGCTAGAAAAAGGCAACCTCCTCCTCAAAGATGGAAAATATAATGACGCTTATTCTGCCTTCAATAATGTTTTAGATCATGATTCTCAAAATGTTTGGGCCAACTACAATCTTGGTTGGTTGTCTTTTCAAGAAGAAAAGCAATTCCAAACCACAGATTTCTTCGCCGTTACGGCCAAAAATGCCGAGGATTTTTTCCCGGCACAAATCAATTATGTAATCAGCCTGCTCGCCAATAAAAATCTCTCCGAAGCTCGAGTTCACATCCAAGATCTTGTCGAAGAATACCCCCAGAATCCTCACGTTATCCAAATTCAAGCGTTGGAACATTTTCTTTCCAATGAGTATGAAGCCTGCTTGGAACGACTCAACCAAGTGCTCGATTCTCAACACCAACAAGCCAGCTCTTGGATCATTCGTGGCGAAGTCCTCATGCGCATGTTCGAGTTTGAAAAAGCACGCGAGTCCTTCTCTAAAGCCTTAGAGGTTGACGAAGATTCCATCTTAGCCCTACTTGGCTTAGCCCACTCCTCGTTTCGTATCGGGGATGTGGCTCAAGCCCAAGAAATCTATCAAGCCTTAAACGAAAAGCCCGATTTACTCAATTCCGAAATGCAAACCGAAGTACGCAATGGCTTGGCTTTGTGCTTCTTATATCAGGATTATATATCAAATGCTCTCGACATCTGGGACCAACTGGAAAATGAAGCGGGATGGGCAAAACAAATGGCCGTTGTCAATTCCACCCTCGTTGATGCCATAAACCCTACCTCTTTAGATATTGAAGAACTGGAAGATTTGATCTCTGAACGGGAACGAGAACCTCTTCCTGAAACCTATTACAATTTAGCAATCTATTACGACAAATTGGGACAGAGATCTGAGGCCCGCAACACGTACGAAACCCTCATCTCACGCTACCCCCACTTTATCTACGGCCTTTTCAATTTGGCCGAACATTACCGCAAACGGGGGCGCTTCCATGAGGCTGTTACCCTCTTTGAACGGGCACGTAAGATGGAGCCCGAATGGCTCGACGCACTGAATAATGAAGCCGCCGCTTACATGAATGATGACCAATTCTCTCAAGCCTATGATTTGCTCCAGGAAGCCGTGGCTATCGACGAAGAGAGCACCATGATTCAATATAACCTCTCTCTCGTGGCTCTCCATCAAAATGATTCCCAAAAAGCCCAAGAACATCTTGAAAAACTTCGCCAAAGGGGGGCTGTCTCCAATTACACCACCATGATTGAAGGTTTAATTCTCGCACGGAATCAAGAATGGCGTGAGGCTGCCCAAAAATTTACCTCCGCCGTTGAACAAAACGAAAAAGACCCTTACGCCCCCTTGAACTTAGGCATTTGTTTGGTAAAACTGAAACGATACCGGCAAGCCGAAGAAGCCTTGCGCATGGCCGTCGATCGCGATCCTTCTTTGGCGGTGCCGCATAGGGCCCTGGGTATGCTATACTGTCAGCTCGGTTTGTTTGAAGAAGCAAAGACCATGTTCGAGGTCTCTCTTCATCTCGAACCGGATCAACAAAAAATACGTACTCTCCTCGATCAAATTCAGGGGTGGATGCGCTCTGAATGAAAAACAATTCCTTGACACTTCCTTTTCCCTAACGATATACTCACTAAGTGAAATTGATCGGGTATAATAGGGTATAATATACTGTCGAATATAGAACGTTCCATTTTTTCGAATGAGAAGTTCTAACGAAGGTGAATCGTTATTATGGCTAATTCCAAAGACAAAACCTCAGTCGTTAATGGCACTCCCACAACCGACGAAGAAAAAGATCAATTGCAAGATCCAGAACAAAAACAGGATAACCAAAATTATCAAATTGAAGAAGAAAGTGCTCAACGACTGCAGGACGTTGATTACACCACGGTCGAAGTCGGCTCCGAAGACATGTTCGAGGCTCTGGCCAAGCAATCCAACATGGAAATTGTTGAATTGCGCAAACGCCGGCTCGATCCCGCGGTCGTTAACCTCCTCCCCGAAAAACTCGCTCGTCGCTACAACGCCATTGTTTTAGATAAACAGGATAATCAGATTACCCTCGCCGTCTCGGATCCCTTTAATCTTGATGCCAATGATGCCTTGAGCTTCCGCTTCACCGGCATGGATATCCATTGGGTCCTGGCCCCTGAAAATGAGATCCGGATGGCCATTGAACGCTACTATAAAGGCCAACAAGAAATGGTCGAGGATATGCTCACCGAAATTAGCGAAGATGAAGAATACGGTGAAGGCTCTAAAAAAACCTACAGCGAAATGCTGAAGGAAGAAATCGGTGTGGACGAAGAAGGTCCCATCATGCGCCTGGTGGACCTCGTCTTCGAAGAAGCCGTACGCATGCGAGCCTCCGATATCCACTTTGAGCCTTTCGAAAAGAAATTTATTATCCGCTTCCGAATTGACGGGATTCTCCACGAAATTCAATCACCGAGCAAAAAATTGCAAGGCCCCATTCTTTCCCGCCTCAAACTCATGAGCGGTATGGATCTCTCCGAAAAACGGGTGCCTCAGGACGGCCGTATCCAAAAGAAAATCCTCGGTCGCCACTTCGACTTCCGTGTTTCCGCTCTCCCCTCTCTCCACGGCGAGAGCATCGTCACTCGTTTGCTTGAACAATCCGGGGTTCTTCTCGGTCTGGAGCAGATCGGATTCCTGGAAGATAACATCGAGAAATTTAAAAAGATGATTCGCCAACCCCACGGCATCATCTTGATGACCGGACCTACGGGGTCGGGAAAAACCACGACTCTCTATTCCGCCCTTAACGTTATCAATAATGTCGATACAAAAATCGTTACAGTTGAAAACCCGGTTGAATACCAAATTGAAGGGATTAATCAGGTCCAGATTCACGATGAAATTGGCCTTACCTTCGCGGTTGCGCTTCGTTCCATCCTGCGTCAGGCGCCTAACGTCATTCTCGTCGGGGAAATTCGTGACATGGAAACCGCCCAAATCGCGATTAGTTCCGCGATGACCGGACACTTGGTTTTCTCCACTCTCCACACCAACGATGCCCCCGGCGCCAATACCCGTCTCGTCGAAATGGGGATCAAGCCCTTCTTGGTGGCCTCCGCGATCCAGGCCGTCATCGCCCAGCGTCTTGTACGTACCATTTGTAAAGAGTGCAAAGAAGCCTACGAACCCGATCCCCTCGTGATCCAGGATCTTGGTTTTGATCCCGATGAATACAAAGATACGACCTTTTACCGCGGCCGCGGCTGTGAGGCATGCAACTATACCGGTTACAAAGGACGTACGGCGATCCACGAAGTTCTTGAAAATACCGATGAAATTAAAAATCTGGTTCTCAATAACGCCTCCACCGAGGAAATCCGCAATATGGCGCGTAAACAAGGCATGAGAACCTTGCGTGAAGATGGCTGGAAAAAAGTTCTTCGCGGGATGACCACCATAGTCGAAGTCGCACGGATCACCGCATCCGATGAATTCTAATATCTAATACAACTTAGAATTTTTAGTGATATATAGGAGCGAGTACCTTGGTTAATGTAAAAAAATCTCGAGTTGAAATGGAGGATTTGCTGAAAATCGTGGTGGAACGCGATGCCTCCGATCTCCATATCCGCGTTGGCCGTCCACCCGTGATTCGTATCGACGGGCGTCTGGAAGACCTCGGCAATGAACCCCTGACCCCAGAAGATACGGAATACTTGATGAACAGCATCTCCCCCGACATGCACCGTGAAGCAATTGCTGAAATTGGTAGTGCAGACTACGGCTACGCCTTTCAGAACTTAGCCCGCTTCCGGGTTTCCATCTTTCGTACCATGAACCAATATGGCATGGTTATGCGCCTGATTCCTTCCCGCATTCTCTCCTTTGAGGATCTCGGCCTGCCCATGGGGCCTACCAAGGAATTGCTTCACCGCCCGCGCGGATTGGTGCTGGTTGTCGGTCCCACAGGCTCGGGGAAAACAACGACCCTGGCTACCATGATCGATTACATCAATCGTAATCGCGATACCCACATCATCACGATCGAAGATCCCATCGAATACTTCCACCCGCACCGCAAATCCATCGTCACTCACCGCGCGCTGCACGAAGATGTGACCTCCTTTGCAGACGGTCTTCGCGCATCCTTGCGCCAAGACCCGGATGTTATTCTCGTTGGGGAAATGCGGGATACCGAAACCATGCAGGCCGCGATTACCGCGGCCGAAACCGGTCACTTGGTCTTCGCGACTCTTCACACCAACAGCGCCGCCGCCACCATCAACCGTATCGTCGACGCTTTCCCCACTAACCAACAGGAACAGATCCGTATGCAGCTTTCGGTTACCTTGGCGGCCTGTATTTCACAAACACTTCTTGGAAGGGCGAGCGGAAAAGGCCGGGTGGCTGCTTATGAACTCATGTTCATGACCCCTGCGATCGCGAACTTGGTTCGTGAACGTCAAACCAACCGAATCATTTCGGCCATCCAAACCGGGGGGAAATTAGGCATGAGCACGATGGATAACTTCTTATATGATTTATATAAAGAAGGCACGATTACCGCTGAAGACGCTATCGAACGGGCTCATGAGCCGGAACAACAACGGCAAAAAATTCTTTTCTCTGATTAAGATCGAAAACTGGCGTGAAACCCTTTTCGCCATCTAAAGGATAAGTAACCATGCTGGGATTGGGACGCAAAAAAGCCGAACAAAAAGAACAAGAAAAACAAAAACAAGAAGAACAACAACAAGCCACTGCCTCTGATCAAGATTCCTCACAGCAAGACTCCTCCTCAGAACTCTCTGAGCAAGAAGTCCAATCTATGGTGGAACAAGAGGCCGCTGCTGCTGTGGGCGGCCAAACCGGAGAAGATTCTCAATCTTCTCACATGGTCCCCGATGAAGCCGGTCAGGCAGTTCGCGATGCTGTCTTAGATGAAGTCTCCCGCGAATCGGAAGCCGAAACCCAATACACCTCCGAGGAAGATCTCCTTTCCGTCTTGGCCGAACAAGTCGGTATGGAGATGGTTAAACTGAGCAACTATGAGATCCCCGACGAGGTGATCAACCTTGTTCCTGCCGATCTCGCCCGCCAATATAGGGTCTTCCCGGTTGAGTTGGATGAAGAAACCAATATCTTGACCATGGCGGTTTCTGACCCCCTTAATATTCAAACCTTGGATGACCTTCGCATTTGGCTCGATCACGATATCAAAGGAGTCGTCGCCTCGGCCGAAGAAATTGATAACGCCATTGAAGAATTCTATGGCACTGGCGGCACCTCCGTCGATGAAATGTTGCACGAACTTGATTCCCAAGATGTTGAAATCGATTTAACCGATGAGAGCTTCGGCGATTTAGAAAAAATCGTTCACGAAGCCCCTATCGTCAAACTCGTCAACCTGATCCTCCTGCAAGCGATTAAGGATCGAGCTTCTGACTTGCACGTCGAGCCTTTTGAAAATTCTCTACGGATTCGCTACCGAGTTGACGGGATTCTCCATGAAACGGTTCCACCTCCCACTCATTTGACCGATGCGATTATCTCCCGTTTTAAAGTGATGTCGGGACTGAATATCGCCGAACGCCGCTTGCCCCAAGACGGACGTGTAAAACTCACCATGTCCAACCGCAATATCGAGCTCCGTGTCTCCTCCCTCCCTACTGTTAATGGGGAGAGCGTGGTTATGCGTATTCTCGACAGTGAGGTTATGAACCTCGGTCTTGAAAATATCGGCATGCTTCCCGATACCTTAGAAGTCTACGAGAAAATCATTAAACAGCCCAACGGGATCGTCCTGGTTACAGGGCCGACCGGGAGCGGGAAAACAACCACCTTATATTCTTCCCTCAGCCGCATTTTTAGCCCCATGATCAAAATGATCACCACCGAGAACCCGGTAGAATACCAAATGCCCGGTGTGATTCAAGTTAATATCGATACCAATGTTGGCTTGACCTTCGCCCGATGCCTTCGTGCTATTCTTCGTCAGGACCCTGACATCATTATGGTGGGGGAAATTCGTGATTTGGAAACTGCCCAAATGGCGATCGAATCCTCCCTTACCGGTCACTTAGTGCTCTCCACAATGCACACCAACGATGCCCCGGGTACCTTGACTCGTTTGATCGATATGGAAGTCGAACCCTTCCTCATCACCTCAGCAGTCACCGCAGTCATAGCCCAACGGCTCGTTCGTACGATCTGCTTGGATTGCAAAGAAGAATATCAACCCGATCCCGCCTTAATTGAAGAAATCGGCTATAGTCCCGAAGAAGTCAAAAACATTACCTTCTTCCATGGCCGTGGATGTTCAGAATGCAATTATACGGGCTACAAAGGACGTACGGGAATCTACGAACTTTTAATCCTTTCCGAAGAAACCAAGGAATTAGTTCTTGAACGTGCAGCCAGCTCGGTCATCTTCCAGCAAGCGCGCAAAGACGGTATGCGTACGCTTCGTGAAGCTGGCTGGGAAAAAGTCATTCAAGGCATCACCACCTTGGAAGAAGTCTTGACAACCACCGTTCACTAAAAAGACCAAATAAAAAACGGACCCAAAAAAAGGACGTGGCTCATTCCTACCACGTCCTTTCTTTCTATCCCTCCCAGCGGGACCCTTTCACTTATTCCAACATCATTTCCAAATCCCACATAATATCAAAACCAGGAAAATAAAATCCATCAGGCAATCCTTCCACGATATTTCTCGCTGGTTTGGAAGGATTCGTAAAGCGTCCCCCATACCCGTCCAGCAACACCATCGTCTCATCCTCAAATCGCACCGCCGCTTTAGCAAGCGGCGAACCAAAACTCGCCCCCAAAGACTCTTCTGATTCCCCACGGCTGTGATGGAGCAATCCAAACTGATCCAATACCCACCAATCCTCTTCTCCATCTGGCTCCAAATCACGCACATTATCAAATCCAAACCAGGGCAGCTCCTTATACTCAAATTTCTCATCCGTCGTGTGGATCGTTCCGTATCCATCAATCAAATAAAAATTCAACCCATTCTCACCACCTTCTTTGATTTCTAAATTGCGCGCAATATCAAAGAAGAAATAGGGTAATCCCTCTGGCCTCGGTAACTCCGGCGACGAAGTGTGCACGCCTCCATATCCGTCCAACATATACCACCCTCGCCCCTGTGGATCGGGCTCGATATCCCGGATAATATCAAAGGAAAAATAAGGCAACTCCGGCCGCTCAGCATCCGGCTCGGTCATGTGAATCCCCCCAAATCCATCCAACACAAACCAACCGGGTATCGGTGTTGGTGTCGCAACCGGACTCTCTGGCGTCGGCGTTAGGGTTGGCACAGGCGACGGGGCGGGCGTGTTCGTCACTGTCGGTGAAGGAGTCGATGTCGCCGTCGGTTCCGGCGTGGGAGTGTCCGATGGGGTTTCCGCTTGACGCAGCTCGACGTCTCGAAATTCCGCCACCGCTACACTCTCATCATTCGTGTGGCTGGTTACCACCAATCCATAAGCCACCGGCGACTCCATCTTCATTTCCATAAAGTGAAAATCAATCCATTCCTCCCCGCCCAATGAATACGCAGCGATCACCAATTCTAACGAATCATAATAAGAAAGTCGCATCCATAACCCCTCGTCTCCATTTCCTCCAACTGGATTCCCCGCCGCATCATTGACAAAATTTTGTGCTGCACTTCCTCCATCTTCTGCACGCCAAGCAACAACGCTTCGATCTCCGAATTGGCTTCCCCGCAACCAAAAACTCATATGTTTAGAAGATGCACTTTCACCCTTTTCCCGCATCATCAAACCGGCTTTTGACCAATCACTGAAAGTTGGGTCGATCCACGTGACCCGGCCTTCAAATGTCATATCCTCCGAACGCTCTGTATAAAGATAAAATCCCTCATCTTCGTCCATCCAAAGATCATACCCATTCCCCCGAAGGGTATAAACGCCCTCTTCATATTCTGCGCTCCCAGGAACTTTGACATTGTCTTCTATATTCCGCTCCCAATCAGCCACTTGATCAAAGATCCCTTGGGCCTGCGTGAAAGAATGACTAACCAACCACACCACCATAACCCCAACCCTCTGAATTTTACCCAAATGTTCCTTTAACATCTTTTTCTCCTTTTACCGAATTGTTCTTTATGGGTATAGCCTCTTCATATCAGATAATTCCCCTCTACCATCCCCCACCACAATTGATCAAAACCACTATAGTACAAAAGATAAATTTTGCCACTTCTTTTATCTTTTACAATAATCTTCTTCTCCCTTCCCTCTTTTCTTGAAAAAAGAAGCAAACAAAACTCTCTCTCCCTAAACTTGAACCACCCAAAAAAACCGAATACCCATAATGAATAAGAAGAATCGCATGTTCGCTTATTTTACCCCTCACCCCAGTCTTTCCCAAAATCCACGTACTTTACTCACTTCTGTAAGACCAAACCTATACTTTTTACTGAACATTTGTATAAATTAAGCGATTTCAGCGGGTTGTTTTCTCTTTTTTTTAAAAAATTGACTTGAACTCTCCGATAATACCTGCTAGTATCCCAAGTATTCCAGAAAATTCCCAATAGGTGGTATTGAGTGGGGATTTATCCCGGAAATGTGAGATGATCTTCTATGAACGGAACTGAAGGGAGAACCGAATCGGTTGGTGGACCTGCCGGTGTTGCGCCGGAATTCTCTCCCTCTGTCAAAAAATTAATTGGTTCATACGAACGGAATCTCGATTCAAAATCTCGCATTGGATTACCCCATCAATATCGCGATAAGTTGGGTGATTCACCACTGATTCTTATACGCTGGCTTAAACGCTCCTTGGCGATTTTTCCGGAAGAAAACTGGATCCCCTTCGCCGAAGCCATTAGCCAGCTGGATTTATACACAGATATCGGCTTGACCGTCCGCCATCAAATGTTCGCTCACGCGCGCGAAGTGAACATGGATAAAGAAGGTCGCATCATTATACCACAAGATATGGTGGATTATGCACGACTGGACGGAAAAGTCATGCTTTTGGGGGATTGGGATAAAATCACCGTTTGGAACAGCATCTATTACAAGGATCAAATGGAACTGGATAACGTCATGTTTTCCGAACGGTTCCCCGAAGTTTGGCAATTAGCCAAAGGACAGAAATCGCTCGAAACCTTTGAAGCAGAACAAAAAAGTAAGACGAAGGATTCGGAATGAGGGATCAACCCGTTGCCCACATACCGGTTATGCAAGTCGAGGTCGTGGAAATGCTAAAACCCCAACGACATAGCGTAATCTTTGTGGATTGCACCCTTGGCTATGGTGGACATAGCGCCGCGATTACCCGCGATTTCGATTCCAACGATACCTTGATCGGTATCGATCGTGACGCAGAAGCGATTTCTTTTTGTACCAAGCGATTCCAAGACGCACCTTTCTCCGTCAAGTTGCACCAAAAAGAATTCCATCGCTTGGAAGAAGTTTTAAAAGAAGAAAATGTTGAAGAAGCCGACCGCTTTCTCATTGATTGTGGGTTTTCCTCTCCGCAGGTGGATACTCCGGCACGTGGCTTCAGCTTTCAGCATCAAGGCCCATTGGATATGCGCATGGATCAAAAGTCTCCCCTATCCGCGCAGGAAATTGTCAATTCGTGGGACGGGGATGAATTAACGAGAATTTTTAAGATCTACGGCGAAGAGCGTTTCTCACGCAAAATCGCACGGGAAATCGTTAAACGACGGGAAATGACCCCCATCGAAACGACCCAGGATCTCGCCGATGTGGTAATGCAAGCCATCCCGGCGAAACATCGGCATCAAACCGGTATCCATCCCGCTACACGCGTGTTTCAAGCCCTGCGGATTGTCGTGAATGACGAACTTGATTCCTTGCGCAAGGGTCTAAATCAAGCACTCCGGCATCTCGCTCCGGGAGGCAGAATTGCTGTGATTTCGTATCACTCATTAGAACATCGTATCGTCAAAGAACGGTTCCGTGAATTTTGCGGTACCAGCACGCAACCGCTGGGACCAGCAAAATTGGCTCAACAACCTGAACCTGAAGGCTCTCTCTTAACCAAGCGCGCCATAAAACCCTGTGCCGCTGAGTTAGAGAAAAATCCTCGCGCCAGAAGCGCTCAACTTCGTGGCCTGGCTCGACGTGAGGACTAGATCACTTTTTTGTTTTGATTTGTTCCGTTTCGGATTGTATGAGGAATTCGATTTATGAATAGGGCGAACAACAAGTCTGATTATGAACGTATCATTCCTGTTATACGAGGCACGCTCAGCTACCTCTGCTTAGTGGCCTTGTTTGGCTGCATCACCCTCATCGTTCAAGTCGCCCTCGAAGAAAAAAAAATTCGCTACCAGATGACTGATTTGAATTTCGTAAAGTTAGAGTTAATGAAAGAAATTCGCGATTTGGACAATCGTATTAGCGAACTGGAGCGCTATCAACGCATCGCGGGTCTCATCGAAGAAGAACTTCCTCAACTTGGCCCCCCGCGTCATCGGGTCATTGAACTTGAAGTCCCTGGCTTGAAAAGCGAAAACGCTTTCTCTGACCCGACCGTTTATCGCAGAGAAGAGAAGGATTTCCTCGGTCGTATGCGCGATGCCTGGAAATCTATGCAAGAGGGAGTCAAGCGGATCTACGATAACTTGATTCAATAATTATGGCGAAGAGTGAACAAACTATTCTTTATCGTATTGGTTTCTTGATGATGGGCGCTGTCGTGGTCTTCGGCGCTCTGATTCTACGCTTGTATTATTTGCAAGTGGTCAGTGCCGAGGATATTCGCGAGGATAGCCGCCTCGCGCGTACCTATCGTTTGCCTCTCCCAGCGAGTCGGGGTAAAATTCATGATTGCAATGGGAAAGCCTTGGCTTTGAATCAATATCTCTATTCCGTTGTGGCTGACAAACTTCATATGAGAAGCCACGCGGCTAAAACAAACCAATCTACCGATGAGGTTATCGAAGAAGCCCTTGATCGGCTCAATTCTTACTTAAATTTACCCTCCGAGGATTTCCAGAACCATATTGCCAAACTTAAAAAAGAGAATGTAAAAGCACGTGAAATTGAAAGGCATATCTCGGAAGAAACCAAACAGATGATCGAACGGGCGAATATCCCCGGCATTGTCTTCAAAGATCAGTTGGTGCGTTTCTACCCCGAAGGCACTCTGGCTTCCCATGTTATCGGATATACCGGCCGCGATAATGAAGGATGGGCCGGCGTAGAACATGCCTTCAATGACAAACTCGATACCAAACAAAAAGTCATTGTGGGCGATAAAGCCGGACGTAAACTCATCGCCGAAAAAGATTATACCGAGTTGTTACAACAACGCGTTGACCTCTACCTTACCATTGATTCCTACATCCAATATGTCGTCGAACGTGAACTTAAGAAAAAAGTGGAAGAAGTGGATGCCAACTATGCCAACGCTGTGGTCTTGGATGCCAAGAATGGCGCCGTCTTATCTTTAGCAAACTATCCCAACTATGATCCCAACCACTATAAAGAGTATGAAGAAGATATTCGCAAAAATCGTCTCTTGACAGACACTTACGAACCAGGCTCGATCTTAAAGCCTTTCGTCATGGTCGCCGCCTTAGATCAAAAAGTCGTGACCCCCAACAACGTTTTCTATTGCGAAGAAGGCTCTTATCACATCCACGGAAAACGCATCCGCGATGATATCCATCGCTTTGATAATCTATCCGCCCATGACATCCTGGTTCGTTCGAGCAACATCGGCATGATCAAAATCTCACAACGCTTTGGCGATGATTCCGACGATTGGAGAGGCCAAGCTAAAACTCTCCATAAGTACCTCACTCTCTTTGGTTTCAAAGATCGAGGCGCGGATCCCATCCTGGAACTCCCAGGCGAAAGCGGCGGACGCTTGCGGCCTCCCAGCCAATGGCATCCTTCTTCGATCGCTGCGATTCCCTTCGGCCAGGAAATGTCGACCAACACCGCTGTGCTTGCCGCTGCCTATAACGCGATCGCCAATCGCGGCCTCTACCGCAAACCGCACCTCATCAAAGGCTACCGGGGCATCGATGGCATTTTCTACCCCAAATCTCCTCATTCAGCCAGCCGCATTGTCGACCAAAACGTGGTCGAACAAGTCGTTCAAATGTTGGTTGATGTCACCGAAGACCCCGAAGGCACCGGTCGCAGGGTCAAGATCCCGGGCTTCCGCATCGCCGGAAAAACTGGCACCGCCCAAAAATATGATCCCGCCACCGGGACCTACGGTCGTAACATGCGCATCGCCTCCTTTGCTGGATTCTTCCCCGCCGAGGATCCCCAAGTGGTTATTGTGGTCATGGTTGATGAACCGAAAAAAGCCAAATATGGCGGTGAAGTCGCCGGACCCGTTTGGAAATCTATCGCCGAAGAAATCATCGCCTACTGGGGACTTAGCCCCTCCTATCCCCAAGAAATCGCGCGGTCTGAAGATGAAACGAAACCTCGTACCAATATAGAAATTGAAAGCGGGAATACCAATGAAGCCCAGCTTCGCACCTTTGGCGTCACCAAGGTGATGCCCTTCTCCCACGAACAAGAATGGATTATTCGCCGGGACGAAATGCCTAATCTTCTTCATCGGCCCAAACGCGACGCTATTGTGGCCTTGGCCCGTCGCGGATTAAAAGCTGAATTTCGCGGTAACGGAAAAGTGGTAAAACAAGAAATTTCTCCCGGGACTTCGTTGAGTGACCCGAATCATGTGGGTGTGATTCAGTGTGAACCGGTGTTGACCGATCCCGACATTAGTCGGGAGACAGAATTTGTGGTGAGCCGTTGACGAGATGTGTTTTTCTACCCGTTGTTTTAACGTGTAAACCGACTCCTCCGGGGAGATCGATGGTTGAGGGTAAGATTGTGTTTGCCAATGTGGATATCCTAGAAATACGCGGAAGCCTGCCTTCGCATTTCGAATCGCTTACTTGCGATTCACGCGAGGTGCATCCCGGCGCTCTCTTCGTCGCCTTGAAGGGTGAGAACTTCGATGGCCATCAATTCCTGCCCCAAGTCCACGAGCAGGGAGGCCAGGCTGCTGTCGTTCAACAATGGACAGAACCTTCTTCTCTCCCACAAATACGCGTCAAAGATACCTTGGCGTCCCTCCCGCGCCTTGCCGCGAACTTCTATGGTCACCCCAGCCAAAAACTCCATCTTACCGGAATTACGGGTTCCAATGGTAAAACCACCACCTGTTACTTACTCGAACATCTATGGCATCACGCCGGCCAAGAGGCCGCGCTGATCGGCACAATCGAATATCGCTACAAAGGCCAGCGCCTCGAAGCCCCCCATACCACCCCCTTGCCTCATGCCATGCATAAACTGCTCGCCGATATCGTCGAGGCAGGCAACACCCACGTGTTTATGGAAGTTTCCTCCCATGGATTAGTACTTCATCGTGTCGACGAAATGGAGTTTGATGAAGCGATCTTCATGAATCTCTCCCGCGATCATCTTGATTTCCATTCAACCATGGAAGAGTACTACCAGGCCAAAAAACGCTTGTTTTCTCACTACCTCAAACCAGACGGCATGGCCGTCATTAATCTCGATGATGAAGCAGGGCAGCGTTTAACCAAGGAAATTCCAAACAAACAGATTGTCACATTTGCCACCCAAAAAGCAGCCGATGTTGTCGCCCATAATATCCAATTACACATCGATGGCACTACCTTTGACCTGCAATTACCCCATGAACACTGCACCATCCACACTCAACTGGTCGGTTTGCACAACGTAGAAAATATCTTAGCCGCCGCCGCTCTCGCACATGCCCGTGGCCTCTTCCTTTCTCAAATCAAAGAGGGAATCGAAACTTTCTCTTCCGTTCCCGGCCGGTTGGAATCGATCCCGAATTCTATCGGCGCCAATGTGGTGGTGGATTACTGCCATACTCCCGATGCTCTGGAAAAATGTTTACGCGCCTTAAAAGCGCTGCCGCATAAACGCCTGATCACCCTCTTCGGATGCGGCGGTGATCGCGATACCACCAAACGCGCCCCCATGGGCGAAATAGCCCTACGCTATAGCGACTTCATTCTCGTCACCAACGATAACCCTCGCCGGGAAGACCCGCTCCGCATTCTCCAAGATATTCAACAAGGCATGCAATCTTCCCCCGAAAAATACACCGTGATTCCCGACCGCCGGGCGGCTATCCGTCGAGGCATCGAAATACTGCAGGCGGGCGATGTGCTCTTAATCGCCGGTAAAGGCCATGAAACGTACCAACTCGTCGGCCACAAAAAAATTCCTTTTGATGACCGGCAAATTGCTCGTGACTTTCTTGAAGATATGGGAAAGGGGGAATAACCATGGCTTTGTACTTTCTTTTCCCCTTATCGGAACAATTTCCCGAAATGCTAGGAGTCTTGAATGTCCTCCGCTATATCTCGTTTCGCGCGGCGATGGCAGCCGTCACCGCGATGATCATCGGTGTCTTGATTGGCCCCTGGTTTATCGCCTGGTTACAGCGCATGAAGATTGGCCAAACCATCCGTGGCGAAGGGGTGAAAGACCTTTACGATCGCCATAAAGAAAAAGCCGGCACTCCCACCATGGGGGGCACTCTAATTCTCGCTTCCATTACCATCTCGATTCTTTTGTGGGGCAATCTCACCAATGAACTGGTATGGACCTGCTTAATCGTGACCCTGGCCTTAGGATCACTCGGTTTCTTGGATGATTACACCAAACTTCAACAAAAATTATATAAAGGCGTGCGTGCGAAACAAAAATTATTTGTTCAACTGACGATCGGCTTCTCTTTAGGATTATGCATTTACTATTTTCATCCTCTGGTCACAGAACGGCCTTATGATCTGCCTCTGCCTTTTTTTAAAAATATGTTTATCCCCTTGGGCATTCTCTATATTCCCTTTGTTGCCCTCGTCATTACTGGCTCATCCAACGCCGTCAACTTAACCGATGGACTCGACGGGTTAGCCAGCGGATGCGTCATCATTGCCACCTTAGCCTTCGCGGTGCTGACCTACATTGTGGGACGCGTGGATACAAGCCAGTACCTCGGCATTCTTTACGTCCCCAAAACCGGCGAAATCTCCGTTTTCGCCATGGCTTTAGCAGGATCTACCATGGCCTTCCTCTGGTACAACGCCCATCCCGCTGAAGTCTTTATGGGCGATACCGGCTCTCTCGCCCTTGGCGGGGCGTTAGCCACTATGGCGGTTTTAATTAAACAAGAACTGTTGCTATTCATCATCGGTGGCGTCTTCGTCATGGAAGCCGGCTCGGTGTTGATTCAAGTTACTTCCTATAAATGGCGTAATGGAAAACGCGTCTTCTTAATGACGCCCATCCATCATCACTTTGAAATGAAAGGGTGGAATGAAACCACCATCGTTGTTCGTTTTTGGATTATCGCTGCGGTCTTCGCTTTTATCGGTTTGGCAACCCTAAAACTGCGCTAGGACGGAATCATGATTATGACAAGCACCCATCCATCCATCCATGAACGCTTGTTTCCGCCGAACCCACGGTGGGATGGCATTCGTGTGCTTGTTATTGGCCTCGGCAAAAGCGGCCAAGCCGCGGTGGAACTCTTACTGCACGAACACGCACTCGTCCATGTCTATGATGCCGATCCTGAACAACGCCGAATGGCAAACCAACGCTGGGGCGAGACCCTCCAATCCATCGAACCGCATCTCCTCCCCATGGATATTGACTGCTGCGTCATCAGTCCGGGAGTTCCACCTTTTGGCTCGTTCTATAACTGGCTGCGTGAAGAAAACATTCCTTTGTGGGGCGAAATGGAAATGGCTTGCCGCCATTTGGATCGTCCCCTGATTACGGTTACAGGCACCAACGGGAAAACCACCGTGGTGCATATCATTGAACATATTTTGAATCATTGCGGTTACAACACAAAAGCCACGGGAAACGTGGGGTATCCTCTCAGCCAGGCGGTTCTAAAAGAAAACCGTACCGGCAACGATCCCCTCGTCCTCGAAGTTAGCAGTTTTCAATGCGAAACCTTCGAGACATTTCATCCGTGCGTGGGAGTGATCACCAATCTCGCTCCCGATCATCTCGATCGCTATGACTCGCAACAAGCCTATTACCATACGAAATTCCGTATGGTTATGAACCAGGCGCCAAATGAGGCACTCTGGATGGGTCCCAGGGTTGAGGGCGACTGTCCAAATTGGGTTGCATCAAGGCGAAGATCATTTGCTTTGAATGACTTGGGACCCGATGGTCTTTTCTTTGTCGATGGGGATGTGATTCATTGTGACGGTTCGATGAAAGAGCGCCTTCCTTGGCCCTCTTTCCAAAGGCAACTGCCTCAGCATGGGTTGAACTCTCTCGCCGCTCTTGGCGCGGCCCTTTCGTTTGGAGTTCCGCTTGCTGATGGGTTGCAGGCACTGGAATCGTTCCAACCGTTGCCGCATCGGTTGGAATTTGTCCAAGACATCAATGGGGTGCACTGCTATAACGATTCCAAAGCCACCAATGTTCATTCGTTGGAAGCGGCTCTACGTTCGCTTCCTGCCCCGATTCGCTTAATCGCGGGAGGGCGCTCGAAGGGAGATTCCCTCGAGCCCCTCGAATCCTTAATCCGCGATAAAGTTTCTGCGGCTTACCTGATTGGCGAAGCCGCTTCCCAATTCGCTCAAGCATGGAAGGACTTAACCACCGTTCATCTCGAACCATCATTGGAACAAGCGGTGTACCATGCTTTACAAGAAAGCCGTCCGGGAGAGTCGTTGTTGCTTTCCCCCGCTTGTGCGAGTTGGGATATGTTTTCCAATTACGCCGAACGCGGCGATTGCTTTAAACGTGCTGTAAAAGAGTACCCAAAATGAAGAAAACCGGATCATTTGTTAACGGATTATTACTCGTGATCACCGTCTCCCTCGTGATGCTGGGCGTGGTCATGGTGCTAAGCTCGAGCAAGTTTGTATTCGCACAAAATGAAGGGAACAACAACGTCTATGAATACATGGGCAAACAGCTCATCTGGTTTAGCCTGGGTTTGGCTTGTCTCCGCTTTTTTGCGATGACCGATTACAATCTTTGGGAACGCTACTCGCGCTTCCTCATGGTCATCACCATCGCCTTACTGGCTTTCGTCTTGACTCCCTTCACACCTGAAATTAACGGGGCTAAGCGTTGGATCGAAATCAGCAGCTTTCGCATCCAACCTTCCGAGTTTGCGAAATTGAGCATCATTATGTACCTCTCCGCAATTTGGGCGGGACGACCCGAGCGGCTTGAAATGTTTTTTAAAGGGGTGATCTATCCTCTTCTCTTTGTTGGTGTCGTTTTGGCCTTGATTCTCGTCGAACCAGATAACGGCACCACCTTCTTTATCGTGTTACTCACTATGATCATTTGGTTTGTCGCGGGCGGTAAACTCATGCATGTCATCCCCGTTTTTACCGGCCTCTGTGCCATGATCCTCGTTGCTATTTACACCCATCCCGTTTTGTACAAACGCATTATGGCTTTCTTTAATCCCGAAGATCACCAATCGGATAAATATTACCAAGTCTGGCAATCATTGGTGGGCTTTGGCCACGGTGGCGTGTGGGGCATGGGACTCGGGTCAGGGTTTGGCCAAACCCCCTATTCTTATACCGATTTCATCTTTTCCACCATGGGCGAAGAACTTGGCTTTATGAAATGTACGATCATATTATTGTTTTTTTTGATGTTGGTTCTCCTCGGTTATTTCATCGCGTATTCGTGTCGGAATCCTTTCGGCACTCTCTTGGCCGTAGGGTGTACCACCGCCATTGGTGCACAAGCCGCCCTGAATATCGCCGTCGTAACCGGCAGCATCCCTACCACCGGAATTTCACTGCCGTTCATTTCTTACGGTGGCTCTTCCTTAATCATAAGTATGTCCATGGTAGGAATCTTGATGAGCATTGCTAAAGAAACATTTGAACACGATTTGCCTCGTACCAATAAACGAAGGCGAAATATTGCATAAACCGTAATCCCAATGGAGACCGGAACTCGTGGGTGATGAAAAACAAAAACATAAAACAGTCGTCATTACCGGCGGAGGCACCGGCGGACATTTATATCCCGCCCTCGCCGTCGCCGAAAGACTGCAAATGATACGGCCTGAGTTCCATCTTCATTTCATTGGACGCGAGCAGGAGAAAGATCGATGCATTGTTACTCAACGAAAGATTCCCTTCACTGGCTTACGCCTGGAAGGACTCCGGCGCCGCTACACTTGGCGCAATCTTCTCTCGCTCCTCTACGCCTTCTGGGGATGGCTCCGATGCCTGCGTCTTCTTTCTCGTTTCCCCAAAGGGGTGGTCTTTGGAGTCGGGGGGTATGTATCCGCCCCCGCTATGATCGCCGGCAAATTGTTGGGCTGGAAAGTGGTCATGCACGAACAAAACACATTGCCAGGCCTGGTGAATCGCCTCCTCGCACCACGCTGCGACAAAGTGTTTATCACCTATGAGATGACCCAAAACTATCTGAAAGGAGTGGACTGCCTCGTGACTGGATTTCCTCTTCGTCAATCATTCATCGACGATCGCAGACATTACTCTGCCTCTCACCACCCACGTTGTCCCTCCATTCTCTTAATCGGAGGCAGCCAAGGCGCCAAACGCCTTGTCGAAATAGGCCTACACGCTTTCGAACTGGTAGCCAAAAAAGACCTCTCTTTTCAGGCTTTAGTCCAGACCGGGGAACGGAATTACGCATGGGCCCAAACCTTAAACCCCATACAGAATGTTACGCTCACCCCTTTTATTGAGAAGATGTCCGAAGCCTACGCCTGCACCGATCTCGTCATCAGCCGCGCAGGCTCGGGCTCGCTCTCTGAAATCGCACTGTGGGGATTACCTTCCATTTTAATCCCGTATCCCTACGCCAGCGAAAATCACCAAAAGATAAACGCCGAGTTTTTTGCACAAAACCAAGCCGGCTTCTTAATCGAAGAAAAAGAATTGACCCCGGAAGGGCTCGCTCAGAACATCGAAGATTTATTGCAAAACCAAGAGCGCCGCTTATCCATGGGGCGCCAAGCCCGCTCGCTCGCGCGTGAAGACGCGGCGGATGTGATCGTCCAGGAAATGAGTGCACTAATCGATTCATGATGAGACCTGAACGCTTAACCCTGCGTCAAGGGGACCATATCTACCTTATCGGCATCGGCGGCATCGGCATGAGTGCCCTCGCCCCCGAATTACTTCGCCGGGGCTTTCGGGTTTCTGGTTCGGACCCCGTTCCGAATGAGTTAACCCGTCATCTACAAAGTCTGGGCGTCACGGTGCACGATCAACATCGCGCCGAAAATATTCAAACGGCCGATTGGATTGTTTTCTCCTCCGCCATCCGGGAAAGCAATCCTGAACGCAAGGCCGCTATGGAACGTAATCTTCCCTGCTGGCCGCGCGCCCAGATGCTCGGCTTTTTACTCGACGCTTGGCGTTCCATTGTCGTCACCGGCGCTCACGGCAAAACCACCATTACCGCCATGCTCACCCATGTTCTCACAGAATGCGGCTTTGATCCCACCGCCTTTGTCGGCGGTTATCTCGATTCCCTCCAAGGAAACACCCGCTTGGGACAAGGCGAATGGGCGATCGCCGAAGGCGATGAAAGCGACGGCTCTTTTACCTATCTCCATCCCCATATCGCCATCATCAACAACATCGATGCCGATCATCTCGACTTCTATTCCACCGTGGATGAAATTATCGAACGCTTCCATCGCTTCCTAGACGGCATGAAACGCCCCGGCCTGCTTTTCTCTTCGGCCGATTGTCCTTATTGCTCTCAATTAAAAATCAACAACGATTTCACCGTCATACGCTATGGTTTCTCGGAAAAGGCCGATCTCCGTGCCCTCCATTATCAATGCGAGCAGCAAGGTTCTTCATGCTTGGTACGTCTCTCGAACGGACAAGAATGGCCCATGAAACTTCACCTTTACGGACAAGCCAACCTCCACAATGCCTTAGCTGTCTTAGGCCTCACTCTCCAGCTGGGCATCGCTCCAGCAACGGCCTTACAGGCGATCCAATCCTTCCAGGGCGTACAGCGCCGATTGGAACTCAAAGGCGAATCGGGCGGCATTACCCTCCTCGATGATTACGCCCACCATCCCGCTGAAATAAGAGCCACGATTCAAGCCCTGCGGGATCGATTCCCACAACGGCGTCTCCTGGGGGTCTTCCAACCCCATCTCTATTCCCGAACCATTAAACTGCTGGATGAATTCAGTGATTCCTTCCATGGGTTGGACAAAGTGATTCTCACAGATATTTATCCCGCGCGCGAAGAACCTATTCTTGGCGTCGATGGCAGTATTCTCCTTGATCAAGTAAAACGCAAAGGCCTCAAGGCCATCTACTTCCCTGACAAAGAAGAAATTCCTCACTTTCTACTTCATGAAGCCAAACCGGGGGATGTGATCGTCACCTTAGGCGCGGGTGATATTAATAAAGTCGGTGAATCCTTCTTACAACATCTACCTAGGAAGGAGGGCGAAACATGAACCAAGCGCTATCCCACTTCATGAATGGATTTATGAGCGGCCTACGCTATATCTGCCGTGTGCTTATCCTGGGTGCGGTCTTGGCGGGCATCATTCTCCTTTCTTTCGATCTCATCTGCTACTTTTTCGATTCCTCTGAATTTACTGTACAGGACATCACGGTCGAAGGTCATTCGCGCCTCTTGAAGGAAGAAATTATCGCCCAGACTGGCATCGCCCAGGGGGCTAATATTTGGTTACTTAATCTCGACGAAATGGAGCATCGCCTTGAATCCCTCCCTACCATCCGCCGCGTTGGCATACGCCGCATTCCCCCCAAGCGAATCCATATCGCTGTCGAAGAACGAAATCCCATCGGTTTCTTCTATAACAAAAACACCGGCAGGATGTCTGGCGTTGATCAGAAAGGAGTGATTCTGCCACCCACCGTCGATCCCTCCTTACCCCATAAAACCTTAGTCGAAGAGCAAAGAGATGTCGAAACCGCCTTATCCGTTCCCTTGCTCACCGGCTATCTCAAACCTCCGGGGAATGCAGGCGAACAAATTCAAGACCCTCATTGGCTTAATATCCTGGAATTCCTCCAAGCACTCAAAGATAAAGCCGAACCCTTATTCCAAGAGATCGCCGAAGTGGAATGGCGTGAGGATGAAAACCTGGTCTTGCACCCTCAGCGGCGCATTGGCGTGATTGTCTTACGCAATCTCAATGCGGCTGATTTACATAAAAAACTTTTAGCGTTTTGGCGGGTATTGGAAGAGGAAAACCTCCGCGCGATTTATGTCGATGCACGCTTTCCCAACAAAGGCTTTGCCGTACGTTTCGATGAAAGCGAAGGACAACAGTGGAAACGCTTATATCCTTCCAATAATAACTACGTGACTCAAGCAGGGCGGAAAGAAGGATGAATTACTGGAAAAATCAAGATACATTACTTGCCGTTGATATTGGGACCACCAAGGTTTGCACCGTGGCCGCCACCCGCAACGACCGCCACGTGATCGAAATCTTAGGTATCGGGGTTCAGAAATGCTCCGGCTTCTCAGCGACGGGAATCGTTGATTTGGAAGAAATTGTTGCCGCCATTTCCACCTCCGCCCGCAAAGCTCTCAGCCATGTTCCCGATGGTGATATTCATTGCGCCGTAGCTGCGGTTTCTGGGACCTTCATCCAAAGCCAAAATACCACCGGCTCGCTCGTGCTTTCACGCTATGGACGCACCGTCACTCAACATGATATCGACCAAAGCTTAACGGCCGCTATCGAACGCTCTGTCCCCAAAGATTTCGAAGTGATGCATCCCCTCCCACGCCGCTTTCGCCTTGATGATACACCGGACATTCGCGATCCCTTAGGCATGGAAGGCAGCGTTCTTGAAGTCGATGTCCATTTAATAACCGGACGCCAGTCCATCTTAAAAAACATTAAACGCTGTCTCCAACGGGCGGGCTTTCAAGTGGAAGCCGTCGCTGCCCAGCCCATCGTTTCCAGCTATGCGGTCTTATCCGAAGAAGAAAAAAATACCGGCGTGGCCATGATCGATATCGGCGGCGAGACCACCTCCGTCGTGGTCTTCGCGGAAGGCAGTATCGTCCATAGTGAAATTCTCCATATCGGCGGCGAAGATATTACCCGCGATATCAATCACTACTTCCAAACCCCTTCCGATAACGCCGAAAGCCTCAAAAAATATTCCGGCTCCGCCATGGTGGATTCTGTCAGCCCGGAAGAATTACTTGAAATCGTACGCTTCAAAAACCGCCGCACCATCGTCGTTAAACGCCGTCGCTTGAGTGAGGTTATCGAAGCCCGCGTTGAACAGATTATTGAAGAGGTGATTCGCTCGCTCCGCGCCCGGGATTTACTCGCAGGCCTGTATGGCGGCATCGTCTTAACCGGCGGGAGCTCCCTCATGGATGGCTTACGCGAAAAAACCCAGTCCCTCTTTCAAAAAGAAGCCCATATTGGCTACCCCAACGGGGTTGTGGGTTACGAAGATATTGTCTCTAGTCCCGGCTACGCCAATGTCATTGGTTTACTCCATTTTGGCTTCGAACAACGGGACTCCAACGTGGCCGTGTACGGTACCGGCATGCGCCGGGTACTGCGACGCATGGGCAAATGGATTCGAGAAACTTTTTGACGTTCTTTTAAATACACAGGAAACTCTCCGAGTCTTAACTCGGACTTTCAATAAAACTAACTGAATGATAGGGAGGATCGATTATGGGAATCGAGTTCGCACCCGAACAAGACTACGGTCATGAACAAGAGCAAGAACAACCCGAAACAAGGAGTAGAGAAATGATTGAATTGGCTGATGAACGCCATCAGTTCAACACCGGTGAAGGAGGACCCCGCATCACTGTCGTGGGCGTCGGTGGAGGCGGGAGCAATGCCGTCGATGCGATGGGCGATGGAACCCTCGAAGATGTCGAGTTCATCGTCGTTAACACCGATGTCCAAGCCTTGCAGCGGGCAAAAACCACCCGCCGCATCCACATTGGCCAAAACGTCACCAAAGGCTTGGGGACCGGCGCCAATCCCTTGCTCGGTGAACAAGCCGCCAACGAAGATCGTGAGCTCATTCGCCAAGAATTACAGAACGCCGATCTGGTCTTTATCACCGCTGGCCTTGGAGGCGGTACCGGCACCGGAGCCTCGACCGTCATCGCCGACGTGGTCAAAGAAATTGGAGCCCTCTCCGTCGCTATCACCACCAAACCTTTCGACTTTGAAGGCACCGTTCGCCATAACCATGCAGAAAAAGGCCAACAGATGCTGCGCAAAAAAGTCGATACCTTGATCACCGTGCCCAACCAACGCTTGATCAATGTCGTCGATGAAAACACCACTCTTATCGATGCCTTTACGGTTTCCGATAATGTCCTCAAACAGTGTGTCCAATCCATCGCCGACCTGATCACCCGTCCCGGCTTGATCAACCTCGACTTCGCCGACATTAAAGCCATCATGGATTCCTCCGGCGGTACCGTCATGGGCGTTGGCTATGGTCAAGGCGAAAAACGCGCCGAAGAAGCCTTCAAACAAGCTTCCAGCAGCCCCTTGATGGAAGAGCAAGTCATCGAAGGCGCCAAAGGCATTCTGATCAACATCACTTCCGGCAGCGATGTCAAATTGAAAGAAATCCACGATGCTGTCACCCATCACATTTGTGATAAGGCCGATGCGGATGCCAATGTTATCTTCGGTGTGGTGATTGACCCCGAAATGAAGAATGAAATGAAGGTCACCATCTTGGCCACCGGCACCTCGAATTCTCAACGGAATGACATCAAAAAGCGCCAAGAGGAAGAACGTACCACCACCAAAGATCGCAAACAGTCCCTCAAAGCGCCTTTGCCCTATGTTGCTAAAAAAGGCCTTAACGAAGTCTTCGAAGGGGAAGAAGAAGAGGAAATCGAAGACTATGGCTTCGCTGATCAACCGGCCTCCGAACCGGCCTCCGTAGGCTCCACCAACTCTTATTCTTCAACGAAGCATTCTCCCCAACGGAGTATGGGACACCACCGTAGCAGCGTAGGTAACAAACAATCGTCGGATAATGGCAACAAAAAAGGTTTACCGCCTTTGTCCAAATCGATCTTTCAAAACTTGAAAAATAAATGAAAATTGTATGGATAAACGATTTGCTTGAGATCCCTGGATCATTGGAGGCTCTTAAGTAAATGACAAAACAATACGTTATCTTCTATCTGTGTTGAGGATTCCTTGATGCGAATCCACACAAACAAAGCCCCATGGAACGCCATTACAGTACCGGTCTGACCGCCCTTCGCTTGACCAGGAGGATTGATCTATGCCCAAAGATAACCAATCGATCATGAATGGGCGGTTCCGGAGAAAGGGTGTATTTGCAACATGTAATGTTTTTGAAGAATAGTGAACCTGAGTGACTTATTCGGGTCGTTTGATTCCCATAACGTTCCCCCCAGCCTCAAGGCTGGGTTCACACAAATTGACTCCCTTGTCGTAGGGTGGGTTCTAGCTGTTTCCCACCCTTTTTTTTGGTTCATCCTGTATTTGAGCGCGTGTTGAGACATCGAAAAAAAAGTATGACATGATTCTAAAGTGAGAACCATGGTTATTTTCAATTTACATGAATCGAACCAAAACGCCGAAGGGGCTTGTGTGGAGCGGCTTTCGCAGTAAGCGGCCCTCCTTAAGGCCGCGCGGAGACAAACGAAACACATCCCCAAGCCCTTTTTCTTCATCTAAATGAAGAAAAGGGGATTCAAGCACAAAACCCCTTATTTTATTGGAAAAAATGCCTTTCTCACTCCCAAAATCACAAAAGATCCCCCAACTTTTGCAACCCTTTCTCCATTAGAGAAGGCATGCGCATGACTTGGGCAATTCTCCTGACAACCTGCATCACTGGTTGCCAGGTTCACACAAAAGGTTTCCTGAATTTCGCTCCGCATTCACTTTTCGGGGAGGTGAATCAGTTGCAAATTCAGTTTGGTTCGTCCTTACATGAGGCCAGGAGCCCTAGACTCACCTTGGATCCCGCGTGTCACGAAGGCGACACTCCGGTTCATGACTTTCGAGCCTAGATTTACGCCTCCTCAGAACAGGGCGAAACAAGAAAAACTTCCGGAACGAGTCTCCAACCTTGATTCACTAAGAAATCATGGTAGGGAGACAAGCCTGAAACCTTAAAAAAAGCCCAGTTGGGGCGCCCCAAATTCATCTTACAAAGGAAACAAAAAACAAGAAAATAATTCGAACATATTGAAAAGAAAAAAAAGATAAATCAATATCATGAAAAAACCATCCGGTTGCAATCTTAAGCGGAATCTTATGCTATATTGTGCCTTAGTAAGATTCTCATTTAATGCTATCCTTTGCTTTTACTTAATATAATGTTGACAACTAAAGCGCTCTAAAAAACCATGAACCATTACCCGATTACTGTTTCTGCTTTTTTTCCGGCACACAATGAAATTGATAACATCGAAGAATTGACCGAAAAAACCGTTCAGGTTCTCTCTCAACATGTAAAAGACTATGAAGTACTCCTCATCGATGATGGCAGTACCGATGGCACCCGGGATAAGGCCGATGAATTAGCCCAACGCCATGACAAAGTTCATGCCATTCATCATGAAATCAACCGCGGCTACGGAGGCGCCGTTAAAACCGGCATCGCCTCCTGCACCCTGGATTGGATCTTCTTCACCGATGGCGACGGACAATTCGATGTCCATGAATTACCCCTCTTGCTCGAACATACTGATCAACACGATGCCGTGGTGGGCTACCGCATGGATCGCCAAGATCCTTTTCACCGCAAAATGTTTGCCTTTGGCTGGGGACTTCTTATCAAACTCTTGTTTGGTTTTCGCGTAAAAGATCTTGATTGCGCCTTTAAACTCTTCCGCCGCTCCTACTTCGAGAACTTAGAACTCAAAGCCGAAGGCGCGGTAATTACTGTCGAGATTTTCTCGATTTTAAAACGCAACAAGGCTAAGATTAAACAAGTTGGCGTTCATCACTACCCCCGCAAAGCCGGGATTCAATCCGGAGGCAGCCTCAAAGTCATTGTACGTGCCTTCAAAGAACTACTCCTTTTATACAAACGCCTAAAATAATGCAAGACTCAATTTTATGGTTTATCCTGTATGTGAGGACATTTTAAAGAAAACAGAACATGATTCTAAAGTGGGAACCATGGCTATTTTTAATGGATATGAATTGAACCAAAACCCTGAAGGGGCTTGTGTGGAGCGGCTTTCGCAGCAAGCGGCCCTTAAGGCCGCGCGGAGACAAGCGGAACACATCCCCGAGGCGTTTGTCCAAAAAAGTACTCACTTTCGTGATGAGCCAATTTTATATTGTTCGAGGAACCTCTCATGAATAAGAATTCTCCTAGCTTCACCTTAATCGAACTCCTGATCGTCGTCGCGATTATAGGTATCCTGGCTGCGATCGCTGTCCCCAATTTCTTGAACGCACAAATCCGGGCTAAAATCGCCCGTTGCGAAGCCGACCTAAAAGCCTGTAAATCCGCCGTCATGATGTATCAACTTGACAATAATGCCTATCCCCCCATTTCCCAAAACCCCGGCTACCAAATCCCAAAACAATTAACCACCCCCATCGCCTATCTCTCCTCCATCCCTTCCGATGAATTCCCCCAGGATCCCGACGATGTCTACTTCAGTTTTGGCACCACCGATGACTATTATTTCGCGACTCAAGAGTATTTTAAACAACATAACTTTAGCTGGCGGGTGCAAGAAGGCGGCCACCTCTATGAGTTTAACCTTATGGGGCGAGGACCCGATGGCGATTGGGCTGATGCCCAAACCGGAGCCAAAGAAGTGGACGAACCCCTTACCTGGCGTTATGACCCTTCAAATGGTCTCGTAAGCTCCGGCAATATCCCCTTTCCCGGCCCATGATTCAAGGAGTTTCCCTTGTTTAAAGATCCTGAGCGTCGCTCCACCACCTTCCGTGTTATCGCAAATATCTGGTGTGTGTATGGCGCCCAAGCCTGCATCATCCCCCACATGACCCGCTACTATGATCTTGACCTTGGCTTGGAAGATACCCAAATCGGACTCCTCATGGCTGTCCCCGCTCTCGCCATGGTCCTGTTTCAACCCGTGTGGGGCTATCTATCCGACCGGGTGCTAGGACGCACCAAAACCTTCCGCCTCGGCTTAATGCTATGCATCTTTACTCTCTTCACTTTCACCCAAGCCTACCGTTTGCAGCATTTTTCCTCCATCCTCGCTGCCGCTATCCTTTTCATGATTTGCTATGGCATCAATTCCCCCCTTTCCACCGCTGTTATCTTGTCCTACCTCGGGGGCAAACGTAGACACTTATTCGGCCGCATCCGGGTGTTCGGCAGCGCCAGCTTTGCTTTTACTGTTTTTTTCCTTTGTCCCCCTGCCGTCTATTTGGCTCAATATTGGGGACTTTACCCCCGCACCTCAATTTTTTGGCTTGGCTGCCTTTTTTTCTTCCTCGCATTTTTAAGTACATGGTGGAATGAAGATCATTTCGAAACCCACCGTAAACCTGAATTAGGCTCCTTCCAAAAACTTGTCCAAAATCGTAACCTCCTCTACTTCTTTTTCTCCCTTTTCTGCATCGGTATGACCATGTCTTCCTCCTTGCTCTACATCGGCCCCTATATCGATTATCTGGGATATTCCGAACGTTTTTTCTCCAGTATTTGGCTCACCGGTGTGGGCATTGAAATCTTTTTCACCTACTTCATGGCCTCCATTATCCATCGCACCGGCCTAAAACGCATGATCGTGATAGGCTTCGCCGCCGAAGGGATTCGCTGGCTGGGTATCTCCTTTTTCACCGAACAGTACATAATCCTAATGTTTTCTATGCTTCATGGCCCCGCAGTGTTAGGCATTTTTTTTGTCACCGCCACCTATCTTGACTCAGAATGCGACGAAAGCGTACGTTCCACCGCCCAATCCCTCCTCTACTTCTCCTTGATGAGTGGACAAATCGCCGGCTATTTATGCGGCAGCCTCTATGTCGGCTCCTTCGACAATATCCCCCGTGCAGAAGCCATCCAACACGGCTTTTTTCTCTTCGCCCTGATTGCTCTCGCTGCCTCTCTTTTCTTCAAACTCATGGTGGCCGAAGAAAAGACCGTCCCCGATCAAGGCCAGTGATTTTTAAGGCTCTTTAATTGTTGATATTCATAGTAAAGTATCAGAAACCATTATTGGTTACAAATCTTTATAATTGAATGAGTTACGAGTTGAATTATTAAAAAAATGCAATGAAAATATAAATAACATTTGCTTAGGATAACGAAAAAATTTAAAAAAGATGCCAAACCCTCTTGACAATTGCCCCCCTTCTTTCTTATGATTGCAAAGTAATCTCTTGGATTTTGTGAAAATAAAAAATAATCTTAAATATTTGTGAATGGTGCTGTTGAAAGGAGCTTTTCGATGTCTAAATCCTTAACCCTTTTTCTTCTTTGCGTAGGAACCCTGTTTTTTATGGGATTGTGTGTCGCTGATGTTTCAGCCCAGGAAACCCCAACCGAAACTCCCACAGAAACCCCGGCTGAAACTCCAACAGAAACGCCTACCCCCGCACCGACGGATACACCTGTGCCCGAGCCGACCCCTACAGAAGTTTCAGAACCAACGGCTACTCCTGAACCTACTGAAACACCCACGGAGGTGCCTACTGAGACTCCAACCGAAACCCCAACTCCGGCTCCGACCGACACGCCTACTACGACGCCTACCCCCGAAGAAACAATCCCAGGCGATGTCGACGGTGATGGAGAAATCACTGAAGAAGATGTAACCAATATTCTCGAAATCTTCTTACTTGGTGAAGATCCTACTCCAGAACAACTCGAAATCGCCGACCTGAATGGAGATGGAAAAATCACACCCCAAGACGCACAAGATCTATGGCTGCAACTCAATCAGTAGCAATATGCCATGAACCAAATGCCCGACAGCCGGGGGACCTTCTCCCGGCTGTTTTCATTTCAATACTATGAAAGCGGTGATTCTCGCTGCGGGGAAAGGTACCCGTATGCTTCCTTTAACCCAAAATCAACCCAAACCCATGATCCCAATCGCCAATCGGCGCCTCATCGAATGGATCCTGGCCGCCCTTAAACAATCTGGGATTACCGAGGTGTGCATCGTTACTGGCTATCTCGCCCCTGTCCTAGAAGCCTATCTCGGCGATGGCAGCACCTACGACCTTCGTATCCATTATCAACGCCAGATTCCCCAAAATGGCACCGCCGGCGGCCTGTTGTGCGCAGAAACATGGACCGCGGGAGAACCCTTTCTCCTCACCTTTAGCGATATTTTATTCCACTACCAAAACTACTCTCATGCAATCAACACCTTTCACCATTATTCCCCCGATATCCTCCTCACCGTAAACTGGATGGAGGATCCTTACCTCGGAGCCGCCGTATATTGGGATCAGGATTCCTACCAAATCACCAACATCCAAGAAAAACCACCAAAAGGGACTTCCACAACTCACTGGAACCAGGCCGGCTTCTTTGTCTTTACTCCCACGATCTTTGACTATCTCCATCGCTTGAATCCTTCTCCCCGCGGCGAGTATGAATTAACTGAAGCCATTTCCCATTCTGTTTGTGATAAAATGCACGTCCAGGCTCTCCCTGTGCAACACTTTCGTTTTGAAGTAACTACACCAGAAGATGTTGCATGGTTAGAATCACAAAACAAAGAAACGATAGGTTTTTTAGAAAACAATGTCTTGGGGTGAATTTGATATCTACGCACCGGGACGGGTCAATCTTTTGGGAGAACACACGGATTATAACGGCCTTCCAGTGTTGCCCATGGCCATCGAACCCACCATCCATATCCACGGGCAACCCCTAGCCCACAATGAAATTCACGCCGCCTTAGCCCCCCAGCCCCAGGCTCTCCACCGTTTCGAAATTCAACCTACCATCCCCCCACATCCCCAAGGGCATTGGCTCAATTATGTCAAAGCCGGCATTTTAGGTGTCCTGGATGCTATCCAAAATACCCGCCCCCAACCCAAGGGCGCTCTCCTCCACATCGACGGCACCATCCCCCAAGGTCTAGGCTTATCCTCATCCTCCGCCCTGGTGGTCGCCTCGGCCCTCGCCTTTTTGCAGGCGAATGAGGTTGAGATGGACAAACTGGAACTGGCTGAACGCATGGCCGAGGCTGAACACTACGTAGGCACCCGCGGGGGTGGCATGGATCAAGCCGCTTGCCTTCTTTCCTCCGCCGGACATGTATTAAAAATTGATTTTTTCCCCTTACAAGTCGATCCCATCCCCTTCTCGGAGGATTACATCGTTGTCTTATGCGACTCCCTCATCCATGCCAAAAAAAGCGAACAAACTCTGCAACAATACAACCTCCGCGCCCTCGAATGCCGCCTGGGTACACTCCTTATTCAGCATTATCTAAAAACCCAAGGCCAACCGCTCACCTTCACCCGCTTGGGTGACCTACGCACTTACTACTCTTATAAGGATTTACTCCACTTGCTTGACGAAGCTCTTCGAGAAATCTATCGCTATTCAGATCTACTCCCAATCTTAGGCGAATCTCCACTTCACGCTCTTTTCCACCAGTATTCCTTTAACGAGAACCAAGAACCAAGTACCATGCTTTTTGCATGCGGAAAACGCCTGCGCCATGTCCTAAACGATGCGATTCGGGTTGAACAATGCTGCGAGGCCTTGAAACAAGGCGATTACGAAACCGTGGGACATCGAATGAATCAGGGACATGAAAGCGCACGCTACGATTTCGAAATCTCCTGCCCCGAGCTGAACCATCTCACCCAACTCGCGATGGAAGCGGGGGCGCTTGGTTCACGACTAACGGGCGCGGGCTTTGGTGGATGTACCGTAAATCTACTTCCACGCTGCAAGCGCGATGCGTTTATTCAATTGATCACCGAACAGTTTTATACCTGGGTCGATCCAGAGGGGGCGGGCGATAACCATATTTTCTCTTCATCCCCTGGAAACGGCGCCCAAGTTATTACAAATTTATAAGGGAGTATACGAACCATGAGTATCAAACAATACCATACCGTAATGAGTGAACATTTCCCCCCCCATTTCTTTATGGGATTTACTGAAAACCCCAACGATGTCGATCTCCTCCAAGCCACCGAAGCCCAAGTCTGCCTTTACGAAAAAGTCACCTGGAGCATTCCTAACGACGAAGGCACCATGGAAGAAAAAGGCCTCCGCTACGGCGAAAATCCCGGCCAGGAAGCCGCTCTCTACCGCCCCATCAATGGCAACATCATCCTCGCGGGCCTTGAATTCATCCACAAAGATAAAGGCTTAATCGGCGCCTTGGATACCGACTGCTTAATCCAATTCGGCAAACATCCCAGCAAAACCAATCTTACCGATATCGACAGCGGCCTCAATATTCTGAAATACTTCTCCCAACCGCCCTGCGCCATCATTATCAAACACAATAACGCCTGCGGAGCCGCGATCGGCGATTCCCTGCTTGAAGCCTACACCAAAGCCTGGGAAGCCGACCCCATCGCCCCCTTTGGCGGTACCTTGGTCATAAATCGCCCCCTGGACAAGGATACCGCCGAAGCCCTCTCCGAACAATATTACGAAGTCGTTTGCGCCCCTGACTATGAAGAAGGCACCACCGAGATCCTCGCTCGCCGCAAAAATTTGCGCGTCGTCCGTATGAAAAATATCGAGCGCTTACATGAACATCTCGGCCAACGCTATTTGGATATCAAAAGCCTCTCGGATGGCTCCATCATCCAACAATGGTCCTACGTTCCCACCGCAGGCAAGGAAAATACCCCCATCAAAACCTTCGAGGATTTTGCCCACTTGGTCGATGTTCCAAAAGATGTTCCCGAACGTGAAATGCAAAACGGAAAATTAGTCCGCACCGGCAATACCGTCTCCGTCAACCGTGAACCCACCCAAGAGGAACTCAAAGACCTTTGGTTCGCCTGGATGGTCGAAACGGGCGTAACCTCGAACTCGGTCCTAACCGCCAAAAATGGAGCGACTGTCTCCATCGGTGTGGGTGGCCAAGATCGAGTGATGATGGCCAAACAATGCGTCAGCAAAGCCTATGATTCCCGCCGTGCGTTGATCTCCATCCAAAAACATGGCATGAATTACGACGCTCTCTTACTCCAAGTCCGCGATCGGGTGATGAATACCTATGTTTTAGATCAAATCGATCAAGAGGTCGAAAAAGATCATGCCGGCCTAGAAGGCGCAGTCGCCGCTTCGGACGCCTTCTTCCCCTTCCGCGACGGCGTCGATGCCCTGCTGGATCAAGGCATCAAAGCCATTGTCCAACCCGGCGGGTCACTCCGTGATTCCGATGCCATCAAAGCCTGTAACGAAAATAATGCCACCATGCTCTTTACCGGCATGCGCTGCTTCAAACATTAATCATTCCCAAAGCCCATAAAGAAAGCCATTGAAGTTCAACAAATCTTCCCACGAACTTCAATGGCTTTTTTTTAGGGGGACAGATCACTCTAGGTAATATCCCCGCCGTGTTTTTCCAGCGCTTTATTGATTCTATCCAGGTCCTCCTGGCTCAGTTGAATCTCGCCGGCCTTCGCGTTTTCTTTCGCCTGTCGAATGTCTCTCGCACCTACCAGGGCATGCGTCAATCCCGGCTGAGCGGTTGTCCAAGCGATCACCATCTGCGAGAGCGTTATCCCGTGTTGATCCGCCACCGGCTGCATCTCTTCCAGCATAGCCTGGGCTTTCTTGCGATTCTCAACCGTAAACCGGGGATTATTCTTACGCAAATCGTCTCCCTGAAATTGTCGTTCAGGGCCTATTTTCCCGGTTAGCAGTCCCAGCACCAAAGGAGAATAGGCGAGCATCGCAATCGTATGTTCTCGGCAATAAGGAAGCATCTCTTTCTCCAGCTCGCGATCCAGCATACTATATTTTTCCTGCGCCGCATCCACCGGGCCGGTTTTACGATAGGTATCCAGCTGTTCGCGGGTGATATTACTCACTCCAATAGCCCGGATTTTCCCCTCTTTCTTCAACTCCAAAAGCGTCGACATGGTTTCTTCAATTGACGTGGTGGGGTCCTGCCAATGGGTTTGATACAGATCAATACGATCCGTCTTCAATCGCTTCAAACTTTGCTCCACCTCATAACGAATCGAATCCGCCCCCAAATAACGGTACACTTCCTTTCCATGCTCATTAAAATGATGAACCCCCTTATTCACATGCCACACCAGCCCGCATTTTGTGGCAAGCACCACCTCATCACGGCGTTCGGCAATGGCTTTCCCTACGATCTCTTCCGAAAGCCCCAAGCCATAGGCCGGCGCCGTATCAACCAACGTGATGCCCTCTTCGATGGCCGCGCGGATGGCGTCTTCCGATTGTTTCTCATCGGTGCCGCCCCACATCCAGCCGCCGATAGCCCATGTTCCTAAGCCGATAATCGATGCATCAATACCCGATTGACCCAAAGGTCGAAATTGCATAGTTCCCTCCTACTTTACATTGTGTCTATCTATTCACGTAGCATACAAAAAAAGATGCTAGCTTGTTCAACCAAAAAACGACCCTAAAAAAATCATAGGACTGTTTCTTAGAATGAAAACCCCCCATCCCTCCATGCCGTTATCCTGCTCATCCCCCCATCCCGCCCATCCTGATTCAGACAATAATTCATCGATAAGCCTCTAGTTCCTCCCGCTCACTCTTCTTGGCCGGCCTAATATAAATCGCTTGTCCCCCGTTGGGTGCCAAGGAAGCCTTGATCACCGTCTCATTCGTCACCAGCCATTGTTCGCTTTTCACCTTTGTCCGGCTTTCTTCATTCTCCAGATCATCGGAATAAATAGACGCGGTATAGGTCTTATCCGAATCAAGGAACGTCAGCGGGATCTCCAATTCCCGCGGGTTTTCATCGCTCATTGCCCCAATAAACCAATCCAGCGCATTCTTACGGGCGATACAAACATAATCCCCGATTTTCCCGTGCAATACCCGGGTATCGTTCCACACACTGGGTAAATGCTTAAACAACGTAATCTCTTCTTCTCCCTGATATTCATCGGGTGTGTCATACCAGAAAAGAAATTTCAAAGGGCTATAAAACACGATCGAAGCCGCCAGCTGATGCGCATGGGTGGTTTTCAACCGGTCGCTGTAATAACAAATCGTATAATCCCCCGCCCCTGCGGGGTAGCGCGTGAAGGGCAGAGTAACGTTATGCTCCGAGGTGGGCATATGCTCATTACCGCGAATTCCTTCTTGAGTCATTAAGTTGGGATAAGTTCGGCTCAAACCCGAGGGACGGTACGAATCATGGATATCCACCATGAGCCGATGTTCTGCCGCTTTTCGCACTGCCTCCACCAGCCATTTCATAGGTTCTTGTTTTCCCACTCGCACAAAACCAAACTTCACCGCTTTAATCCCCCATTCTTCATAAAGCGGGAAAATCTCATCAATCTGCTTTTCCAACGCAATCCGGTTCACATACACACTGATCCCGATATTTCGCTCCTCCGCGTACTTGATCAGATGCTTGATGTCGAGATCCTCCTTTGGAGTTCTCGCGTCGGAATCCTCCTCCCGTTCTGGACCATACCATCCCGCATCAAAATGAACATAGTCAATATTGAACTGATCCGCAAAGTCGATATATTTTTTACCCCACTCGGTGTTCAACCGAATACACCGAATCACGGTTCCGGGTTTTATCCATGATGTATCACTCAACCCATTGGGCGCATTTAAATTGAAAAGCAAATCATTTTGTTCGACCAAATCCCCTGGAGTCTCACCTACCATAATCACCCGCCAGGGCGATACATAATTTCCCCCTTCATAGTGAGCTTCCCCATCCAAGTCAATCCGCAAACTTTGCGAGTGCTCCCCGGGAGAGAGTTTGGCCGTGGGATGATTTTGCACATTCGCTTCCATAATACAAGCCAAAGCCTCTTCGCCGATCTCCGCCGTCAACGGCATCTCGCACCTCGGCTGCACTTCAGAAACCTTCACATGGTGATATTTCCCCTCCGTGCCATGTTCTTCATACACCATCGTTCCCTTCGGAAAGCGAAATTCAGTCAGCTCCTCTGTTAGGGTATACTCCGAATTTTTCTCCCGCTCAACTTGATAACGAAACGCGGCCCCCTCATCATACATCCGTATCACCAGCGTAAGTTTCCGCTGCGGAGAACTTTTCTCTTGATACGTAATTATGCCTTGACTGTAAGTGTCCTGAATCGTCGAACGCTCTCCATACTCCGGTCGGTAGGTTTGATTCCCTTGTTGACTCCGAACCTTCTCCATCGTAAAATCAAAAGCGAGGTCTGGTTCGCCTTCCCATTGCAACCCCAGCCGAGAATCCTCAAGAATGCGCTTTCTCTTTTTTTGCAAATTGTAAAAAAGCCCTTGCTTCTCTCCATCTTCCTTAATAACCAAATTCAAAGTGAGACTTCCATCTGGAGACTCAAGAGCAATAGGACGTGCCCAAAGCCCCGAACTCGCTATAACGCTTACAAGTAGAACAAACAAAAAAATTCGCACTTTCATGGAAGAACTTTACTCCTTTTTCTTTAAGTGGGTGTATGCACACTGACATCAAAACGATTATACGCCCACGCCGTCAACGGAAGAAAGGCGAGAGCACATAACACTAACATGATCCATGCTCCAATAATCCCCATCAACATGGATTTTAAAAAGAGAAAATAAAAGAATATTCCCAACAATGCTGCGAGGCCCAAGGCCAACAAAATCACAATCAACTTCAACAAAAAGAATAACATGATCCGTCCCATATGCTGAAAATCCCCGGGGGTTGTTTGCACCATTCGAACCGGGAACAACAAAAAGACAAAATTCTCTACCCCAAAAATCATGAAATTCACCGGAATAATAAAGACCATCGCCGTTAAAAAAGTGAGCGCCGCTTCCGGTTGTAGAATCGCAATTCCCCCCAATAACAATAATTCCAAGGCCACATAAATACACGTAGGCACAAGAATCTCCCCTAACGCCGCCGCCATGGAAGAAATCGGCAGCTGCTTCAACCATTCCATTCGATCAATTTCTGCTCGAAAATCAAAAGCCACCCACTGGGTAAAAAAGATCGACATCCACAAAATGAGTCCCAAAAACCCCCATATCTCACCTTGGCCGATCTCCCTGTTTCTAATCAAAATCGGAAACACAATAATTAAAAACAAAGGAATCATAAACAGGACATTTTTCGAATTTCGAAACGCACTCAAAATCTGGCGCCAAAGAATTGGCCCGCTTCCACCCCATCGCGGTAACATTGGAAAAGAACGTTTAGCTTCTTTTTTCGTTTTAAAAACAGCTACCCGCCCTGATTTCTTCGCCGCCTTCGAGCGTTGATAGATCTTGCGGCTAATATGCAAAGCGGTTTCCAGAAAATTCGTATCGAGACGTATAATCAATCCCAAAAGAATCACATTCAACCCCAGCGCCGCCGTCCCCCACATAACAAATTCACCCAAACTTTCCGCCATCATGGTGTTGCTGTAACTCAAAAATGGAAACAAGAGAATCTCACCCCAGCGCGTCTCGGGAAACTGCTTGATCCCCTGCCACAAGGTTTGCGCTTCAATTTTCACCAAAACAAGATACCCCGCCACCCCCAACAAGAACACAATGACCCCTAGCAACACTTGACGCAGGGTTGTAAACGCTCGCTGAGAGATGCTGTGCCGAATCAGCAGCATAAGCATCCCAAACAGCATCATAAAACATAACGCCAAATAAGCCCCCACAAAAAGTGTGCCCCCGTGATGCGCAAAACGTAACAAAAAACAGGAAAAGAGAAGGGCAGGGAACAAGGCCCCAATCAATAAAGTGATGATCTTATAAATCAACAATTCTCGCCGGTGAAAGGGACCGGGAAACAGAAAATCAATTTCATTTGGCTTAAAGTAAATCGCTTTTTCCGCCGAACTGAAAACCACCGACGCCAAACAAAAAACCAACATCCCATAGGGAAAAAATAAACGGAAATTTTCCGCCGATTGCCTGAACCGCTCTGGGTTCTCGTTCGCTTGCATGATCATCACCGCAATTTGCGGCCCCAGCCAAAAACCAAACATCAACAGCATCATCACAAAGTAAAACGCCCCCCGCAGCGTTTTCAACTTCTGAATCCCGTTTCTGATTTTTCCCCGGTATTGCAATCGAATCAGGTGGATTAACGCGGGATGCATCATGATTTTGTCTCGATTCGTGATAAATCCATCGCTTCCAGGTCTCCCTCGGTAGCCCGGAAAAACATCTCCTCCAAAGTCGCGTCCTTATCATCCGCCCCAAAGGTTTTCCAGATTTCTTCCATGGTTCCAAAAAACAAGGTTTTCCCATGATGCAGGATCAAAATATGCGTGCACTGATGCTCGACCAGCGAAAGCAAATGCGAACTGACGATGATCGCCGCCCCTTCCTCCGCTCTCTGCTTAATGGATTGATTTAAAGTTCGAATCGCCCGTGGATCCAACCCTGTAAGCGGCTCGTCATAAAGCAACACTCGTGGATTATGCAGATAGGCACAGCAGATCGCCACTTTTTGCTGCATGCCCCGCGAAAGCTCCTGTGCAATCGTATTTCGCTTTTCCATAAGGTCGAATTGCTCCAGTAACATTTCCGCCTTCTCTTCAAAATCTTCAATCTCATAAACGGACGCCATAAATTGCAGGTGCTCCCATATCGTCAACGATTCAAACAAATTGGGATCATCGGGAATGAAGGCAATGCGGCGTTTCGCTTCCACCGGTTGTTCTGTGATATCATAATCCGCAATCGTTAATGTCCCCATCGTAGGTGGAATGATTCCGCAGATCGCACGTAGGGTCGTCGTTTTTCCCGCCCCGTTAGGCCCAACCAAACCAAGAATCTCTCCGGGCTTGACCTCGAAACTCAAGTCTTCAACCGCGACCGTTTCACGATAAGTCTTATGATAGTTTTCAACTTTGATCAACGCATGGCTCCTTTTCTATTGAAACTCCGAACTCCCAACAAATCGTATTATTATATTACAATACCACCCGCTTGAACATGCGAAAATGCATTTTACTTCCGCCTTCTCGACGCTGGCTTACAAATTGTACAGTATGATGGGATTCAGAAAGAAATTATTCTTCGATCACATGTTTGATTTGCTGTTTGTCGAAGAAATGAGGGCTGTGGCTGAATTGCTTGCATAGAAAGGCTTCGGGAATTTCTTTAAGAAAACGGGAAGGGGTACGGCGTCTTTTTCGTCCAAATTTGGTACGCTCTTGGGCAAAACTCAATGTCAAATGCACCTGCGCCCGAGTGATGCCCACATAACAAAGCCGGCGTTCCTCATCAATCTCATTATTGTCTCCCACCGAGCGCGCGTGAGGAAGCAGGTCTTCTTCCATCCCACATAAAAAGAGGTAGGGAAACTCCAAGCCTTTCGCACTATGCAAAGTCGCAAGCAGCACCGAATTCTCAAAAGGCTTCTTTTTCGCATTATTCCCCGGCTCATCTCCCAAGGAGATGGAATCAATAAAGTTGATCAATGTCCCCTTTTCTTCTTGTTCCTCAAAAGAAGCCGCCGCCGAGGCCATCTCTTCCACCATTTCGATTTTCATCTGCGCGGTCATGGGATCTTCAATCGTACGCTCCAATTCCTCCCGATAACGGCTTTTCTCAATCACTTCACGTACCAGCACCGGCACGGCCGTCACTTTACTCTTTTGATGAAGATGATCTACCATCTCGATGAATTCATGCATTCCCTTGCGAGCGGTTTTGCTTAAGTTGGTATTATGACAATGCTTCTTCAGCATCTCATACATACAGACGCCTTCTCTCTGGGCTTGCTCACTCAGTTTCACTGTAGTGCTGTCCCCAATCCCCCGGCGTGGATAATTCAATATACGAAGTAAGTTCAAATCATCATGGGGATTATGAATTACCCGCAAATAAGACACCAAATCTTTGACTTCTTTTCGCTCGAAGAACTCATACCCGCCCGCTACGGTGTAAGGGATTTTCGAAATGCGGAACGCCGTCTCCAACGCCCGTGACTGAACATTACTGCGGTAAAGCACGGCAAAATCTGACCAACGCGCCTGCGTTCGTTCCTGAATCGTTCTCAAACGCCAGGCAATTGTCTTAGCTTCATCATTCTCATCATTCGCGACAAATGCGTCGATATTCCGCCCCCGTCCGCGTTGCGTCCACAAGCGTTTTTCTTGCCGTGTGTAATTATTTTTTATCACATGATAAGCCGCATCCAAAATCACTTGGGTCGAGCGGTAGTTTTGCTCCAGTTTTATCACTTTGGCATTGCGGTATTCTTTCTCAAACTGAAGAATATTCCTAACCTGCGCTCCCCGCCATCCATAAATACTCTGATCGTCATCACCCACTACGCAAATGTTACGATTCTTTGACGACAACATCGCCATAAATCGGCACTGCCCATCGTTGGTATCCTGGTATTCATCCACAAGAATATGCTTAAAACGGTTGGCGTAGATATCCAGCACGTCCGAGTGTTTTTCAAACAATTGAATCGGTAGGAGGATCAAATCATCGAAATCCACCGCTTGGCATGCCCGCAACGAACTTTGATAACGCTGAAAAATATCCTGGAAGACAAGATCGTATTTATCATTAAATACCGGAACTTCCGCTTTCCCATGGATTAGATTGTCTTTATAACTACTAATCCGCGAAAGCAATATTCCCGCATCAAACTTCTCTTTCCGTTTCTCATGTTCCCGCAAAAGCGTCCGCACCAGCGAGAGTTGATCCCCTTCATTGTAAATCGTGAAATTACGCCGGTAGCCGATTCGATCCCCATGTTCACGCAAAATTCGCAGTCCCAGAGAGTGAAAGGTCGATAGAGTAACCCCGGCCGCTTTTCTCCCTGCCAGTTTCATCACTCGCTGTTTCATTTCACTCGCGGCCTTATTTGTAAAAGTTACCCCTAAAATTTGATAGGGTTCCACATTGTGTTCATGAATAAGATAAGCGATACGGTAGGTAATCACCCGGGTTTTCCCGCTTCCCGCACCGGCCAAAACCAACAAGGGACCCTGCAAATGGGTAACCGCTTCTAATTGTTGAGGATTTAAATGGGTTTTCAGATTCACAGTCAATTCTCGATAGAAAACAAATGTAAAAAACAACTCCAAAATGGCCTCGATCCACGAGGTTGGATACTAACGAGAAGCGGTCGCCTTTTCAACCCATGAAATCATTTTTTCCCCATCCATCCCGGTCATCCTGATTCAGACAAAAGTACCTCCCCCTCACTCCAGACAAACAAAAATCCACGTGTCGAACGAACCAATTATTTTTTTTTATAAAAATTAAGAACAAACACTTAAGTTTTTCCATGTATTGCCGATTTTAATAAAGGGAAATTTTATTTTTTAATAACATATTTCATAAAAAGACTCGCGAAAGGAGGAATCAATGGTTGATCCAATCATGGCGGGTATGGTTCCTAACTTGACATCGAATACCAATTCGGTGCAGAACAATACCACCAAAGTCTCTACTCCTGAGTCAAAATCCCAACCTGAAGCATCCACCGCTCAGGCGGAAAAAACCAACACTTTTGCTCAGGCCCAATCCACCGCAGCCGCAGTAACCCGCGGTGACGAATCGTCCAAGTCTGATCAACAACAATCAGGACTTGGCAATGCATTCCAAAAAGGGAATCAGGTTGATTTGTTCGCATAACCTTCTTAACCTGGATCAATTTGAAGACCCTCAGCTCTGACACCGTCGGGGCTGTTTTTTTATGTAGATATTCACAATCACAGAAGATTCTTCTACCATCTAAACCATCCTTACTAAATTGACTCAAAAACCTTGGACGATTTTACGATGAAAGAAAAAGTAGAACAATTACGCCATAAATTAGCCGAAATTCGCGATCTCCATTCAGCTGCCTCCCTTCTGAATTGGGATCAGGAAACTTACATGCCACCCAAAGCCGCTCCAGGACGGGGCGAACAGCTCGCCACCATTTCGGCCTTAGCCCATCGCTTGTTTACCTCAAAAGAAATCGGCAATCTTTTACAACATTTACAAGATCATTCCAGTGCATTAAGCCCCGATGAAGCGAAATTGGTTTCTGAAACCCTCTACGATTATCAACGCTCAACCCGGCTGCCCGAATCCTTTGTCCATGAATTCTCCAAAGCCCGCAGCGCTGCCTTCCAAGCATGGGTTAACGCCCGCGAAGAGAGGAACTACGCTCTTTTTGAACCTCATCTCAAAAAAATTGTCGATCTCGCTAAACAAAAAGCCGATTTTATGGGCTATAAAGGCTCACCCTACAATGCCCTGCTCGAAGACTTCGAACGCGGCATGACCGTCGAAAAACTCAAGCCCCTCTTCGCCGAACTCTCCCAACGCCAAAGCACCTTAATTGACAAAATCACACGCTCTGTCCACCAACCCGATACCTCCTGGACCCAAGGGGAGTGGGATGAAAAGGCCCAATGGAACTTAACCCTCCGTATCCTCAAAGATATGGGCTTCGACCTGGAAGCCGGCCGCCAGGATAAATCAGTGCATCCTTTCACCACCGGTTTTGACCTCTACGATGTGCGGATCACCACCCGGCTGAACCCCAAAGAACTCTTTTCCGCCCTGACCAGTTCCATGCACGAAGGCGGCCATGCTCTCTATGAACAAGGCTTTCGCCCCGAAGATCGCAAAACCACCCTAGGGGAAGCCATCTCCCTGGGGGTGCATGAATCCCAGTCGCGCATGTGGGAAAATATCATTGGTCGCAGCCTTGCTTTTTGGCAATACTACACTCCCGCCCTGCAAGAGCATTTTCCCGGGCGCCTGGATTCCATTACCCCGGAGCAAATTTTCCAAGCCATCAACAAAGTTGAACCCTCTTTCATCCGCGTCGAGGCGGATGAATGCACCTACAATCTGCACATTATCCTACGCTTCGAAATCGAAACCGCCCTCATAGAAGGGGAGTTAGAAACGAAAGATGTGCCCTCCCTCTGGAATGAAAAAATCAAACAATACTTAGGGTTGGATGTCCCCGACGATGCCCTGGGTTGCCTTCAGGATATTCATTGGTCTCATGGACTTATTGGTTACTTTCCCACTTACACTTTGGGAAACTTATATGCCGCCCAATTGTTCGAAATGATCCTCCAAGAAATCCCGGATCTATGGGACCAGGTAAAAGCAGGCCACTTCCAACCGCTGCTTGAATGGCTGCGCCGCCAGGTGCACCACCTCGGACGCCGCATGAACGCCCCCGAACTCATCCAACATATCACCGGCAGGGAACCTTCCTCCCTCCCGTTCCTTAACTATTTAGAAAAAAAATACTCTACTTTGTATAATCTTCCATAAATCAACCAATTAATTGTTACGAACCGAGGCAATTCTTACCCTCTTTTGCTAAATAATATCGCTCGTTTGATCTTGTACCGCAAACAAGAAGAAAAAAGATTCCACAGCCCTAGCCTGCTTATCCCTATTGCCACTACCATAAAGGAGAAATCACCATACATACTGTATATAGACGCAAGCAAATCAATTAGTTTTTTTATGTTTTCCTTGTTGTAATCCTGTTGACATTAAACGTAGAGTCTAATATCGTTTATATGGTTGTAGAGAATCTTTCTACGTTTTTATCTCTCCAGCCGTTATGAAATTCGACTTTACCGTTTAAAATAGAAAAAATTTACCATAATTTAGAAGGAGATTCTTTCATCATGGCCGATGAATGCAGAATTCGACACATACATGCACGGGAAATTTTGGATTCCCGGGGGAATCCAACGATAGAAGTCGATGTAGAATTGGAACTTGGAGTCGTTGGCCGCGCCTGCGTACCTTCCGGCGCCTCCACAGGCGAACACGAAGCCATCGAATTACGCGATGCCGATAAAGGCCGCTATATGGGAAAAGGGGTTACCAAAGCGGTGGCCAATGTCAATGATCGTATCACCCCCAACCTCGTTGGAATGAGCGTTTTCGATCAATTGGCAATCGATAAAGCCATGCTCGATCTGGATGGAACTCCCAATAAATCAAAATTAGGGGCGAATGCGATTCTGGGTGTTTCTTTAGCGGCGGCTCGTGCAGCCTCCGAAGTGCTCGACCAACCGCTTTATCGCTACTTGGGTGGCGCTTCGACCTTCATGCTTCCCGTTCCCATGATGAACATCCTTAACGGCGGAGAACATGCGGATAATAACCTGGATATCCAAGAATGTATGATCATCCCCCATGGGGCACCTTCTTTCAAAGAAGCCCTGCGCATGGGTGTCGAAGTCTTCCATAACTTGAAAAAAGTCCTCGCCGAACAAGGGAAAAATACCGCGGTTGGCGACGAAGGCGGCTTTGCCCCCGCAGTCGATTCCAATGAAGAAGGCCTCTCGGTCATTATTACCGCGATTGAAAAAGCGGGCTATAAACCGGGAGAACAAATTTCATTGGCCTTGGATGTGGCCTCCTCTGAATTTTATGACGCGGACTCTAAAACGTACGTTCTTTCCGCCGAAACGAATCCTAAGAAAAGCGCCGCCGAATTAGTCGCATTCTATGAAGAACTTTGCTCCAAATATCCCATTCTTTCCATCGAAGACGGCATGGATGAAAATGATTGGGATGGCTGGCAACTAATGACCGAAAAACTAGGAAATAAAATCCAACTGGTTGGCGACGATCTCTTTGTCACCAACCGTGAACGTCTCTGCAAAGGCATCGATCAGGGGATCGCCAATTCGATTCTGATCAAATTTAATCAGATCGGTTCTCTCAGCGAGACCATGGAAGTGATTGATCTCGCAAAACGAAATCGCTATACCAACGTCATCTCCCATCGCAGCGGAGAAACCGAAGATACCACCATCGCTGATCTTGCCGTAGCGACCAATGCGGGACAAATCAAAACCGGATCCCTTTGCCGTACCGACCGGGTGTGTAAATACAATCAATTGTTGCGCATCGAAGAACAACTCGGAGAAGCCGCCGTCTATCCGGGTAAAGAAGTCTTTAAACGCTAAGTAGTTACGAGATTAGAATCGCGAAGTGCTGCTTCATAGTCATTCCGTTTAAATGAGTATACAAAAAAATGAGGAGGATGCTTAACCAATCATGATCAACCTTATTAAAGCGTTTTTTTGTGATACCTTCTCATGGCTTTTGACAATTGCTTTCATTTCAATCGTCATTATTGGTTTAACTGCTCTGTTTAATCGGTATGACCGCTTGGAAAGATACAAAGAAAAACTTTATTATATGGAAAATGATGTCCAACTCCTTAAAAATGAGTTGGATAGGAAAGAAATATGGGTGAAACGGCTTGAGTCCGACCCCACCGCCTGGGAACAAGTCGCACGGGATAAAATGAATTATCTCGGTCCAGAAGAAATTCTGGTGACCTTTGTTCCCGTAAATAGTCAATAAAGAAGCAAGAAATCGTAAGAAAAGACTTGAAAGTTAAGCCAACTTCAAGTATCCTAAAATCAGAGTCTTTAGGATATTTTTCTGACGGAACGTGTTGAAATTCCTTGACAAGTGGCAGGTGTTATAGTAATGTAGATTGTTCGCTGTGCCAGAGACGGTAAGGTACCGAACACGCAACTAAGAAGATTCGGTAAAATTAAACTTGACGCGGGGTGGAGCAGCGGTAGCTCGTCGGGCTCATAACCCGGAGGTCATGGGTTCAAATCCCATCCCCGCAAAGTTTGATTTTTTATAAATACATAACCACCACCTTTGATTCTTCTTCCGCGTTTTAAGGTGCTCTGAATACGCTCTTGGGAGTGATAGCGCGTGACAAAAAAAGAAATTATTGAAATTGTTTCACAGCGAACCAACCTTAAAAAAAATTACACAAAAGCAATTGTGGAATGTGTGTTTGATGTCTTCATTGAAACCCTGGCACGTGAAAAAAGAATCGAGATTCGTAACTTTGGGGTCTTTAAAGTAAAACAAACACCCGCGCGGATTGGCCGTAATCCGGTTACGAAAGAATCCGCCGATGTTCCCGCCCGAAATATTGTTCAATTTAAGGCGGGTAAATATATGAAAGAACTGATTTCCACGAATGAATGATGGAAGAAAAGAAAGAACCGGTTCCGCGTGATTTGGGCGATATTGGGGTCTCAAACGAGGTGTTTGAGACCATTGCTGTTACTTGTGCGCGGAAGATTACCGGGGTGGCGGGGATGGAATCCACCGATGGCCTGGTTGATAGTCTCTCCAAAGTTTGGGGGCGCAGCGACACTCCAAAAGGAGTGAAAATCACCACCGGAGACGATGAAGTCTCGATTGATATGACAATTATCTTGAAAGAGGGACATTCTATCCCGCAAGTGACCAACTCCATCCAACGCGAAGTCAAAAGCGTCGTGGAAAATATGACCGGGCATGTGGTCAAAGCCATTAATATTCTTGTGGCGGATCTCCAAATCCAAACCACGGAGCCCAAAATTGTGGATACCGAAGAAGAGAGTCGTTAATTCTCGTTTTCTGTAATATAGTGAGATTGTTGGAATGTGGCAAAAAAACTTGAAGAAAATTGGTTCTAAATTGGAGAAGGTGTGAAATTTCTCTTTTCCCTTTTTTCTTCCTATGATATTGTTTGTTAAAGCGAATGTCTTTTTTCGGATTTTTGTGTAGGATTGTATAGGAATTTATTTAAAACCTTATGCGAATTACCGTCTTGAATTGGTTTCTGCGAGACGGCACCTGGATAGGAGGATGCATGATGGTACAACATAACGGGCTATTATGTGCGGCGAAAGCACTGGCTATATTGATTATTATGGCGCTTGCCATGCCAGTTTCGGGATTCGCTCAGTCGGATCAAGCCGCAAGAGTGAAAATACAGGGCCCTGATGCTTTTGGCGATGTTCTGCTTATACGAGAGAACGAGGATATTATTCTTTTCGGATTGGCGGGCTCCGTGCCTTCCAACAGCCAGGTGACTGTTACCGCGGATGATGGTCAAGAATTTGATCGTCTTTCGACATTCACAGGTCAATTTCCTCTTCATCGCAACTCGCCAATACGAATCCAAGGCGGTGTGAATATTGCCTCGGCTACGATCACTGCGTTGAACACGGAAGGACAAATTCAAGGCACCGTGAATCTTGACTTGGAATCGGAAGCGATTTTAGACGCGCTTCGAACCTACCGACAAGAAGCGAATCAGGTGCTCAGCGGCACGAAGAGCACTGTCTCTAAAGGGACTCCCCCTCATGCGCTTCTCGATATCGTCGCGACCGATGAAAATGACCAACCCTTCTTTGGTAAAGTTCTTTTAACCCAGCGATTAGTGGGATCAGGAAGCAGCGCTACTCTCGTGGATCAATTTGAAGGCTTGCCCGCAGGGAAAGCCTCTTTCCAAATCCGGAGTGTTACCCCCTTCTCCCAAGTGGAGGTCTATTCCACCAGCGTGGATATCGATAATCCGGACCGCACCAAACGAGTCCATTCCATCGATACAACTTTCTTCGCGCAAGGAGAATTTCGCAGCAACGGCTCCTTCTTCCCCTTCAACTGGCGTGATGTAAACAGCTCCAATGTCAATGGGGACGATGGATTGGATCCTAATCTCTATCTTCGAGTGACCGCCCGGCGTGATCCTGGGGATGGCGGAGAAACTCCCAGATACATGTTGGCCACCATTACCAACAATGTAGAAACGGGTGTCGCTGAACTCGAAGTTGTTAATAATAACGATCCCGAAGATGAGAATGCACCGGGTGCCGATGGAATTGCAAATATATTAGGTACCGCCGATTCTTATGCTATCATCACCGCCTATGCCGAGGATGATGCAAACTCCGATGTCTTAGGACAAGCAAGAGCCGATGCTTCCGGCGCTTTTGTGCTTCCGGTAACCCACGTTTTTAACGAAGAAGGTTCCTATAAACTCCAACAAAATGCCTACCTTCGTGTAGAAGATTTCTTCGGAAACGATAGTCGCGAATTAATCGCAGTCGAAACCGATAACGAATCCAACATTTTCGGGACTCCTGAAACTGAAGATCAAGGCGATGGCTCTTATTTAATTACAGGTGACTCTGAACCCTTATCCTGGATTATAGTAACCGGCGAGAATGCCGATGGACTGCAATTTAACGCCGGTGGGACGCGCGCGGCAGCCGACGGTTCCTTCGTAGTAAGCGTGACCTCGGCTCAATCCTATAGTCTTGTCGCCATTGACCAGGCAGGCAATGAGTCGGAACCCGTCGAAATCGAAGGTGATACCTCCGTGGCTGATCCTTATGATCTTGTGGCTTCGGTAGATTATCCCAATATCGTCATTACCGGCATGACTGAACGAAATGCGAATGTGCTCGTCTTCGGCTTCCCCTTGAATCAGGTACCAGATGAAGCCGACACCCAATCCACTCAGCCTGAAAATTCCTTCTTTATTGCGGGGGCTCGAGCCAACGCGGATGGTGAATTTAGCGTGGCGATTCCAGGCGGTTCCAGTCGCATCGTTTACTTGCAATCTGTTGATTCAACCGGCAATACAAGCAATTATGTTGGTCTTGACCTCGCAGGTAAGACCCGCGGCTTAGTGGCCTTCGATCCTCTTGACATTGAAAATCAAATGAGAGGTGCCGATGATATTGTCACGGGACGCACAGTTTCTGCAGATTCTGGTAATCCCGTTTCAGAGGTCTTTGTCGGCGCTTATATCGGGATGGATGAAGATTCCGCGGCCAATTTTCCCTTCTATGGTGAATTGGCTACGCCCATCGAAGTCAATGAGGATGGTACTTTTGAAATAGAAGTCCCAGAACGTAATCCCGTTACCGGTGATTTCATTGAAACTTTCTACTTGGTGGCCTTAGATCAGGTGGAAGAAGATTTTACATGGCGCGAAGTTGGATTTGAATTAATTGATACGGATGCAGGATTAGACCGCGAAGGTCCCGAAATCGTGTTTAACCCGAACCTTGATGATTTTGAACTCCAAGAAAGAGGTAAAGGCGAATCGGATATGCTTACCGTCAAGCGGGTGCTTCCACCCAATATGGGATCGAATTCAATACCCGATGACGCCATTCCCTATATTTTCGTGGTTGCTGATGAGAATGACGATGAAGAAATCGATGTTCGAAGCGAATCTGTCACCATTCTTGATTATAAACCCTTGATGAATGAAATGGGGATTCCCTTCCCAGGTTCGGTTGCCTTAGATCTGGGGCAGAACTATTGGGATCCATACACCCAAAGCGTGGTTGGAAGATCGATTGTCCATATTGCCCTCATGGATGAGTATGGAAATTTAAGCCCCGATCCCATCCCTGTGTTCTTGGATGTAAACGTGGATGACCCCGATCCCAGCGATCTTACCGTCACCGGTGAATCCATCTTTGGCAAACCGGGGTCGGTTGAGCCCCATGCGAAAGTTTCTGTTTTCGAAAACGCAAACAAAACCGAACTTATTGCCACCGGTGAGGCGGATGGGAATGGAACCTTCTATATCCCACTCCGTTTGACCCAAAGTCATGTGTATATTTCCACCACCGATACCGCAGGAAATCAAAGCAACCCAGTTAAAGTTAAAGTCACCGACCCCATCGTCGGAACCCAATTCCTCATCCTTGATGGTTATGGCGTACTCCATACTCCTTCCTCTGAACTCTCGGCAGGATTCTTGGAAGGCGATGCCGCACGCGCCTTGGCAGGTGTCAAAAAAGCAGGTAATCCAGCCCAATTGGAGGAAAATTCTCCCCTCTATGTGCTTGTCGATGATGGAACCATCATGAAGATGGGGGCTTCGGGTGATACTCCAATAGATTCTGAGCAGATCAATGTAAGCGGGAAGTTCGCCCGGGATCTCGAAGTGATCTCCTACTCTCCCTTCGCCGGTTACGTATTGCTCGGGAATGGCGTCATTGTTCCTTATGGTGATGCGCCCTTCTATGGGGATATCGTTCAATTACAAAATGGTTACTCAGATGTTGATCGTTTACGCCTCGAAGGAAGCCAGCTGCTCTTTGATGATCTCAATGACAATGGCGAACATGACACCGAAGATACCAACGGAAATGGTGTTCTTGATGTTGTGGTCGGACCTGGCGGTGAATTTATCATAAACGAGGATGTCAACGGGAATGGCGAGTTGGATGTTGAACCGATTATCAACCCCGAAGTCCTCGCTCAAGGTTTCGAGAACGATATCGCCCGTGATCTCGAATTAGTACTCGACGCCGAAGGCAATGTGAAGGGCTATGTTATCCTAGATGGTTATGGAGCCATGTGGGCCTTTGGAGAAGAGATCAACGCCAGCGTTGTCCATGTTGAAAATACTGCCGGTATCAGCGAAGAGGATATCTTCCGTGCTCTTGAGTTGATCGTCAATGAAGAGGGTGAAATCATCGACTTCATCACCATGAATGGCTATGGGCAACTCTTTGGTTTGCCTGATGGTCCCTTGGGCGCCGGTTCCGAAACTGAACCCGATGTAACTGGCCATCTGAATTTCGTCTTGGATGCCGATACCTACGAATTCGATATTGCCCGCGATATTCGCATGAATCCCGAAGATTCGAATGAAGACGGGACCGTGGATTGGCAAGATGGATTCTACGTATTGAACGGTTATGGCGGAATCCAAGCCATTGGCGGAGCGCCTGAACTGGATGAAGAGACACCCTTCCTTGGGTTTGATATCGCGCGTGACCTTGAATTTGGCAAAGAACCACCGCAATAAACCTCGTTTAAATTGAATCTAATACAGGGCAAGGTTGCTAAGAACGATAGTGACCTTGCCCTTTCTTATTTAAATAAGTTCGAAATAAGTCCGTATCGTTATTCCTCCGTTATAGTTTAAATCAAACTTACATTCTGATTGGACAACCGAATAACTTTAGGTTTATCCTGTATTTGAGTCCTTTTTGATACATTGAAAAGGAAACATGACATGATTCTCTGAAGATGAATAAAAAAAGGGGCTTGAATTGCCCCTTTCTTAAATGAATGATAAATGGAATGAAGTTAAAATTTCTTGGGTAGGAATTTATAAATGGTAGTTTGATTGTACTGGTCACCCGGTTTTAAAATGACCGAGGGAAAATCGGATTGATTGGGTGAGTCGGGGAAATGCTGGGTTTCTAAGCAAAAACCAAAACGGTGGTTATAGACAACATCCTTTTTGCCTTTCAAAGAGCTATCCAGAAAATTCCCAGTATAAAATTGCACGCCCGGTTGGGTGGTGTAAAATTCAAGCATTCTTCCCGATTGAGGCTCAACAACCCGTCCTCCAAAGGTTAATCCCTCTTTCTTTTTATTAAGTACAAAGTTATGGTCGTAGCCCCCGCCCTTTTCGATCTGTTCATGGTCGGCGTTGATTCGTTCCCCAATCTTCTTGGGGCTCGTGAAGTCGAAGGGGGTTCCTTCCACGCTCTCGATCTTCCCAGTAGGGATGAGGGTATCGTCGACTGGAGTGTAATGATCCGCGTTAAGAAATGCGATATGATCGGTTATCTCTTGGGCGTTTTGATGGCCAGCAAGATTGAAATAGGTATGATTGGTTAAATTAATCGGGGTGGCCTTATCGGTCTCGGCGTAATATTCGATTTTCAATTCATTGTCATTATTAATGCTGTAAATCACGGTGTTCACAACGGTTCCAGGATACCCCTCTTCGCCATCTTCGCTTGTATAGGTTAACTTGAGTGCGGGATGATTCTCTTTCCGAATTTCTTCTGCTTTCCATACTTTTTTGTCATAACCTTCAATCCCGCCATGTAAGGCATTTGCCCCATTGTTTTGCGCTAAGATGTATTCTTCCCCGTCGAGAGTAAATTTGCCTTTGGCAATGCGATTGGCATATCGGCCAACGATGGAACCAAAATAGGGATGTTGATCCAAATAAAATTCGAGCGAATCAAATCCGAGAGCAATATCTTCAATCTTGCCATCTTTATCGGGCACTTCGATTGAAACGATAATGCCGCCATAGGTAATGATCCCAACCTTTAAGCCGAAATCATTTTCGAGTGTGTAAAGATCGACTTTTTCACCACTCGGGGTTTTCCCGTAATCCGTTTTGTTCATAGATACACCATCCTGTTCTAACGTTTTTTCAGAAGCATAGACGGACTGGGGTATTCCGACAATGGTTGTGAAAGCGAGTAAAACGATAAATGTGTGATTGATTATTTTTGCCATAAGACTCCTCCGTGCGTATAGAATGGTATTAATAGAAACTCCTCTATTGTAATAAAAAATAGAGGAGGATTCTTGGGCTATGGGAGGAAAAAAAGTGACTAGGAAATGATTTTTATCTCACGATTGCAGTCTGTGCATTTGAGATGAGTACCAGAAAATTTGGGGCTTAATTGAATTTTTTTACCGCAAGCGCATTCTACCGTTTCCCATCCCTCTCCTTTGCGTTGATAGCGCAGAGGGGTGTTGGGATCCGGGGGCTCGTTACCCTGTTTATGAGGGTTGGAATGCTGTTTGCCGCAGCTAGGGCAGGGAATCATGGTTTTATGAAATTCTGGCGGGATTTTAAAGCGAATCCCGCAGGCACAGGGAATCATTGCATAGCCGCCGAAATTCGTCAGTAGATCGTTTACGAATTCAGCCCGCTGGACGGCACTATCCTTGGTTGGTTTTTCAGGAGTGACTTCACGTTTTTCGATTGATTCGGATTCTTTTAAAGTGCGTTGCCCTAGGCAGTGGCTCGATTGGCCATGGACTTGCTTATAAGCGTTTTCATAGTCCAAGAATCCCGCACCGCTCATGGAGCGTAGGATTTGGATCCTTTTTTCCGTGGGGGGATGGGTGGAGAATAAACTCGTGAAGGAACGTGCCTGCAGTGGATTAATAATGTACATGGGGGTAATCGCGCGGTTGATTTCTTTCTTTTTAGGAAGACTGCGGCGGGATATTTTTTCGAGAGCCGAAGCGAGTCCCTCGGGATAGCGGGTGAATTGTGCCCCGCTTGCATCGGCGAGGTATTCCCGTTTGCGCGAGCAGGCGAGGTAAAGCATATTGGCAATGATAGGCGCCAATACAGCGACAACAATCGCGATGAGCAAAAAGAGGATTTGTTCTTGGCCGCCGCTCTTGCGGTTGCGGGAGCGGCCACGAAACATGGCGCCATACCAGAGGGAGCGCAAGAAGGTATCCGAGAGGATGACAATTGTGCCTACCATGACCGCTGCGAGGGTCATAAAGCGGATGTCCATATTCTTGATATGGCCGATTTCGTGGGCTATAACCCCTTGGAGTTCATCTCGGTTGAGTTGTTTCATCAAGCCGGAGGTTACCGCGACAGCCGCATTTTCGGGTTTTCGACCGACCGCAAAGGCGTTTGGATTCGAGTCTTCGATAATATAGACCTTGGGCATGGTGCCTAAACCTGAGGCGATGGTCATTTCTTCAACAAGGTTCCACAGCTGGGGAGCGTCTTCTTTTTGAATGGGGTGGGCGTTGGAACTGAAGAGGAGTATTTTATCTCCTTGCAGAAAGGCTAAGGCCAGGAGTATCAACCATAATCCAAGGGCCCCGGCAATGCCAAATAGGCCGCCCACGTTGGGCTCGACAGTGGCGCCGATGAGGAATCCCAACAGGACCAGCAAGCCTCCCATGAGGCTGATGAGAACCATAGAACGCCGTTGATTATTTCGAATGGCTTCCCACATTGGTTTAATTTATTCCTTGACTAAAATTGAACTTGAGGTGCTTCGCGTTGGCTTTGATCTTCTAATTCGAAATAATCTTCCTGGCCGAAATTAAAAATAGCGGCGATAATATTGGTGGGGATGGATTGAATTTTTGTGTTGTATTTCATGACTTGATCATTGAAGAACTGGCGGGCAAAGCCGATTTTATTTTCGGTTGAGGTTAATTCTTCTTGAAGCGAGAGAAAATTTTGATTCGCTTTCAGGTCGGGGTATTGTTCCACCACGAGCATCAAGCGCCCCAAGGCGCCGCTAAGTTGTTGCTCGGCTTGGGATTGTTCTTTTACGCCTTCGGCCGATACGGCTTGGGAGCGGGCTTTGGTAACTTCTTCAAAGGTCGATTTTTCATGCCCCGCGTAGCCTTTGACGGTTTCAACAAGATTGGGGATTAAATCATGGCGGCGTTTTAGTTGAACATCGATTTGGGCCCAGGCATTCTTCACTTCGTTTCGAAGACGAATCAGGCCATTGTAGGCGCCGGCAAACCAAAACACCACGACGGCGAGCCCAACCACGAGTACGATTAAAATGATATAGATGGGATCCATAGAATTTTATTCTCCTTCTGTTTGATTTTTTAGGCGGTTTTGGTAAAGACGGGAAAAAAATTGTGCCACTCGTTTTTCTTCATCATCATGAAAATGTTGGATGATTTCGGTGACTTCTCCTTCGTCGAACCACAAGCCATGGCCGTGGTGACAACGTTCGAGAACAATCGGCGGCTCTCCGACTTGAATTTGATCCATTTTTTTTCGACAACGGGGGCACGGAAATTCTGAACGTTTTTGGCTTTTCTTTTGATAGAGCGCGTCAGTTAACTCACCCGGTTCGGCATTCTCTAAGGCTGTCATCATTTCCAGTTCCCCTTCATCGAGCCAGGTTCCCCCGCAGGAAAGGCAATAATCAATTTCAATACCTTCCCACTCGATAATGATTAACGTTTCTCCGCATTTTGGACACATCGATTTGCCTTATAGGGTAGATATACCCGAATAATAATATTACTCAGGTATTGTAAATGACTTACGAATAAAAATCAAAAAGGCAACCCAACTTTTGTTCTTTCTTTTTAAGTAAAAAAAAACGGTTCATCCTGGATTTGAGTACTTTTTGATCCATTGAAAAGAAAACAGAACATGATTCTAAAGTGAAAACCATGGTTATTTTCAATGTACATGAATCGAACCACAACGCCGAAGGGGCTTGTGTGGAGCGGCTTTCGGAGCAAGCGGCCCTTAAGGCCGCGCGGAGACAAGCGAAACACATCCCCAAGGCGTTTTCCCCAAAAAAAAGTACTCACCTTCGTGATGAGCCAAAAAAATCCCCCTCGGGGGTGCCGAGGGGGAATAGAGTTAGAAAAACGCTGAGTTCTTAGTCCATGAGCATCCATTCGGAAACGGCGGTTCCGCCTTCAAGTTCAACGTTGCTAAACCAGCCATATTGGATCGAAGCGGCTTGGTGGGCGGTTACAGCTATACCAACCAAGAGGGGGTCTTCCAAGGGGATTTCTTGGGCTTCGCCGATTTCGATCCAGTCTTCATCGAATTCGTCGTAGAAATAGGTATGGAAGGTGTCTCCCACGCGTTCGAGGCGCATAGGCGGCCATTCATCTTCGAAGTACCCCCAATCTGCGAAGACGATACGATCTTCGCCTGGAGTACTGCTGCTGCCGGCGTCTTGGTCAGCGCGGTATTGCCAGCTATACTGTCCATCGCGGCGTACGCGAGTGGCGAAGTTGGGAGAACCTGGGGTCAAGTTTTCACGAGCCATAAGCAACATCTTGATCCAATCATCGTCACTGGTACTGCGATCGCTGAAGTCCCATTCGCCGTTGGCAGTTAGGACGAAGTCACCGCTCAGTTCAGTCCAAACGAAGTGGAATTGATCGGCGTTACCCCAGACATCGGCACCGCTCGACCAAATGGTGTAGACGTCTTCATCGGCATCATATTCTGCGCCACCGTATTCACCGAGGTTTTCGAAGGTGTCGAAGATATCGGCGTGGTAATCAAAGAGGGGATCTTCTTCCGGCATGGGCAGCATCAATGTGAGGCTGCTATCACCAGCAATCCCTGTTTCCCCAATTTCACCGCTGAATTGAGCCTCGGCATCGGCTTCTTCAGGAGCGGTGATATCGTAAGTCAAGGTGGTAATACCCGGCTCGGCGGAGAGGCTCCAAGAGATGGTGCCGGCGGAGGCAGAGCCTCCATCGCTGATGTTGCTGGCCGTCCAGCCTTCGGGGAAGGTTTCGGAGATGCTCACATCTTCTGCGTCGGGATTATCGTTGATCACTTCGAGAGTTACCGAAATGGTATCTCCTGGAGCGAAACCACCTGCGGAGAGTGAGCGTCGTGCGACGACAGGCGCAGGACCGAATTCTACGTTGATAAATTCGCCGGTTGTGAAGTTACCGTCCTCGTGGGAGGTGACGGCGAGGCCGACGTAAACTGGGTCTTGAATGTTTGGATTGGTGTAACTATGGATTTGGGTTCTTTCGCCGGTGGTGGTATCGATGGTATAGGCGAAGAAGGTATCCTGAACCCTAACGATTTCCATATAACCGGCTTGAAATTCGGTGCTGGTTTCACTACCGCCGCCGCCCGCGGATGCAGAACCTTGGCTATCACGCCATTGGGTTCGCATTTCTAAATCGGAAGAACGGATGATTTGATTGTAGTGAGGTGAGCCTGCTGTTAGATTGTCTCGAACCATGAGGCCGGATTTTTGCCAATCATTGCCGCTGGGGCTGTTTCCTTCAAGGTCTCCGCCCCATTCAAAGACTTCTTCCACCCTGATGGTGAAGCCGCCTGTCATTTTTTTATAGGCGAAATGGAACTCGTCCGCGCCGCCCCAAATGTCGGCTCCGCTGCCAATGACGTAATAGGTATCGCCATCGACGGAGGCGTCGCCTGCTGCGGCGACATCGCCGATATCCAAGTGGTTATCGAAGATGCCAATCGGTTTGGGAGCAGGGATGTTATCATCGCCGAATGTTTCTAAGCCATCCACATCGCCTTCGAAAGCGCCATTTTCAGAAGCGTCCGCAGGAGGAGTGGCCACATAGGTTAACTCTTCTGCGCCGTCAAAGTCGGAAAGTTCCCAGGTGATTACACCATCAGCAAAAGCCCCCCCGTGGGAAATGTCGCTAATATCCCAACCGCTAGGTGGAGTTTCGGTGACAGTGATCGAACCTGCTGCCCCGCCGACCAGGAGGGTGATGTTATTGGGTTCACCACCGGTAAATACGACATCGGGATTTTCTTCAAACTGGCGCATACCAATTGTTGCTTTGGGATCACCCAATTCGACATCTGATACTTCAGCTACCGCCACGGTTTCATCGTCTTGGTGGTCGGTGATGGCTAATCCATAAGCCACGGGATCATCCATTTCAACGATAACAGCATGGGCTACATTCCACTCTGAACCGTCAAAAGACCATTCCGAGAAACATAGATCGAACTCAGCAATACGGGTAACACGAAGATAAAGTCCATCACCAGGATCGGAAACGGATTCACCGTCTTCGGTCAATTGTTCCGACCAATAGGAAGCACCACCTTCGGTGGGACGCCATTGGGGACCGCTGAGGTCACCAAATTCGGCTCCACGTAGCATGGTCCAATAATGTTTGGAGGTAGGGAGATCTCCAACGTCACGCACCATAACGCCGATTTTTGCCCAATCATGATTATTGGTGTCGACCCAAAGGACTTTCCCTTCCAAGGCATGGCTTCCTTCGAGTTCGGTGTATGCGAAGAAGCCCTCGTCGGTGTTCTCCCAGATGTCGTCACCATTTCCTTCCATGGTGTAGGTTCCCCCCGAAAAACTGGCGTCTCCCGGAGCTTTGAATTCTCCTCTTCCTTCCCAATCGGCGGTTTGGTCAAAGATGCCTTGGGCCAAAGTGGGAAGAGAAAACACGCATAATAGAGCAACGATTGTTAAAGCGAAAACTTTTTTACTCATTCCTATTTATCCCCCTTTAAGAGATATTTTTGTTACGGATTCTTAGTGCGATAAAACGAAAATGCGAATAATACGATAACATCCTTGATTTACTTGCTTTTGCACATCACCTCCTTATTTTAAACAATCGGAAATCCCATAGATCATAAGATATGTGGCTATGAAAGTAAACCTACCACTCGGAAATACTAATAAAAATATTAAATAAAACCGAAAGAGAGGAAGATTAATACTGGAAGATCTAATGACATCATTATCAAATAATCGATTGTAAGATATTCCTTTTTACTAAATAAAAGATTGTGTGTCAAGCCTACTTTGTGAAATAAATTAAATATTTTGAATAATTTATTCGAATGAATGTCTAGAAGGAGGAAGGGCTGGATTCATTTATTTTGGTGTACAGATTGAGGAATAGGCGTTCGGTGCAGGCTTTGGGAGGAGAAATGGGGCAAGGCTGATGGGGTTTCCAGGCGACGGCAAAGATGTCGTTGACGATGAGTAAGCGTAGGGGGGTGAGGGTTAAGGCTTTGTAGAGCCATCCAACGATGGGTTTGCTCATAAAGTGGTAGAGTTTTCCTCTGCGGTCGGGGAGGGGATTTTTGGCATGCCATCGGGCTTGGGGAACGATCATATCGCGGAGCCAGATGCGGGATTGGAAGTTGGATTGTTGCAGGAGGGTGTGGAGATGAGTTATGGACATTTCATTGATGTGAATGCGTATTTCTTCCTCGGAGCGTGGGTCTTTGGGAAGCCAGGGCATGAAGAGGCGAAGTAAGCGTTTGTAGGTGATTTCATAGAGCCAGCGGTTGGGCAGGGTGTGAATGAGGATGCAGCCTTGGTTGGTGAGGCGTTCATGGCAAAGTTGGAATAATTCGTGGAGTTCCCAGTCGAGCAGGTGCTCGACCAGGTCGAGCATGGTGATGCGGTCGAAGCGTTGGTCGGCGTCGAGGTCTTTGACGTCTTTACAGAGGAAGGTCATGCGTTGTTGTTGGTCGGGGGAGTGGCGAGCCTTGGCTTGTTGGGCGATTTCGATGACGTCCTGGCTATAATCGACGCCGAGAGCGTGGATCCCTTCGCGGGCGCAGTGGAGGACCAGCTCGCCCCGGCCGCAGCCGATATCCAGCAGACGCATGCCCGGTTGGAAGTGGGCAATGCGGATGATTTCCTGCACCCGGGGTCGGATGTTTTTGCCTTGGCTGGCGATGAAGGCTTCGGGCGAATCCCAGCCCCAGGTTTCGCGGATCCAGTCTTCGCCATAGGCTTGAGGCTGGACCGGACGGGAAGGATGGTGTGGTGGGGGAGTGTTCGTCATGGGAGGGTCCTTGTCATTTGTTATTTTGTTCTTGAAAAGTCTTCATGTGTTTTATCATCACGGATATTCGCAGGATTGATTAAAGAAAAAAGTATAATCATAAAACCTGCGAGTATGTATTGTAGGCTGCGTAAAAGGATGTAAGCCGCCAAGACCGTGGCTTTGGCGATGCCGATGAGTGAAAATAAATAAACGGCTGAGTATTCAACGGTTCCAATGCCTGCTACGGTTAATGGGATGTAGCCGACCAGGGTGGATAATATGGGAATAACGCCAATTTCCGGCCAAGGAACATGTGAGGAGAATGCTCTGAAAGCGAGGTAGTAGGTTAAGCTTAATACAAACCATTTACCAATGGTAATACATATATTGAGTAATAGGATTTTCCATTGAGTGCGAAAGATCGTGAGTTCTTTAAGAATTTCTGTGATTTTATTAATTAAATTAAGTAAAGGTTTGCAAAGATATGAGTATTTCACTATTAAGATGAGTAACATAAGTGAAAAAATTATTCCTAACATATATATCAGAAAAATAGAGAAAATAGATATTTCTGGAAAGAATAAAGGGATTCCATACAGTCCGACAAGGAATAATATAAAAACCGTGATTCCTTTGTCTATGAGATAGGCAAGACTGCTATGACGAAAAGAAACTTCATATTTGCGTAGAAATAGTACTATTGAGGCATCACCAACCTGTCCCGGAAGAAGTAGCCCCATGGCCCAGGAGTATAAATAGCAGATGAAGAAACGCCATAGAGGGATTTTATACATCGTATTTAGCAATATCCATACATTAAAGGCACCGAGTAAAAAGAGGGTGAATAAACTGCTTAAACTCAAGATACCCCAGATAGGTTGGATTTGCTTAAAATGGGCAATTAAAGTTTCAATGCCAATGGTGTAAAGCAAGATCCCCGCTAGGAGAAAAGTTAAACTAAGTCGAAATAAGAATGACCAAGAGATAGATTTCATATTGGTATTGCCTAAATAATATTAGTAAAGTTTTCGTTTTTATGTTTCGAAAGGAATCGGAATTTGGCTTGGAGGAATTTTTTTGATAAAGCGTGCGGGTGATCCTGCATAAAGAGAATCTGATTCGACATCATTTCGAACTAAAGAGCATGCACCTATTACACTGTTATTTCCAATGGTTACACCATGAAGAATGGTTACCCGAGTACTAATCCATACATTACGTTTTAGAATAACAGGTGCTGTTGATAACTCACGGTCATCGCGAAAACGTCGGTCAGCAGAAAGAAAATGGGCAGGTGAATCAATGATATAAGCATCAGCAATGTTACACCAATCTTCAATTACAATTTTATCATAGCATTGGATTGTGGTTCCATTGAAACCCGTGTTATGGCCAATTTCAATTGTGGTATTGGGGAAAGCCGCCATCATGGCTACGGGTTTGATTAATTTTGATTGGATAAAACAATTATCACCAATAAGAACTTTTCCACTACCTAAAATACGAAAAGTACCATAGACCCGAAACCCTCTGCCGATTTTAACATTTTTCATTAAAAGAAAAAATTTGAGTTTATGCCAGTACCCATTGAGTATGGCAAATAGTCCAGTGAGGATTTGATCGGGGCGCTGTCTGGCGCGGTGGAGTAAGTGTTTGTAAGTGTCGAGTTTCTTCATGATTGTTGGAGGTCTTCGTGGGCTTGGAGAATGATCCAGCCTGCCCAGAGGGAGTCAAAACTGTGTTTTTTGTCGGTTTCGGTGCGGAGTTGCTCGATGACGGTATTGACGAGGGCTTCCTGCCCCATATCGGAACCGCGTTTGACGGTTTTGCCATTGACGCGGAGGGTTTTGAAATCCTCAATCTCGAGGTAATGATTGCCGCAAAAGAGTTCGATTTTTTCGCGGGGGACCTTGGGGCCGCCTAGGCTGGTGTAGAGTAATTGCGCGAGAACGTGGTTTTCATATTCTACCTGGGTTGTGAAGTTGAAGAGGCCTTCTTTGTCGTCCTCGGTTTGGGGGAAGGCTTGGGCCTGTACGCGGGTTGGGCGGGAGCCGCTGAAGTCATTCATGAGATCGAAGAAGTGATCGGACTCACCCAGGAGACGCCCACCCCCTTGTTCTTGGTCCAAAGTCCAATGGTCATCGGGTAGGTGTTGAATATTTACGGTGTAGCGAATCATGATAGGCCTTTGGGTGATGTAGGTTTTGGCTTTGGCGGCCAGGGAAGAATAACGGCGGTTGTAGCCGACGAAGAGCAGGCCTTGGCTTTGTTCTAGGGCGGTGCGGATGTCCTGCCACTCTTGGAGAGTCATGGCGACGGGTTTTTCCACCAGGACATGCTTGCCTGCGTGCAGGGCTTCTTGCACGATCTGGGCATGGAGGTCATGGCGGGTGGCGATGAGGACGAGGTCAATGTCTTGGTCGGAGAGGATTTCGTGATAGTCGGAAGTAAGATAATCCGAAGACCAGCGCTTGGCGAGAGAACCGGCGTTGATGCCCGAGGCGGAGCAAAGGCCGCGGATATGTGCTTGCTTATGACGGGCGAGGGCGGGGATACGGAAATTGCGGGCGAAGTTGCCGGTACCGATGATGCCGACCTGGAGGGTGTCTTTGGTGATTTTGGCTGGGGTCGCGGGGCGCTGGATGGTGGGTTGGATGGATTCCAGACCCGGGTAAGAAAGTACCATGGCGACGGATTTCATGTTTCCAGATTGGATTTTCTCGAAGGCTTGCTGCACCTGATCGAGGGGCATGACGGAATCGATGAGCGGGTCAAGGTGTAATTTTTGATCGGCGATGAGGCGCAGGACTTCTTCCAGATTGCGTTTTTCGGTCCAGCGTACGTAGTGATAGGGATACTCGACGCGGCCGTCCTCATAGGCGGCGTCGTAACTGCCGGGGCCGTAGGCGCGGGAGAAGGATAAGTCCAGTTCGTTGAGGAAGAAGGGTTTGCGCTCGAGGTCCATTTTTACCAGGCCGACGAAGACCACCCGGCCTTGTTTGCGGGTCATTTTCATGGCGTTATTGGCGAGGTCGGGTTTGGTGGAATAGGCGCAGATAAGGGTGGCGTCGGCGCCCTTGCCTTGGGTGATACGCAAGACCTGCTGGATGGGATCGTCGAGGTTGGGATTGATGGCGTATTGCATCCCTGCTTCTTGGGCTAAAGCGAGGCGCTGGGGGTTGATGTCGATGCCGATGACGCGGGTGCCAGCGGCGAGGAGTATCTGGACTGTGAGTTGGCCGACGAGCCCCAAGCCGTAGACCAGGGTCCAATCGCCGAGGGCGGCTTGGGAGCGGCGAACGCCTTGGAGGGCGATTCCGCCTACGGTGACAAAAGCGGCGTGTTTGAGGTCGACGTTGTCTGGAACTTTGACGAGGTGGTTGGCGTAAGGGGCAACTTGTTCGGCGTGTCCCTGAGCGGCAAAGGCGACGCGGTCGCCTTTGTGGAGGCCGCGGATGTTTTTGCCATGGTCGAGCACCACGCCCGCGCCGCTGTAGCCGATGAGGCGGAAGAGGGTGAGTTCGTTGAGGACGGTGTCGCTGGTTTGCCGCAGGCCTCCCGCAAAGATTAGGTTTTTGACCGCGTTGCGCATCCAGGGGTCCTGGATGGTTTGCTTGACGAGTTCGGTCGGGGTTTTTTGGAGGGTGGCGCTCTCGGTCCCTGAACTGATGAGGGAATAATGGGTTGAGACCAGGGCTTGGTTGTCTCCCATGTGAGGGGTAGGGAGTTCTTCGAGGGCGATAACGCCTTTTTTGTCGATGACACGGCGGATGACTTGTTTCAAGAGGCTTCTCCTTTTCGTGCGCGGATAAGCACCCCGGCTCCATAGGTGGGACGGCTGTTGCGCCCCAGGTATGAGAAGAAGAGGAGGACGGGGAAAACGAGGGCGTAGAGAGTTTTTCGCTTCATGCGTGCCCCCGTGATTTTATAGGAAATGTTGTTGGTGATGGTTTCCAGCCAGCCATAGGTGTAATAACTTTCCAAGATTTCGAACCTGGATTGTTTGAGTTTGTCTTCTAGTTCTTCGCGATGATAGCCTGGGCGATAGTGGCCTTCAATGTCGAAATTCACTTTCCAGCGAAAGAAAAACCAGCGGCGGTAATAGCCGGGAACGTGGAGGATAAGTTCGCCGCCGGGTTTGAGGGCTTGATGGAAACGTTGTAGGACGGCGAGATCCTCTTCGATGTGCTCGAGATTATCGACATTGAGGAGCAGGTCGAATTGGTTGTGATAGCTCATACGGGTGAGGTCTTGTTCTTCGAAGGAGCAATGGGTGTAGCCTCGTTTTTGGGCGATGGTGCGGTTGCGCTGGAGGAGGGGTTGGTCGATATCCACGCCGGTGATGTGGGCGTGGGGAAATCGCCGGGCGATTTCGAAGGTGAAGATTCCCTGGCCACAGCCGGCGTCAAGGATGGTTTTGTGGTGGGATTTCACATAGGGGAGCACCCGGCGTGCGCGGTTGCGGAGGCCGTTGATGGGGATGCCGAAGAGGGCGATGTAGCCCCGTTCCAGGCGGCTCAGGGAGGGATCGTGGATTAGTTCAGAGCCTAGCATGGTGATTTATTTAACTCATTGTCATGGGGTTCTTTTTCATACATGATTTTTGCCATTTCTCCCAGGGCGCGGGTCATCCACGCGTTGCACCAGCGCATGAGGGAATAGTTCCAGGTGATCCATTTTCCGCGGCGATAGATGAATTCGCAGGTGCGGGGATTATATAAGTTGTCGAGTGCCCAGTCAGCAATCTTTAATAAAAAGGGAAAATAGTCAGACCGATAGCGGCTTGCTTTGGTGAAGGTGATGATTCCTTGGGCGGCGCCGTGAACGTCGTGGGGGAAGCGTTGGTCGTTCATCCAACGGGGGGCGCCGTTTTTTTCGAAGAGATAATCCCGGTAATAGTCCAAGCCTTTCCAATAGATGTCGAGATAGCGGTCGTCGTGGGTTTCTTCGAAAAATTCCAGCAGGCCATCGAGGATGCCGCCGGTGTGGTAGTTGTCGTGGCGCAGGTGGGAATGTTGGTGCGGGTGGGTGTAATACCAGGCGTTGTAAGCGGTGCGGCGGTTGACGGTGAAATTGAGCAGTTTGACGGCGAGGGTATGTATGTTTTTATCTTGGGTTTCTGCGGCCAGTTTGGTTAAGAAGGCGCCGGCCAGGATATTGTTATTAAGGACAACGGATTTTACGTTACGCATGACATAGGCGATGGCGCGCTCTTCGGGGCTGTCGTGCAGGACCGGGATCTCTTCGAGGAGAAAGCGTCCTGCGGAGAGGGCGGCGTCGAGATAATCCTGATTGTGGGTGAGGCGGTAGCCATGGAGCAGGGCTTCGCCCGCGAAGACGGTGACGACCAGGTTGGGTTCCTCCCGTTCTTGGGTGAAGAGGGGACTTTGCCAGATGAAATTGTACCCCCAACTGGCATGATGGCTGTGAGGGGAGCGGTTTTCGAGCAGCCAGTTGAGGAGGCGTTGGGCTTCGAGGATATCGTCCATGGCTTGGGTGATTTGGTAGAGGAAGAGATAGGCGCGGGCGAAGAGGGCAATGCCTTTGGGGTTGCGTGAGGGTTTAACGCCCAAGAGGGGACGGATGTGCCAAGGGCATTCCTTGACGCCTTGGGTGAGGAGGATACGCAGCCATTTGTTGCGAAAGGTGAGAGTATCGAGCCAGGGGCTGTTGAGGGCGTCGAATTTGCTGAAGCCGGCGTAATCCTTTTGCCGCGCGGCGGCCAGGGTTTGCCGGCAAGTGTGGAGATAGCGGGAGGGGTTAGCGTGGTTTGGCATAACGTTCGACAGTCTCCATGATGAGGGCGGTTACGTCGGTGCAATCGTTCAGGATGCGTTTTTGTTTTTCCTGCCATTGGGATTTCGTGTTTTTATTATGCAGCAATTCGATTCCCTTGGCGATGGATTCTTCTTGGCCGGCCGGGGTTTCGGGATAAAGGAAGACGGATTCGTAGTAATTTTCTAAATAATCAATATAGCCGCGGCTTTGGTTATCCAAGAAGATGGAGGCGGTGCCGAGCATCGAGGCTTCGGAAGCCATGGTGGCGCTTTCGCCGTAGAGCAGGGTGGCATAGGCCAGGGCATGGTGGATTTTATTGTGGTGGAGGTTCCAGGCGTAGGGCTGCAGGTCGGCGGGTAAGGGAGTCTCCGAGGAGATAAGGATTTTGGCATAAGGAGAAAAGGCGTGTACGGCTTGGCGTTTAAATTCATCTTGCATTCCCGGATGGCCTTGATCGTGGACAGCTTTGCGGGAGACAAAGCGCATGATGACAAAAGGTTCGGCGGGGGAGAGGCCGAGTTCGTGGAGGATGCTTGGGTTAGGCTGAAAATAACGGGGGTGAAGATAGGCCAGTTCGTGGAAGCCGGGATAGGTGATTTGTTTGGGACTGAAGCGATCGCGGTAACTTTCAGGGGTGAGAATCGCATTGGCCAGGGGGAAGGCGATACGGTTGGAGAGGGTGGCGTTTTCGGTATCGGTGAAGACGACGGAGGGGATGCCGCTGAGTTTGCCGGCCAGAGTGATGTAGGGGCCGGCGATGGCGGTTAGGACGTTGATTTTATGTTGGTGAATGAATGTACGGAGTTTGAAGGCGCGGTAGAGGAGTTGGTGGGCGGTATGGAAAAACCCATGGCCGCCGCTTCCGATTTGGGTGGATTCGATGCCGTATTCGTGCAAGAGGTCGAGGGTGATGTCTTTTTGTTGGCAAGTGATGAAGACTTCCCGGCCTTGGTGCTTCCATTGAGTGATTGCATTGCGATAGAAATGGACGTGGGCGGGATGGGTGATGTCGACGAGAATACGGGTCACGTTTTTATCCATATTTCATTGTGTGTAATTATGAAGGTTGTAAGTATGATAGCATGAAATCGAGAGGAAGGCATGGGGTTAGTCTAAGAAGAGGCGAAACCAAAGTTCGAGGTTGAGGGCGCGCCAGAGGGCGCGTCCTGCGTAGACGGAGCCTTCTTTGTTTTGGTGGAGGAAATCCATGAGTTTTTGGGGATGGTAGAGGCCGCGGTCTTTGACTTGGCGGGATTGAAAGAGGTCATGCATGTAGGGGAAGACGGATTCGCGGAACCATTGGGCTTCGGGGGTGGCAAAACCAATTTTATCCTTGCGGGCTAAGATTTCGGGGGGGAGAAGGTCGCTCAGGGCTTGACGCATGATGTACTTGGTGGTGCCGTGGCGGATTTTAAAGTGGGCGGGAAGGGAAAAGAGGTAGCTTACGAGGCGGTGATCCATGAAAGGGAGCCGGGCTTCGACACCGGAGGCCATGGAGTTGCGGTCTTCGTAGCGGAGGAGGGCGGGTAAGCCGGAGACGGCGAAAATTTCGTAGAGGCGGCGGTTAAGTCTGCCATCTAAGTGAGGGGGCGGAGGAGTCGCGATTTCTTTGGCGGTGCGGTGGATGGGGTTGCGCACCCAGTCTACATTGCGGCTTTTGTCGTAGCGATTCGCCCAGCGGATAGTGGAGCGGTGGGAGAGAAAGCCGGCGAGAAGGGAGAGGACTGCTTGCGGCCAGGTCATGGTTGTGTTTTGGCGGAAGGAACGGTATTCATGCCAAAGGGTGGGGAGATGGCCTTTTTGCAGGCATTCGGCGAGATAGAGGGGATAGAAGTAGTGATAGCCGGCAAGTTCTTCGTCAGCGCCCTGGCCGTCGAGCGTCACTACGGTTCCGTGCTGGCGTACGATTTCGAAGACTTTGTACTGTGCGTATTGGCTGGTGGAGCCAAAGGGTTCGTCTTGGAGGTAGATGAATTGCTCTAACTCTTGGAGTAAGGTTTCGCCAGAGGGATAGCAGCGGTAATTATTTAAGCCCGTATGATTGATGACGGCTTCGATAAAGCGGGTTTCGTCTTCTTCGAAAGAGGCCTCATAGACTGCGGAGAAGGTGTTTTGGTTTTCGGGCTTTAGGTGAGGGAGGGCGCTGCAGACGACGGCGGAGCTGTCGAGTCCACCTGATAAGCAAGTACCCACGGGGACATCGCTACGCAGACGCAAGTGAACTGCGGAGTCGAAGAGATCGCGGAATTGTTCGGCGGCTTCGGCGTCGGTGGCTGGGGGAGGGGTGAGGGTTTCTTCGAGAAACCACCAGGGCTTGGATTGGTAAGAGGAAGGGGAGGCGAAGGGGAGAAGCATGTAATGGCCGGGCAGGAGGCGTTGGATGGATTGAAAGAAAGTCCATTCGAAACAGTCTTCGCGCGAGTGGATGAGATAGTCGGCGATGGCGTGTTGATTGGGTTCGCGCGAGACCCAGGGGAGATGGAGGAGGGCTTTGGGTTCTGAGGCGAAGGCGAAGTGATGATTGTGGGTACACCAGTAGAGGGGCTTGATGCCGAAGCGATCGCGGGAGAGGAAGAGTTGGCGGCGCTTCCAATCGAGGAGGGCGAAAGCCCACATGCCATTGAAGCGGTGCTGACAATCAATTCCCCATTCGTCGTAAGCGTGGAGGATGACCTCGGTATCGGTGGAGGTATGGAATTCGCGTCCACATTGGGTTAATTCGTCGCGTAGTTCGGCGTAGTTAAAGATTTCGCCGTTGTAAGTGATCCAGAGATGACCGTTGTTGAGGCTCATCGGTTGGCGTCCTTGGGGGGAGAGATCGAGGATGGAGAGCCGCTGATGGATGAAGCCCGCCCAGCACGAGGGGGAAGATGGGGGGACTTTGGAGAGGGAGAAGAATTGCGAGTTGCTGACTTTGGGGCCGAAGAGGACCATACCTTCATCGTCGGGTCCGCGATGGGATAAAGTTTGTGCCATTTGCTGGAGCCAAGGGACATGGATGGGGGTATTGTGGAAGTGAAGAATCCCGCCGATAGCGCACATAATTTCTTATTATCCTAATTTATATACTATTTAATAATATGAGATCATTTTGGCATGAATTGTTCTTTTGTGGTAGCGGATGGGATGGGTTTTGCTTGTCTTCGCGCGGCCTTAAGGGCCGCTTGCTCCGAAAGCTGCTGCACACAAGCCTTTTCGGCGTTTTGGTTCGATTTATGTACATGGAAAATAACCATGGTTTTCACTTTAGGCTCATGTTCTGTTTCCTTTTTAATGTATCAATAAGTACTCAAATCCAGGATGAACCAATTTTTTGTTGACAAATAGAGATTGTACGATATGCTTTAATTATACTTACTTTATCAATTAAGTAATTTTTGTAATGTTTCATTGTAAAGTTGGAAAGATATTTTATGGAATTGTAGGTAAAAATGTATAAATAATTCAACGAGTTGGTATAAGAAATCACCAAGTTCACTGTAGAGCGTTTGTTTACGAATGAATTTTGGGACAAGCGAAAAGTGGAGTTATTGGTGAAATAATTAGTATAGCAGGAGGAAGTTGATGAGAAAAAAAATACCATGGAGGAGTCTATGTATCATTGTGCTTGGACTTATGTCTGCATCGGTAACAGCTCAGGCGGTTGTGTTGGATCCCCTTTTGGATCGTCATTGGGTGAAGGAAGCGCAATTGATTTTTATGGGAGAAGTGGTGGATGTTGAGTATCGTTCATCCGCTCCCACGGAGAATTCGCCGCGTCCAATCCCTCACACGTTTGTGACCCTTGTGGTGGCTGATGTCTTCAAGGGGGAGTTTCCTGAAAAGCAGCAGGTCACTCTGCGTTTTCAGGGAGGCTTGTCGGAAGAAGAGCAGATCTTGCGTGTGAGTGGAGTCCCTCTGTTTGATGAAGGAGACCGGGGGATTTTCTTTGCGGAGCGCAATGGAGAGGCGGTCAGTCCGCTGGTCGGTGGTCGTCAAGGATGGATACGGATTCAGGATGAGCAAGTGTACAGCGATTTGGGGTATGATTTGCTGTTGAGCGATGATCCTGTTTTAGCGGCACGAATTCATCCCCGTGATATACAAAGTTACCCCTCATTTTATAAGCGGATGTTGGCGCCGAATCATGAGGCGGATCTTCGGGTATGGAATCATTTGAGTTCAGAGACCCGCCAGTTGATTGAGGAGCCCGATTCGGTAGACCAATTGGATCCCCGTCGATTGCGGTTTTTGATGCCGGAGAAATCCAGTATTCGTTATGAGGGACAGATTCCACTTAGGAATTTATTGAAGAGGATGATGCCGGAGGATTTCCGGAATGTGGCGCGTGATATGACCCAGTTAATGCTTTACCGGGATCTTAATTACATGCTCTTGGAACGCAATCTATTTCGGTGGGACGATTTACAGGAGGTTGATTTACGCCCAGAGACCGAGGAATTGATGGAGGCGGACCCTGAGAGTTTACCGATTGAGCAGGTGCTTTTGCGGAATCGCCGGGTGTTGGAAGATGTATACCCTACTCTCATGGTAAAAAGTTTGGATGTAAACATTATCAAAGGGGACTACACGCCTCGAGAGGATGTTTTGGTGAATGAGATTGGGGAGCACCGGTTGGAGCGGGTGATTGTTCCTCCGGAAAAAGAGGGTGAAGATGAGAGCCCTAACCCCGGGCCTGAGCCATTACCGAAGGGTGAATTTATGATTTTGGAGAATTTCATTCCTCATTTGCAGCGGATGGTAGAAGAGTTGCATTTGCCGGAAGAATTGGAGGCTTTGCAGCCGCTATCGAGTGTGGATCCGTCGGAGACGTTTACGATTGAGGGACCGAGTGGGGTTGAAGAGCCTCCCCGTAGTTTCTCGATGCCGGAGCCCGAACCGCAGAATGCGCAGGAAGAAGAAGAGTTCATGTTGCTGGAAGAAAACGAGGGTAATCCTGTATTGAGGTAGTTCAATCGTGAAAACATTTCGTGAATGAAGGTAGAGGATAAAACAATGGAGGAAGCGCTTTATGAAAAATCAATATAGACGAATGAAATACGTGGTAGGAGGATTGGCCGTGCTGCTGATTTCGAGCAGTGCTTCAGCTTATAACATCATTCAGTGTGATGGGAATGATTTACAATGGACTTCATCAAATACCATCACGTTACGAGCCCATACGGGTTCTTTTCCGGTGGGGAGTACTTATCGATCGAGTTTGCGGAGTCTAATCAATCATTTGAACAATAATCCCAGTAACTTTACGTTTGATCTTCAATTGGATGAAAACGATGTTGAATTGGGTAACGGTGAGAATGAGACGTGGTATACCAATGATCCTGATGAGATCGGGAGTGCCCCGGCGGTGGCTAAGTATTGGTTTTATTGTGGTAGCAATCCCCGTTTGGCGGAAGTCGATGTATTGTTTGACGATGACCGAACCTGGACGGCCGGCGTTAGCAAGGGGGCGATGACCCCCTATGGTGGAAGTGCACGTCCCTTTAAGACGACAGCCGCCCATGAGTATGGTCATTATCTGGGATTAGCCCACGTGTCGTCGCTGTACAACGTCATGGGGCAAGATTGGGACCATATTCATGCGAATGGAAGTTTGGCCTACGGTTATTTTGGAGAAGACGCCTCGAATGGGGCTGTTCATCTATACAATGTAGGTGCGAACAAAGGCGAGGATGTCGGTGTGGTGCACTGGCGCTGGACAGGAAACAGCGGAGAATACAGCCGTCATGGTCGAACCCGGGTTTTCGATACCAACGGGTCTGAATTATGGAATGTTTCGATTGGGGGTGAGCCGCGGTATGAAGTCGATAATGGGCAAACCATTGATGTGGAATTTACGTATGAAAATAACGGGGTTTCTTATCAGCCGGGAATCGAGATAGGGTTTTATTTGTCGACCAACGATTACATCACGACTCATGACCGGCTGTTGCGGACGGCCTCAATCAATCTAGCGCGTGATACGGTCTGGACGACGACGCACCGGGTGACGTTGCCATCGGACTTAGACCCGAATCAGGATTATCATATCGGGGTTATTGTGGATCATGACGATTCGATTGATGAATCCTGGGAGCGCAACAATGCGACTTATATTGGGTTAAGAACGAGTAATTTCACACCTCCCACCTCGACTCCGACTCCGGAACCGACGGATACACCCACGCCCACACCGCCTCTTGACATTGATTTTCCGATTCCGACGCCCATTAGGATACCCACCATCGAATTCCCTCCAATTTTGACGCCGACCCCGATTTTTGAATTACCGGAGATCGTGATCCCACGTCCGATTTTAGAATTGGAGTCACCGCAATTTGAGCAGAAGAGTACAGTTTTGAAGGAAACCATGACCTTGATTAGTGCCGATCCGGAGAATCCCTCGGCGGTCTTGCCCGAGTATCGATTCGGGTTTGGATCGGAGATGATGGGATCCCGTTCGATCGCCTTGAAAAACGGTTCCTTATTAACCACGGCATACAAAGGGGAGGCATTGGAACCGTACTTAGTGATTGTGACGCCCGAGGATGAGGTGGTCGATTTCGGGAAGGTGGAATTGCCCGAGTTGCAAGTGGGAGACAAGGCCTTGGAGGCGGAAAGCGCCCAAGTGTTATCGATGAGTTATGATGGCTATGATACATTGCATCTATTGATTCGGGTGCAAGGATCCACGGCATCCGGCAATGAGGCCTTTGAAACGGTGGTGAAAAACACGATTCGGGGATCCTTCGATTCAACCGAGGTGGGGGATTTCTTGAATTACTAATTGAATGATTCTATCGTAAGGAATGAAAGGAAGGCCGGGAATATTTCCCGGCCTTCGGTATGTCATGCAGGTTTTTTTAGAGAGTGTGTATTTAAGTTATTTCGGTGTGTGGATATGATAAGAGGGTATGTTATTCATCCTTGAGAGACGAGAAAGGGAAATCGATGGAAATTAAAGGACAAGCGGCGATCCCTGAATTAGGGCAATATATAATCTTTGTGCCTGCTCATACGGCTTTTCAAGTGCCGGATGAGGAACTCGATGCGTTGGTACAAGAAGTGATTCAGGTGGAGAAGTTCACGGCAAAGAGTGAAGAAATGCTGCCGGTGGTAAAAGGCGAGAAGACTTGTCTCTTGGTGGGGATGGGAGATTCGCCGGAGAAGATGCGGGCACGTCAAATAGGGGTATTGAGTAAGAATGCTTTGCAGAATAAAGCGATTGATCCTAAGCGGCCGGTGGGAGTACTCTTGCTGCAGGATACGGAATTGATGGTCCGGGCTTTGGTGGATGGAGCCAAGTTAGGGGTCTATAGTTGGAAAAAGTATCGGACTGTCAAGCCGGAGGAGAATCATTCTTTCGAGGATTTGGAGATTTATGTGCAAACGGCGCATACCGACTTGGTGGAGCGGCAGTCGATTATTTGCGATGGGGTGAATTTGGCCCGGGATCTCGGGAATGAAAACGCGGATGTGGCGACTCCGGAGTATTTGAGCGAGCGTATGGTGGAGTTGATAGGGGAGGATGAGCGTTGTGAGGTGGAGATCTTAGGACGTGCCGAGTTATGGGAGAAAGGTTTGGGCTTGCACTTGGCGGTGAGCCAGGGGAGTGAAAAGGATCCGAAGTTGGTGATTGTGAAATACAGCGGCGGGAAGAAAGAGGAGCCGTATACGGCCTTGGTGGGCAAGGGGATAACCTTTGACACCGGGGGGTTGAACTTGAAGCGTACTGGGAGTATGGAGGATATGCGCTTGGATATGTGCGGTTCGGCGGCGGTGATCGGGGCGTTGCATAATACGCTGCGATTGAATTTGAAGTGCAATGTGTATTTCGTTTGTGGATTGGCGGAGAATGCGATAGGTGCGAAGGCTTATAAGCCCGGGGATATTATCAAAAGTTATTGTGGGAAGACGGTGGAGGTGCTGAATACGGATGCCGAGGGGCGCTTGGTGCTGGCGGATGCGAATAGTTATATGGCGAAGAATTATAAGCCGGACTCGATTATCAATATCGCGACGCTTACAGGAGCCGTGGTGATGGCGTTAGGGTATGAGTATACCGGGCTCATGGCGAGTGATGATGAATTAGCGAGTCGTTTATTGAAGGCGGCCGAATTGAGCGATGACCGGGCATGGCGACTGCCGATTTATCCTGAATTGAAGGAGCATGTGAAGAGTAAATTCGCGGATATAAAGAATGTAGGGCAGCCGCGAACGGCGGGGACGATCTCTGCGGGAGAGTTTCTGCGCCAGTTTGCTCAGTGGGAGTCGGAAGAGCAGAAATGGGCGCATTTGGATATTGCCGGGACTGGTACGTTGGAGAGTGACTTGGGGTATTTGAAAGTGGGATCTTCGGGGGCGGGTGTCCGTTTATTTACGGAATTTCTTGCTACAATGTAGTTTTATTTCGATTGGTTTCTTAAAGGAACAAATGAAGGGGGAGTCTATGCATATACTCACAGGATTGATTGTGGCTTCATTGCTGGGAAAGAGCGAGAAATATAAGAAACCGGCGCATCTCAGCCTGCACGGGGTGATTGAGTTGGTGCATTATCTTCCGGGTCGGATGCGTTATCGGATCCCCTCGTTGGTGGGGGAGGAGAAGATTGGGAAGAATATCGAGACGCAGATGAGGCGTTTGAATGGGGTGAAGAAGGTGGAAGTGCGCCCTCTGGTTGGGAGTGTGTTGATTGAGTTTCAGCCGGAGACGATCGAGGCGGATATGATTTATACGGTGCTGGTGAGTTTGGCGGGGTTGGACAAGCAGGTGGAGAGGACTCCACCCTCGCGGGTGAGGAAAGAAATCGTGAATATGGGGCGTTTTTGCAATCATATGGTGTATGAGAAAACCAAGGGGGTGCTTGATTTGAGAACCCTGTTTCCCTTGATGATGGTGGGAGTGGGGATCCATCGGATGATGAATCAAGGGGTGGGGCTGCCCTCCGGTTTTGTCTTGCTTTGGTGGGCGTTTCAATCGCTTCAGCGACAGGGAGACCAGGATTCTTGAAAGCCATTCAGCATTTCGTTTTATCTCATCGGTTGAATATTCGTGTGGTGCATCATTTGCCGGGACGTCTGCGGATTCATATTCCCTTGTTGCGGGAAGTGAGCCCTGCATACCCTCATATTACCGAGATGGTGAAGCGGTTTTTTTGTTTGCCGCGCGGGGTGGGTTCGGTGGAGTCTAATTTTACGACGGGGAATGTTCTGATTCGATATGATTACTCGGTGATTACCGAGCAGGAGGTGCTTGTTTGGATTCATCAATTCAAGCAGATCGTGCTTACCCACTGGGAACGATGGGCTGCCATTTCGGAAGAGGAATGGCCGGAGGTGTTGGATCGATTGGAGAAGGTGTTGAAGGAGTCGTTACGTCACCGCTTGATTCGTGAGAAGGAGATCAAAATCCCTGATGATGTTTGGCCGCAAGAATAAACCGCTTACATTATGTGAAATCATCCATTCTTTGCCGGGACGAATACGGGTGGAATGCCGGGCGTTGCAGTATCTAGAAAAGCAGCGCGAGGACATTGAGGAGCGTGTGCTCAATGTGCCGGGGATCCTTTCGGCCAAGGTGAGTGTGCTTACCGGGAATGTGTTGGTGTATTACGAGGTCGAGGAGCGGGATGCGGACGAGGTTCGGGATACGGTGGAATGGGCGATTTCTTCTTTTGTGACGGAGGCGTATAAGGAAGAGCGGCGGCTTTATAATCAAGCCACGGTGAACGAGCGGCGATTGCAAGAAGAACCGCTCACGGAGATGGTTACCCGGGTGGCGGTGAGTTCGGTCGGCTTGTTATTTTCATTGATTCGCCGGGGGGCGGAAAAGCCGGGGGGATGGATGGGGCGATTTTTGACGGCCCCGGCGTTGACGAGTTTGTCGCTGGGGTATCCGATTATGAAGAGTGGTCTTCATTCGTTGCGCACGACCATGCGTCCGAACGCGGATACGTTGAGTGCGAGCGCTATTCTTTCCAGTTTGATTGCGGGGCAGGATGTTTCGGCGCTGACGATCATTTGGCTTGCGGATATTGCGGAGCTGCTTACAGGGTACACGATGGAACGTACCCGCCGGGCGATTCATGAAATGCTGGCGGTGGGGCAAGCCTCGGTGTGGCGTTTGGAAAACGGGCGAGAAGTGAAAGTGGGGTTGGAAGAGATTGTCGCGGGCGACAAGGTGGTGTCGTATACGGGAGAGAAGATTAGTGTGGATGGGGTGGTGATCGAGGGGGAAGCCTCGGTGGATCAAGCCTCCATTACCGGGGAATTTATGCCCATGGTGAAAGGGGAGGGTGAGGAAGTCTTTGCGGGGACGGTGTTGAAGAGCGGGAAGATTGTGATTCGTGCGGATAAGGTGGGGGATCAAACGGCGGTGGCGCGGATCGTGCATTTGGTGGAAGAAGCCGCGTACCGGAAGGCTTCCATTCAGGCGTTTGCGGATCGTTTTTCGGCGCAGTTTATTCCGTTTAATTTTGGTTTGGCGGCGTTGGTTTATTTTATTACGAGGAGCAGCACACGGGCGTTGAATATGCTGATTATTGATTATTCTTGCGGGGTGCGGCTTTCGACGGCGACGGCATTTTCGGCCAGCATATGTACGGCAGCGCGTAATGGGATTTTGGTGAAGGGGAGTAATTATTTGGAACTTTTGGATGAGAGCGACACCTTGATTATGGACAAGACGGGGACGCTGACGGAAGGGCGGCCGATCGTGTCGAGCATTTATTCCCTCTTGGAGAATAAAGAGAAGCGGGGTGTGGTTGAATTGGCGGCGGCGGCCGAGGAGGCCTCGAATCATCCCATGGCGCTTGCGGTCATGAACAAGGTTTGGGAATCGGGGTGGAAGGTTCCCAAGCATACGAAGACCGAGGTGCATGTAGGCCGGGGGATGGAAACCCGGATCGGGCGCAGTGTGATTCGGGTGGGGAACCGGCGTTTTATGCAAGAGAACGGGATCGAAATCACAGAGGCGCAAGAGTATGTGAATAAGATGGTGCGGCGGGGAGAAAATGTGCTCTATGTGGCGCGGGGGAAGACGCTCGTGGGGCTTCTCGGGATTCAGGATACATTGCGGGAGAATATGAAGAAAGCGCTTAACCGGCTGCGTTATTCGGGAATGGATGATATCGTGCTTTTGACGGGAGATGTGGAACAGCATGCGGAAGTGGTGGCGACCCGGATGGCGATGGACCGATTTGAAGCGGAAGTGCTGCCGGAGGATAAAGCCGATACGGTGTTGAAGCTGCAATCCAAGGGGGTGCGGGTGGTGATGGTGGGGGATGGGATCAATGATGCGCCGGCGTTGGCGTATGCGGATGTGGGGATCGCGATGGGGGGAACGCGAACCGATGTGGCGATGGAAGCGGCTGATATAACGATTACGACGGATGACCCGCTGATGATCCCGGCGGTGATTCGGCTGGCGGATCATACGATGGATATTGTGCGGCAGAATTTTGCGATTGCGATTGGGGTGAATACAGTGGGGTTGCTGTTAGCGTCTTTGGGGGTGCTGCCGGTGTTTTGGGGAGCGGTATTGCATAATTCTTGTACGGTCGCGGTCGTGTTGAATTCCGGACGGCTTCTCTTTTATGATGTGGAGCGAGGATAGGGATATGCCGAATGTGATTACACTTACTGTTGTGCATCGTTTGAATCATCGTATCCGTATGCGTTTATCGCACCCGTTCAAGCAGGTGGAACGGATGAAGGAACTGGTTAAGAAGCATCCGGGAATCCGGGAGATCGGTTACACATCGGTGACGCAATCGGTGCTGGTCACGTTTGATTCGAATGAGATTGCGGTGGAAGAAATCTTGGTCCGGGTGGGGCTGTCGATCTCGCGGGATTATGGGATTATTCCGGTACGGGTGTTGGCGGAACCAGAGCGGCATGAGTTAACGGATTCGTCGCTCTATTCGGGCGCCTTGATTATGGCGGCGATGTTCAACCGGGTGTTTGGAGGAGACCGGCGGCGAGCGGATGTGTTTGATTGGACGGCGGGTGTTGGAACCGCGGCCGCGGTGATTGAGCATGGATGGCAGGAAGTAAGTCGACGGGGGAATTTTGATCCGGAAGTGTTGTCGGTGGTGTATTTGTTGAGTGCATTTTTGCGTGGGAACTTTTTTACGGCGTCGATAGTGACGTGGGCGACGACCTTTGGGCGTCATTTGGTAAAGTTGCCGCCTACGGGGGTGATGATGAAACCTTACCAAGTGCTCGGGAGCGAAGAGGAAGAGCCGCAGTTCAAAGTGGAGGTGGTTCCGGATACGCACTCGCGGGAAAAGACGGCCATGCTTACGCTCTTGCCCTCGGCGGTGATGAATGCCTTGCGAGGACGCGATGAGCCGGGCGGGGGGATGATCGAGGAGATTCGTAATGTGTCGCACTTGCATGATGAGGTGCTGGAAGGATTGGGCGATTTACGGCAAGGGATTCCTTTGAAGGTTTATTCATAAAATCAATATTTATACAATAGAAGGAGCAAGGAGAAAGATTATGGCGATTCAACAGCAGCATATTACAGGATTTTTGGTAGGATTGGGAACGGCGGCGTTGGGGTATTATGTATACAAGAAGAATCAGAAGCAGATTGATGATTTTTTGCGAAAGCAGGGGATTCAAGTTCCTGACAGCCGGGAAAAGGATTTATCATCGCTAACCTTGGAAGAACTTGTGTTGGAGAAAGAGCGCCTGGAGGATCTGATTGCGGAACGAGAGATGGAATCCCAACAGGCGGAATAAAAAAGAAAAGGAGGTCGATTCAATATGGCGAATTGTGACAACAAGGTGAAATGTACGTGCACGTATCCGGGCTGCCCGCGGTATGAGAAATGCTGTGAATGTCTGGAATATCATTTACGCAGCCAGGAGTTGCCCGCGTGCTGTTTTCCTCCGGAGGTGGAGCGTACCTATGATCGTTCTTTTCGGCGATTTATTGAAACCTATAAGGATCGGGTGTAAGCGCGGGACGAGTAGTTCTTCCATTTTGTTTTTTTAAGTATGTTTGTATGAAAAGAATTTGAGGTATATATGTTGGGTGGTTTTTGGCCACCCAAATCCTTTGTCGCTCCGTGGCTGGGGAGAGCATGGGTATGGTATTGAAGAGCCGGGTTCTATTGTGGGAAGGCGTGAGAGAAGAGAGAATTCGAGAACCGATCGATAAGGAACTCGGTGGTAGGGCCAAGCCGCCGGTTTGGCCGGCTTGGCGGGTGTGGTTGTATATTGCTTTTGTCGTGATTGTGCTGGTAACGGCAATGCTTTTAGCGGTGCGTGCTGATCATGCGCATCGTCCCCCCTTAGAAACATTTACCCCTGTGATTAAAAAGATGGTTGAATGGAACCAATGTCACCGGCTGCTGGGGTTTGATAGAGAGGGGCATTTTTATGTATGGAATCACGTGAATCACGAGGTGCTTCAGTTGACTCCAGCGGGTGATGCCTCCATGGGGGAGAAAGAGGAGAGGTGCAGGGAGGTTTTGGAGAGTTATAGATTTTTGAGGAAGGATGTGATAAAGTAAAATAAATCGTTATTTTTGTTCAAACCACGAGGGGAGGAAGCCATGAAGAATTTAACTCGCCGATTTTTTATTAAAGGAAGTGCCGTTGCGGCAGCAGGGACATTGTTGTTTCCTCGGAGGAGCCTGGCGCAATCTGGCTCGCCTAATAATAAGTTGAACATTGCGGTGATTGGAGTCGGGGGCCGTGGAGGCTCTGGAATCCGGGGATGCCGGGATGAGAATATCGTAGCGCTTTGCGATGTAAACGAGGAGCCTTTGCAGCGGGAGAAGGAGAAATTTCCGGAAGCCAAGTGTTTTACCGACTACCGGGTGATGATGGATAAGATGGCGCGGGAGATTGATGCGGTGACGATTGCTACGCCGGATCATACCCATTTTCCCGCGGCGATGGTGTGCATGCAAAATCAGAAGCATGTGTATGTGGAAAAGCCGTTGGCGCATAATGTGTGGGAAGTGCGGACGTTAAAGAAGGCGGCGCATTATTACAAAGTCGTGAGCCAAATGGGGAATCAGGGACATACGACGGATGGTATACGTAAAGTGAAGGAATGGTATGATGCGGGGGTGCTAGGGGAGGTAAAAGAAGTTTTTGCCTGGTTTAATGGACCGAACTTTGGCGGGCATTATTTTTCCAAGCCAGATCGGTATCCGCCTAAGCCGGATCCGGTGCCCGATACGATGCATTGGGATTTGTGGATCGGCCCCGCCAAGAAGCGGCCTTTTAGTAAGTATTATACTCCGCGTACCTGGCGTGGATGGTATGATTTTGGGAATGGAGAGCTGGGGGATTGGGCATGTCATACGCTGGATGCGCCTTTCTGGTCTTTGGATTTAGGGATGCCGGAATTGGTGGTGGCAGAAGATTGTGCCCCGGCGCCGATTGGTTTTTGTACGGCGCGTTCCATCATTCGGTTTGATTTTCCCGCACGCGGGAAAAAACCGCCGGTGACGCTTCGATGGTATGATGGCGGGTTAAAACCCGAGAACCGGGAGGAATGGGGATTGGATAGCCTACCGGGAAGCGGCATGATTATGGTGGGCGAGAAGCTCTCGCTCATGACCGGAGGACGGCCGAATGATCCGAAGTTGTTGCCCAATGAGGTATGGGAAGACTTCAAGAAAAATCCGCCGGAAAAGACCATCCCGCGTGTCGAAGGCGGCCCTTGGGCGGAATGGTTGGCGGCGATCAAGGGGGATGCTCCGATGCCGGGATCAAGTTTTGATTATGCCTCGGATTTGACCGAGATGGCGTTGTTGGGAGTGCTGGCGCAGCGTTTCAATACGCGGGTGGAGTATGAGGCCGAGACGATGAAGGTGACCAATCAGGTGAGGCTGAATGATTATATAAAGGAACCGGTGCGCGAGGGATTTGAGTTTGGTGAAGAGGTATGGAAGGCGTGAGAATGGCGTCTTGAAAAGTACTCTAATCAGAGAAGACAAAGGGAGGGCGCATGGCGTCCTCTTTTTGGTTTAGGGGGGGATGACTTCATCTCAAGGGAATAAAGTCAGGAGTATTGAAAAAGTCTTACCTCGAGGTTATGTTTTTATCACGTTTTAATCCAGGATGAGTTTGAGGGATAGGTGACTTATGAATCAAAGCCCCGCATCGCAAGAAGATCTTTCTCCCATGATGCAGCAATATATGGAGATGAAGAAACGCTCCGGCGATGCTATTTTGTTTTTTCGCTGCGGCGATTTTTATGAGATGTTCAAGGAAGACGCCTTGCGGGCTTCCGAGGAATTGGATATCGCGCTGACGAAGAAGAAGGTGGGGAAGAATGAGACGGTTCCAATGGCGGGAGTGCCATTTCATTCGGTGCAGAATTATTTGTACCGCTTGACGCGAAAGGGGTATCGGGTTGCGGTTTGTGAGCAGATGGAGCAGCCGCAGAAGGGGAAGAAGATTGTTAAGCGGGAACTGGTGCGCACGGTTTCTCCGGGAACGATTATCGATGCAGATGTGATCGAGCAAAAGGAGAACAATTTTCTCGCGGCCTTATATGATGGAGGCTTGGCCGGTTGGGGATTGGCGGTGATCGATGTGACCACCGGTGAATTTCGGGCGACGTGGGAAAGCGGGGGCCATAGCTGGCGTTCAATTCTGGCCGAGCTGGGGACCCTTAATCCTAGTGAGGTGTTGGTGGAAGAAATCAGTGTGGATGATGCTGAGTTGTATAAGCAACTGCGCAGTCAGGCGAATTGTTTGATTACTGGAGTGCCGGGGGAAGCGTTTCAGGTGGAGGGATTTGAGAGGTATGGGGTCGAAGAAGCGACCGAGGCGGGACTGAAGCGTCCCGGGAGTGAGCGAGAATTGCCGATCGCGGCAGCGGCGGCGATTTTGCATTACTTGAATGAGAATCAGAAGGATACGCTTGGGTATGTGCAGGTGTTGGAACTGTACAAGCGCAGCGGGTTTTTGGTGATCGATAAGAATACGGAACGCAATCTGGAACTGATTGCCAGCATGGGGGAAGGGGGGAAGAAGTTCTCGTTGTTGGGGGTGATGGATCTTACGGTTACGGCGATGGGGGGGCGGCTGCTCAAGCAGTGGATTTTACGGCCATTGCTGGATGTGAGAAAAATACAACGGCGGCAGCAGATGGTGCAGTTTTTGTATTCGTCACCGAATCTGCGGAATGAGGTGCGCCAGGGTTTGCGGAGTGTGCATGATTTAGAACGGCTTTTGGGACGGGTGACTTTTGGGAATGCGAATGCCCGGGATTTGGTGGCTTTACGGAACTCGCTGGAAAACTTGCCTGGGCTAAATGAATTGCTGGGGCAAGCCGAAGAGCCTGAGATTGTGCGAGGGGCGTTGCAGAGTGAGGAAGAGCGAGAGTGCCGACAAGAGGCACCCGCGGGCGAGGCGATCCTTGATCCGGTGATGGAAGTGCGGGAACTTTTGGCGGCGGCGTTGGTGGATGAGCCGCCGTTGACAGTGCGCGAGGGGGGGATGATTCGCGATGGATATGAAGAGGAACTGGATGAGCTGCGGACTATACGAAAGGATGGTCGGGGATTTATCGCCCAGTTGCAGGAGCAAGAGCGGGAGAGAACCCAGATCCCTTCGCTCAAGGTTTCGTATAACAAGGTGTTTGGGTATTACATCGAGGTGACCCATGCGCATAAGGAGAAAGTGCCGGAGTCTTATATACGGAAACAAACGCTGACCAATGCGGAACGCTTCATTACTTCAGAATTGAAGGATTTCGAAGCCAAGGTGCTGCATGCCGAGGATCGGATCAAGGAGTTGGAATATACGCTCTTGCAAAAGCTGTTGGAAGCGGTGCGCGGTTATGGGGAGCGTTTAAAGAGATTGGCGCGGTTGATTGCGCGTTTGGATTGTTTTCAGAGTCTCTCTGAGATGGCTTCACGTTATGGGTATTGTTGTCCTGAAATCAAGGAAGATGGTGTGATCGATATCCGTGAGGGGCGGCATCCGGTGTTGGAACAAGCGCCGGTGGTGGAGTCGTTTGTGCCCAATGATTGCCATTTGGATATGGAGAAGGAACAAATTTTGATTATTACGGGGCCCAATATGGCGGGGAAATCTACCTATATACGGCAGATTGCGCTAATTGTACTGATGGCGCAGGTGGGCTCGTTTGTTCCTGCACAGGCAGCCCAGATTGGGATCGTGGATCGTTTGTTCAGCCGGGTGGGAGCGTCGGATGATTTAGCGCGGGGACGTTCGACGTTTATGGTGGAGATGAGCGAGGCCTCGCATATTTTGAGGAATGCGACGCCCCGGAGTTTGGTGATCCTTGATGAAATCGGACGGGGCACCAGTACATTTGACGGGGTTTCGCTGGCGTGGTCGATTGTGGAATATTTGCATGGGGTGCGGGGCAAGGGAGTGAAAACCCTGTTTGCGACCCATTATCATGAACTTTCCACCTTGGAAGATATACTCCGACGGGTGGTGAATTATCATGTGCAGGTGAGCGAGGAAGGGAATAAGGTTTCTTTCCTCTATCGGATTGGACGCGGGTATACCGATCATTCCTATGGGATTCATGTGGCTGATTTGGCGGGGGTTCCCAAGCGAGTGACGGATCGGGCGCGAAAGATTTTGAAGCGGTTGGAACGGGGCGAGCACCTGGGGATGCAGGTGAAAAGCAACCCGGCGGATGAGTATCAGATTTCTCTCTTTACCATGTTGGAAGAGCCGTTGCGCGCACGTTTGGCCGATATTGATATTGAATCCCTTTCCCCCATGGAGGCCCATCAAATGCTGGCGGAGTTGATTGTGGAAGCCCGTTCCAATCAATAAAGTCTGCTCGGTCTCTTGTTTTCGCTTTCCTTTTTATAGTAAAATCGCTCGATTGAATTTTAGGTGTAAAGGTGTTTTTTATGAAGAAATGTTGGTTTTTATGGGCAGTGCTCTTGTTTTTGGTTCATTGTGGGAAGGAAGAGAAAGTGGAAGAGAGGCCGGAGCAAGAAACGAAGGAACAGCGGCCAGCGGGTTTTTATGACGATATCGAGGAATCGGGGATTGAGTTTGTTCATACCGATGGAAGCAGCGGACGGCATTATATTGTAGAAACGGTAACTGCAGGGATGGGGGTGTTTGATTATGATAACGATGGGGATCTTGATTTGTATTTTGTGAATGGGGCTGCGCTTCCGGGGAGAGAATTTGATACGCCGCCAACGAATGAACTTTATCGTAACGAGGGGAATAATGTGTTTGTAAATGTGACGGAAGAAGCGGGGGTGGGAGATGCAAGTTATGGCATGGGGTGTGTGATGGGGGATTATGATAATGATGGATATATGGATATTTACTGTTCCAATTTTGGGAAGGATAAACTGTACCGGAACCAGGGGGATGGGACGTTTACGGATGTGACGGAAGAAGCGGGGCTGGGGGATTCGCGATTAGGTGCGGGCGCCTGTTTTGGTGATTATAATGCGGATGGGTATTTGGACCTGTTTGTGGCTAATTATTTGGAATTCCCCTTGGATCAGCCCTCGCCCTGTTCACGGATGGGGGTGCCGATGTATTGCGACCCGAGTACGTTTGATATGTATGAACCGTATAAGGCTTCGTTTTATATAAATAATGGGGATGGAACGTTTACTGATTTTACCGAAGAGTCGGGGATCGGCTCGTTTGCAGGACGGGGGATGGGGGTCGCGAGTACGGATTATGATAACGATGGGGATACGGATATATATGTGGCGAATGATGTGGATTTGAATTTTTTGTATGCCAATCATGGGGATGGAACTTTTGAGGAAGTGGGATTGTTTGCTGGGATTGCGTATGATCGGCATGGGCATGAACAAGGGAGTATGGGCTGTGATTTTGGGGATTATAACGGAGATGGATGGTTTGATTTGATCGTTACCAGTTATCAGCATCAGCAAAATACGCTATATCGCAATAACCAGGATGGGAGTTTTGAGGATGTGACGATTTCGGCGGGGGTGTTGGAGGGGAGTTTGAAGTATGTGAGTTGGTCTACTTTTTTCTTTGATTATGATAACGATGCGGATATGGATTTGTTTATTGCGAATGGGCATTTGCAGGACCGGATCGAGGAGATTGATGAATCGACCACGTATTTAGAACCGAATCAGCTGTTTCGCAATAACGGGGATGGATCTTTTGAGGATGTCTCGGAGGAATCCGGACCGGGATTTGAGGTGTTGCAGAGTACCCGCGGAGGCGGGATTGGTGATCTTGATAATGATGGGGATGTGGATATCGTTTTGTCTAATTCGCGGGCACGGCCAACCTTGTTGATTAATGAAGGTCCCGGTGATCGGCATTGGATAAATATTAAGTTGCAAGGGGTAAAAAGCAATCGCGATGGGATTGGTGCGCGGGTGGAAGTGGATGCAGGAGGAAAAACGCAGGTCAATGAAGTTCGCGCGGGGAGCGGTTATCAAAGCCATTATGATGTGCGCTTACACTTTGGATTGGATGAGGCGGCGATGATTGATGAGATCCGGGTGGATTGGGTTGGTGCCGAGAGGGATACTTTTCGTGATGTGCGCGCGGATCAATTTATCTTGTTGAAGGAAGGGGCGGATGAGGTGGTCTTGCAGCCCGGGGTGAATTGAAAGCATTCTTTTATTGATCCTTATTTCTTGGGGAAAAGTTAGTACAATGATGAATTATGGGCGAGAAATGGAATTCCTTCTTTCTATACGGCCTTTTGTGCACATTCATCGGGGGGATGGTTGGATGTGGGGGGATCCCTATACGTTCGGAGGAGGGAAAGACGTATTATTTGATTTTGGGAGTAGGACTGGTGAGTACCGAGGAGAGGGTAGACCCATCGCTACAGATGGTACAAACCAATACCTTGGGAGTTTGTTTCTCCGATCATACGATTTATAAGTTTGGATTAGGGTACACCTCCCATACAACCTTATCGATTGGAGAGGAAGGGGAGAAGGTGGAGTATGATTTGGAGCGCTTTTTTGTTCTTCCCGCCAAGATTTATATGCCTGCCGAGGTTGAAATTCAGAGCGTAAGTTAGAAAGAGTATGTTTGCTGGGTGCTACTTTAGGTGTCTTGGTTTGCGCGATAGTAGATGACTTGCACTTTTTCGATGGTGACAAGGCCTTCTTGAATCATGGAATCCAAGTGGGGAATGAATTGAGCGATGCGTTCAGGTTTGTCGACAATTTCGATGAGCATGGGGAGGTCTTCGGAGAGGTGTAGGATTTTGGCGGAGTGAAGGCGGCTATGGGCGCCGAAGCCCATGGTACCGCGAAGGACGGTGGCGCCGGCCATCCCCTGTTTGCGGGCGAGGTGGACGATGGCTTCGTAGAGGGGACGGCCTTCGTATTTGTCGCTTTCTCCGATGAAGATGCGTAAGATTTCGGCTTCTGCAGGAAGTTTCATAGTGGGTTTCTCCGAGTGGACATATAAGGTTCCATGGTGTATTAGAGCAAGCGGCCGAGTGCGAGACCAAGGAATAGGACGATGATTCCAAGGGCATTTTGGCCGAATAGATTCGTAAAAACCAGCAGCCATTCTGAGTCGCGTAAAAGTTCTCCCGATTCAAACATAAACGTGGAAAAGGTGGTAAAGGCGCCCATGAAGCCGGAGAGGAGGATGAGGCGGGTTTCGCCGCTGATCAGCATCCGTTCTTCGGCCATCGCCCAAATGAGTCCAAAGAGAAAGGCTCCTAGAAGGTTGACGGTGAAGGTGCCGAGGGGGAATGGTCCTCCGGAGAAGCGTTGAACCCAGGTGGAGAGGGAGTATCGGGCTAAGGAGCCCAAGCCACCAGCAAAAAAGATGAGAAGAATTTTGTTCATGCTTGATTTCTCCTGGAAGATTCTTGACCTTCGGTGATCCATTGTCGCGCATTACGGATGAGTGACAAGGTGCCAAGGATGGTATCGAGGGTGGGCATTTTGCTGCTGCCGCCTTTGCGTTCGTAGTGGAGTTCGAAGGGGATTTCGGTGATGCGTTCCGGGGAGGTGAAAGCCAAGCTTTTGAGCATGAGTTCACCGGTGCAGCTGAAGCCTGGGGCTTCGAGCAGGCGGTTTCCCCAGCGATGATAGGTTTGTTTGAGGATGGAAGCGCGAAAGGCGCGATATCCACAGGAAAAGTCGCGGATGGGGATGGAAGGAAAGGCAAGGTGGTAGACCCAGCGGGCCCCATGGCTGAGGAGTTTGCGGAAGGGGTTGACGCCCATTTCTTTGCCCCCCGGGGCAAAACGAGAGGCGATGACGATATCGTGGCCGTGGTGGAGTTGTTGGATAAGTTCGGGGATGTAGCGGGGGGAGTGGGTATTATCGGCGTCCATGGTAACGAGGATGTCCTCATCGCCGCATTGGTTGAGGATATGAGTGAGGCCGGTAAAGAGAGCGGCGGCGAGCCCCTGGTTGGAGGTGTGTTCGAGTAAGGTTACGGAGAGGGAGCCCTGGTATTGTGTGACCCGTTGGCTGGTTTGGTCTTGGCTTCCGTCGTTGATGACGACGGGGAGGAGGTCGAGGGAAACCTTTTGGGCTTCCGTCTCGGTGTCACGCAGCAGGGGGAGGATGTTGTTTTCTTCGTTGTATGCAGGGAGTAAGAGATATATCACCTAAATCCTCGATTCAGAACAGGTTTTTTTAACTGGAATTCATGGCACGATACGTGGGGGATTCGCTTAGTTCTTTCTTTTGTTTATATTCGCGGAGGACAATTTTATCGTCCTGGACGGCGGCGAGATCGAGTTCAATGAAAATACGTACCGCGACGCGAAATTCTTCCAAGGGAATATTTTCGGCTTTGGCTAGAAGATGGACGTAATTGCCGGGGAGAGCCTTGTGTTCATCCTTGGCTTTGTCAAGAATGGAATAGATATGTAAGAGGCGTTGGCGATCCATTTTGGTGGTGATGGGGGGTGTCTCCTTTTGGGTGTTGGTATGAATTGTAACAGGATTGGAGGAAATGACAAAATCGACGAGATGGAGATCGACGCTTTTGCGGCCGCGATAATCGTTTAAGCGGCAACGGAAGAGAAGATCGATGTTGGAGCCATTAAGTTGTTCGAGGCGGTCGCCCTGATTAAAGCCAATGGCGTTAATGACCCCCCGGGGGTGGTTGAGGGTTATGCGGAGGTGTCCATTGCCGACGATACGGGCGTTACAGCCGTCCAGAGAGGCTTTGGCATGGAAGAGGGGTTCTTGGTTGCCTTCGCCAAAGGGTTCGAGGTGTTTGATATCGGCCATCAGGTCGAGGTCGATTTGTTCTAGGAGCAAGGTATCGTCAATGAATTGGGTTGGTTCTTGGGCTTCGCTCCAATGTTGGTCGGCGGCTTGGTAGAGGGCTTCTTCGAATTGGTGGATTTTATTGGGTTCGAGTTTAATACCGGCAGCACAGGTATGGCCTCCGCACGCCAGGGTGTGAGTGCGGATTTGGTCTAGGGTGGGGATCAGGTTGACGCCATCGTGGGAACGCGCCGAGCCGATGGCGAGATCCTCTTCGCGGCTGAGGATGAAAGCCGGGCGTTTGTAGCGTTGGGAAATTTTGTTGGCGGTAAGGCCGAGGACACCGCGGTGCCAATTTTCGCCGACTACGAGAAGGACGCGGTTATTGCGTTGCAGCAGGTTTTGGTTTTCTACCATCGCACAAGCTTCGTCAAAGATTTGTTTTTCGATTTTTTTGCGCTGCTGGTTTAGTTCGAGGAGATGGGAAGCGCGTTCGGCGGCGAGTTCTTGGTCTTGGGTGTAAAGCAAATCGAGGGCGAGGTCGGGGTTTTCCATGCGCCCGGCGGCGTTGAGATGAGGGGTGATGCGAAAGCCCAGTTCATAGGTGGAAACGTGGGTGGAGATGACCTTGGTGGCTTGCATGAGGGCGAATAAGCCGGGACGGTCATGTTGATGGAATCGAGGCCAGGAACGGGCAAGCAGGGTGCGGTTTTCGCCGATGAGGGGTACAATATCGGCGATCATGCCCATGGCGACGAGTTCGAGTTGGGTGTTTTCGTCATGGGGAATGCGGGCGGCTTGGCGCAGGGCCATGGCCAGTTTCCAGGCCACCCCGGCACCGGAGAGGTGCTGGAAGGGGTAGCGTTCCTCCTGGCGGTGGGGGTTAATCACCGCGAGAGCGGGAGGGCGTTGATGGCCAGGATCGTGATGATCGGTGACGATGATATCGACGCCCATCTCTTGGGCGATGGAGATGGCATCCACGGCGGTGGTGCCGCAATCGACAGTGATGATGAGAGAATAGTTGTGGGCTTGGTGGCGAATTGATTCAGGATCAAGGCCGTAGCCTTCGGTGAGGCGGTCGGGGATGTAGTAATCGGCTTTGAGATCTAGTTCCCGCAAGACTTCCAGCATGATGCAGGTTGCGGTAATACCATCGACATCGTAATCCCCGTAGATGAGGATGGATTCCTCTTGTTCGCGGGCTTGGAGGATACGTTCGACCGCGATATCCATTTCGGTAAAAAGAAAAGGATCGGGAATGGGCTGCTTTTCTGGGGAGAGGAAAGCGAGGGTCTCTTCAGGGGTGGTGTAATTGCGGAGGAGAAGAAGTTTCGCGAGAAAGGGAGAAATGCCACAAGATTCACTGAGAGAGTCAACGTGGGTGGGAGAAACAGTGCGCAATTTCCAGTTCGATTTCATACTATGCCTTTTAAGGGAGTTTCATTTGAGTTATTAGGATTCAAAGGAATCGATAATCTCAATGGAATAAAATAATATCGAGAAACTTTTCAAGAAAGTGTAATGGTTATTAGTGAATTTTTGACAAACGCGGAGAAAAAATCAAGAATCAGAAGAGTCATTCGCAGTGCTTTCAAAAATACGTTTGGCTTCTTCGTAATCCATCTCTTTTTCCGGATCGGGTGATTCTTCTTCTTGTTGGTTAAGGATGGATTGCTGAAATTTTTCCAAGGAATCGTATTGTTTGGCTTCGTAATAGGCTTTGACGGCAAAGCTTAGGAAAAAAGTGATGATAATAATGATAAGGACAATAAATTGGCCGCGCTGGCGATACCACGGGGTATAATGTTGACTTTGTAAGGGTTCACCGCGTAAAACACTACGAAAACGATCTTTGGTCGACGTACGTTCTTTTTTTAAAAATCGCTGGGATTTCATGGATTATTACGGTATCGTATTTTTTCTTTTTATCATATCATGAAATGGAAGTAACTCTATCCATCGAGGTAGAAATGAAAAAGGTGAGGACATTTTGAGTGAGAATTGAGGGAGAATAGAAGAATGTGTTTTTTTCTTCTTGACAAATTTGGTGTTCGTTGGCTATATTGTTTATAATATACGTTGAAGATTGGGCGAGTAGCTCAGTTGGTTAGAGCGCCTGCCTTACAAGCAGGAGGTCACAGGTTCGATTCCTGTCTTGCCCATTGATAAAAAGCATGCTCCCGGGAGGAAATGGGAATAGAAAAACCGGGGCTGTAGTTCAGTATGGTTAGAATGCCTGACTGTCGATCAGGAGGTCGCGAGTTCGAGTCTCGTCAGCCCCGCCATATCGTTATTGTACCAGTGTTGGTGGGTTAGGTTATGAGTAGAAAGGTGGAGGTGTGTATTCCGTGAAAAGTTCCTGTTTTTTTTGTGTTTATACAATACTCGTTGCCGCATTGTTGATTTTGGGTGGAATTGCTGTACCTGTTTCTGCGCAGGGGGTGAATGATGAGGCGGTGTTGTTGTTAGATTTTCAAACGACTTCCGAAGACAGTCAAAATGAGACGGCGGTGGAGGAAACGCCTGAATTCACAGGAGAGGAAGACCAGTTTTTTTCGGCGACCTTGGTATTAACAGGGGTGCAGGATTTCGTTGGTTTCAATTGTGATTTACTATTTGATCCCGAAGTGTTGCGGGTTGTGGAGATTCATGAAGCGCGGGGGGATATGAATTTTGATGGGCGATCCAACATTGCGGATGTGTTAGCGGTGGCCGAGCGATTAGGGGAAGAAGTTAGCGAAGAAAATGGTTATGATTTCTTTAATCGTGAAATAGAAGGTGAAAGCGGTGATGTCATCGACATTCAAGATGTCAATGCGATCCTGCCGCATTTGAATGAACGTAATTTATTTTGGACAAGCAATCCCAACCATGACTTGAATAAAATCCGTGAAAGTGTTGAAATTTTTGAGGATCCTGCCGTGATTCAGCAGCGAATTGAAGAAGGCGGCCGGGGGATGATTGATGATATTGTGGTGGTTTTGCTTCCCAGAGAGCGAACGGAAGAAGGATTCGTTCCTGAAGGATTTGGATTTAATGGAGATGCACGTATTGCTGATATCACGTTTGAAATTATTGGCGGGGAATCAGGGGATACGACAGAAATCTCCTTTGAGAATGTTCTTGCGGTTGATGAAAGTACGCGAGTGACGACGGCTGAAATTACCGATGGCAGTGAGCCGCAAGCACCTGTTGTTACGATTACATTGCCATGAGAAAAGTTATTTCGTCAGTTGGGAAAAAAAAATTAATGATGGAAACATAAAACGAAACTAGACCTGTGTGATCTTCTCATGTATAGTGAGTTAATTCACAGTGTTTATGATCAATGGAGGCATGTTGATGCGTGGAAATATCGTTTATTCTCTCGTTTTCTTATTAGTAATCGGAGCGGCTTTGTGCATGTTCACGGGGGATGCAGTTTGGGCGCAAGAGACCCCGACGGAAACTCCGACGGCGACTCCTGTAGAAGAAACTCCGACGGCGACGCCGGTGGATGAATCACCCACAGCGACGCCGATAGTGGAGGAGCCGACCCCGAC
>CAYQOX010000010.1:0-7931 GCA_964419335.1 uncultured bacterium | reverse complement strand
GTGGAAGAAACACCGACAGCGACTCCGGTGGAAGAAACACCGACGCCAACGCCGGAACCGGAGCCGACGGACACACCTGTACCTGTTGAAGAAGCAGAACTTTCGGTGATTGGTGCCTCGGTGGTGGAAGGAGAAGAAGTAACCATATCGATCGAAGCCAATAATCTTGAAGAGGTTGATGCATTTGGCTTTGATGTCACTCAATCGGAAGAAATCCTGAATTTCCTCGCATTAGACACCACAGATACATTGGTTGATGATTTCTTTGAGGTGAATGCGAGTGTACTCGACAGTGGTGCTGTACGGATTGCCGCTATTGGGGGAGATGGTGTTGCTGAAGGGGATGGAGTATTGCTTAAATTGACATACTCTTCAACCGTGGTAGGAACGACGACCTTAGAGATAGCAAATATCGAAGATGATCTCATTGGTGCTGTGCTCACCAGTGCGGAGGTTGAAGTGACGGAGAGCGAGACTCCCACCGCGACACCAGAAACGCCGACGGCCACTCCAGAGCCAGAACCGACGGATACACCTGTGCCCGAACCGACGGCGACCCCCGAGACTCCGACAGAAGTACCGGAGCCAACAGCAACTCCGGAGACCCCGACAGAAGTGCCTGAGCCGACGGAAACCCCTGAAGTGACACCGACGCGTGAACCTACTCAGGTGGGTGTCCATACACCGACTCCGACACCGACGCAGTTAACGGTCAATCCGGTGTTAGGTTTGGTGGCGTTGGATCATCTGGGTGGAACCTACCCAGCCGGTGCAGCCGTGCATAACTTTGATATTGGAATTTCTGATCAATCAGGCAATATGGTGAACAAGGGTGTATTTGATGGGAAACCAGACCCGTCCGCCTTTGGACCGTTCCTCTTTGTGGATGGTGTGCCTGTACCGATTGCGAAGGATATCGAGTTCTCCGGTGAAATCGCGCCGGATGGAAACGGATCAGAAGGCGTGTATTTCTTGATCGGTGGTAGTATTGGGCCCTTCCCACCTGTAAATCCGCGTTTGGGTGCAACAGGAGGTCCAAATCGAGGTGGTATCGATTATGATAATGATGGAGATCTTGGATTGAATTACGGTAATTTCCAAAGTGACATCATTCCAGTTCTCTTCACGGGTGATAATCAGTATCAATCGCCTTTGGTTGACCTTGAACCGGCTGGAAACAATGGGTTCTACGTGCTATCCAACGATGGAAAGATCGATGCGGAAGGAGATGCCTTGGATGAGCTCGAAACAACGGTCGAGTTAGAAGATGACGCAGAAGCGGTGGCGTTTAAGATCTTCCGAGGTGCGACGATTGATGAATCGAACAGTCAATACAGTTCTGACCTGATAGGTACCGGTGCTTATGTGCTCGATTCGAAGGGCTTTATCCACACAGTGGGTGAAGTGGAAGAATTAGATACGAGCAGCATCCCCGTGGTACCGCAACAAACAGGCGTGGGTGCATTCCAAGACATGGAATACATGCCGAATGAGGATGGAACCGAATTTATCGGATTATCCGTGCTGCGCGGTGACGGAATTGTGTACTTCGTGCCGTTCAGCGGTCTGGAAGTGACCGATGATCTCTTGGCTCATGTGAGATTCATCACACCGTTCAATAAGCTGGAAGGCGGCTTCCCATTCGATATCGCGCGTGATTTGGAAGTTGAAGTTTCTGCGAATCCTGCGTATGGGCTCGATGAAGAAGGAAACACGGTGCCTGTAAGTGAAGGGAATCGTGTGGGTATGTTCCTTCTGGATGGATTTGGTGGAGCCCATACCGGTGGAGAAGCCACGCGTTATGCGCCGGCGTTTCTTGAGGATGGTCGGTATCAGATTCCTTATGGTGAAGATGATACGTATAGCGCCTTCCCCTATCCAATCAGTCCACCTTATTTCGGTGCGGATGTGACGGTTGATTTGGAATTGACCTGGCCGGTATACCGATAATTAGTTAATCGCATAAGTCCCAGGGCGGGGGAACGCTGAAGAGTGTTCCCCCGTTCTTGTTTTACCAGGTTTACGAAACTATGATTGAGGAGAAGTTTGATGTATGAATCACGGGGTCTTGAGAGGGGATCATGAGTTCAATGTATGAGGCGATCCAGCATGTTAAAGAGAGAATCGAAGAGAGCGCCCAGGGGTGTGGGAGAGATGCCGGTGAGATTCGATTGGTGGCGGTGAGTAAGACGCATCCTGCTTCCTATGTGCGGGAAGCGTATGAAGCGGGGTTGACTTTGTTTGGTGAAAACCGGGTTCAAGAGGCGGAAAAGAAAATATTGGAGTTAGAGGATCTTCCTATTGAATGGCATTTAATTGGTCATTTGCAAAGTAATAAGGTGAAGAAGGCGTTTTCCCTTTTTCGTATGATCCATTCTGTCGACCGGGTGAAGCTGATTCGGGGGTTAGAGGAAGAAGGGGAGAAACGGGGGGAAGAGAAGGATATTCTTTTACAGGTGAATGTGTCTGGCGAGGCTTCCAAGTTTGGGGTTTCACAGAAGGAGTTGGAAGCGTTGCTGCCGGCATTGCAAGAGGCGAAACATTTGCGTTGCCGAGGGTTGATGACGATACCTCCGTTTTTGGATGATCCTGAGGAAGTGCGTCCCTATTTTCGCGCATTGAGAGAATTGGCGGAAGGTTATCAGAGTGATTTTTTAGCCCCGGGCAGCCGTTTGGAATTGTCGATGGGGATGACCAATGATTATCATGTGGCGATAGAGGAAGGAGCCACCATGGTGCGTATAGGGACGGCGATTTTTGGGGCGCGTGAGTATGCTTAAGGAGGTGTCGTTTTTGGCTATTCATGTTACTATTCGAAGGAAACTGTCTCTAATCTATATTCATATACGTTAAGGTAAGTAAGACAATAGAAAGAGGTCAAAGGAGAGATCCGGATGCGATCGTTTTATTGGTTGCCTGTTTTACTCATAGCCCTTGTCGTGGTCGTGGTTGGTACGATTGTGATGTTGCCGCCACCTGAGGGAAAAACACCAGGTGTCGATTTGGATGTGATTACTGATGAGACTTTAAGCCAGGAAGGTGATCGTTCAGAAGAAGGGGAGGACAGTACTTCATCACAAGGAATGGAAGGTGTGGGGGAGGATCGCGATGAGGAAACCCGGGCGAGTGAAGATCAAATCCAAGAAGTGACCAAAGAGTCACCGACGGATGAAGCGGGTCCGGCCTCGGCGACAAGTTCAATACATCATGGAAGTTCTCCCCAGGAGGCTGAAGGGATTGCCTCAGCTACGGGAGGTGAAGAGGCGACGCAAACGCAGGGTGATTTGCCTTTGGAAGAAGCCATTGCGGGGAAAGTCGAAGATACAAAGGGTTTTGCTTTATATAATGTAAAGGTGGAAGTGTCGGGTTATGATGAAGTGATGACCAAGAATGATGGACGTTTTCGGATTGATGGGATTGAGGAAGAAAGTGTGACCGTGGTGGCTTCGCGGGAAGGATACCATACTTTGAAGAAAAGCGATGTGAAAGTAGGGACTGATTCATTGACATTAACATTGGTTCCTGAGGGAGTCTTGGCAGGCCGAGTGGTGGATCAAAGAAATGAGCCGGTATCCTCTGCCATGGTGAGTCTGAATGCATTAGAAGGTATTTGGCTGACGGATCTCTATGCGGGGCCGGATGGTCGATTTCAGGTGAGTGAGATCCCAAATAGTCCAATGGAGATCAAGGCCTCGCAAGATGATTTTAGTGATGAGGGTGAAGGAACCCGGGTGGTAGAACCGCCTTTTGATGAAGAGGTGGTGCTGCGATTGCATCAGCCGACGTTCTCAATTTCGGGTCAAGTGGTGATGAAAGAAGAAGGTTCGGGAGTCCCAGGTTTTTCGTTGCAGGCTCGACTGCAGGATCGTGAAGGAGAGGTAGAGCCCATGATAACGAGTACGGGGGGCGGAGGAGTTTTTCGGTTTGATGATCTGGTGCGGGGAACGTATTTGATTTCTAGTAACGCACAAGAAAATGCGGATATGAATGTGGTCATACCCGTGGATGAAGATAACAAGAGTGTGCGGGTGCATGAGTCGGATGTACGCAATATTCAATTTGAAGCGGTCGAGGGACGAAGGATTCGCGGCCGGGTGGTTGACCAAGGGGGGCAGCCGGTGTCGGGTGCAGAAGTGAGTGTAGTGCAATATCGATCGACGAAAACGATGACAAATCGGGATGGGAATTTTACATTGGAAGGGGGACCGGTCCTTTCGGAAATTGCCCCACGGGATATGAGGCTGCAACTCTATGCTACGCATCCTGAGCATGGGATGGGGATGAGTGATCCTCTTCCTTCGCAGTCTGAGGAAGGTGTCATTGAGGGGATTGAGATTACATTAGCGGGGACTTCGACTTTGCAAGGCCGGGTGGTCACTGCGGATGGAGATGGAGTAAGCGAAGCCCGGGTGATGCTGCAGGATTTGCTTCGAGGGGCTATCGAGGAGACGGTAACTGATGGATCGGGGAGTTTTATGTTTGATGAACTCTCGGCTTCAGAAAGGACGATGGGTGCGTTTCGTGGGACTCATCAGTTGTTGGTGCAAAAAGAGGGCTATGCTGATTCGCAACAGGAAATTGTGGTTAAGCCGGGAGAAGCACAGAATATAACCGTTACTATGCATGGCGGTAGTGTGATCGAAGGAAATATTACAGATAGTAATGATAAGCCGCTGCAAGGAGTCCAGGTGAAGGCGATGGATGTTCGCGGGGTGGCGGGTACGGTAGTAAGTGATGAATATGGGCATTATCAGTTTAGTCATTTGCGTGATGGACAGTATGATTTGCTTTATCGGTTAGAGACGAATCCACCCATGACGGGGGCGCGTTATCAAGTATCGACTGGTTCACAGAATGTGGATGTTACGCTGATTCCGGGAGAGTGGATTTTGATGGGGACGGTATATAACGCGGAGAATGAACAGTATTTGACGAATTATCAGGTCACCGTGCAAGGCCGTCCGGATAGTGCGCAGGGGCGTATGTTTGTGAAAAATGAGACGTTTAATACGCCGGATGGGACTTATCGTTTGCGTTTAACAGAACCGGGGAGGTATACATTGACGATCTCGGCCGAGGGGTATCATCCTGGAGAATATCCCCAGCGGATTGGTCCAGACACTCAGACAACCCAAATACAGAATGCTTACCTTGAGCCGTTGAGCAATACCGGCACAATACAAGGAATATTGAACTTGCCGGATGATATGCAGTTGGTCGGGGTTGAGGTGTTAGGGATCACCTCGGTGCCCACCTCTGGGAATGAATTCATGATAGAAGATATCCCGGCAGGGGAGCATAATTTATTGTTTATTGTGCGCACTGAAGAATTTCAGGCAGGTGAGCCCATTGGGGTGTATCCCTCAGTTCGGGTGGAGCCGGAGCAGACGACCAATTTACGGCAAATCGCGCTACAGCAGTTACAACGTACGATGTATCGGGGTTTTTAAGGGTCGCGAGATGCAAAGGTGCGTGATGGTAGAAAAGATGAAGGAAGGTGGATGAATGGCGGAAGAATCCAAATACAGCCAAGCGGGCGTTGATATTGACGCCGGGGATCGAGTGAAGAAGAAGATTACAGAACTGGCGCAAGCGACTTTTGATGAGAAGGTTTTGCATAAAGCGGGAGCGTTTGGAGGCTTGTATTCGTTAAAAGGCTTGGAGGTGGAGAATCCTGTATTGGTGTCAAGTGTGGACGGGGTGGGCACCAAGGTGAAGTTGGCGGTCGCTATGAATCGTCATAAAGGCATTGGTGTGGATTTGGTGAACCATTGTGTTAATGATATTTTGACTTGTGGAGCGAGACCGTTGTTTTTTCTCGATTATTTTGCTTGCGGGAAACAACATGATGAGGTTGTGGAACAATTGGTGGAAGGGATGAGCGATGCCTGTAAAGCAGCAGGAATGGCACTGATCGGGGGAGAAACTGCCCAGATGGGGGATGTGTATGCGGAGGATGAGTATGATTTGGCAGGGACGATAGTGGGGGTTGTGAATGAAGAGGAAATGATCACCGGGGAGAAGATTGAACCGGGGGATATTATGATCGGGCTGCCTTCTTCGGGGCTGCATACCAACGGTTATACCCTGGCACGGAAAGTGGTGAAAGAGAGCGGATTGGATTTAAAGGAACCGGCGGGGATGCTGAGCAAACCGTTGGGAGAAGTGCTGCTCGAACCGCATCGCTCCTATTTGAAGGAGTTTCAGGATCTGCGCGGTAGGGTTGAGATCAAGGGGATTGCCCATATCACGGGGGGAGGATTTGAAGGGAATATTTCGCGTATTTTGCCTGAGGGGTGTCAAGCGGATGTGTATCCGGTGCGTTGGCAGGCGCCGGAGATTTTTCATATTTTGCAGGAAAAAGGGGGGATTTCTAAGGGGGAGATGTACCGTGTGTTTAATATGGGGATGGGAATGGTGTTCGTTGTAGGGATGGAAGATGTGGAAAAGGTGAAGGATATTTGTTGGGAAGCGGATATGATAGGTCAGATTACGGAAGGCGAGGGTGTGAATTTGATCATGGATGATTAGAGAGGATGGATATTTTATATATTAAATGTAGAAGTTAAAAAATGACGAAAAATCAGGTTCATATAAGTTCTTACAATTAAAATTTCTATATTATATTGAAACGAGCCATTGCGAGGGGAAGTGCCCTAACTTGAAGAGTTAGGGCCTTTTGCTTTTTAGGGGGAGATAAAAATCCCCTCATGCTTTCCTTCATAATCTCAATAGATATTTAAGAAAAATTTTAAAATAATTTTGATATCATGGAATTAGCGTTGAAAATATATGCCGATTTGGCTATAATGCTAACTAGTATTATAGATATGGATAATTGATTTTTGCATTCGAATGGGAATTAATCTAAAGAGAAAAGAGTATTCCTTTTCGTTTGAGTCGATATTTTATTTGTTAATAAAAAGGGAGGATATCTTGCAAAAACAAAGCAGTAGGGGAAGACCGAGTTGTTTTCAGTTTACAACAAAGAAAGGGGTATCAAAATGGATAAAAACGAAAAAATACAACGTCGAAGTTTTTTGATGAAAACCGGCCTGGTATCGGCAGGCGCTATTTCAGCAGCGGTAACCCAGAATATGGTACAGCCACGTGAGGCAAAAGGGCAGGAAACGGAGTCTTCCTGGCCGTTTCCTTTTACCGAGTTGGACCCAGAATTGGCTGCCGAGCGAGGATATGAAGCTTTTTATCAAGGTGCTTGTTGTTACGGGGCTGTGCAAGGGTTGTTAACGCAGTGGAAGGAATTGATGCCGGAGAAATTTGAATCGATTCCAGCGGAGATGTTTAAATATGGAGAAGGTGGTGTTGCCGGTTGGGGCTCTACCTGTGGCACGATCAACGGTGTGAGTGCGATGATCAATCTGGTGTGTGAAATGGAAGATGCGAAGGTTTTAATCAATGAGTTGCTCGCGTGGTACGCGGATACGGAGTTACCGCAGCATGTACCGGAAGGAAAGGAAGCCATCGTGACGAGTGCCTCGAAATCGCCTTTGTGTCATGTTTCGGTGAGCAAATGGTGTAATGTATCGGGGGCTGGTGCGGTGTCTGCCGAGCGAAAAGAGCGATGTGGGCGTTTGACCGGGGACGTGGCGAAGAAAACCGCCTTGCTCTTAAATGCTCATTTTGGAGAGCAGTTCGAAGCCGAGCATGATTTATCGCCTGTGACCAAGGATTGCATGGGGTGCCATGGCTCTGATGCGATGAATACAACCTTGGGGAAAATGGAATGTACGCCTTGTCATTTACCCGAAAATCATCCTGTGCCGATATCCAACTGGAATAAGTTCTAAAGTTATTTAAAAAAGCAGACATTAAAATGGAGCGAGACGCGAAGGCGATCTCGCTCCATTTTTTATAAGGTAGAATTCAGCTTACTAATACAGCATATAATCTTGAACGGAGGTTTCGGGAGG
>CAYQOX010000009.1:0-110659 GCA_964419335.1 uncultured bacterium | reverse complement strand
AGTTTTCTCTACCCCAACGTGCTTTATTGCCTTAGCAACGAATTAGGCGAACCGAATTGAGCCTACTGGATTGGTGAAACGTGATGGCTGCTATTATATCATCGCTCAAAATGCCGGTTGGGATCGAGGATACCAAAAACGCGTCTTGATTTCGCTGGCATCCTATGATTTTGAGCACTGGACGGATGCCAGCGTCATGGGATTCCGCCGTGATGATTTTCCACCCCGCCCTCACTTATTCAATCATGAAATCGGCAAGCAAGTGCATTTAGGCGCCGGATTATGGGATCGCGGGAACGTGATTTTGGAATTGTACGGCCAATGGAACGCACCGCTGGAAACAGGAGACCGGCGGGAAATGCGCATGGATATCGGCCTTTTGGTCAGTCATGACGGCATTCACTATCAGGAGCCGATCCCCGATTTCAAAATCATTGAAACGCATGAAGAAGGTTGGAATGGCCCCAATCCACTTGGCGATCCGCCCCGTTTTGCGCAAGGACAGGGCATTGTCAATCTTGGAAACCAATCGATTACCTATTACGGAATATGGGGGCGTGGGGGGGATAATTCTATCCGCGCCGCATCATGGAAACGCGACCGGTTCGGGTATTTCTCTCCCACCCAAACACCGATGGAAGGTCAACGTTGGGTGGATGAAGTAAAACCGCATTTTATTTCCGCGCCAATCAAAATTCCGAAAACGGGTGCAAAACTCTTTCTGAATGCTTCTGGTATTTCCGGTCATTCCAAACTTACAGTAGAAATCTTGAACAAAATATTTCAACCGGTACAAGGGTATTCAAAAGAAGAATGCCTGGCATTTGATGACAACGATTTCTTGAGATATCCCGTGCGCTGGAAAAACAGGGAAATCGTTACAATTCCAGATGAAACAATTCGCGTTCGAGTGAACTACGACGGAGTCCGGCTTGAAGACGCGCGGGTATATGCTGTTTATGTTGAACGTGAATAACTAATCCGTATTTGCATTCACATTTGTTATCTTCAATACGATTGGATTCGGCCAATCGCAATCATCGTACAACCGTTGAGCGCGCATGGCCGTAATATGCAAGCCATCTTCTTTCATTTCCCATTGCGGTTGGGGATTGATATCTGGCTGATATTCAAGTATGTCTCCGCCGTGCCCCAGTAAGGATATTCGACTGTCATCTGTTGCCTTCACAGATTGAAGAACAATTTTGTTCTTCTCTCCAAATTTCCAAACTTGATTGGTAATAAAAACATAAACCGTGTTTTCATTCTTTGCTTTTGTAAACCAATAATCGCCTTCATTCGTGACCAGCCACGGCCGGACATTGTAAATAGCCTCTCCGTTTACAAGGTTCCACAAGGCGATTTCCCTGAGAAGTTCCTCTTGTTCGATTGGAATCTCTCCATTGGGTTTAGGCCCTACATTCAACAGAAGATTGCCTCCTCGCGCCCGGGTTTCAATCAGCATTTGGATCAGTTCGGTCCCATCTTTATAAATTTCATTTGCCGGTTTGTACTGCCATTGAGTCCCCATGGTCATGCACGCTTCCCAAGGCCCCGGAATAGTCTGACCAGGAATGAATTCTTCCGGCGTGTGCATGGCGCCGCGAGTAATAACCAAGTTCGGTTTCATGTCCCAACAATAATCCAATAGTTCCTGAGATGGATTCTCGGCAAAATCCATGAAGAGTAAATCAATCTCTCCGTAATTATGAAATAGTTCGTTTAATTGCGCTTTATCATGTTTCATCAATGCCGGATTATTTTGAATAAACGCTTCCGGACGCCTGCGTGAAACGGGATACCCTTGATTGTGAAGGAACCAAAAGTCATCTGGGGAAAAATAGAAACCGGCTGCCATGCCTTTTTTGCGCAATTCCGGAATCAACTCCCCTGTGAGGTCTCTGCCAAAGGGTGTATTCATGATATCGAAATCCGTTACTTGGCTGTCAAACATACAGAATCCGGAATGATGCTTGGCGTTTACAACAACATATTTTGCTCCGCTCAATGCAAATAGCGTTGCCCAGTCATCGGCGTCAAAACGTTTGGGGTTGAACAGCTTGGGCAGAAATTCAATGAATTTTTGATTATAGGATTTCGACGCTCCAACCATGGAATGACTGACAACCGAACCGATCTGTGAATCGACGCTCCAATGAACGAACAGTCCGAAACCCATGTCTTGGAACCACTCTTCTCTTTCAATTTTGTTACGAGACGTTCCCATATCACGTTCATGCACTTTCGCCTCGAAAAATTCCTGTGGGAAAGCATCGTTCATAAATAAAAACAAACTTGATAAAACGATTATTCTCAGTTTCATTAGGCTTTTCTCCTTATTCAGAGCATGATGCACTGAAATTATAAACGAATTGAATCCACCAGATAATCGAGCTGATGCTCTAGTCTTCCAGAAATCATCAAATTTTATAACATGCTGATTTGTATGCAATTAAAGAAAATCCAAAAGCAATGGATTAATGATTTTTGATTCAATATTTTGGAAAAGGGTGGACAGGAGGGTGGATGACGATAAAAAATGAAATTTTCAAAAATTGCTATAAGTCTAATAAAATCAACAAGCGGGAGACGGGGTTCGAACCCGCGACCCTCAGCTTGGGAAGCTGATGCTCTGCCAACTGAGCTACTCCCGCATTAGTCATTGAATCGAAGAAATACGTATCTTTCTTTAGATACTTGAAGATTATTTTATTCTACATGTTCACTCCAGTCAATGTCACAGCCTTTTATACGCTTCTCATTTGGTGTCTCAACCCCATTTTGTTCAAATCCCGCTTCAATATTTACTTTTTCTCATGTCTCGTCTATTTTTATGGTTAAAATTCCATGGTGAGGTTGATCTATGTCATCTTTTATCAAAACACTTCTTTTCTGTCTTCCACTCTTTTCCTTTTTAATCCCACCTTCCTTTTCCACGGAAAAGCAAAACTCAGACGAAATTATTCTTGAAGAAGGTCTAGCTTTGAAATATGCGGGACGCTTTGGAAGACATGCGTTTAAACCCGATCTGGTCGAGTATCAAATCATTCAAGGATCATGGTCTCCCCCCGAAGAAGGGGAACTCTTTCATCTTTTTGATGATCGAAATATAAAGTGGGAAAGCATCTCCATCAATGAGGAAGGACGGTTCCAACATCGCGGTTATGTTTATATTCCCGTTGAATGTGATCAAGAACAAAACTTCATTCTCAAATCCAAGGGAAACAATATGGTCTATGTTAATGAGATTCCCCGAGTAGGCGATATTTATCGTACCGGGTGGTCTCAGCTCCCCATTCAGCTCAATGCGGGTACGAATCATCTTCTCTTTTACAGCAGTCGAGGTGGATTCGAAGCCAAACTTGTGTCTCCCCCGGCAGACGTCTTTTTTAATACACGTGATATGACTCTCCCTGATTTTGTTTTAGGAGAAAAACAAGAACAACAAGGTGCGGTTATCGTGGTCAATGCATCGGCGGGCATACAGTCTGATTTATCCATCAAAGTTCAACAGAATGATCAAACACAACATACAAGAAACGTTCCTGAACTTTTCCCCTTATCAACACGCAAAGTTCCCTTCCCTATGAATCCACCTGACACTGATCGAGAAAAGGATTTCGAATACACAATACAATTAATCGATGGTCCTGAAAAAAAAGTTTGGGATGAGAAAACCTTAACCATAAGAACACGTAAACCCACTTCCACCTACAAGCGCACATTTATTAGTGATATCGATGGCAGCCTGCAATATTACGCCGTCCATCCTGCGACTCCAATTAATGAAACCGATCGTTCTCCGGCTTTATTTTTATCGCTTCATGGAGCAAGTGTCGAAGCCATCAATCAAGCCAATGCGTATGCACCTAAAAGTTGGGGCACATTGGTGGCTCCTACCAATCGTCGGCCTTACGGTTTTGATTGGGAAGACTGGGGACGCCTTGATGCCATGGAAGTGCTTGATATCGCAGTGCAGGAATATAACCCTGACTCGAGTCGAATCTATTTAACGGGACATTCCATGGGGGGGCATGGAACATGGCAAATTGGCGCTCATTATCCTTCGAAGTTTGCCGCAATTGCCCCCAGTGCGGGTTGGATCAGTTTTATTTCCTATACCGGTGCAGCTGAGTATGACAATGAGCAATCAATTGAAAACATCATGCGTCGTTCAAACTCACCGAGTGATACCATGGCCCTGTCACAAAATTACCTTCAGCAAGGAGTCTATATTCTCCATGGTGGAAACGATGACAACGTACCTCCCTCCCAAGCGCGAACCATGGCAAAGCATTTGCAATCCTTCCATTCCCATTTTTATTATCATGAAGAACCCGGCGTAGGGCATTGGTGGGATAAATCCGAGGCTCGTGGAACCGATTGTGTGGATTGGGCGCCCATGTTTGATTTCTTTGCCCGCCATCGCATTCCTCATTCTTCCGAGATTCGCCACGTGACTTTCGTTACTACGAATCCTGCAATATCTTCGCAATCTCATTGGGTAACCCTCATGCAACAAGAAAAACATTTGGATCTCAGTTCAGTTTCGATACGCTTGGATCCATGGAAACGCCGTTTTAGCGGTACGACAAAAAATGTGGGCACCCTTCGTTTATCAGTAGAATCTTTGTCTGCCGGCGATCCAGTTCATCTTAACTTAGATGAGCAAGACATTACGGAGATTGCCTGGCCGAAAGAGGAGCCCAACCTATATCTTGAGAAAAAGAATGGCGCCTGGGAAGTTACCAGTAAGCAACCAGCACATCATAAATCCCCTAAACGCTATGGTCCTTTCAAAAATGCATTTAAAAACAACATGCTCTTCATCTATGGCACCCAAGGTACGCTTTTGGAAAACCGATGGGCTTATTACAAAGCGCGCTACGATGCCGAAACCTTTTGGTATCGCGGCAACGGCTCGGTCGAAGTGATCCCGGATACGCAATACATTCCCAATTTGTATCGCAATCGCAACATCATACTATACGGAAACGCCGACACTCATTCTGCCTGGTCTTCCCTGCTCTCTCATTGCCCGGTGCAGATCAAAAATGGTCTCATTCAAATAGGTGAGAAAGAAATGCAAGGAGAGGATTTATCTTGTTTGATGTTCTATCCCCGAAAAAACAATGATTTTGCTTCTATTGGTATCGTCAGCGGAACCGGCATCACGGGAATGAAAGCCACCGATCGTCTTCCCTATTTTGTTTCTGGGGTTGCGTATCCTGATTGTACGATCTTCACCTCGGAGGTGTGGAAAGATGGATTGGAAGGAATCCAAGCGGCAGGCTTCTTTGGTTCGGATTGGAGTATAGAAGAGGGCGACTTCGCCTGGAGAGAATGACCGAAGAGCTTGTCATCCATTAAACGCAGCAACCGCCGGGAAGATTGATCCTCTACCCGGCGGTTTTGCCTTCCTTCAAGCTAATTATTTCTCACAAATATTTCCCCAGTAAAAACTCAAAGGCTTCCCGTTTTTCTTTGGGAAAATCTTCCGGTTTGGTGAGACAAGCATTTTGCAGCGCGTTCACAACAGGGCACTTTTCATCCCGTTGTTCAGGGATTTTGGGAATCACGGCTTTGATAATTTTTTTTAAATTTTCCGCGTTCTTCATCAAATTCTGTATGATCATATCGACTTCCACATCCTCTTCATGCCAGCAGTCATAATCGGTCACCGCGGCTACGATGGCATAACAGATTTCTGCTTCCCGTGCAAGTTTCGCTTCGGGCAATGCCGTCATGCCGATCAAGTGGGCGCCCCAACTGCGATAAAGGTTGGATTCAGCCCGAGTGGAAAACAAGGGGCCTTCCATGCATACATAGGTCCCTGTGTCATGGACGGTGATATCACATTCGGCAATGGCTTCGGATAAAGATCGGCGCAGATTTTCACAAAAAGGATCAGCAAAGGCCGCATGGATCGCAACAGGATCAAAAAACGTGGTCGCGCGATTGCGGGTACGATCAATTAATTGATCCGGAACGACAAAATCCAATGGTTTCATCTCTTCTGCCAGACTGCCGACCGCATTCACCGCGATCAACCATTCCACTCCCAGTTTTTTCATTGCATAAATATTCGCTTGGTAGGGAACGCAACGAGGGTTGAACTTGTGGGAGCGTCCATGGCGAGGAAGAAATGCGAGTTCTCTACCTTCATACTTGCCTAGACGTATCACATCTGAGGGTGAACCATAAGGCGTCCACAAATCCACTTCATCATAATATTCCACACCTTCTAAGTTATAGACACCGGAACCTCCGATGACACCAATTCTCGCTTCTGTCATTGAATTGACCTCCAAAAGTTGAGGGGCTATCTCTGCTCAAATGATAAAATTTAGGCTACCATATTCCCGTATTGTTTACAGGATAAGGATTATATCGATCATAGCGCCATTCCACAACGGAACGAGCCATGGAGCCATATATATGATTCGCAGTATGACAGGGTATAGCAGTGTTCGCGAACAAGTAGGAGAAGCCATTGTTTCTCTCGAAATTAAAGCATTGAATCACAAAGGATATGATGTCCATTTTCATAGTTCACGCGCATTATCTATGCTGGAAACCCCTTTTCGGGAACGTTTACAAAAAAGTCTGCGTCGGGGCCGGATCGAGGTTTATCTCCGCAGTAATGGATCACTCTTTCATAAAGAAACCATCCTCCCCAATCTGGATGCCGCGCAACAATATTACGAAGCCGCGCATGAAATCGCCAATCACCTTGGCCTCGATTATACACCCAAAATAGAAGCCTTCTTTCAATTAGATGGAATATTTGAGTTGGAAGAATCCGAACAAGCCCCCGATGAAGCATGGTCTATGATTGAACCTTTAGTGGAACGTGCCATTGATGGCTTGCAGGATATGAAGAAAAATGAGGGGGAACGTCTTCAGACGGAATTAGTTTCTATCCTCGAACGGATGTCAACGTTGAATGAGGAAATACAAAATTCGCGAGAATCGATTATGGAGGACTACCGGGAGAAGCTTCTTACGCGTATCCATGAATGGAAACAAAGCGCAGAGATGGAATTCGATGAAAACCGGATCATTCAAGAAGTCGTATTTTATACGGATCGCTCCGATATCCAAGAAGAAACGGTTCGTCTGCGCAGCCACATTGAACAATTTCATGAATTATTAAAAGAAAATCAACCCGGTCAAAATTATAAAGCCATTGGCCGGCGCTTGGATTTCTTGTGTCAAGAAATGGTTCGTGAAACCAATACGATTGGTTCGAAAAGTTCTTCCATGGAAATTATTCATCGCGTGTTGGAATTAAAAAGCGCAGTAGAACAATTACGTGAACAAGTTCAAAATGTAGAGTAAACATTATGCCCTTGATCACTCCTCGACGCCGTTTTTTAATTACGGCCCCATTGGCGCTACTCTTACCCGCGGGATTGTTGACCTACTTGGGTCTCGAAATGGTCAAAGGTGTTGAGAGCCGCTACGAACAAACAGCTTTTAATGCTGTGAACAACATTGTTAGCGGTGTGCGTAATCGTACTACTTTAAATTTGAATCAAAAAATCTTGACGCCATTTCGTTATTTGTTTCAGGATCAAATGGACCAACATTTCGATACCTTTCCTATACCCGACGATCACACGTTAAAAATTTCAGAACGATTAACTTTTGCTTCTTCGATCTTCGTTTACGGGCCCGATCGTGTCCTCTATTATTATGAACGTGATCAGAAAGATAGTTCCCTGTGGCGTCTCAGTGAACCCTTTCAATCAACTTTCACGGGGCGCTTGAAAAGTGAACTTGATATCGAAATCGAAAACAATCTTTCTTTCTTAAGGATCAATGACGGCTATCCCCCCTCGGATGAAGGCTTCCCTTTTCGATCGCTCCCACACCCTGAGGATAATTTATATCCTGCAGGCAGCCAGAGAGAATTGGCTTTCTTTTTTACCTTGATGCCTTTTTTCTATGAGGATAATCAAGAAAAACAGATTCCGAACATTAATGATCTTTACGTTGTCGGATTCACTTTCGATTTCGATTACCTTAACAATGTATTTTTTAACGAAATTCTCAATGAAATGTGGCAAGACCCTGAACAACTACGCTATCCCGTCGCCATTGAAGATAAAGTTACCCATGAACGGGTTGCCGTCATTGAGAACCACGATTTCAATCGCGACTACGAAAGCCAAAAATATCATCCCCAACTTTTTAGCACCGATTTTCCCTGGTACCGAATTCATTTCTCAAAATATCTGGAAGAGAATATCATGGGAGTCGCCCAGAATGAAAAAATCATTGATTACTGCTTGATTGCGACCGCCAATTTAATCATGATCATTGGCGTTATCGGGGCGCTGCGCAATATTTTAAAAGAATTAGCACTTTCCGATATGCGTTCTAATTTTGTGGCCCGGGTTTCTCATGAACTTCGTACTCCGTTAGGGTTAATCCGTCTTTATGCCGAAACCTTGGAGATGGATCGCCTCCGGGATGAGAAAAAGCGGAAAGAATATCTTCATTCCATCATCAAAGAAAGCGAACGTTTAACAAATTTAATTAATAATATTTTGGACTTTTCACGCATGGAAGTGGAACGAAAAGATTATGCTCACACGGTTACCACTGTAGAAGATATCATCTTCGAATCCGTCGATTCCATGCGATATCATGTCGAACGCCATGGACAAAAATTGAGCGTCGATGTACAACCGGATTTGCCAGAAATATCTTGCGATCCTCAAGCGTTACGCCAAGCCTTATATAACTTGATTTCCAACGCCATTAAATACTCCGGCGAAGGCAAAGAAATTCAAGTCAATGCAAATCACAAAGGTAAATATGTTGCGATCGAAGTGATCGACCAGGGCATCGGAATTCTCCCCGAACAACAGGATAAAATCTTTCAGGAGTTTTACCGGGTGGATCATCCTTATGTTCGCGATACAGGAGGAAGTGGCTTAGGGCTAGCCGTGGTGAAACATATTGTAGAGGGACATCGAGGGTACATCGATGTTAAAAGCCAAGTAGGTGAAGGTAGCACCTTCACGATCTATCTCCCCGTCCATACTTCTTAAAAAATCTCAATGATGGATCATTCGAGAATGCGTAGATCAACCATTCAAAGGCAAATGAAAATTGGAGCACAAACCCTTTTTATGCTCCCGGTTTTGTTAATGCCGCTTATTTTTACTGGATTTAACACCAATACCATCATCATTAAAGAAACAATCTTTCAAATTTGTACTGTTTATGTTGGTATAGGTACCCTAATCTTGTGGGTCTTTTATCGCACACATGATCTCACCGCACGTCCCACCCCTCTGTATACAATGTTGCTTGCTCTACTGATCTACTTAGCGTTTTCAACCTTTTTTATTGCTCAACATCCGAAATCGATTCATGAATTAGTTCGTTGGACCACCTATTTTTCCCTCGTGATTGCTCTCATTGAATTTTCACGTGAGAAACGTCATTTCAATCTTTTTCTCACCGTTACTCTTTTTACATCTTTTTTTGCCACTTTGTATGCTATTTTGCAGAGCATGAATATCGATTTCTTTAACTGGGAGACTTTTGAATGGGAAGAGCCTTCCTCCAGACGAGTTTGTTCTGCTTTTGGGAATCCCGACTTTCTAGCGAGCTACCTTGTCGCTCTGCTTCCCCTAACTCTCACCGTATCCTTCGTAAAAAAGGGATGGATTCGGGGTGTTTGCCTCATTCTCGCTTTCATGCAAATCCTCTCTCTGGTGTTTTCGTATAGCCGAGGTGGTTGGATTGCAACTGCGCTTACTTTAATAACCCTGTTTTCACTCCTGGCTTATATTAATTGGGCGCGCGAACCGGTGCTTTTACGTCCAGGATTTAGCGTACGCACCAGCGCCATCACCGCGGCCATATGCTTCGTGCTAGGTGTTCTATTCATACTTCTCTTTTGGGAAGAATTAAATGCCGCGCTTTATCGCTTTGCCATTTTGGGAGAAGGGGTCTCGGTGGAAACCCGCCCCTACTATTATCAAGGGGCATGGCGAATGTGGCTGGAAGAACCTATCGTGGGATTAGGACTGGGAATGTTTGCCATACGATTTCCCGAGTTTCGGAGTAAAGAATTATCTCTTTATCAACCCTTTAAACGTCATTATCTTGGGCATACCCATAATGAATATTTAGAAATACTTTCTGAAACTGGTCTCATAGGCTTCCTTTTTTATGGATTCATCCTCTTTTACGTCTTTCGAACACTATGGAAGGCAGTACTTTATCAGCGTAGCCGTGAAAATCTCATTTTGGTTGGTTTCGGATGCGCGATTTTGGGACTCCTCATTCACAATCTCTTCACCGTTACGTTGCGCCAATCTCCGATTGTTTTTCTTTTTTGGTCTTTCGTAGGGATTTCAGTAGGGTATGCCTGGTACCAAAAGGCGGCTCCATCACCAAAACGAACCATCTTCTGTTCTGTACTTTATATTTTGCTTCCTGTGATCTCGATTTTTATTTATAGCCAAGGGATGCGATATTATGTAGGCGATGTCTTGATGCGTAGAGGCCATGATTACATAGCCGATATGGACATCCAAAAAAGCGTATCCTTCAATCGGGAGCAAATGGAACAAGCCGCAGTCCGTCTGCATGCCTCCATCCCTTTGGCTCCCGACCGAATCGAACCGCATCTCTGGTTAGCCACCGGCTATTATAAATTCAAGGATTATCACCAGGCACGCGAATCATACCTTAGTTTGGAGAAGCTGCATCCCAGTTTTACCTCGACTCCCATGAATCTAAGCATCACCTTGTTAAAACATGCCGATTTCATGATCGACCATCAAAAACTTCTTACACCCGAAATGTTACAATCCACCGTGAAAGAATGCGGAAAACAGAGTATTCATTGGATACAGCGTGCTATTCAAGATGATCCAAACCAGCCAGAATATTATTTGATTTTAGGACGTACTTATTACATGGTGTTGGGCGAAACAGAAAAAGCTCAACAAGCCATCCAGGAAGCACTCCAAACCGCCAAAAAGCGCCCCTTTGAAAATCCCAAAGATGAACAAGAAGCCCTGCAATTATTAAAAAGTATTGAGCAATATAAAGCGATGCAAGAAGTCCACTCCGCAACAGAATAAAGTGTGATTATTCTGAATCGAGCACGGAGAGGATCGCTTGCTCAAAGGTTTCTTTGTCCTGCGCACCAAAAAATTTATGTACCCGTTCTCCTGTTGCACTATAGACGAAAGTTGCGGGTAAATCCCCTTGCCATTCGGGATCAATCGAACGAATCACAGTATCCGCGTCTGAGTCCTCAAGTACTTTAACAGGAAGATTCATATCTAGTTTCTCGACCATCTCAGGTACATTATCAACAGTTTCTGTCCAATAATCGGCAGAAACAGCAAGAAAATCGATACGCTTGCTTCGGTATTGATCGAATAGTTCATTAATATGAGGCATTTCTTCAAGGCAGGGTGTACACCAGGTTGCCCAAAAATTCACGAACAAAGGTTTGCTGACGCGATTCGTGATAATCTCTTGCAACTGTGCTAGATTAACTGTATCTACTCCACTTACAATCTCTTCTTCTTCCAGCTCAGCCGAAGCAAGCGGCTCTTCTTCGGTAGGTGTAGGCTCTTGGGCAACTTGGGTCGGTGTCATCTCTGCTTCTCCGGACAAATCGGAAGAAGAATCTCCGCAAGCAAATAAAAATACCGCACAACATAGTATGAACATGGGAAAGTGGTCATACTTCATAAAAACATCCTCCATATTTTTTTGTTTATTATAACCAAATCCTTGGCGTTTTTCATGCCTTTAAGTTGATAACCTGATCACCTGTGCTAAAGTAAAAAAAATTACGTAACCTATTTATTGGAGACAAAAGAACTATGACGGCAGAAATTCTTGATGGGAAAGCACTCGCCAAAACCATACGTGAAGAAATAACCAAGGAAGTCCAAGAATTCCGACAATCCACCTCAATCCAACCGGGGCTTGCAGTGATTTTGGTCGGTGAAGATCCCGCTTCGAAAGTCTACGTTCGCAACAAAGGAAAGGCTTGCATCAATACAGGAATGAAATCAGTCCAGCATGATTTACCCAAGGAGACTCCGGAAAAGGATGTCGTCCAACTTATCGAACAGTTAAACCAGGATCCTGAAATTCATGGGATTCTCGTGCAACTACCTCTTCCCCCGCATATGGACGCGCTAAAATTGCAAGAGCTGGTGGATCCTCTCAAGGATGTTGACGGATTTCATCCCATCAATGTGGGACGTCTTTCTATGGGCGTAGAGAGTTTAGTTCCCTGCACTCCCCTCGGAGTGATGGAAATCTTGAAACGAGCGAATATCCCCTTAAAAGGTCAAAATGCTGTTATTGTCGGACGAAGCAATATCGTTGGGAAACCCATGATCCAACTCTTACTCCGTGAACATGCTACCGTTACCGTGTGCCATTCGCGAACACAAAACTTAAATGAAGTATGTCGTCAGGCAGATATCTTGATCGCCGCCACGGGTCAGGCAAGAATGATACGTGGCGACTGGATTAAACCTGGGGCAGCCGTGGTTGATGTTGGGATTAGTTTTGAAGAAAAAGAAGGAAAATTTGTACAAGTCGGAGACGTTCATCGTGAAGAAGCCATGGAGATTGCTGGGTATCTCAGCCCTTCGCCTGGTGGCCCCGGACCTATGACTATTGCGATGCTTATGCACAACACGCTCAAAGCCGCGCGCATGCATTCGAGAGAACAATAACGGTCTTCTAAAATCGCTCTATTACAAGTCTCATCGAAACGACGAAAGCGGAAGAGGTTTACTCTCTTCCGCTTTTTTGATATGTTTCTTCCGGATTTATTTTTATGAAGAGGGAAGAATAAATCCTTTGGCGCCTATATTAATAGGATTCCGACCGCTGCTGGTGTTGCAATAGTAGGTATAGTTAAATTTAAGATGAATTTCAAGATGATCTACGATCCCGTATAGTACCGAATTCACTGGGCGTCCCGCTTCGGAAGCCCCCCCGCCAGCTCCATTTCCCATCTCATTTTCCTCGACCATTTTCCCCCCCTTAAATTTAGGTGCAGAAACACGTTTTTTACCCCCGCCGCCCGATGACGTGGCTAATTCACCCCGCGCCATAGCAGGAACCAAACTATAATCCATACGGAGAAAATCATTTTTCCCATTCGCTTTCCATTTAATCCCTGTATTGACGGGGATATTTCCCGCTATCGTAGAAAAAACAATTTTGTACGTCATGTCCGCAGAGATAGGAAACTCGCCAATCGTTCCATGAATCTTCGTGTTGACAGGAAAACTTCCCTTGGTATTAGGGATGATAATATATTCCAATTCTAAATCCACAGGCATATCTAGTAGAATCCCTTTGACAGCCTTATTGATAGGAAGATTGCCGTGAAGAGTACTAAAAATGACCGTGTATTCGAGTTCTAATTCGATAGGAAGACGTCCCTGGTTTTGAATTTCCGTATGAAGACGATCGAGAAGTTCTTGAGCCATTCGGATTAACCTCCAAGTTCGAGAAAAAAACCAGGCTATGATAAGTAACCTCTATGTCATTTCAGCCGTGACTTTGGCAACAGTCAATTCCTAGATTCGATTCATTCAGATTTTCTTTACTTCGTGAATAAGAAGATTTTCTTTAATATATTTCAAGTTTTCGTTGACAGCAACCGATCCTACTGGCAAGATAGTATCATCGATTCGGGGTTGAGGCTCGGTTGGTTGAGTGAAAGATGGTGGATGAATTACGATTCGAAGTAACTTCAACCATGAGTCCCGAAACGAATTTTGGAATATAAAAACACGATTTATTGCATAGATCGATATATTTAAATAAAACATTACACTACGTTTGAATTCGTGTTTATTTTTATAATTTCTATAATGGGATTCATTACGTTGACTTAGGTTGGTTCATTCATCACGCATACGTATTTCCTCCATTCAATCACCCAACCCCGATGTTTCTATTTATTTTATTTTTTTCGCATGGGCTATTCCACTGTTTAAAAAAGCAAAAAAGTGGAATTGTTTTTTTCAGCATGGAAACTGAAGAAACTCATGTACAGGTTCATAAGAACCGGAAACAATTAAAGGAGGAGGTAAAAAATGAGTTAGAGGTTTATCTGTGATGAGCTGTTGTAAAGGTTGAGGGATCACTATATACCTTTACAAAGGAGCTGGGAAAATGACGAATTCCAAAAGGAACTCTCAAACAAGCGCCCGGGGTAATTCCCCACTCGAAACACAAAAGGAAACAAATCGTAACTCAACAAGCCTTGTCGTCGCCGGTTTGGTGACCATTGTAGGCTCATGGGTAGGCATGGCCGCCTATGTGGACTATCGCCTCGATGGATTGGAAAAAAATCTAGCGCAAGAAACGCAACGCACGGTCTCAGCAGAAGCAGAAAGTATTAACAACGGCCTAGACTCCACAAAATCACATGTTAATGAACAAATCGCAAATCTGGATCAAAAAATCACCTCGGAAATCAATGAAAACTCTTCAACCATAGCCAAAGGACTGGTTGATTTGATTCAGGAAGAGGAAAAACGGTTTAGCCAAACTGTTGATGCGCTTACTACGAACAAAAACAGCATTGAGCAAGCAAAGAACGAAATAGCCACCGCACTGGTACAATCCACGACGAATGCAAAAGAGGAACTGGCCTCGCTCATTACCAAAAATCAAGAAAAACAAACCAAAGAACTCACTCAACTCGCCTCCCTGGTTCAACAAAACTCAGAGACGAATACCGATCTGAAAGAAACACTCAACACCACCCTTCAGAGCCTCGACGAAACAAAAGAAGGAATTCTTACCAAAATCGAATCTTCTTCACGATCGGTTCAAGATTTAATTGAATTATCGAACAAAAGTCGTTCTGAAACATTTGCCGAATTGGCTTCAACGATCTCCACTTATAGCGACACCTATGAAGATGATACTCAAAAGCTTTCCAAAAATGTAACCGCACTCAGCCAACAAGTATCCACCCTTAAAGACGACTTTATTTCAACTCAGAGTAATATTAACGAATTGGCAACAACCTTACCCAAATGGAAAGAAGACAGCGAAAAACAAATCCTCGCTTTGAAGAATACCTCACAAAGTTTGCAATCAGCACTAAATTCCCAAGTCTCAGCTTTGCAAAACAACATCAATGACATGAACAAAATGGTGGATAAAACCACAAACTCGCTCCTGAAATCTTTCTACTCCACCGCCGAGGGAATCGAAGGCACCAAACTTGAACTCAAAACCGATATGGCTCGATTCCAAGAATCGACTAGCGATAATCTTGAAAAACTAACACAAAGTATGCAAACGGTCTCTTCCAAAATTGAAGAAATCAAAGCAGCCCAACCGGGTAAAACCGTCTCGTCGGACCCTGCAGCGATACAAAATGATGAGGTCAAAGAGGTGGTGGAAACCTTGGAGACCTTCCGAGAGAAAATCCACCGTACACGGAGTGACTTGACACACCGCTTTTCTAAAGCCCGAGATCAAGCCCAAGTCTTCTTGGAACAATCTCAGGATTCGGAAAAAGTGGAACAACTCCAGATGATATTTAAGGAATTCAGCCACTTAGCCGAAAATGCCGATTCACAGCTCAATTCCATGACCGAAGGCATTCAAGATCTCCATAGTACGTTATCGGCTATCGCTGAAATTGCCCAGGGAGAACCTGAGACTGAAACAAAGACAAACGAAACCGCAAAGTCCTCATCCGATAGCGAAACTGATAGCGGTGAAATTGGAATGAACACAGAAGACCGGAGTCATCTCGAGAATCCGGTTGTACCGGAACCGTAAGCGAACGAGTATAAAACTCACTACAAGGAAAAGGCCGGCGATTGCCGGCCTTTTTTTTGAATTTAGAAACCTTCTTCTTGACGAATCATACCCTTCGTTCCATTATGACCTTTAAATTCAAGAGATAGATCATGCTTAAATATATTCTATCTGAAGGAACTGTGTGTGCCCCAAACCTTCGTACAATTTCTTTGACGAGGATAATATACAAGCAGATAACAAGCATTGAGTAGGAGAAGCACTTTCCCTGATTTCATCTTAAGAAGGAGTAAGATTGAATTTTGAATATTCTTATTACAGGTTCTAGCGGGCAGATAGGGACGAACTTAGCCCTACGTCTCCAGGATGAAGGACATCAAGTATTAGGTGTCGATCGACGTCCCAACACGTGGACGAATAAAATCCAATCACGACTAGTGGATTTAACCCAAGATTGTGTGGGACGGCTTATGGAATTAATGAAGGGATTCAATATCGACTTAATCGTTCATTTGGCCGCTTATGCCAAGGTGTTTGAACTCGTACGAGAACCTTCACGCGCTTTAGAAAATGTAACCATGACCTTTCACGCGGCCGAAAGCGCCCGGTTGGCTGAGATTCCAATTATTTTTGGGAGTTCACGAGAGGTGTATGGCGATATTCATCGGCACATGACCAACGAATCATGCGCCGATTTTGTGGTGGCCGAAAGCCCTTATTCTGCCAGCAAAATCGCGGGTGAAGCCTTTATCTATTCTTACTCACAATGCTATGGGTTGCCTTACATCGTATTCCGTTTCAGCAATGTATACGGACGTTATGATAACGATCTCGAACGAATGGAACGCGTTACTCCTTTATTCATTCACCGAATTGCTAATCAATTGCCCATTGTTATCCATGGCCGAGAAAAAATTCTCGATTTCACCTACATAGATGATTGCGTTAATGGAATCATCTTAGGTATTAAAAAACTTATTAATAGAGAAGTGGTAAATCAAACAATAAACCTTGCTTGTGGCGAAGGAAATAGTTTGGAAACTTTAGCCTATCTCATCGGAGAATCTGTTGGTATCGAACCACAAATATCGTTCACACCAACGCAATCAGGTGAGGTGACACGTTATATTGCCGACATCACGAAAGCGCGTAAACTGCTTGGCTATGAACCAACAACACCTTTGTCCGAGGGAATCCCAAAAACGATTGCCTGGTATCGCCAATTTCCCACAAAATAAAATTAAGCCGCATTTCGGGTGTCACGCTCGAATTTCTGCATCTGTGGTGTTATGATCATTAAGGTGATTAACAAAATAAGATTAGGGATTTTATGACGAATTTGGTTTCTTTACAAAAGTGCAAATCCTATGATTATCAAGTGTTAAAAGATGCTATCGGCAAACTGCTTGAACCATGGAACGGCTTACAAACCATTGTCCATCCGGAACAACGCGTGCTATTAAAACCGAATTTGCTCTCTGCGAAAGCGGCCAACAGGGCGGTAACCACCCATCCCGCAATCATCGAGGCGGTAATTGAAAAGGTGATTACATGTGGTGCCAAACCTTATATCGCGGATAGCCCTCCCCTACCCTCAGCCCATCGGGTGTGCCGCGCTTGTGGAATCGATGAGGTTGCAAAGCGGCATCAAGTAGAAATCATAGAATTTCGCCGACCAAGTAAAAACTCTCGCAAAACCCCCGTACATACAGAATCCATCGAAACACCCAGCATCGATCAGAGTATCAACGATTTCGATGTGATTATTAACCTACCTAAAGTCAAAGCCCATCAACAAATGCTTTTAACCTGCGCGGTAAAAAATCTTTTTGGCTGTGTCAACGGACGTCGGAAAGCCTATTGGCATTACCGTTTACGAAATAGTCCTTATGAATTTGCCCGAATGTTGCTCGCTGTTTTGGAGCGAACCCAACCAGAATTGTCCCTCGTCGATGGTGTGGTTGGTATGGAAGGCATGGGACCGGGTCAAGGAACGCCTAAATCATTGGGCTTTCTCGCCGCCGGTGAAAACCCGATTGCGATTGACCGTGTGATAAGTGAAATTCTCTCCATAGATTGGAAAGAGTATTTTGTTCTCACGGCAGCCAAGGACTTAGGTATGGAAGGCTGGGATTTAGAACAAATCCCACTCCATGGAAACTCGATTGATGAATTGCGGATTAAAGACTTTGAACTCCCAGAGATTATTCCCATCGGCTTTTCTATTCCCCACCTTGTAAAAGGAATATTCCGATATCTATCTCGCAGAATAAGCGGTCTTAAAAAAACCATTCCAAATCCAGCAGATTAACTTGACTTTCTTTCATGTTTCATTTAACGTTGCATTCATAAGGTCAGACAAATGAATTTGTTGTATTCATATAAGTATCTAAGATCAAATAATTTAATGGGGTAAAGTTAACGTAGATTCTTCTCACGTAGCGTTAGTTAATTCACACTAAAAGATAATTCCCATGCATAATGAAGGCACCATTTTGATTGTTGATGATGAGGAGATGATCCGTGATCTTCTTACGGATATGCTTGCAGAATCAGGCAACTATCGGATATTAACTTCTGTCAATGGGAAAGAGGCCCTTGAATTAATTCACCAGACTGAAGTTGATTTAGTATTAACCGATTTGCGTATGCCGGTAATGGGGGGGATGGAGCTTCTTGCAGAATTACGGAAAACCAAACCGGACATCCCGGTTGTCATTCTGACGGGATATGGGCGGCGTGAAGATGCCATCGAAGCGCTGCGCCTTGGAGCCAGCAACTTTTTGATGAAACCGCAAGAAGTGGAAATGATCCACACGATTGCTTCCAAGATCTTGCGGATGCGAACCAAAAAAAAACTGGAGCAGCGAATCTTTGATTATTTCGAAGAAGAAAAGCAAATTTATCACATCCCCAGCGATCCAAAATTTACGCTTCCATTGATTGAACTCATAACTTATAAAGTATCCAAGATTGGCATCTGTGACCAGTTTGAATTAATGAATTTACGTTTAGCCTTGGATGAAGCCTTAACCAATGCCATTGTCCATGGGAACCTGAACATTAAATCTCATTCGAAAGGTGCGACCCTGGAAGATTTAGTTGAATTCAACAAAATGGTTTCCTACAAGATTCAAGAAGAATCTTATCGTTCACGAAAAGTCAAAATTTTGTCTCATATCAAAAGAGATCTAGCTTATTATGAGGTAGAAGATGAAGGAGAGGGCTTCGATTGGCGCTCACTTCCTACTACGTTGGATGAATCCGAAATGCTAGCCAATCATGGCCGGGGATTAATTCTAATCCGCTCTTTTATGACTCATGTTTCCTTCAATGAAAAAGGAAACTGTATCAAACTGACAAAAAAGCGAAATAATCTTTCCTAATTTCAATTTGTCTCTCTTGGAGTGAAACTTAGTGAGATTTTCACAAAACGCTTCTCTTACCTCAGGTTGATCTTGTCTATTTTCTCTTTTTACGGCAACATATCTTTACTTGAATACGAGTTTGCTGGGGAAGGAAAAAAGATCAGATGGATTTTTTGGGGTTTAAAAATTCCATGTTACTTTAATCGATTTTCTTTCGTATTTATTGGTTTGTAACAAAAGTAAAAAGCCTTGCCTTTTTGGGTGAGCGAAACATTCCAATCGTTTTACCTTAACCTTATTCATGAAAATCATAGAACGGAATTCACAAGAGGAGAACTATGATTACTGCCGAAAATCTAACCAAAATGTACAACCGGATTACGGCTATCGATGATGTGTCTTTCGAAGTGCAAGAGGGAGAAATCCTTGGATTTCTCGGACCGAATGGAGCGGGAAAAACAACCACGATGCGCATCCTGACGGGGTATTCTCCTCCAAATAGTGGAAGGGCGATTATCGACGGGCATGATGTTTCAGAATCACCGCTGGATGTACGTAAAGTCATCGGTTACTTACCGGAAAACACCCCCCTTTATTTGGATATGGATGTGTTGAGTTACTTGGGATTTGTGGCCAAAGTAAAGGGAATTCCTTCCAGTGAACAGGCCAGTCAAATTGAAGAAGTCATGGGAGAATCCGGTATTACCGATGTATCAAGGCGAACGATTGGCAAGTTATCCAAGGGCTACAAGCAGCGTGTATGTCTCGCCCAGGCCTTGCTCGGTAATCCTAAAGTGCTCATTTTGGATGAGCCCACGGTGGGTCTTGACCCCAATCAGATTCGGGAAATACGCGAGTTAATCAAGAACATGGCAGGGAAACGTACAGTCATTCTCTCAACTCACATACTCCCCGAAGTGAGCATGATTTGCGAACGGGTGTTGATTATCCATGAAGGGCGAATTGTAGCCTCTGATGCGGTAGGTGAGTTATCACGTCATTTATCAAAAACGCGAAAAATTCGAGTCCTCATTCAAGCCCCATCGGCAGAGATCAACGATACTTTGGCTGAACTTCAAGGAATCCAAAAAATTGAAAGCCATGATATGCCCGATGGAACCTGCCAAGTGGATATCGAATCGGATCGTGAAAAGGATTTGCGTCCTGAGTTAGCCAACCGCATTGTCGGAAATGGATGGAGGTTATTCGAAATACGCTCGATGGATCCCACATTAGAGGACATCTTCGTGGATATCATCGCGCGTGAGAAGGAGGTATAAACCATGTCGAATTTTTGGGCGATTTATAAAAAAGAACTGCGTTCATATTTTTATTCCCCCCTGGCGTATGTCATGTACGTTTTGTTCCTCGTTGTTACCGCCGTGTTCTTTAATATGTATTTTTCGGCTTATGTCAATTATAGTCAAACAGCGATGATGAACCGGCAAATGGGGGGACTGCCAAATTACACCGAAATGGTCTTGCTTGGGGTAACCAATGTCATGACATTTATTCTATTATTTGTAGTCCCAATGTTATCCATGCGTCTTTTCGCCGAAGAAAAAAAATTGGGGACATTCGAACTCCTGTTCACCTATCCCATCAAAGACAGCGAGGTAATGCTGGGAAAATTTTTCGCCGCGTTAACGGTCCTGTTTGGGATGTTAATTCTAACTTTACTTTATCCCTTGCTGTCCTATATTGTGGTAAAAGATCAAACATACCTACCCGCCGTTTTTGCCTCTTATCTAGGCGTACTTTTCGTGAGTGCGGCTTTTTTATCGCTTGGCATCTTTGCCTCCTCTTTGACCGAAAATCAAATCGTTGCCGGGATGATTTCATTCACCTCGCTCTTGGTACTATGGATGATTGGATTTGTCAGCGATATTCACCCGGGATTGCTAGGACAAATTTGTAATGAAATATCCGTCTATGCCCATTTCGATGAATTTAGTAAAGGGGTGATTAATACCGGTCATGCGGCATATTACATCCTATTTTGTTGTTTCTTTCTTTTTCTCACTCTGAGATTTCTCGAAGCCCATCGTTGGAAGGGATAAAACGATTTGTCACACGTAGCCATTGAATAAGACTCCATTGAAGATAGGAAAAAAAATAAGAGGGAAGAAAAAATGCAATCAAAAAATAATGTCTTGGGTATTGCAGGTATCCTTTTACTCGTAATTGGTTTCCTTGCATGGATCATACGCATGGAAATGGTTTTTTATGCCCTAGGCCCGATGGTCTTGGGTGGAATCATGCTTCTGGTCTATGTAGGAATAAATTATCAATATCTTTTCGAAAAAATTACAGGACGAACCGCGCTGGAAGGCGCTAATATGGTCATTTCCATCGTCATCTTTTTAGCCATTATCGTTTTTTTGGAAATGCTATTGGTTCGTCACAGTACTCGGATTGATTTAACCGAAGCCAAAAAATTCAGTTTAGCCTCGCAAAGCGTTCAATTGTTGGAAGGAATGGATGAAGAGGTTCACGCCCTTTTCTTGATGAACCCTAATAATTTCCAAGCCACAGAACGCGCACGAAACTTGTTGAAACTCTACCAAAGTTATAATAGTAATTTTACTTATGAAGTTATTGATCCCAATAAAAATCCAGAAAAAGTCAATGAGTTAGCCCCGGTAACTTTAGGGGCTGTTTATCTAAAACTCGGGGAACGGCATGAAAAGGTATCCCCAGTTAACGAAAATAATTTAACCAATGCGCTTTTAAAATTAGTTCAAACCGGTCAACCTACGGTTTATTTCACCACTGGCCATAATGAACGCTCTTTGGAAACCAGTGATTCAGAATCAGCAGGAATCAGCATTGCTCAAAAACTATTAGAAGAAGAAGGCTATAAAGTTGAACCACTGCAAATCTTCCAAGAGGATGAGATTCCCGAAGATGCTGCGATGGTTGTTTCTGTGAATCCAAAAACACCTTTCTTTGAACAAGAAATTGAAGCGCTGAGAGATTATCTAAGGTATGGAGGTAAGTTTTTGGCTTTTCTCGATCCTGATTCTAATTCCGGTTTAGAACCTTTACTAGAAGAAAACTACGGCATTGAACTTGGCAACAATTGGATTGTTGAAAACAACCCAATCGCCCAATTCATAGGCGGAGGACCCATTTCTCCTATGATTAGTAGTATGGGGGATCATGATATTGTTAATCCTTATGGAGACTCCAATCCCGGGATTATCTTCCCTATCGTACGTTCTGTACAACTAAAGGATTCGATACCTGATGATATCTCCGCAACTGAATTACTTAAAACAAGTCAAAATAGCTGGGCTGAGAGCGATATTGAAGGATTAAGACAACGTGGTGATGCACAACTAAACCGTGATGAGGATACCCCCGGTCCCATTTCCTTCGCCGTTGCAGTTAGCAAGCCCGCTGAAAGTAAAATTGAAGACAGTACTGAGGCGGAGAATCTCATGGATGAAGAGGAATCAGATACGCTCGACATCGAAGAAGCGAATGAAACTCGATTGGTGGTCTTCGGGGATTCTGATTTCATCAACAATAAACATGTTGAACGCGGTGTCGATTTGTTTATTAATTCAATAAACTGGCTCGCTCAAAAAGAAGATATGATTTCGATTCGCCCCAAGGATGATCGTGGTGAACCCATTATGGTGTCGCGAGTACAGCATAATGTGATTTTTTATATTTCGTTGGTTGTACTGCCCTTGTGCGTGGCTATTTTTGGATTTTTTATTTACCTCCTCAAACGGATACGAGGGTAAAAGGAGGAATATAATGAAACGAAATCTTATCCTCTTGTTGATCTGCGTTCTTGTTGGAGTCATCTATTTTTGGGATACCGAACGGATTGAAGAACAAGAAAAGCAAGAAGAAATAGAAAAACAGCTGCTTAACTTAGAGCAAGAAGACATCAAAGAAGTGACGGTAGTCAATGAAGAAGGACGGTTTAAAGCCAAAAAACAAGAAGACCGCTGGCGTATGATTGAACCTCTTGATACCGAAGGTGATTCAACGACGTGGGACAGTATCGTTCGTAATGTGGCCACGGGTGAAAAACAACAAGTCATTGACGATGAACCCGAAGACTTAAGTATTTTCGGATTAGACGCGCCAAGTTTGGAAGTGACGGTAGCTGGGATCGATAATGCGACAGCTCAAATTCTACAATTTGGCAATGAAACCCCAACTGCAGGGAAATATTACGCAAAAATTAAAGATTCAAGCCAAGTGGTGACCGTGCGCAGCAGCATGTATTCGAACGCAAATAAAACCCTTTTTGATTTTCGTGATAAAACCATCATTGAGCTCGACAATAACGAAGTACAACGGATTGAAATTAGTCATGTTCATTTCGATGGTACGTTGGAACGGCGAAACGAGGATGAATGGCTTATCACAGATCCCTATCAAGCCCGAGCCGATGAAGCCCAAATCCGCGACATGCTCAATAAAATTTCCAGCGCCCAAATCAAACAATTCATTGATGAAAATCCTGAACATTTAGGGACCTATGGGCTTGTTGAACCGGCAACCAAGATGGTTTTCTGGACCGGAGAACCCGGCAAAGAATCCAGTTGGGCAGCACGAGCTCTGCTGCTAGGCGCAACAACGCCCAATGATTTCATTTATGCGAAGCGCGAGGGACAAAAAAATGTGTTTGCCGTAGGTCCGGATGATTTCAATAAAGTCCCCAGAAACCTTGATTCATTGCTCATGAAAAAAGTGACCGCAATCAGATCATGGGACGTAGATGAAGTGAATGTGCGGCTTGCGGGAGAAAACATTTTAGAAGCAACCAAGAGCAGCGGAGACTGGTATTTAGTTGAGGAAGGAGACTTGGTAAAAGCCGATTATAATTCAATGATGGACTTGGTACGAGAAATCACCGATCTAGAAATTGCAGAGGTTGTCGATCAATCGACCGAAGCGCTTAATCTGGATGATCCCTTCATTTCGCTTGAACTTATCGATGAACAATCGGCTCAAGAAGATGCTGAACCAGAAATAGAGAAAATTTCGTTGGCCGCCCCTAAAGGGATTGAAGAAGCCACAACGTATTACGGAGCACGGAAAAATCCTTTGGAAGTCTATTCGATCACAGCCGACCAAGTGAGTCATTTGATCCGCTTGACAAAAGAGGTCAAACCAGAAGAAGAGGCAGAAGAACCGGAAGTACCAGCACCAGGAATCGACACGGAGGGGATGAGCGAAAATTTTGAGTTTAACAATTAATCAGTGATCCGAAATCGGTTTTTAAATGCTTATGAAAGGCCCTTGATCGGGCCTTTTTTTATTCCTCTTCTAAATTTGGTGCCTATTTGGATTGATACCATTCGGAAAGATAATAGAGGGGTAAGCCGGTAAAAATAGCGCCAAAACCTACCGCCGCATACACTCCAGCATAAGTGATTGTGCTGTAAAACAACATACAACATGAAGCAATGTAGAGAATCGGTACCACGGGATAAAGCGGTATACGAAATGGACGTTCGATTCCCGGTTCCCATTTACGAAAGACGAAAATGGCGATCCCGATCATAATCATGAAAAACCAATGGGCTGAAGCCGTATAGACGACCAAATCTTCAAAATGTCCAGATGATATTAAAATAATAGAAATAGCACATTGAACAATTAAAGCAAAAACCGGGGTGCCAAAACGATAACTTCGGGTTCCCATTTTCTTGAAGATAGGATTCTCAACCCCAAAAGCATGAAAAATACGCCCGCCGGTCAACACCATCCCGTTCAAGGAACCGAGTGCCGCGACAATAGCGATTACACTAATAATACGCACCCCTGTTTGCTCTAATCCTAGCTCAAACACATCGGCCATCACGGCATCGGAGGCCGCCATCTGTTGGATCCCCAAGGCATGAATAATGGAGGCATTAATCAATAAATATAATAAAGTGACTATACTAATCCCCCAGAAAAGAGAACGGATAATATTGCGTCCAGGGTTCTTGACTTCCGAAGCCACGAAGGCACAATCTGACCATCCACCAAAACAAAACTGGACAAAAATCAGAGCCATCAAGAAAGTAGCAAAGGTAACTTCATCCGGCATTGGCGGTTCTTGATTGGGGATTTCGACAAAAAAAGCAACAGCAATAACCCCTAATAAGCCTAAAACTTGGCCTGCGGTGAGGATATTTTGAGTCCATTTCCCTTCGCGAATTCCCAAAATATTTATAGTTGTAAAGACGATAACAGCTGTTAAAGCAAAAACTTGCTCTCCATAGGGTATGGGAATGAGTTGATTCCCGTATTTTCCCGCAATATAAGCCATGGTGGCGATGTTGCCGGTGTGAATAACAATCAAGCGTCCCCAAGCATAGAGAAAACCCGCCCAGGAACCGTAAGCATGATTTAGGAAGAAATAATCTCCGCCTTCCTTGGGATAAGTAGAAGCCAACTCTGCGTAGCACAAGGCTCCAACAAAAGATAAGGCACCACCCAATAACCATGCGAGCAAGATAAGCTTGGCCGATCCCAACATTCCTGCCACCGTGGCAGGAATCACAAAGATGCCACTCCCGATGATAATTCCAACAACAATGCTGGAAACATCATAGGCATTGAGTGTACGTTCGACTTTTGGATTTTGGTTTGGTTGACTTTGGTTCATAGCCCTGACTACATACCCCTTTACAACGAGGTTAATCCCAACGGTTCCCGAGAGATAATGGTCGTATCTCTCCCGTCTGTATCCACTGTATTAATTCTTGCGTAATATTCGGATAGACAATTAAATGAGGAAGATCTTCAATACGATGCCATTGAACGTCACATAAGTATGGGTCATCGCCAAGATGGAGTTCTCCCCCTGAGAGTTCGGCTTGAAAATAATAATTAATAACATGCCGGTGGCCATCAGGAGGGATGGATTCGGAAATACATAACAAATCTTCAATTTTCACATCCAGGTCAGTTTCTTCTTTTACCTCCCGCCGAGTGGCTTCAAAAAGGGTTTCTCCATAATCCACCCCTCCACCGGGAAGGAGCCAATATTTTTTTCCGTATTTATGATGTTGAACGAGAAGAATTTTACCGTCTTGGATAATAACTGCGGCGGTCCGGTTGCGAATGTATTTTTCGTTCATAGCAATCCTCTGGTAGCTTAAGCCGCTTGTTCTTTTTTTGGAGGTTTGGGAGGATTCTCTGCATCTCCAGGGACGATGTGGGGTTTTAACTGTCTCTTAAAAATCGGACTCGCCAACCATCTCATAACCGCCATTTTTGCTTTATACATTTGTAAACGCATAGAGGGTTCAACTAAGAAGATTGCATCGGTGGGTTGAACCACGAGACTCACTTCTAAATTGGGCGCCAAACCAATGGGGATGCTTTTTCGCATGCAGGCTTCATACATAGCGCGAAAAACGCGAACCATGTCTTCGTACTTGGGGGAAGGCCAATCTTCCATAATGGTTCCCTTCACGGGTCGAAAAATGCAAATCGTCGGGAAGGCACCCATATCGGTAATAAACTCGATGGCTTGCAGCGTATCTTCTATGGGCTCTATCCCTGCAATGATTTCACCTGAGACACGCCCTTTGCCTAATTTTTGACTGGTATATTCCATGGCCTTAAAAAACGTTTCTTGGCCTAGGTGACGTTGTTTACCTGGAAGGTACTTAGCAAATTCTTGAGGGTTATGGAGTTCATAACAGAAGGAAAAATGATCGCATCCACAATCGATCAACCAATCGTATTTCCAAAGTTCTTTGGTAGGAATAGCCTGTACCCCAACCAGCAATCCCACTTCTTCTTTAATGGCTTTGACAAAGGGAGCACATAGATCCAGTCCTTTCCCCTGTTGATAGCCAGTATTAAAGTGAATAAAAGTAATCCCGGATTCTTCCTTAGCTCTTTGGGCAACTTCTACGACTTCTTCTACCGATTTCATTTCTTTATCGGCGCCAGATTGTCCCACATTCAACCCCGTGGCGCAAAAGTGGCAATTCTCCTTGGGATCGCTCGCCCAGAAGGAACAAGTTTTGCCTAGATAGACACCAAGGTATGTCCCTTGCATAACCCCAATCTCTTTCATCTCGACTCCAGTTGAAGTTTTCTCGAAATACCACTTGGGAGCGGGAGGAATTACCGCTGGGTACTTTTCCTGATCAAGGGTATGGTAAACATAATACTGGTTATTATCGTAGCGTAATTCATATGGGCTATATTGCGCGAAATATTCCAAGACCGGAGCATTAAGCCAAATCTCTTTCTTGCCTGGGATCATCAATTCCAAGCCGCTGCCGAGTCCCGCTCTTGCTTTTGCGAAGACCCATGAATCACGTTCCAAATGACAAGATTCATGAATACGAATCCCTTTGCAAAAAAGATCGATTTCTAATTCGGTAGGGTTAAGTCGACGGCCATGGGGTGAGTACTCAATTTTATTTTGTTCCATTCTGCGCTAGTCATACTCCTTCCAATCAAACTTTAAAATAAAGTGTAACATCGTGAAGCGAGGGAGAATAGAAGCGTACTCCATTTTTTGCCCTATTCCAGCTGCTCTCAATCGTTGTTACAATTAAAACACATTCATCAATAGAGAAAATAGCCTTTATGTATATCCGAATTTTCTTATTGCTCTTAGTTGTTTGCCCTGCGCCTTATGGGGAAGAATGGTATCCCTTTTCAATGGAATGGAACCAGGCGCCGGTGGATATTTCCTATGTGCTGGATCCTCCGGCAGGGAAACATGGCTTTTTGGGAACCAAAAAGGATCGATTAATCTTTGAAGATGGAACCACCATCCGCTTTTTTGGCACCATTTTAAGCGGCTCTGCCTGTTTCCCTCGCAAGGATCAGGCTACGGAGATCGCGCAGACCTTAGCACATTTTGGCATAAACTTAGTGCGCTTTCAAAACATCGATGCACCATGGGTAGAACCAAATCTGATAACCTCTGATTCGTCCAACGAAATCAACCTCAATTCTGAACTTATGGATCGTTTGGATTATTTCTTGATCCAATTAAAACAACAAGGAATTTATGCGTATTTTGATGGCTTAGACGCAATGGATGTGGAGGAGAGGAGTGCATCGCCTGAGATCCCGTTAGGTATTGGAGCTTACCTACATTTTGTTCCTGATTTCCATGCGATGTATGAAAGTTTTCTTTATGAATTTTGGACCCACCGCAACCGCTACTCAATGCCCTCCATACAATACCGCGACGATCCGATGATTGTAATGATGCAATTATTTTCGGATCATTCCCTCAGCCAACCTTTTTCCATTCAACCCCCGCTCGATGAACATGTATACGTCGATTGGGATAATTGGAGTCAAATGAACTCGATCAACGAAGAATTGACTCCTGATACACCGATGACATTGCTTCAACCTTTTTACACCTACGTCATGGCGCGTACCCAAAGTGAAATCAAGCGATTTTTACGTCTCTATAGTGTCAAAGCCTTGATAGCCGGTACTGGTAATATCCACGGAATCATCGATTTATATGCGCAGAAAAATTGTGATGTTTCTCTTCAGGAAGGTGTATGGAACCAAGGAAGTGAGCCTTATCCTCAATTCGCCAATCACAAACTCCTGGAAGCAACCACAGCGATGGATTTGCATTTATTTAAACGTTTGGCCTTTGGGCACATTAAAGGTAAACCCTTTATCGTAAACGAGTGGAAAAATACATGGCCGAATGAATATCGTGCCGAATTGCCCTTATGGATAGCGGCGAAAGCAAGTGAACAAGAATGGAATGGAATAATTTCTTCGCCCTACCGAATAAGTTTCAAAGAAGAGGATGAAGACGTGCTTACTCCTATCCAGTTGGGTAATGATCCATGCTTGATGGGATTATTTCCCGCGGCGGCTTTGCTCTTTCATCAAAATGAAATTTCCCGGCGACGTACAGTTGAAATGGCACTCAGTGAATCGCTGTTGACCCAAGAAGAACCAATTACACCCGAATCGGTACAAACGACAAAACTGGTCCAACATTATCAAGTACAAACTCATCTTGACCGTAAACCTTCCGGATCACGAGTTTTCGCCCCGACGCAACCCGAAGACCTTCAGTCTTATTTACGTACATACAAACGCCATCCTTCATTTTATCATGATCCCGAGAGAGGTCTCGTCGTAATCAATACGCCTAAGGCTCAAGCCTTGATTGGGGATTTACGAAGGGCAGAAGATTCCGATCTTAACAATGTGGTAATACAAACCAAGGAACCGTTTGCTGTTTTTAGTATAAATAGCCTGGATAATCAACCTATCTCGAAATCCAATGATCTACTTATTACACTTGTTTCCCAGGCACAAAACCAAGGTTTCCGTTCCCATGCGTTTAGAAATGAATCACGAGTGCTTCAAACAGGTCATGCTCCCCTACTAATCAAAAGCACGCCTGCGAGGTTGTTTTTTAAATTAAATCATTTTGACTGGAAGATTGAAGCACTAAGCCGTCAAGGTGAAGTAATAGAATTGATTCCCTATCAAATACAAAATAAGCAACTATCTTTTCGGGTCGGAATCCACGGAACCCTCTATTACCGATTAAAGCGTGAATGAAGGAAAAGAGTATTGCCATGGATATTGATAGGAATATAGAACTCACAGTAGAATAAGCCAACGATATTTCAGGAAAGTGAGCCATACGCCCATGTCAAACCAATCTCGTGGTGAAACGCTCTATCAAACACGTTACGGAAAACAACCTACCGCGGCCAGCCAAGCCCCTGGTCGAGTGGAAATATTAGGAAATCACACGGATTACAATGGAGGTTATGTATTAACCGCCGCGATCGATAAGGTTATTACCTTTCATGGTGAAGCGTTAGAGGAGCCAAGATTAATCGTTTATTCCGAAATGATGGACGAGGAAATAACTACGGAATTAGGGGAGCTCAAAAAAAATCCTCAAAGCCCATGGATCAACTATCTATTAGGCGTCATTGATGAGCTCAACAAAGAGGGAGTCGAAGTAGGAGGATTTCGGGCGGTTATTTCCGGTGATTTACCTCGTGGTGGAGGGGTTAGCAGTTCAGCCGCCTTAGAGGCTGCCTGTGCTATGTTTATTCAAGCTCTATACCCTTATCGCATTGAGAAAATGCGTTTAGCCACTCTTTGCCGGAGAGCCGAAAACCGTTTTGTAGGCATGCCATGTGGCATCTTAGATCAATTTTCGGTGATCTTTGGTGAAAAAGATTGCATCCTCTATTTAGATTGCGATGACCTTACCCATAAGGTCCTACATATTAAACCACCCGTGCCTGCTATCGTTCTTTGTGATTCGGGTGTGAAGCATGAATTAGTGGAGAGTGAATATAAAACCCGCCGGGCCCAATGCGAAGCCGCTGCCCAAGTGTTGGGAGACCGCTTATCCCGCCCGGTTCGCTTTTTACGCGATATTAGCATTATGGAATTTTTGGAGTTGGAAGATATTATGGATGATGTCTTACGCATGCGTACCCGCCATGTCATGTATGAAAACCAGCGGGTCCAACATGGAGTGGCCGCGATTCAATTGAATGATATCGAGCACCTGGGAGAGTTAATGCGTCTTTCGCATGAAAGCTCGCGAGATAATTTCCAAAACAGCGTTCCGGAACTTGATCTCCTGGTGGAAGAAGCCATCCAACGCCCAGAATGCTATGGAGCGCGATTGACAGGCGGTGGATTTGGGGGATGCACCGTAAACCTTGTGCAAGAAGACCAAGTGGATTCTTTCCGAGAAGCCATCCAAACGAAGTTCAAAGAACGCACTGGGAAAGAATGTACCACCACGGTTTGTCATATCGCCGATGGGGCAAAAATATTGTACAAAGAATAAACCTTATAAATTCTACGAAATAAAAAAGAGCGTGCAGTCTAAAGAAAACCGCACGCTCTTTTTTAATTCTTTAAAGCAAGCATTACTCTTCTTCAATATTTTTTTGGAAAATCTCAGGGACTAACCAAAATGGGGCACTGAGAAACCACGCTAAGGTTGCCCAATTAAACCAAGTTTTGTATTGCCTGAAATTCTGCTCATAGTTTGCACTATCTCCAATCAATACAAGTATTGGAGCCATAATACAAATGAGAAGTGCAATAGTTGCCACAAAGGCCGCGAATAAACGATATTGATTCATATTATGCTACTCCTTCCTCCTGAGCCATCGTTCTACCTGCTCCCCATATCATCGCTAGGCCAACATAAAGAATAATGGAGAGGAAATAGCCAGGAAGCCAACGGAAGAACAAATGAAATCCCATCGCATCCATGGGGAAACGAATGAAACCATTGGTCATGGCTTCGGCAGGAAATGATAAGAATAAAATTACCAACCAAGTAATTAGAGCGGGCCAATTAAACATGTCGCCACGCTTTTCGATCCAATAACGCTGCAATCCCAGCATGGGGAAAAACCAATGTTCGGTAAACACAATCGCCCCGACAGGCATAAGAATCAGTCCATAAATAGCGACGAAATCCAAAAGTTTCATTACGAACAATGGGAAACATGCCAAAGTTGTTGCGACCACAAAAGCCACCAAAGTCATTTTCCATCGCGGCCAGTTAGGACTAACAATTTGCAAAGCCAAGCCAGCCCGATAAATCGTAGGATTCGCGGTCGTCCACCCCGCGATGACAACAGCGACAGCGCCTGCTAAACCACAGGCGTTATAAGCCATATAGCCAGGAGCAATGGTGTGACCATAGGCTGCCACCATGATTCCGGAACAGATCCACGCCAGACAATGGCCTAAGTACATCCCCAGTGCAGAATAGAAGCCATACGTCCAACTTTTTGCATAACGGAATAAAGCCATATCCGATAAACCAACATGCATGGCAAGATTACAGAACCAAGCAAAGAAGATAACATGCCATAAGCCCAGTTTTTCTTGACCCTCGATCGGTACGCCGGTCCAGATCTCGGTTTGGGCCAGGGTCCAGAATTCGGAAATGGAACTGAATTCTCCCAATTGGGGTAATACTGCGATGGCCCCCGCTACAAATACAATGAACATCCACGGAACACAGACCGCAGAGAACTGACTAACCCGCTTAAACCCTAGGATCGCAAAAGTTGCAACCACGGAACCTACCAGCCACACCGTTAATACCCAACCAATGCTGTTGGGATACTTATCGGTCAGTTCAGGCATTTGTATGTTGAAAGCAATGCCCACCGCGGTGGCAGCCACCGCGATCATAGAACCCGCGAGAATACAATATAAAAACGCATTGGCAAGGTTATAAATTACGGTCACCCCCGGACCAACGATGCGGCGCAAATACCAATATAAGGTTACGCGCACTTGCACAGCGATGGGAGCACAGATAAAAGTCCATGAGAGAACCGCCAGCAAATTGCCGACAAGCAAACCGACAAGCACATCAAAAGCACTCACCCCATTCAGGACAAAAAACGCCCCGATCACAAACTCGGTGCCTGCGACATGTTCTCCAGAAAATACAGCGGCAAACCGTTTCCCGCCATGAAGTTGATCCTCGCGCACGGGTTCACGATCCCACTCATAAAGCTTATCCAAACGTTGGGCCATATCCTGTATGGCTGCTTTATCGTCTGACACCTTGGTCACTCCTTTCCGAAAAAAGATTGCCCCGCGATTATACGGTTTATAGAGTAATGGGTTAAGGTCTGTATTGATTTTATAAAACTAAGAGTATTTTCTCATTCTATGTCTTTGGTCTCCTTTTCATAGAAAATCCATTGACTAAGAATATCGCCTTGGATGTTTCGGATTATAATAGAAAGAGAACTTTGAATAAAAACAGGATGGTTTCGATGAATATAGAGATGCCTTTATTTTTACTTGGTCCAACTGCCGTATTAGCCTTGATAGGACTAAGTTTTATTATTTTTAAATTATGGTCCTATGGGCGGATTCTTTGGTTATTGAGAAAACGAACTTTTACCGAGGAAAAACTCAGTCAGCGCAAGGAATCCCACTTAAGCCGGTCGGATGTCAAAGCGGAAAAAATTTTAAATGAAAGGATCAAAAAAGTATGGCGCTCGACTTCGACCGCCCCTCTGCTTGATCCCAAAATACTTCAGGAAGATTTTTCCAGCCTTATCCATGAGATCGCTGGTGCTTATTTTCCTGAATCCGAAAAACCAGAATATGAAGTGACCATCATGGAATTATTGCGATTGAATCAGCGCATTACTGCTGAGGTTAGTTCCCTGCTCTCACCATTTGATCCGGTTCATCAGATATCGATCGCAAGTTTAATTCGAGCAAAAAGCATGTTCGAGCATACACGAACTCTTGTGGATGAGCGAGGCTTAAAGACTGGATGGAAAGTATCTCAAAGGATCTGGCAGGGACTGAATGCGATGCGTCCCCAATATTGGTTGAATCGGGTTCTATTTAAAGGGGCGACAGAAATCGTTGGACGAAAAATCATCGTTTCTATTTATCGAATTGTGGGAAGAGAAGCGATGAATGTGTATCGCTCCTCATCCGCGATTACCATTGATCCAGAAAATCTTCCCGAGATGGAAGAAGAGGTGAACTCGGAAGAGACAGAGACAAAAAGAGAAGAAACAATCCAATCCCAGAATGAAGAACCATCCGAGCCAGTAGAAGCAGATATTATTGAAGAAACCGAAGAAGAAATAAAAAAAGAAGAAATCGAGGAAGAAGTGAAAGAGACGATGGAAAATGACACTAAATTGAGTTTTAAACAACGCATCAATCAATCTATTGTTAATACATTTAATAAATTTTTCTCGGGTTCCTTGCATTTATGGGACCGGTTGGCGAAACCGGAGAAGATCTTTTATGCATATCAAAAGCGCGATCTTCCCGTAGAATCATTCTATGATATTCGCCGACTTCCCGTCGAACAAATCGACGAAGTCGCGAAGCAGTATATCACCCAAGGATCCTGGCTTTCGGCCGGTGAAGGTGCAGCGACAGGTTTTGGCGGAGCCTTATCGATGGCCGCAGACGCAGTATCTCTTTTGGCACTGCAACTACGCACCATACAACAAATCGGCTATTGTTATGGATTTGATGTTACCAAACCCGAAGAAAAACTTTTCGCAGCCAAGTTATTGGCTGAAGCCTACGGGCATCCTGCCCATAAAGAACGCAGCGCATTGCTTAACGAAATGCGTAGTGCCGCAAACTTGTTAAAAGGTCAATTACCCTTTGGCGCTCTGGAACAAAGATTATTCGCCAAAGGCCTCTCCAAAGTGGCGCAAAAAATTGGAGTCAAACTGGGCGGCCGAAAAACCGCCCAGGTGATCCCTGTGCTTGGTGCTGTGGTAGGAGGGGTTATCAATCGCAAGGTTTCGAAAGATATCGCCACGATTGCGCGGGATGTATACCGAGATCGTTTAATCCAATTACGCAACGAAAATGAAAAGCCAGAGAATAAAGAGACTTGAGATCCTATGGCATTGACTGAGCATAATTCAAAGCCATTTTTAGACGCGATTTAACTCCCTCTAGACCAAGCATGTCGATGACATCAAAGATGGGTGGACTAACCTTGGTCCCAGTAAGTGCCAATCGAACCGCCTGGGCTAAGATGCGCATCTTGATCTGCTGCTTTTCCATGATTTCTTTAAACGCCTCTTCCCAATCCTCATGCGTTGGTTGCTTTTCACCTTGTTGCTCGGCGTATTCGAGTAGAGCTTGCAAACCTTCTACGGCTTCGGGTTTAAATAATTTTTTCGCGTCCTTCTCCGGATACTCGAATTCTTTTTTAAAGAGGAAAGAAACCATTTCGAACATTTCGCACAAATCACGTGAGCGTTCTTGAGTACTCTTGGCAATCTTCAAGAATAAATCTTGATTGGCCGGATCTTGGCAATAAGAGGGCTCCAAATATCCCTGTTCTTGGACAAATTGAATAAATCGTCGGCTTAATTCTTCTACCGACAAATGGCGAATGTGTTCGCCATTTAACCACTCGAGCTTCTGCGGGTCAAAAATGGCAGACGATTTATTCACGTGCTCTAGTTCAAAATGCTTAATTAAATCTTCCATCAGGAAAAATTCCTGATCGCCATGCGCCCAGCCCAAGCGGGCGAGATAATTCACCAAAGCCTCGGGGAGATAACCTTTCGCGCGGTATTCTAATACCCCGGTGGCACCATGACGTTTGGAAAGCCGGGTTTTATCCGGTCCTAAGATTTGAGGTAGATGAGCAAATGTGGGGAGTTCATAGCCCAAAGACTCAAAAATAGCCACTTGGCGTATGGTGTTGTTCAAATGATCATCGCCTCGAATGACATGGGTAATCCCCATATCATGATCATCCACTACGACCGCCAAATTGTAAGTAGGTGAACCATCGGTACGAACCAGGATCAAATCGTCAATCTCTTCATTATTGACACTGATATCACCCCGGATCAGATCATTCACAACCGTTACGCCCGTATCGGGACTACGCAAGCGAATACAGCTGGGAGTCCCATCATCCGAGTAATTTTTTTCACGGCAGCGACGATCATACATTGGCTTTTGCTTATTCGCGATTTGCTGTTGCCGCCGCTCCTCCAATTCTTCCGGGGTGCAGCGGCACAAATAAGCGTGACCTTCGTTCAGTAATCGTTTAACCTCAGACTGATGCCGGTCTAATCGGTTGCTTTGGAAATAAGGTTCCTCATCCGATTCTAAACCCATCCATCGCAAACTATCGAAGATGGCATTGAGGGATTCTTCGGTAGAACGCTCTCGATCCGTATCTTCGATACGTAAGAGAAACTCACCATGGTTATGACGAGCGAATAGGTAGTTATATAAGGCCGTACGGAAATTACCGAGATGCGGATTTCCAGTCGGACTCGGAGCAAAACGAACGCGTATTCTTGGGGATTCCATGATTAACCTTTCTTGTTAAATCATTTGCTAGTGTAAAATGGATAACTCAATATAGTGAAGAATCAAGACTTCATTTTATTGCGGAACAAATCCATGACGAGATGAGTGGAATTTTTAATTCCCTGATTAAATTCTTCCATGTTGATGATTTCTTTGTTATACAAGATTTCCAACAAACGTAAGAGCACCATTCGTTGATTACGCGCGGTTTGCTCTAATGGATCCAAGGGCTTCGCAAAATTTTCTTGGCGTTGGATGTTCTTTTCAAAAGAGCGAATGGCTTCCGCCTTCGTTTCATAACGGTCGAATAATTCTAAAACCTGGCCAATGTGCATAAATTTCTCTACCACTTTTTTTGGCCGCAGAAGTTTGATCCCGCCTCCATAACTGAGTGCTTCTCGATTGAGCCGTAATAACAACATAATCGACTGACTATCAATAAAGCGGACATTTTCCATATCAAGAACAATATAGTAACGATTTTTGCCGAATAACTCTTCAAAGGTGTCTTGAAGTTGTGTGACGATATTTTTGGTCAAATCCCCATTTAATTCAAACACTGTGACTAAATCATAATCCTTGCGTTGGATTCTCATTTTCCCATCACCAATTCAAACCATCCGGCGAGGGAGGGTTCATTGTTTCCAAAGTTTCTTGTATAACTTGGCGGAAGTAAACACATAAATCATACATCCCATGAAAATAAGGACGGTAGCGATCCATCGTCAAGCGTGCATTTTCTTCGTTGACCCGATTATCTTGAGGGCGATTTTCTTCTTTTAAAAATGGATGCAAGACCCGGTCAGCGGCCTCGTCCAACACCACATACACTTTTCGATCCTGCACCAAAGCACGATGGATATCGACAATTTCGTTCATCAAATCAGCGACCAACTCGATCTGAGGGTGTGGACTATTGATCGTGGTTTCCAATTGGTTAACTTTGGAGAGTCCTTCCTCCGCCTTGGAAATCGCTATATTTAATATGGAAAGGCTTTCTTCAAGGACTTTCCGTCCTTCATTTTGGTTAAAATCAAAAAAGAAACCCACTGTCATTTGCAAGGTGTTACGCACCATGGCCTCCTGGTAACACACTTCCCGGATGGTCTCCTGTAAGGGACGAATGTCAGCCCCTTCAATTCTAGCCCCGCCTTCCGTGCAATTAATCACGTTGGCTTGAGTCACAAAAATTTCTTCTTCCATGGAACGCAAATAGGCAAACCAAAACTTATTAGTTGCAACCTCACCTCCATCATTGGCTGGAACATAAATGGGTTCGAATTCTTCCCACTCGGGTGTTTCAGTAATCAATTCCACCTGCATTTTGCCGGCAGTGGGACTTTGCTTAATTGTTCGACGAAGAGCGGTTCCCGATGCATGAGTTTCCCCCCCTTCTCGAGGGAAAGAGAAATCAAATCCGACCAAAATTAAAGGGTCACATCCCAAATAGCGAGCAAGATTGAAGCATGTTTGTCCCACATTGATTCCCAGTTTCATGGATCGGTCACTGCCGACCACATCCTGTAAAGTTTTTAGAAAGCGCGATGTCGGCAGGGGAATGCTAATCTTTGTTCCTTGAAGTTGTTCAGGTATACGATGTAACACACTGGGAGAAAAAACCAAGATGGATGAATCGAGGTTTTCTACTCCTTCAAAATGACGTTGATTCAATGGGGTGGGGTCGGAAGTAACGACCAAATGAGGCTGAATACCATGATCTCGCAATTTCCGGTAAACGGTATCTACTGCAATAATAATTCCCCCTTCTCCCACCTCAGACAAATATTCCATATTGCGATCCAAAGAAGGTCCTGCGCCGACAAGAAAAGCGGGAACTTTAGTCAATGAATCTTTGAGAGCGGTGAGATTGGGATTGGATAACATGTGGGGCACATTGCGTATAACATTTTCTTGTATCATTCCCCCCAGCTGAACCTTGGTACGCAACAGGATTTCCCCACTCTGTATGGATTCATCCACAATCGACCGGATATTGCGATAAAACTCAGGATGTAAAGCGCATGAAGCCGGATGTTCAACCATCTCTAAACCATCTTTAATGAAAGGGGTGAGATGGTCGTTCATGAATGTACGCACCTGGCGCGGCTCTGGATCGATGAGAAAAAAAGTGGACTGACTACGCAAAAAGGGAGTTAAATCCGCATGACGAAAAACAGCGTGGATGACGTCCGGTTCTTTCTCAATCAGTACCAAATTCTTCAGTGTCTTCTGGATACGATAAACAATCTCAAAAATATGATAAAACATCCCCACGCCAAAAACCATAACATTAAACACATTTTCAAGATCTAGATTCTGTACCCATCGTTTGGCTTCCTGCTGGGGATTTCGTCCACTATGCAAAAGAAAAGGTTTCTCTGTATGATGGACTTTCAGAGATAATTGATTCTCGGGAGTTGTAATTATTTCAACCTGATCGGAGGGAGTGTGGTTACGGATGAAATCCGCGGTTGTAGGATCATATTGCTGCAACAAGGACAAATTATGTTCCAAATAACCGCTCATAGATTTCCAAGTACTCATACTTCCCGTAGGTTTAGGGGAGAGTGGAACTGTCCGTTGTTAAATCTTTTGGAACTTTCCCCTTGCTCATCAATTCAGAAAGTTCTTCCTGAAATTGTTTTAAATCCTTAAACTGGCGATATACAGAAGCGAAACGCACATACGCGACTTGGTCAAGATCACGAAGTTTCTTCATAATGGCTTCACCAATAACAGAACTCGGAATTTCACGATCCTGAATCATATAAAGTTGTTGCTCAATATCGGCGGTCATTTCTTGAATTTGTTCCTCAGAAATAGGCCGTTTTTGACAAGCAACCCGAATACTACGAAAGATTTTTCCCCGATCGAAATGTTCGCGGCGTTCATCTTTCTTAATGATCATTAAAGGGATTTCTTCCACCCGCTCATAAGTCGTAAAGCGATGGTCACAGGTTAAGCATTCACGTCGACGACGAATACTCACACCATCTGACATGGAACGTGAGTCAACCACTCGATCATGATTTACGCCACAATAAGGACATTTCAAATCTCTGTCCTCCCTCGTTCTGTTCTAATAAAGTCATTGCTCAATGAATTATCATACCATACATTCAGAGTCATGCGGTTCCTGAAGCAAGGGCAATTTGCGCCATTCGGAATAAAGGGGAAATGAACTGACAAGTTCTTCCACTTTCTTTCGAACCGATTCGATAACACCATCATCCAGTTTGGATTCAAGAAGATCAGCGATCATATTAGCAACGAGTACCATTTCTTCGGTTCCCATGCCACGTGAAGTCAAAGACGGAGTACCAATACGGATACCACTGGTAACAAAAGGCTTTTGTGTATCAAAAGGAATCATATTTTTATTCGCAGTGATATAGGCCCGGTCCAAAGCCTTTTCTGCATCTTTCCCGGTCAAACCATTATGCCCCACATCAAGCAAAAGCAAGTGAGTATCGGTTCCACCAGAGATTAAGCGAATATCGCGTTCTAGAAACGTTTTTTCCATCGCCTTCGCATTATCGATAATTTTTTGCTGATACTGCTTGAACTCAGGTTTCATTGCTTCTAGGAAAGCCACTGCTTTGGCAGCAATAATGTGCATCAAAGGTCCGCCTTGATTGCCAGGAAACATTTGCTTGTTAACTTCTTTCTTATGTTCTTCCTTGCATAAAATCAATCCACCCCGAGGACCCCGGAGGGTCTTGTGGGTCGTAGTCGTTACAATATCGACATATGGAACCGGATCGGGATGGAGTCCCGCGGCCACCAACCCAGCGATATGGGCTATGTCGGCCAAGGATTTTGCTCCAACGCTACGGATAGCATCCGATAAAGTTTTGAAATCAAGTTGCCGTGGATAGGCGGAAGCCCCTAAGATCACGAGATCAGGTCTATATTCTTCCAATGTCTTTTGAAATTCATGAATATCAATTTGATGGGTATCCTGATGGACACCGTAAGATTTTACATCAAAGAGCAATCCAGAGAAATTTACCGGGCTGCCGTGGGTCAAATGCCCACCTTGAGAGAGATCTAACCCCATAATCTTTGCCCCAGGTTTCACTAAGGCTAAGTAAGAAGCCATATTCGCTTGTGAGCCAGAATGAGGTTGGACATTAGCATGATCGGCATTAAATAGTTTTTTCGCGCGTTCAATGGCTAACTCTTCAGCAATATCAACAAATTCACAACCGCCGTAATACCGTCTTCTAGGGTAACCTTCGGCGTATTTGTTGGTTAAAGGGGTTCCCATCGCTTCAATCACCGCTTCGGAAACAAAATTCTCCGAAGCAATGAGTTCCAACTTTTCATGCTGACGTCCAACTTCTTTTAAAATCGCATTATAAATTTCTGGATCGGTATTTTTTACATGCTTAAGCATTGATGGCTCTCCTTCTTATGAATTCCAAAAAATATATTTCTATTCAAACTATAGACTATAAATGATAAAACACTATAAAATGGTTTCAAGGAATTTAAGCATGCAGATTTGACTCATACCCTAAGATTAAGTTGATACGGCGTTGATATTTTCCCCCGAAAAATCCTGTATTCAACCATTCCAGGGTGAGATTTTTCATTTCTGAATCCTCTAGAAAATCTGCGCCCAAGGTTAAGACATTGGCATTATTATGTTGACGTGAAATGACAGCATGCTCTTGATTATACGCCATGACGGCACGAATACCAGGTACCTTGTTCGCTGAAATAATCATGCCATGCCCCGAAGAACATACTAAAATCCCTCGATCCGCACGTCCCAAGGCGACTGTTTCAGCAACCCGAAAAGCAAAGTCGGGATGATCACAAGATTCTTCAGAATCGGTACCACAATCCATCAACATGGGAAAATGCTCTCGGAGTTGCTCCATGAGATGCACTTTTTTTTTCCAGCCCCTATGATCCGCTCCCAAAGCAATGATTAACGTTTTTTCTTCATAAAACCGCTGACGGATCCATGACCATTCGTGAATCATTCGTTCAATCCCCATATCAATTAAATTCCCCACCTCTTCAAAAAGAGACTCATCGCCTCCGACAGGATCAGGGATATCCATGGAGCCTTCGGGCATATTAAACTGTCCTAACAAACGAACTTTATCTGAACACTCAGGGTACATTTCATCAATATACATTTGATGGGAAGGTTCCATCACGACGATGAGATGTGCCTGAAGGCCTATTTCTTTGGTTAGAGAACGAGAACGAAAATCATCCATCACCAAGCCATGCTTTTGGGCCACAAAAATCGACCCTTCCGATGGGGGATCACCTTCAATCGCCGATAATCCAGCCGATTCAACGACAACATCCGAGTCTTTGCCCTCATCCGCCAATCGTTTTTTCATAAAATACTCGGCTAAGGGACTGCGACAGCTGTTCCCCATACAAACAAAAAGAATACGAAATGGCTCATTCATACTACAACCTCGAATACTAATTTGACAAAAAAGTAAAGAAAGAGTTTACTACAGAGGAGGACGCTTTAAATGATAGTCGGTTCCCTGTTGAAAGCAATGAGCAATATTTAAGAGACGTGCTTCACTCAAGGTGGGACCGATAAACTGAATCCCGATCGGTAAATTCTCATCATTGAAACCACCAGGAACCACCAAACCGGGAAGACCTGTCAAATTCAAGGGAGCCGTAAATACATCGGATAAATACATATCCAAAGGATCGTCCGTTTTTTCTCCTGCTTTAAAGGGTGGGGTTGGAGTAGCAGGGCATAATACGACATCCACATCTTTAAAAGCTTTATCGAAGTCACTTTTAATCAAAGTGCGAACCCGTTGAGCGCGACGATAATAGGCTTCAAAATACCCCGCGCTGAGGACATAGGTTCCCAGCATGATGCGACGCTTCACCTCGGGGCCAAACCCTTCGCTGCGGGTTTTAAAATACATGGAAACAATGTTATCATGCGGACCTTCTGCCCGCCTGCCGTATACAACCCCGTCATAACGAGCTAGATTGCTCGAGGCTTCGGCAGTACAGATTAAATAATATGTCGCAATCGCATATTCAGTATGTGGCAGCGAGATCTCAACACAATGAGCGCCTTGACTTTCGAAATAGTTGCCTGCTTCTTTAACCACCCGGCTTACATCAGGATTCATACCTTCTATAAAATATTCTTTGGGAATTCCAATTTTTAGTCCTTTTACATCTCCGGACAGCGCTGCGGGATAGTTTGGCACTTCCGTATCGATCGATGTCGAATCCATCGGATCCAAGCCCGATATAATACGTAATAATCCAGCTGCATCTCTTGCATCACGTGTCAAAGGGCCAATTTGATCCAACGAAGAAGCAAATGCAACCAAACCATAACGAGACACTCGGCCATAGGTAGGTTTCATACCCGTTACTGCGCAAAAAGCCGCCGGTTGCCGGATAGATCCCCCTGTATCTGAACCCATCGCCAAGGGAGCCTCCTCTGTAATAACGGCTGTCGCTGAACCTCCACTCGAACCACCCGGAACACAATCTAAATTCCAAGGATTCTTTGTACGCTCAAAGGCGGAATTTTCGGTGGAGGAGCCCATGGCAAATTCATCCAAATTGGTTTTGCCTATCGGGATCAAACCAGCCTCGTATATTTTTTGAATTACGGTGGCGTCATAGGGAGAAACGAAATTTTCCAAAATACGGGAAGAACAAGTGGTGGTTCCTACCCGCATACACATATTATCTTTAATCGCGATAGGAATCCCCGCCCATTCAGGAAGTTCCTCCCCTTTTGAACGCTTCTCATCAATCTGATCTGCAAGTTCGAGAGCATGATCGTTGAGAATCAGATGATAGGAGTGAATATCCTTTTCGAGCTGTTCAGTGCGATCCAATAGTGATTGCACGAGTTCACGTGAAGACAACTTTTTTTCTTTTAATTCTTTAGCGGCTTGCCAGGCATTCAGTTGATATGGTTCGGTCATGGGAGTCCTTCAATGATTCAGATAATGTGTGATAAAAAATAAAATACAACGTTCCGTAAAATTCTTTACGTTTCAGTCTCTATTGTCAATGTTTATGAACTTGTTCTTTTAACACCGAGCAAAAATAATGGATAACCACAGTAACAAATGGCTGTTATTCAGCCATTAAACTAATGATAACCTTAGCATTGTGGATGAGAGATAAGAGTGCAAGTGAATAATAATCAGGAAGATAGGAATAGGAGCAGGAGATTCGCCTCCCACCAATGACGAGTTATATGAAAAACTCATTCTCCAGAATTTGATTTTCCGTCACCGCCAAGTTGATTATAAAATTCCGAAAAAGTGGTCTTTTCAAAGAAATAACTTAATGATATTTCTTTAAACCAACTCGCATAAATAGTCTCAAAACCTATCGGATCACCGCCAATATCAATATATTCGATTTGCTGCCAAGGGAAAAAAACGGTTTGCACCATTTCCCGCAATTCTTCAAAAGCGCCTTCGCCAGGAGGAACACTCTCCAAACCTCTAACAGAAACACAAAATAGAATAATGCCATGGTTATCTTTGTTTTGAATTTTTCCTAAAAAACGCTTTCCATTCAGTAAATGGACTTCTACCATTTCGCCAATCATTATTCTCTCTCATCCTTTTATGGATTGTGAATAGTGAACTATTCCAATTGTATCCACGAAGAACCAAGTCTACACTTGGTCGTTATGATGTACATTACTCATTATATCATTCTATTTGGAGTTAAAAAACGATTTTATGATCACGATATTTTCCGTAGTGGGTACCCGTCCCGAAGCCATTAAAATGGCTCCAGTGATAAAAGAATTGCAAACCCATCGACAGATTAAATCGATTGTTTGTAGCACTGCCCAACATCGCGAGATGTTAGACCAAGTGTTGGATTTATTCCATATCCGACCCACGATTGATCTCGATTTAATGCGAGCAAACCAATCTTTAAATCAAATCACAAGCAACATTCTTACCGCCATGGAGAATGCCTTCACGGAGTATCAACCTGATTGGGTGTTGGTACAAGGGGATACGACCACCGTCATGGCCACTGCCTTAGCAGCCTACTATCACAGGATCAAAGTCGGCCATGTTGAAGCAGGCTTAAGAACTCATAACAAGTTTGAACCTTTTCCTGAAGAAATCAATCGCCGAATTACTGATGTCATCGCTGACCTGTACTTGGCTCCCACAAAGGCAGCTCAGGAAAATTTGCTGCTTGAAAATATCGATGCCTCGCGTATTCATGTTACTGGAAATACGGTGATCGATGCCTTATTTCAAGTTTTGAAACAACCCTATGATTTAAAAGAAAGATTACCACAAATCCCTTGGGAAAAAAAAATCATACTGCTGACAGCGCATCGCAGAGAGAACTTTGGTCAACCGCTAGAATCTATTTTTAAAGCAGTAGTATTATTATGTGAAAAGTACAAAGATCTTCATTTTATTTACCCGGTTCATCCGAACCCCAATGTAAAAAATAAAGCTGCCTCTACTTTCGATCAGAATTCCAGCGTTACTTTATGTGAGCCTTTGGACTATATCTCTCTGGTTCACGTAATGCAAAGCTCGTATTTGGTCCTCACCGATTCTGGAGGGCTACAAGAAGAAGCGCCTAGTTTGGGAAAACCGGTTCTGGTATTGCGTAACACCACCGAACGACCTGAAGCTGTAGAAGCAGGGACGGCAAAACTGGTTGGGTGGAATCACGACAAGATCGTTGAAGAAGTCGAACGACTACTCCAGGATGAAACCTCTTATCAACGTATGGCCAGTGCGAAAAATCCTTATGGAGATGGAAAAGCCGCAGAGCGGATTGTTAAAACACTCCTAGAGTCCGACTTACCCTAGCCAATTATTTCTTTTTTATTGAACAGACATCCTTCCTTGTGCCAAAAACAAATATAGGCATTCCGATAAAGCATCTAACCTAAAATCAATAAATTCAGAATATATAGAACCTTTTATTCATGATCCACCCTTCCATTTTGATTCTTACCATTCATAGTATTTGGTAAATTAAACCTGTCTGACCAGTCTGAAAGGAAACTCCATGGAAAATCAAAAGCCAAATCAACGAGTTTTGGTCATACAAGAACGGGTTTTCCTTATTTGTACAGGCATTTTTATTGCCTCCTTGGTTACGTGTAATTTAATTTTCCAAAAATTTTTCACTTGGACTCCATTCGGACTCTACACGTTTGAAATCTCAGTAGGCATCCTACCCTACCCGGTCACATTCTTGGTTACAGATATTGTCTCGGAAATTTACGGCAAAAGACGAGCCGATCAGGTTGTAGTTACCGGTTTTATCTCTAGTTTGTTTGTGATGGGAATTGTATTGGTAGCGCAAGCGGTTCCTCAAACTGAATGGTCACCTGTTGATAATGTTATGTTTTCCAAGGTGTTTGGATTATTCGGACCTGCGGTCTTCGCTTCGATGTGCGCCTATCTTACCGCTCAGTTTATCGATATTCGCATCTTCCATTTTTGGAAGCGGTTAACCAAAGGAAAACATCTATGGCTGCGAAATAACGGTTCTACTGTTGTTTCCCAATTTGTTGATTCAAACACGGTGATCTTTTTACTTTGTTATTTTGGTGCCATTGAATGGAGCCAGTATTGGGATCTGGTGATAAATAGTTTTCTCTTCAAGGTCCTTGTGGCACTGATCGACACACCTCTTTTCTATTTTGCCAATTGGTTTTTACGAAAATTAATGCATCTCCAAGCAGGCGAAGAATTGGAAACTCAAAAAGTACTTGCCTGAATCTAAACGAATTGGAAAAAATATTAAAAAAGAAAGTTTCTTCGCTTTTTCTTAAAGAATCCGCATTTTTGGCTTGAATAATGTCTCTCGAAAAAGGAAAATGAAATTAGAAATTCATTAGGAGATTCACCAAATGGAAATGTTGAATCCGATGGTAGATATTATATATTTCGGCATTCCACTATTCTCTCTGTTTGGTCTATTTTTGGTTGGATACTATTTAGCCTGGATAGATTTTCGTCCCAAGCAGGTAAACAAAAATGAAGAATATCAAAAGCAACACCTTTACAAACCCAAAAAATCATCTTCTAACCTAGACCATAGAAAACTAAGCGATAGAGAATTGGGTCTTCCTGGAATTGATAATCAAGCCGCCTTATCCGAAGAGGATCAACGTTATTCAAAAATGGCTGAGTTAACTCGTGAATATAGCGAGGCTTCTCCAGAAGCCACAGCGGAAGTTATTCGAGGATGGTTGAGTGAGCGCTAAAATCGACACGACCTATACGAATTCCCCGCTTCGATCTCTCTCAAAGTCTATTTCTACCCTAAATTTCCCTTATATCATTGAATTTCCTGTACATAAATTACCAAGGGTCCCCACATCCCAGAGTAGCTCTTTACATCCTGGTGTACGTTGGTTTATCTTAAAACCTTCACCCATACAAATCAGCAAGGAAAGAGACCAAACAAAATGTCCGATCCGATAAAAGATTTTTGCGGTGTATTTGCTATTACCAATCATCCAGAAGCTTCTCATTTGGCCTATTTAGGACTTTATACCCTCCAACATCGGGGCCAAGAGAGTGCGGGAATCGTTACCGCCGAGGGTGAACATCCCAATTTCTACCAAGGGATGGGTAGAGTTGCGGATGTATTTACAGAAGAAAGTTTAAGCAAATTGCGGGGAAATCGAGCCATCGGCCATGTTCGTTACTCCACCACCGGATCAAGCGATATCGTCAATGCTCAGCCCATTTTGTGCGAATATCGACGTGGTTGGATGAGCGTGGCTCATAACGGAAACTTAATTAACACGCTCGAACTGCGGGATGAGTTAGAATCGATGGGCTCTATCTTCCGTACCACCACGGATAGCGAAATACTCATTCATTTGATCGCCCGTTCGGCTTGCACCGATTTCATTGAAGCCCTAATCGAATCGTTGCTGAAACTCAAAGGCGCCTACTCTATGGTCATTATGAACGATCAGTACGTTATAGGACTGCGCGATCCATACGGCATTCGACCTTTGTCTTTAGGCAAGTTAGGAAATTCCTATGTTTTTAGTTCAGAAACGACATCTTTTGATATTATTGGCGCCTCCTATATCCGCACCGTAGAACCCGGGGAAATGATTATTATCAACCGGGAGGGAGAACTAAAGAGCCATTATTTTGCCCAACAGGAACGAAAAGCGCAATGTATCTTCGAACTGGTTTATTTTGCTCGTCCAGATAGTTTTGTATTTGGCCGCGATGTCTATCCAGCCCGGGAAAATCTCGGCCGCGTGTTGGCGAAAGAACATCCCACCGAGGCGGATGTCGTGATCCCTGTCCCGGATTCAAGCGTTTGCTCTGCCACGGGTTATTCCATGGAAAGCGGCATTCCTATGCAACACGGCATTATCCGCAGTCACTATATCGGACGTACCTTCATTGAACCAAGCCAAAGCATTCGCGACTTTGGGGCGAAAATCAAATACAATCCTGTGCCTTCAGTACTCAAAGACAAAAAAGTCGTGGTGGTGGATGATTCCATCGTTCGAGGAACTACCATACGCAAAATTGTCAAAATGCTGCGCAATGTCGGAGCGAAAGAAATTCACCTACGAATCTCATCGCCAATATGGATTGAGCCTTGTTTTTACGGCATTGATACCCCTGAGAGAAAAAAATTAATTGGCGCAACCCATACATTAGATGAAATTAAACGGCATTTGCGTGTCGATTCGGTCTATTATCTCTCTGTCGAGGGATTACTCGAAGCAGTTGGAGGAAGCGAAAAAGAATTCTGCACCGCTTGCTTTAGTGGAAAATATCCCATTCCTTGGAATGGATACGGGCATAGTCATCTTTCAAAGGAAAAAATCGAAGCCGAAAAAAATATGGTTAAGATCAATTTTGAATAAATAAGCGTTAACCTTAGACACATAAGCATATTAAAAGAAGAGGTTCTTGTTATTTAGCAAGAACCTCTTTTATTTTTTCCAGTACATGGGATGAGTGAAGATCACGCATGCACTGGTGATGTTCCAAGGGACATTCAGCTTTACAGCAAGGTGAGCATTCGAGAGCCAAACGCAGGGTATGACTTTCATCACCTAAAGGGCCGGTATCAATAGGGTTTGTAGGACCGAAAATCGCAATCAACGGGGTTTCTACGGCTGTGGCCACATGCATGGCTCCGGAATCATTAGCCACGAGCAGTGGACAGGCTTGAAGCAAAGCGAAGAACTGGCGCAATGTGGTTTGCCCTGCTAAATTAACAACGTAATGACCGCTTAACGAGATTAATTCTTGAGCTAAAGCATATTCATTGGGGGAACCAAAAAGTACTACCCGTTTTCCCAATTCATTCCAGCATAAATGCGTTAATTCGGCATAGTATTCAATTGGCCAACGTTTGGCGCTTCCCTTCACTGCTCCCATCGCCATCCCTATCCAATGGTCATCTAAAAGGCCATGATTTGAAAGGAAAGAATGCGCCCATTCTCGCTCTTGAGTGGTGAGATGGATTTTAGGACGCAGTGGTTCTTCAAACAGAGCGAAAAGATCTGCATAACGACGGGCTTGATGGTGGCTTTCAGATTTAGGATGAACTCTCTCCGTTAAAAGAGGATCACGAGGTAAATTCGAATATCCTACCCGGGAATGGATTCCCGAAAGAAAAAAAAGTAGGGAGGAAGAAAAAGAATGGGTGAGTAAATAAGCTTGATCGAAACCTCTTTGCTTCAATTCCCTGGAAAATCGAAGCATTCCGAAAAGACCTTTATGATGATCTGCACGGTCATAGGTAATCAGTGCATCTACATAAGGAGCATTCTCAAAAACAGGCAAGGTCGCGGGGACCCCCACGATGGATAAAGAGTCATGGGGAAAATGGTGGTGATAGATCTCAAGCGCACAAGTCGACATCACCGCATCACCCAACCAATTTGGAACACGTACAATCGTTTGTGCCATGGGATTACGGAAGGATCAAGATCAATTCCTCACTTGGGTCACCTTTGCTTCCATCGGGATGAATCGCGCGAACCGTAACAAACAATTGATCTTCTTCGATGGTGAGTGTCCAACGAATATTGATATCTTGAGTCTCACCTTCTGTATCAAAGGTTAAACTTAAGTTGGGTTGAGAATTAGAGCGAATGGTGATTTCATAATTAATTGCTCTTTCAACGGGTGAGAAAGAAACTGTCATGCCTTTCTCTTCTAATGTCGAGCCATTCAAAGCCGCCAATCCACATTCTCTATCTTCTGTTCCTAACACGATTTGCTTTGGATCGCCTTGAGTAAAGTCATACGTTTTTCGTTCAAGCACTTCACAGGGTGGATACCCTCCAACAAATTCCATTTCAGGAGCTTCGGCAGAAACCCAGGTTGGTACTGAAATTTCGGTATCGCGCTGGAGGTACAAACTTCGGAAAATAAGCAGATCAAAAAAATCGATAACGCCATCCGTGAAAAAGTCTGCTCTAGGATTATAATTTTCGCTGCCGGCGACAGCACCGAAGGATTGATTGAAAGCTACAATGTCTACCACATCCTTGTTATGATCATCCGTTAAATCGGGGTTATGAGGGACAGGGGTTGGGGTTGGGGCTTTGCTTTGAACCACTTCGAATTCTGCCGTAGCAATCTCGCTCAAGGTATTATTTTGATCTTTGGCCCGTAGATAGACGATATAATCCCCCCTAAGCGTAATTCCATTGGGAAAGGGTTGATATTCAGGCTCTGTCAGATTCATTACCACGGTATCTTCAATGGTATAACCTTCAGGATAAATCATCATCAGATCATAGCGAAACTCTACATTGGCAGGATACCTCGGAGGATCCCAATGGATTGTGAAATCAGGTGATTCTGCCCAACTTACAATGTGATCGGGATCGAAACGAAAATTATGAGGACGATCAATTTGGGGAGTGGGAGTAGGCGCGGGCGCAGAATCTCCGTAACGTTCGATATAGGCCAATATATCTCCAATATTAATCTTATCATCTTGATTTAAGTCCATCTGCGCGTTGTAATACTGAGCCTGATTTCCCCATTGAGTTGACAGGATAAATAAATCCATGGCATCGATCTTCATGGATCCATCGGCATCGCCAGTAGGGGTAGGAGGACTAAGAGGTGTGGGTGTGGGCACCAGATCCTGATTGGTGCCTAAGGTAAACGATACACGGTCACTGGAAATGTTTGAGTCATTTCCTTCGACCCACCATTCATAATTTCCAGGTTTAAAATAAATGATGAACTGAGAATCAAGAGAATGGGGCGAAACGACATTGTTCACCTCAATCGGATTGGTATTTGGAGGAAGAATGGGTGAAGATATATACAGCGTATAAGTATTATCTTCTGAAGCAGACTCCCATTGGAACCCCTCACTCGTCAATTGACCGAAAGATATCGTGGTTCCCTGGGAGGGAAAAACCGGAGTAATTGTTTGCGAAAACGTTGGAAAAGCTAAAAACAAAGACGCAAAAAAACCAATACTGCAAATTAATGTACGCATTCTACCCACACCTCTTTTACTTATTCTGGAACGCACCTACACATTTTTTGGTAAAAAGATCATCATACCAATAATCTCATACGGCATTCATACATGTATTCCACCGAAAAGATGGAATTATGAAGCCGGTTGAAGCGAATCAATCATATTATTGAATGCCGATTCCCAATGGGCGACGGTGTTTTGAGGTCCCGTTAATTTAAAAAACCAAGGACCTTGATCACCAACCACGACAGCACCAAGCAGTCGATAGTTTGGCTGATTTCCATCACCGCCCATCATGGGTGAGGCAACATAGGTACCTGAAACATCCAAGGTGGTAACCGCGAAATTAGCGACTTCTACATTATCCACTTCCGCGACTTCTGAAGAAGGCTCACCTTCTGGTTGTTGAAACTGGTTGATCCATCGCTCTATGTTGGCCTCCGGGCTGCCGCCAATATTGGCATAAAACGACATTTCAGCCGGTTCGGAATCGCCTTCCTGTGCGGGAAGTTCAAACTGAGCGATCCGCATCGAAGATTCAGGTTGAACCATACTCCACTCTGGGTCAATTTCAAATTGAATTCCAGCAGCAGTAATAATGTTCCCTTCTCTTTCCACTTCGGTATCTGCCGTTTGAGGTGGCTGTACCCCCTCATTCATATCGGCCGGTGGTTGTTGATCGGGTTGAGAAGCAATAGGGGGTTGAGGATCTTGACCTTCTGGCCTTTCCACCATCTCGCCGGAATCATCTCCACAACCGATGGGCATCAAGGCTAATACAATAATTAGCAACCATTGTCTCATGAGAACATCTCCTTATTTTTCTTATGTGTTTATTCTGTATTGTCTTTTTGATGCCATAGTTATACTTTATACGGAATGAACAAAGAATTAAAGCATCATTTCGTAATAACTTAAGAAGGATTCAATAATTCTTTTTTGTATGGAAAAACAAAAAAATGGTCTTAGAAGTCCAATTGGAATGTGAGGACAGCAAGGAGGAAAAACATGGCACGTTTTATCGCCTTATCGGGTCCATCTTGTGTGGGAAAAAGTCCTTTGTTTAGCGCCTTACAACGAATTTATCCCGATCACACCTCGAAATTGAAAAAAGTGGTGTTATACAACGATCGCAAACCACGACCGGGGGAACGGGATGGGGTCGATTATTATTTCCGCCCTCGCAGTGAAATCGAATTTCTTCGCGAGCGAGAAGATTGCTTAGTGGTGCCTGTCCGGAGTGACCTTCAAGCCATCGATATGGAAATGGTAAAACAAATGATGAATGATGGTTATGACGCGCTGTATGAAGGGAATCCCTTCGTAATCTCTGCATTGCGAGATGCCGGTTTTTTAACTTCGATTCCCTCGATCACCATTTTTCTGAGCCCCTTATCCAAGGATGAAATTACGTTTTTCAGTATGGCTGAACGAAAAGTCGAATTATCTACCCTAATCGCCGACATTATGCGGCGAAAGCTTCTGCGTCGAACTCAAAGCCAAAAAGGGATTCTTTCGCTGCCCGATCTCGAAAATATCGAGATACGCTGCAATTCTGCTTATACGGAGATGTTAGAAGCGCCAAAATTCGACCTTGTCATTCCCAACCATGACGGTGAAGAGAGTGAGCATTGGAACGCCTTTTACTACCCCATCGGAGAGGCACGCAAAGCCTTGGAAACCTTTGTCTCGATTTTGGAAGGAGAGCCCAACGAAAATTTTATCGAGCGATGGGAGAAGAATTTGTTTTAGATGAAGTCAAAGCCCCTCGATTTTTCCCAATTATTGCATCTCCAAGGGACGTAAAGTCCCTTTTTCTTTATACTATACCTTGGCACAAGGTAGAAAGTTTTACTTTGAATAAAACCAAAGGGGCATCATTTCGTTTCATTATACGAAATGCAAGAACAAGCGATGATCATTCAAAAAAAGATGAAGGATTGGAGCGACATCAGCGATGAGAAGTTGATGGAACGCTATGCGGAGGGTGATACAAACGCGTTCGAGGAACTTTTTCGTCGCCACAAAAACGCTGTATATGCCTTTATTTATCACTTTATGAAATCATCAGAGAACACTGAAGACCTATTTCAAAACGTATTCATTCGCATTATCAACAATCGAAGACGATATAAACCGAAAGCCAAATTCACCACCTGGCTTTTTACTATCACCCGTTCTGTATGCATCGACGCCATGAGAAAAAATCAACGAGCCAATATTGTTCCCTTATTTCAAAACGAGGGAATCATGACTGAAAAAGGATGGAATGAGTTCATCGAGGATCAACCCAATCCACGGGAAATAAGCCACGCCAACGAGTTAGAATCTATTTTGGAGGACGCCATTCGCACTTTGCCGGAAAATCAAAGGGAAGTTCTTCTTTTTAGAGAAAAAACGGATTTGACTTTCGATGAAATTGGCCGAATTTTGAAATGTTCACCTAATACCGTCAAAAGCCGGATGCATTATGCCTTGCTCAGTCTGCGTAGGGAGTTAGAAAAACGTGGAGTAGAAACACCATGAGAAAAGAAACCGCGCGAAGATTAATGATGGCTCGGCTCTTCGGAGAAATCACACCGGAAGAAGATGCCAGGCTTACACGCTATTTAAACGAACATGAAGATGCAGCACATGAATGGGAACAAGTGCGAGAGACACACTTACTGCTTGCCTCATTGAAAAATCATCCGGTTCCTTCCCATTTAGAATCCTCGATCCATTCTATGGCCCATTCGATGGAAGAAAAGCAGCCACGTTCTGGGCGGAAATGGGCACGCCCTTTCTCGATTATTTCCACGACTGTAGCCGCAGCCGCTTGTTTGTTGCTTTATATCTATGTACCCGTGGAAACAAATCGACAGCAAGAATCCCAACTATCCGCCGAAAAAAATGAGGCTCCCACTCTGATGGAACCAAAAGAGCAGCAAGATACTTTTGCTTTCGATGATCATAAAAGAAGTTCCAAGAAAAAAGAGGAACCCATCACTTCCACTAGCACAATCCCCAGTCAAACGCGCAGCCATACCATCACAGCTACAAGTTTAAATCAAGAGAACGATAGATCTAGAAATGACATCGAAAAATTGTTTCGCACAGGATTAACGCTTTACAATACCGCTTTCACCAAAGTAGGAGAAGAACGAACCGCCATGCTCAAAAGTGCGGTGGTGTTTTTGCAAGATTTGGAAAAACGCGCCTCGGATCAATCTAAATGGATTTCCCTCTCTCTGATTCTTTTGGCCGATTCGTATCGCGCTTTAGGGGATATACCCGCTGCCATCCAAACCTATCAACGTATGATCGAAACTTTTCCCACGATGGAAACCTATGTAAAACAAGCCCGATTGTCAATCGTGAAATTACTGGTGGAACATAGCGATGATCTAGCCCTTATGGAAGCCGCACTGGAACAATTCACATCGGTCTATCCTCAAAATTCCGAAATTGTTGAAGCGGCTTTTACCTTTGCGGAAAAAGTAGAACCCAACAACCCTGAACAATCACTAAAATGGTACCGGCGTTTAGCAGAACAATTTAAAGAAGAACAAATCTTGTATGAAAAGATTCACCAAAAGTCATCCACCGTGCAAGAAAATCTTGAGGATCGTATGTATATCAAGGACTGGTGGATTCTTGGTCCCATGGATTTACATTATTTGCCCGTCGGTGAGGAGGATTTAAATGAGAATCATTTTTATAATACCAACAAATCGTTCAGGGGGCTTAATCAGTCGCAAGTACAATGGGAGCGTCCTTATAAAAACGAAAGCGGGATCGTCGAACTTGCCCCATTGTTGAATCCATTACCCCATCGTTGTTCCGCCTTTGCCTTCACTTATCTTTTTAGTGAGCATAAAAGAGAAGTATTACTCTCCGGAGGAGCCAACTGCGGACTCCGTATCCGTGTCAATAACCAACCTGTTTTAGCTAATGTCAATACCCCCCAGAACTTTAAGAAAGATCAATATAAAATTTCTGTAATGCTGAACAAAGGATGGAATCCGGTGTTGGTAAAATTCTTCTTACATGAGCAACGTGATTGGAAATTCGCCATGACGATGCGCGATCCAGAAGGTTATTTATTAACCGATATCATCGCTCATCCAAACAAAAAACACACGTCAGAATCGCTTAATAACCCGACATCCACTCCCGTACCCGCGGAAGATATCTTGCGGGTTGAATTTCATAAAAATCGTGATCGATGAGGTGTATACCATGAAAACCCAACTTTTAACTACGTTTATCGCTTTGTTCATTGTCTTTCCTGCCCCGGCAGAAGTGACACTGGAACGGAATACGATCGAATTACAACCCTCGGGCGAATCGGTGCTCGTCAAATTGGAACTTAAAAATCCCAGCGAGCAAAGCTGGGTCGATGATATCACACTCACATTGCTTGATTCCAACTATCAACCTTTGGCCAAAGCGGTTAAAAAAGTCATCCTGTTAAATGGCACCCATTTTGAAGAAATCGCTTTGCCGCTGGATAAATCGATCGATGCCCCCAAAGACTGCATGGTTCAGATTGAATTTGCAGAACAATTATGGCTCAAACGCTTCTCTGAGACAAAGAAAAAGCAAGAGATTCATGTTCTAGGTCAACGTGAATGGCTTAGCGGAAGTAAGGCTTCTTTGCGGGTTATCGTTACTCAAAGCCCCGGCCAAGACCCCATCGAAGACGCAAAAATTAAAATTCTTTCCGCCCCGCAAGACAACGGGAAAAGTTACGTTCATAAAGAGACACACACTGATGAACATGGTACTGCTTCGATTTCCTTCGAAGTGCCAGAATCTCTGCAGGGAGAACGCGAACTCACGGTCAAGGTGGAATCAGAACTGGGTACGGATGAAATCTCTTCACCAATTCGTGTGCTTCCTGGCACCAAGATCCTGGTCATGTCAGATAAACCGGTGTATCAACCCGGGCAACTTATCCATATCCGTACGTTAACAGCCCATAAAGCCACAGGAAAGCCGGTCGCCGATCGGGACATCACTCTTGAAGTGTATGATGGCAAGAACAACAAAGTATTTAAGCAAATCTTAAAAACTTCCGAATTCGGTATTGCCGCTGCGGATTTTCAACTGGCAGATGAAGTGAATCAAGGCAACTATAAGATCAAAGCCATTATGGATGAGGACATCAGCGAAAAAAGCGTTCGAGTGTATGAATATGTGTTGCCCAAGTTTCGCATCCATCTCAATAACGACAAGAAATTCTATACCCCGGGACAAATGGTTAAAGGAAAACTAGAATCCAACTATTTCTTCGGAAGACCGGTTTCCGAGGCCAAGGTAACCATGGTCGCGAATTGCTTTGATGTGGGCTTTAATGAATTTGCTAAAGTTGAAGGGAAAACCGACGCTGAGGGAAAATTTGAATACGAGTTTGCAATCCCCCAGAAACTGGTAGGCCAGCCCTCCTTTAAAGGAAAAACTGTAATCCAAATGGATGTGCGGGTGCGCGATACCGCCGATCATGAAGAACAAAAAATTCACACATTCTTCGTCGCCCCTGATCCTTTGCAGATCGAAGCGGTTCCCGAAAGCGGGCAATTGGTCGCGGATGTGATGAATGAAATTTACCTGGTTACCTCCCGTCCCGATGGAAGCGTAGCGATACCGGAATTGAAAGTGGAATCACGTTTTTTACAATCCCCGATCGAACTCAAAAGTGATGAACAAGGCATCACCGCTATCCAACTAACTCCCACGAAAGGGGATTCGGTCTATCGTCCTGAACTACCTACTTTAAAAATCACGGCAGAAATCGATGATCAAACTGTTGTGAAGGATATCGATATTCCTATAGAAACTGACACCCAACAAATTTTACTTCGCCCCAATAAAGGCATTTATTCTATGGGTGATGAATTGAAGCTAGATGTTTTCGGCTCCTTTAGCGATAAGGAACCCGTGTTTGTCGATCTGATCAAAAATAATCAAACGGTCTTGACGAAAACCGTTCGTTTGCAAAAGAAAAAAGCCTCTTTGCAACTGCCGTTGGATCACACCTTAGCAGGCACCTTGCAAATCAATGCTTATGTAGTTCGAGCGGATGGCCATATGATTCGGGATACCCGGCAAGTCATTGTCACCCGCGATGACGATCTGGATATCGATATCAAAACCGATCAGGAACGTTATGAACCCGGTGTTCCCGCAAAATTATCCATTGCCGTGCGTGACGCAAAGGGCAACCCGGTGCGGGCGGCTATTGGCATGCACGTGGTAGACGAAAGTGTGTACAGCCTTGCCGAGAAAGAACCGGGATTGGCAAAAGTCTTTTTTGCCATCGAGAAAGAACTATTAGAACCCAAGGTTGAAATCCATGGTTATCAGATGGATAAAGTGGTGCGTCTTTCTGCACGTGCCTATCAAGAAAATGCAAATTTATCCAAGGCTCTGCTCGCCAAGGTGGATAAGCATTCCGACTTTTCATTAAACGAGAATACGCTGCAACGCAACCGCTCTATCATTTCTCAAGATTTACAAAAGTTGCAAGAAGCGTTTTTGGATATTTCTATTCCACTAAACAACTTGCCGCGTCCCGTGGATGAAATCCTGCTTGAACAGGGCAAAGAATTATCCGCATTTTCGTTAAGCGATCCCTGGAATCAACCCTATATGATGTATGAGGATAACAACCTCTTCTTAGCCAGTCCAGGAACCGATGGAGAACTACAAACCCAGGACGATATCAAAACCGTGGCTTTTCGAACTGGTTATATTGTTAGAGATAAAAAGAGCAACGTCAGATTATACAAAAAACGATTCGATAGAGACGGTGAAGTTTTAGAAGGTGAAGGAAGACGACTAGGGCAAGAAGATAATATTCAAATGCAACGCGCGGGTGGAGCCGGTGTTGGAGGGGTGGATCAAGATGTTCGTGGTGAAGCATTCGCCATGCCCATGGCTAAAGCCGTTGAATCAAAAACGGCACGCGTTGACAAACTTGATTCGCTTCAATTCGGCTTGGCCGATGAACCTCAGAGAGAAAGACGCCGGTTTGGAGAAGATCTCTCTGCTGGACGTCCTGATATTCGAGACAATTTCGCAGAGATGGCTCAAAAAGCAGAAATGAGTGCTCTTAAACCCGCGGAAGACCAAGCAAATACTTATTATTTCTCCATGGTAGATAGGGATGATGACACACTTTCCGAGGAAGAACTCAAACAAGCGCAAGACTCGATCGGCGAATCCTTAGGCCCCTTGGTGGTCAATGGGGAGATCGATGAGAAACAATTACAAAAAGCAGCCGAACAATTCGCTGGTATTGATGAACTTAGACTTGAGGAAACAATCGCTGAAATCTCGGAGATGAGCGAAGAAGAAAAGCAAGAATGGCTTAAAAAGCAAAAAATCATCCTCAGTGATGAAGAACAAAAGGAGGAAGAATCCGTTCGCGTACGGCGCTATTTCCCTGAAACCTTATTCTACACTCCGGAAATGATCACGGATGAGCAAGGTCTTATCACCATGACCCTGCCCGCAGCTGATTCCATTACCACATGGCGTATGTCAGCCATGGCCAACGACAAAAGTGGTGCCATTGGGGATACGACCTCAGCGATGAATGTCTTCAAGCCCTTTTTTATCGATCTCGATTTGCCGATCGCTTTGATCAAGGATGATGAAGTAACCATTCCTGTGGCGGTTTATAATTATCTGGATGAACCACAAATTGTCGAGGTAGAATTGGAAAAAACCGGTTGGTTTGATTTACTTGAAGGTGAATACAAACGTACGGTGCAAGTTGCCGCTGAAGAAGTGACTTCGGTTTCTTACCGCATCCAAGCAAAGAAACTGGGTGAACACCCTATTACCGTCTACGGTTGGGGCTCAAAAGATAACGATGCGATCGGGCGTTCGATTGAAGTACGTCCCAATGGCGAATCTCATTATCAAACAGAAAATGGAAGGCTTTCGCAAAACGTTCAGAAAACCATCACCTATCCTCAAGGGCGTATCGAGGGTGCGGATCAGCTGTTCGTCAAAATTTATCCCGGCATGTTTAGCCAAGTGGTGGAAGGATTGGATGCGATTTTGCATATGCCCTTTGGGTGCTTTGAGCAAACCAGTTCCACCACCTATCCAAACATTCTTGCACTGAATTATATGCAGCAGACCGATCAAATTACCCCAGAAATTGAAATGAAAGCGCGTGAGTACATCAATTTGGGCTATCAGCGTCTGCTCACTTTCGAAATCAACGATGGGGGCTTCGAAGTCTTCGGTAATCCACCGGCGAATCGAATCCTCTCTGCTTATGGGCTCATGGAATTCATCGATATGGCTCAGGTTTATCCGATCGACGAAAACGTCATCACCCGTACTCGCGAATGGCTTTACAGCCAAATGAAAGAAGATGGTACGTGGGAACCGGATCAACAATACGCCCATGCCGAAATGTGGAAATCCATCCAAGAGAATGATCTGCTGGTAACTGCCTACGTCGCTTATGCCTTAGAAAAGGCCAGTATGGGCCCACGTATGAATCCGAATATAGCCAGTAATCAAATGGCTCCTAGTCGGAGCGATAACCTTGATCCACGCTTGAAGAAGAGCAAAAACTATTTGCTCAACGATGCCAACGAAGCTGAAGATGCCTATACACTTTCTATCCTCTGCAACGCCCTCCTGTCGCTCGCCCCTAGTCATGAAACCACGAAGAAGAGCGTTAATCGACTCGTGGATCTGGGTGCTTTAAAGGGCGATACCATGCATTGGGAAGCAGAAGCAAGTATGAGTTTTGCCCGAGGGAACCATGCTTCTGTCGAAACGACCGCATGGGCTTGTCTGGCGTTGCTTAAGGATGGACGCTTTTCTCAAGAGTTAAACAAGGCATTGAACTGGCTGATCGAACAAAAAGACCCGAATGGCACCTGGGGTACGACTCATGGCACCGTCATGGCGCTTAAGGCTTTACTTTACTCGCTGCAATCACGTACGCAAAAAGCCGATGCTACAGTCATCATTCATGTGAACGATGAACAAGCAGAGAAAATTGAAATCACACCAGAATATTCTGACATCTTTCGGCAAATCAATGTGAGCCAGTTTGCCAAGGCGAATGAAAATGAGGTCGAGATTACTCTCGAAGGCGAGGGGCAGCTGCTGTATCAAATCGTGGGAAAGTACTTTATGCCTTGGCAAGAGCATGAGGCCAAAGACTCATTTGATATCAAAGTAGAATACGATCGCAGTGAACTGCGGCGCAATGATACCGTCACGGCGCAGATTATAGCCAATAACAAACTTCCCTTCCCTGCTGAGATGGTTATGATCGATATCGGCATTCCTCCGGGTTTCCAAGTACAAACGCCTGATTTGGATGAATATGTGGAAAACCGAACTATAGAGAAATATACGGTCATGAGCCGGCAGTTGTTAATCTATATAAAAACCATGGACGGCAAGCAGGAACTTACCTTGGAGGTTCCCATGAAAGCGACCTTGCCGATGGTAGCCAAAGCGCCGGAATCGACCATCTATGAATATTACAATCCTGAAAACAAAAAGACGGCCCCGCCTCAAGAACTGAAAGTGAAATAAGGAAAATGTTACGAATCAAATCAAAAGCCCGGGGGAATCCCTCCGGGCTTTGTTTTATCTCTCTTTATTAGAGCAGGATCAGCGATCGTAGTAATAATGATTATGGGTGTGATGATGCTCTTGAACGTTATCACTCGATTGCGAAGAAGTTGGCGGAGGAGTCGATGACTGTTGAGGAGCCGACTGATTACTTTGCTTTGATGGGCTCGAGCTAGTTGTTCCGCGATTATAACCATCATAGTAAGAATTTTTCTTTTGCTGATCGACGTAATCATTAAAAACAGCGCCACCTAAGGCTCCAACCCCTGTACCGATTAATGTACTTTCCGTGTCTCCACCGAGAATCTGACCTGCGGCAGCACCTAGAGCACCACCCCCTAATGCGCCTCGTTGGGCTGCAGTGGTTTGGCACCCTGTAACAATAATCGCCAATCCCGCTATGAGTATCAAACTGGGTATTATGGTATATCGATTCATTTTTCCACCTCCCGCTAACGACCTTTAAGAAATTTCCTTTTCGTTAGTTCTTTTTTTCTTCATTATACTAGAAAGTATCGAAAACGTAAAACTTTTGGCTAAAATAATATAAAAATTGTTGGAAAAACACATAAGGAATCAATGAATAATCACTCTCCTCCATACTTTGATCGTATTACTCAACTTTTTGATCGCCATAAGTTGCTCATTTTTTTTGTTCCATTTTTAATTTATATGGCCAATGGACGGGAAATAAGCAGTGGCGATCCCACACCAACCGTATTCGTCGCTGTGAATCTCGCGAAAAAAGGGACATTTTTCCTTGATGATATCCATGATTATATCCCCTACCACACCATGCCTTATTTTATATCCAAGCAAAGAGAGCACATCTTGTCCAACTACCCCATCTTTCCGGGAGTCATGGCGGCTCCCATCTTCGCTCCATTTGTATGGGGCGGGATGATAGAAAAAGGTTCAGGGGACCTGGTTTGGAAATATCTCTCTAAACTCTCTGGGGCCACTTTCACCGCGTTAGCGGGTGTTTTTCTGTACTTAACACTTAAGCGATTAATCGATCAAAAAGGAGCCCTCATATTAACCGCGGCCTACACCTTAGGTACCGCGCTCTGGCCAATCGCAGGTCAAAGTTTATGGCAGCACGGCCCTAGCGTGTTATGGTGGAGCGTTTGTTTTTACGCGATGTGCCGAATGTTTGAAACCGAAAAGGCACCGGCAATCAGGCGATGGATGGTGCTGGGAGGATTGGCTGCTGGATTTGCGGTAATGTGTCGGACCGTTAATGGAGCGGCTGCGGTTATCTTTAGTTTGGCGATGCTCTCTCGGTTTCATTGGCGGGGATTATGGTTCGCAATTCCTGCAGGAATCTGTACTTTGCTTCTTCTTGGCTACAACCTTTATTTCTTTGATTCATGGAAAGGTGGAGATGTCGTACTTCATTCCTTGCATTGGGAGCTAGACCGGGTAAGCGAGCAATCATGGTCAACCCCCTTGCACATAGGCTTGGCAGGGCAGTTGATCAGTCCAAGCCGGGGATTATTAATCTTTAGTCCATTTTTGCTTTTCTCTTTTTGGGGAATGTGGACTATTTGGAAAAAAGAAGGTGATTTATGGCGATTGTTCGCTTATACAATCCCGGTGCCGATCATTTTGCTACTTGTTTTTTCGAAATATGTTGTCTGGTGGGGTGGCAATTCACATTATGGGCCGCGCTATCAAATCGAAACACTCCCTTTTCTTATCCTCTATCTTGCCGCCATTTGGCCCCGAATTCGGATCTCTCAATCGCTTACCTCGATCTTCACTTTATTGCTCTTGTACGCGATTTTCGTACAATGGATTGGAGCCTTTTGCTATCCGGGAGGATGGGCCGTAGAACCGGTTCCGCTGGCGTTTGACCATGACCGATTTTGGAGTTGGAGTTACAACCAAATTTGGACATGTTTAAAAAGCGGGGTTAAAATGCCATTTTCTTAACAATGAGTACAAATTGATCTACTCCTCGGAACGGTAGACAATGCGACCGGCTTTAATCGTCATGGTTACTTGGAGATCATCATCCAAAACCACTAAATCGGCATCTTTTCCAACAGAAATAATGCCCCGTCGGTATTTCCATTCTAAAATCCGGGCGGCATTGAGACTCGCCATCTGAGCGGTCTGTTCCAATGAAGCGTCGGTATACTTCACCATAGTCCGCAAAGCATGATCCATCGTCAAGGTACTTCCGGAAAGCGTATCGGGCGCCTCGGCGAGATAAGCCCGCCCATCGCGCAAGAAAACTTCTTGCCCTAAAAAGTTGTATTCCCCATCGGGCTGGCCTGAGGCAGAAATCGCGTCAGTAATGAGGATAATCTTGTCGGGTTTTTTGACTTTCAAAAGCAATTGGAGAATAGCGGGATGAACATGAACCGTATCGGCGATCACCTCAACGAACAATTCATCACGCAGCATGGTTCCGCCCAGGACACCCGGATTACGATGATGCATAGAGGGCATCGCGTTGAAAATATGGGTCACGCCTTCAAGGCCGCAATCAATCGCTTCTGAAATTTGTTCATAATGCGCATTGGAGTGACCAATCGAAAGATGGAGCGGCGAAATCGTTTCCATTCCTTGATATCCCATTGAGGCTTTGGCCATGGATGCACGCCGCATCACTTCCATTGCCCCAGGGATTTCCGGCGCGATGGACATAATACGAATCCAATTCCCACCGGCTTCCAGGAGTTCGTTAAATAATTCAACCGAGGCGGAGGTCATATAATTCGGACGAATCGCCCCGTGCATTTCGGGGTTCAAAAATGGACCTTCCAGGTGAATGCCTTCGATGATGCGATGCGGTCCTGCGTTTTCACAATAATGACGGATGCGTTCGATGCAGCGAAAAAGTTGATACTTTGGTCTAGCGGGCACAGTAGCAATCAAAGACGTAGTACCATGACTGGCATGAAATTCACTAATGGCATCCAAGGCTTCGGGGGCTTCATCGGTGCAGTCATACCCCTTGCCTCCATGGATATGCGTATCAATAAATCCGGGGAGAACATAATGTCCCTCAAAGTCATAAACATGAGCGGAGTGCGTTTTGTCATACTCATGGGCGCGGGCAATTTGTACCACTTTGCCCGCGTTAAGAAGCAACGCACAGTTTTCTTCGCGGCGGTAGGGGGTTATCACCGTCACATTATTTAGAACAATCGGATCAATATCAATCATGGTTTTCTCATAAAATCAAAGATGAGTTTCCAAGCATTCCGCCATGAGTATACCCGATGATAGATATGAAACAAGGAAATCAAACAAAATTATTCTTTTTCATTTGTTCTAATCTTTTGTATAACCCCTGCAAAAACAATGAATTGCTTAAAAAACTTGTTCACAGGATGGCATTACTTTCGTTATTTCCAAACAAAAAAGGCGAGTGCTTAACACCCACCCTCATTGATTCGATAAATTTACTGACCTTATCACTTTTTGGGTGGACGCAATGGTCGAATCTCCAATTCACTAATACAATTTTGTGGTGAAGTGTGAAGCACATCACGGCATGCTTGACCAATTTCCTCCGGTTGGATTTTCCATGAGGCATCTTCTTCGGATTCATCACGTGGGGCCCGGTTATTCACCGATCCCGGAAACATGGTCGTGACTTTGATTCCATATTGCCGCACTTCCTGTAACATGGAAGCAGAAAACCCAGTAACAGCATATTTACTGGCTGCATATCCACTACCGCCTGGCAAAGGAAAATGGCCGGAGACCGAAGAGATAGTAATAATATGCCCACTTTCTTGTTCCTTAAAATAAGGAAGTACCGCCCGGGTCACATAAAATACGCCATTAATGTTGGTCTCGATCATGGCATGCCATTCATCCAATGAGATTTTAAATACATCTTTGCGGATCACGAGACCGGCGTTATTGATGAGTGCATCCACACCTTCCATCTCATTGACCAAAGTGGGGATCGCCTGCTTCACGGATTCATGATCACGAACATTACAAACTGCGATCGAGCACTTTTCACCGATTTCCTCGATCATACTTTTTAATTCCTGCAATTCATATTGGGAACGCGCCAAGGCTCCTATTTGAAAACCATCACGGGCTAAAAACGCAGCGATACCGCGACCAATGCCTTTGCTGGCTCCAGTGACAATCACTTTCATAAAAGATCATTCCCTCCTGTTTGATCAAATTATTTTACTAAAAGCTATCCGTATTTCTCCATTACTCAACAGGAGAAAGAATGACGGGATCTTGATAAAAGGAGTACGCTTCTTCCACTTTTCCTTCTAGAGCATCGCCTTTGTGGATCCAAATCCGATAGTTTACTTCGAAGGAATCCTCTTTCGGCAATTCCACCGATTTATGCCCCGGCCAGGCTACACCGAGAAAGCCATAATGCCGCAATGTCCACCCCGGAGGGAACCCCCAATGGTTTTCATCGACAAAAATCGAAAGTCCCGACATGGTATCACGTCCGCGAAATTTTGCGGAAAAATCACCCCAGGGAAAGGGCACTAAGTTACTGTCTTGTTGCTGACCTTCGTTGGTGGTAATGACAATGCTGTCATTGTCGCGAGGTGCGGGGCGAAAACAAAAACCACCATAACCTCTTTCCTTCTTGCCGATGATCGTGACCTCTTTATCCAGAGAGCGCCAACGCAGTTTCACATCAATGGCTCGGCCGATCGCACCTGCGCGATAAACGACAAACTCGGCGGTTTCTTCCACCGCTTTTTCTCCTTTGACATGCCAATAATTTTTCACTCCTAACAACGCAGCGACACTGCCCTGATCGCGATACAACCATTCACCGAATTTCTGTTGTCCAAGATTCAAGTGCCATAGATCAACTTGCTCGTCGCCCACAATCACTTGCGGCCACGTCCAGAATAATCCACGGTGATGATAATGATCCTCAGGGAAATCATCGGAGATAATCTCACCATCCATTCCATAGAGAGGATGAACATAACTCGCGCGCGCCCGATCCTTGGGCACACCAATACGTGAAATCATGCCATAATTATAGGCCATAACCGGTTGATTACCTTCATAAATGTAGAGTTGCTTATTATCGCGATTGACAAAATGAAAGTCTGATTGATTACCACCAATGTTCTGTTCTTGCAATTCACCTCGAATTGTATCATTTCCAGAAAGTGTGTTTGGTGGAATGAGATAAAAGATTTGTCCACCATCGATGGGAGAATATTGGACTTTGATGTCTCTTCCACCTGCCTTCATTTGATAATTGATTGGTGCACGAAGATTTTCCGATTCTTCCCATTGTATCCGTGCGGGAATTTGGACCTCATTCGGCCGCATGTTTGTGAGTTCCACATCCGACACAGCCATAAGATTAAGCGAGAAGGCAACAGCCACAGTAAACATAAAAGGACCCCTTTCATTGATTCAAAATAATTTTCTATTATAGACACAAAACTTGGGCACGATCCATTAAACCGCTCATTGTATTCAATTATTCAACAATAATTTCTATACTCTTTCCCTCGGGAATAGAAACTTGCAAACCTCGATGCAGCTGTGCACCCGTGTATGTTGCGCTTTTCTCTTCACCCATTTTCACCGTATAGGTCTCTTCGGGATTTACGGTAAACCATTCGGGAATCGTATTCATACGTGGCCAGTCTTTCTCGAATCCCATATAGAGTTTATGCCGGGGGATATCAAATTCCAAAATTCCATCCCAGGTCTCATTTTCGGCTTGCATTACAATCGCTACACCATCTTGATAAGGGGCGGCACCGAGTTTCAATCCTTGTTTCCAAGGACGCGCTACAAGCCCTTGGGTGTGCATCAGCGCATGCAGGATTACAGTACGTACTCCATTGGCTTGTAATTTCATGGTTCCCCACAATTCGGCTGTTTCCAAAGGCTCTGAAGCAAAAACAACATGGTCAGCCATTTCACGGTTCACCCATTCGAGTCCTTCTTTCACGGGAACACGGTTTAAGAGGTAGATCGCGCCTTCAATCGAATCGGCATGGCCATCGATTGAGCCCTCCCAGCGGTAATCCTTGTATTTGGGTTTCATGAGATTGGATAGAACTTTCTTCACATCTGGAAGATAAGTCGATTTCCCTACTGTCATGTCATAGCACAAATAAGCGACGTAATTATATCCCCAACCATCGGTAAAATTACGATAGGCATCTCCAAAGTTACGTCTTTCGATTTCGTTGTACATCATGCCGTCTTCGTTGCAGCCTTTTTCCAACATCGTATCAAACATGGATTTAAGGCGGTCGGCGTATTCTTTCGCTTTGGCTGGATTGACTTCTGATTCCACGCCCAACAATAACCCTAATCCACCGATGATTTCGCAGCCATGATCGCGCAGCCGGTTGGGATACCAGTCTTCGTCTTCTAAATAATAATCCGCCAAACGTTCCGCCCAGCGTAAATATTTTTCCTCACCTGTCATACCATAAAGCCGAACTAGAGCCTGGATTTGCTCGCCATTGACTTCGACATTTTTGGAAGGAATCATACCATGCGGAGTTTCGTAGCGAGCATGTTTCCAAATATCATCCTCGATGGCACGCATTCGGTCGAACCATTCATCATCACCTGTGATTTCAACGATTGCAATCAATCCATCTTTTACATATTCAGAGGCCTGAAAGATTAATTCATCATAGTCAATGTCGCGTACTTCGTTTTTTTCTAAATCATAAGGCGCGGGAATCCGATCCAAGGTATTACACAAACGCTGTTCTGCATGCAGCACCTGACGTACAGTGGTATTCAACACATCCTGATCGACCAGCCACGCGGCCCACGTAAAAAAAGGATAACAGTCGGCGGCCGTGTCACGGTAATTCCAGTGACCATCGGCGATATAAAGCCCGGTATCTTCATCGATCTTCGGTAAAGCGGCTTCATACAACCAGCGCTGTACTTTGCTGATCGAATAACCCGCGATTTCGGACGATTCTTTGGCTTGTCTTATTTTTTCATCTACATCATCCGCCTGTCCCCCTATACCAGAAAACACGAAAAGAAATGAAACAAGCAACATAATTTTTGGCTTCATGATTTCTTCTTCCTCCTGTCATTCGAATCCCAAGAATATCGAGCAACGATAATCTCAACTCTTTCATTCTATTTGATCATCGCATGGAATTCTATCCATCGTCAAGCAACCCATAGTCCCATAAAGTTACTCTCTAACGCTTCCCTCCCCTCCGTATTAAGCATTAAAATAGTTTGTAAATAATCCATCGCGAGCACCTTACATCAAGTCAGACGATGGCAGTCAACACTATATTGGCGAGATACGACTCATCGATAATGATGGATTGCATGGCATGATTGAAAAAGAAGGAACGGTGGCCTTACAAGCGGGATTGCATCCAATCACGATAAACGATTTCAATTCCAGCGGTGAGAAAGGAGTGAAGGTGTCCCAGGAAGGCCCTTCGATTCCGAAGCAGGAAATTCCCGATGACGCCCTGCGCCGAGTAAATACCGGGCAATAATATTCTCTTTTGTATTCGTCCCTTCACCGTTACCATTAGCCTTTGCAACTCTAAGGAAAGGAACTTACGGCCATGGCCTATTCCAGTCTAAAAGATTTTGTCATCCATCTGCATCAACAGGGAGAATTGGTGGAAATCAAAGAACCGGTTTCTCCGTATTTGGAAATTACAGAAATCACCGATCGAGTCAGTAAAGCCCAGGGACCCGCTCTACTGTTCACCAATCCCAAAGGTTATGACATTCCAGTTTTAATCAACGCTTACGGCTCGGAAAAACGTATGGCTATGGCTTTAGGAGTGAATCATCTCGATGAAATCGCAGCCCGAATTCGCGAGTTAATTCAAATGAAACCGCCAGGGTCTTTCATGGAAAAAGTGACGGCTTTGTTTAAATTAAAAGAGATCGCCGGATTCATGCCCAAACAAGTGCGCAGCGGCCGATGCAAGGAAGTGATCCTCAAGGGTGAGGAAGCCTCCCTCGATCAATTACCAGTGATGACTTGTTGGCCAAAAGATGGCGGTCCTTACATCACCCTTCCCCAGGTGTTCACCCGCGACCCCATTACAGGGATCCGTAATGTGGGACTTTATCGCGTGCAGGTGTTTGATCAACACACGACCGGAATGCACTGGCAAATCCACAAAGTAGGTGCCTCGCATTATCGCGAACATTTCAAAGAGAATCGTAAAATGGAAGTCGCCATCGCTCTTGGAGGGGATCCCGCACTTCTTTATGCCGCCTCTGCCCCTCTTCCCCCCAACATTGATGAGTTGCTCTTCACGGGTTTTTTGCGACAAGCCCCGGTGGAATTGGTTCGCTGTGAAACCGTGGAGGTCGATGTCCCTGCCAACGCGGAGATCATTCTCGAAGGATACATTGATCCCATGGAAGAACGCATGGAAGGTCCCTTCGGCGATCACACCGGCTATTATTCGCTGGCCGATCCCTACCCCGTATTTCACGTGACGGCCATTACCATGGCACGTGATCCTATCTATCCCAGTACCATTGTTGGCATTCCCCCTATGGAAGATGCTTATCTAGGCAAGGCGACAGAACGCATATTCTTACCGCTCATTCAAATGACCTTTCCAGAGATTGTCGATATGGAACTCCCGGTGGAATCCGGCTTCCATAGTTTAGCGATTGTATCGATTAAGAAATCTTATCCTGGTCATGGCTTAAAAGTTGCGCATGCGATCTGGGGTACAGGATTGCTCTCACTAACCAAAACCGTCATCGTCGTGGATGAACACGTCGATGTTCATAATCCGCGTGAAGTACTATGGCGTGCAGGCAACAACGTGGCCCCTCAGCGAGATGTTCATTTCGTCAAAGGCCCCGTGGATGTGCTCGATAATTCCTCAGAAGCCCCGCGCTTTGGTTCAAAAATGGTGATTGATTGTACTAAAAAATGGCTGGAAGAAGGGTTCACCCGCGAATGGCCGCCTGACATCGTAATGAAAAAAGAAGTACGCGAGAAAATCGACCAGATTTGGGACCGCTTGGGTATTCCCATAAGTCTGGAAGAATCCAAAACAGGTCGATTTCATATCACACCGCAAGATGATGAATAACTAGGATGTAATCGATGAAAGAAGAAGCCATCTTTGTCGTACCGAGATCCTTTCTCGGAGATTTTCTTGCTTTTCAAGGTTTTAAACCTGTTCAATCCGTTTCCCCCGAAGAATGGGTACATGCAGGCAAATATCGTTCACGCACACAAATGGAAGAGGATCCATCCTTCAAACAATTGATACCCTATATCGTGATTCGTTATAGTAACAAGATTTTTCGCTACAAACGCACTAAACGAGGAGGAGAGAATCGCCTCCATCACTTTTACTCCATCGGTGTCGGCGGGCATATTAATCCTGCGGATGACAATTTATTTGAAACAGAAGATCAACTTTTATATGAAGCCGCCTTACGCGAATTGCATGAAGAAGTCAAAATCCAAGGCGAGGTGCAATTACAGCATGTGGGCTTTATCAATGACGAAAGCAATGAGGTAGGAAAGGTGCATCTCGGGCTGGTCTACGAAGCCTGGCCTTCCTCTCCGGACATCTCTCCTAGAGAAAGCGCCTTGAGCCAAGGGGAGTGGGTTGACGTGAATCATTTGCTCAACGGTGTAGACTATGAATCATGGTCTCTTTATCTCATAAAAAACTATCTTTTATCACAAGGATAATTCCATGACTTCACCGATTTCTTATCCGAGAGTATCTCGTTTCAAAAAGATCGAAGATTTTCGCCGACGCCTGCAGGAACTTGGGCTCGACATCCCCACCGAGGAACGTATCCTCACGGCGAAGGAAGATTCTCCGATGGCGCAACCCATCGAAGTGTATGGGAAAACCGTAGGCAACCGCTGGTGTATTCATCCCATGGAAGGATGGGACGGGTTAAAAAATGGCATGCCTTCGGAACACACATTTAGGCGCTGGACTCGTTTTGGTGAATCAGGTGCCAAATTGATCTTTGGAGGTGAGGCAGCAGCCGTATGCCATGAAGGACGTGCGAACACACGTCAGATCATGGCGGTCCCTCAAAATAAGGATGGATTTGCTCAATTGCGGCAAGTCATTATCGATAAACATCAAAAATTATATGGTAACACCCATGATCTTATGATCGGCTTGCAATTAACCCATTCCGGCCGCTACAGCAAACCCAATCGCGACGATAGCCCTGAGCCACTGATTCTTTATCACCATCCTATCCTTGATCCACGAGTAGGCATTCAACCGGATGAGGACTCACGCATCTTGGGCGATGATGATATCGATAGAATTATCGACATGTTTGTTGATTCTGCAAAGATGGCCGCGGAGGTTGGTTTCGAGTTTGTCGATTTAAAACATTGCCATGGGTACTTAGGCCATGAGTTTTTGAGTGCTTTTACCCGGGAAGGAAAGTATGGCGGTCGTTTTGAAAACCGCACGCGCTTTCTACGCACTCTGGTGCAGCGGATTCGTAATGAAATCCCTGGATTAAAACTGGCGGTGCGAGTGAGTGCGTTTGATTTTATCCCTTTCCAACCTCATCAAGATACAAAAGTAGGAACTCCCGTGGATTTTCAGTCGCTTCTACCTTATCGCTATGGCTTTGGATTGAATCATGAGAATCCCACTCAAATCGATTTAAGCGAAACTTACAAATTTATCCAGTTATTGCAAGAACTTGATATTGAATTGATCAATATCACTTGCGGCAGTCCTTATTATAACCCTCACATACAACGTCCCGCCTTATTTCCTCCCTCGGATGGGTACAAACCGCCTGAAGATCCACTTGTAGGGACGGAACGGCAAATTCAGGTCACAAGACGCATTAAAGAGACATTTTCGCAGATAAAAATCATTGGTACCGGATATACTTATCTCCAAGAATATCTCCCTCTGGTAGCCCAAGCAGTGATCCGCCAAGGATGGACTGATTTTGTAGGCATAGGACGTATGGTGCTCGTTTATCCTACTATGCCAGCCGATTCCTTATACAAAGGAAAATTGGATGTTAAACATATCTGCCGTACTTTTTCTGACTGTACCACGGCTCCAAGACATGGTATGATTTCGGGATGTTATCCCTTGGACGATTATTACAAAAACCTGCCTGAAGCCGACCGGTTAAAGGAAATCAAGAAAAAAATAAAAGCTTAACTTCATCATTGTCCATAATAGAAAAAGTGAAATAAATAGTAGGCTACCTCTAGCATTCATAACAAAGCCTAGCCATAATCCCATAGATGTAGATTCCAAAAAATACATATACGTTTCTAACACATCACGTAAAAAGCCATTCACAGGCCGATCACGTGAAGACCTCGTTTTGTTATGTATAGATTCCTTGAATCATCCGTTTTTCAGAATGAAGCCAAGACTTAAAATCGCTCTTGAAATTACACTCGTCCTGTTTCTACTTATGCTCTTACTGAGCTACGCGTTACCCTCCTTTCTCCAATCGCAACGCGCCGCCCGGCTTAAGTCTATTTTTCATGATCTGGAACAAATTGTTGACGCGCTTCAAAACTATCGGGTCGATTATCATCAACTGCCACCGCGCTTTTATACAACCCCACCTTTACCGGGTTATCATATCCAACTACAACTCGAAAGCAGGAACAATAACAACCAATGGGAATTCTCAGGCTATACCGTTCATAAAACCCAAATGAATTGGGAGGACAGTTTTCCCGTTTTGTATCCAGAATATTTAGCTTCGATTCCTCAAAAGTTGTCAGAATATAAAAACAAATATCCTTCTCGTTTTATGATTCGCACATACCACCTCCACACACAATCACAAGACCCAGCCCATGAAGAACATACTTTTAATTGGGGAATTGCGGTCACTTGGCCTTTCGCCTCACAAGAAAATCAAGAGAAATTCAAAAAAGTCCTTCGTCAACCCGCGCACTTTCATTGGAGACCTTCATTAACTCAACGCTATTATTCGCCAGGGGACGACCCCGAGTTATCCCCCTTGGCGACCTTTATCGATTCCGATTATTATTACGCAACTAGCAATGGCTTAAAAAGCAATGGGTTTCTCTATCTTGATCTTGTAGGAAATCATTCACCGCGAGAATGAATCACAACGCTCCTCTCCCCTATTCACGAACGGATCTTTATCTAGTCCTCTTTTTGTTTGGAGGTTTGAGTTTAACCTTTGCCGGGCATGGCACTTTTGTTGATGAAAATCTCATCATCCAAACGGTGGATTCCTTTGCACGGCATGGCGAACTCACCGTGTCCAACATGCATCAAGCCTTGCAAGGCCCAGATGGGGAGTTTTACAGCCGTTATGGTTTTGGCTTCCCCCTCGTAATGCTACCGTTTTTTTATCTTGGCGATATCCTTCATTTTCTCTTTCCTGACTCACAGGCCTTTTTCAGTAATCCCAATTTTTTCGCTTTATTATGGGGCAATTTATTGATCACGGTGCTTACCGGCTGGGTTATGTACCGCCTATGCCTCGAATACGGAGCTTCGAAAAGCATTTCTGTTTTCATGGCAATAAGCCTGATTTTTGGTACCTCTTTCTGGCCATACGCTCAAACCTTATTTCGATTAACCGCCGCGGGATGTACATTGATCATCACACTTTGGCTGGTCAAGCTGCATGAGAAAATACATTTGAAACGCTATTTAACCGGGATCATCTTTATAGCCGCTTTGGGTTTAAACATACGAGAAGATTTAGCCATCGCCTTTACTGCCATTGGGATATTTGCGCTTATACAAGGCACATGGACTGAACGCGGGCACCGCTTCTGGGCATTCTTTGCGGGGGGGATGCTAGGATTCTTCTTGTGGGGCTTGCATAACTATATACGCTTTGACGCCTTCTTCGTAGAGAACTACGCCGATCTCTCTTTTACTCAACCTTGGATCGAAAGTCTCCCCGAATTAATTTGGGGAGCTCATCGGGGTTTAGTGACCTATTCTCCCCTTTGTTTATTACTTCCTTTATCGTTCAAAGCCTGCAAGAGAAACCACACCTTGGATATATGGACGCTTTGTGTTTTTATCCTCTGCGCTTATTTTTTGCTTTATGGAAAATCCAAAATGTGGTATGGGGGAATGTGTTGGGGCCCGCGTTATATGTATTTCCTGCTTCCTTTTGCTTTACTTCCGAGTATCTGGCTATGGAAAGAGCAAAAGTGGACCAAGTGGTTCGCTATGCCAGCCTTCTTATGGGGAATGAGCTTTAATTGGCCGGGGGTTTATGCTCATCAAGGGAAATATCAATCCTTCTTTTCTCACCCTCCTTTCTTTCAATTTCTCACCCAACCCGTCGTCCATCCCGATTACATTACCTTCGATGAACTCGATCTGTGGTGGATACGGATGATCAAACTCCATGAAGGTTGGGGATGGCCGCTTGCGTTTTCTCTACTTCTCCTTTTTACTGTATACATTGGTTATCGCTTATGGGGTTCACTCCGTTCCACGAACACCAATCAAGAATCCGCAGCCCAATGAATAAACCTTCGTACATCTATACCCTGTGGCTCTTGCTCCTACGTTTGCCTTGGATGAAATGGCGCAATCATTGGCGTACTCTTCATCTCGATTCCATTCTCAAGGCGATTGTGCTGCTTAGTTTTGGCATTGGTGTGGCCTGGGCGGAATACGAATTATTCCACCGCTTTTTGAAGATTCTAGGCCAAGTACCGTTTGGCTATTCGTTGGTTTTGACCCGGCTGCTCAACTTGGTGGGATCCTTTCTCTTCGCCTTTCTAGTCTATTCCAGCTTATTGACTACTCTGTCGGCTTTATACCGTTCGGACGACCTTTACCTAATCATAATCGCCCCTGTTAAAAAAAGTGCAATTCTTCTTACGAAGTGGTTTGAAGTCGGCATACGCAGCAGTATTACTTTGCTCTTTCTTGCCCTGCCTCCTATGGTTGCCGCGGGACGGTTTTTCACGCCGAATGCCTCGTTTTATCTCATCTACCTCACAGTACTACTCAGCGTCTCCGCGATCGCAATCAGTTTGGGGATGGCTCTAGGGATGACCTTGATCCGCTGCTTTCCTGCCAAACGTCTGCACCAAACGGTTGCCATCATCGGGTTGTGCCTGGCTGTGCTTATGATTACCGGTCTTCGCTTCTTACATTTGGAAACCTTATGGAGTAATGCAGCAAAAGATAACCCGCTAATCGTATTCTTACAAACCGAGGCAGGCGGTTACTTGCAATATGCACCGGGACGATTATTCGCATGGTCGGTGGTTCCTTTTCTTTTGGACACAGACCAAGGGATTGTATGGCTCATGGCCTCAATCGCTTGCGGCATCGCTTCTTTGCTCTTGGTTTTAGGCTATGGCTATTTAGTTTTTGAAAAAGGATGGTGGAAATTTCAGGAATCCATGGATCCCGCCATCCATACCGACTTTAACTCAAAACCCAAACGATGGATGAAACTCCCGGGAAGCAAGGCATTTTGGGGCTTAATGTGGAAAGATAAAATCATAACCAAACGTGATCCCTCCATTTGGACCCAATTATTTATGATGGTTCCATTGGCGGCTTTGTACTTAATGAATCTTTCCTTTTTACCATTAAAATCAGAGGAATTATCACCTTATTTCGCGGTAGCCAATTTAGGGTTTATCGCCTTGATCCTTTCTGCTGTGGGAGCACGATTTCTATTCCCCAGCGCCAGCCGGGAAGGGAAATCGATTTGGATTTTTGCGGTTTCCCCTGCAAAACCAGGCCAATTGATGCTACAAAAAATCTTCTTCGCCTTACCACCGGTGATGCTTTTAAGCCTTGCTATGCTGCTTCTCTCCAGCTGGATTTTACAAGTAGGCTGGTCGTTAATCTTATGGCTCTCGGTTTACGGCATCAATTTAACCCTTCAACTTTCCTTCCTGGCGATCACCCTTGGGTTTTGTTTTCCTCAATTTGAGTACCGCCATTTATTAGAAGTTTCGCTAGGACGCGGTGCTTTTCTCTTTATGATTCTGTCGCTCGCCTTCATCGTTTCATTGCTTTATCTAGCCATACGCATTCTATTGTACGAAAGCGTGATATCACTCACTATCTTCCATCCCTATTTTCTTGCCTGGAGTTTATGCGGTCTACTCATAAACCTCTTCTTCTTTGAATGGGGAAGAAGAAAAATCCGATGGTTGGAAGATTCCGGCTGAGAAGGTTTGAACTTTCTTCTGCTTCCATGTAGTATAAATTAATTCGCGGGTGAATAACTCCCCGCAAAAATCATAACTAGGAGGTTTTCTAGAATGAAATCTCGTTTGATTATCGTAACCCTATGCTTTCTGATGGTGGCCATGGCTATGAGCTCTCCTACTTTCAGTGAAGAATCACCGATTCGTGTCTTGTTCCTGACCAAATCCTCGGGTTTTGAGCATTCTGTCGTCGCTCGGGGAGAAAAGGGTGAACTCGCTCATGCAGAAAAAATTATGCTGCAGTTGGGTAAGGAACACAACATGCAAGTAGTTGTCACGAAAGACGGAAGCATGATCAACAAACATCAGTTGGCACACTTTGACGTAGTCCAGCTGTACACGACCGGTGATCTGCGTAAACCCAGCAACGATGGCGGCATGCCCATGACCCAAGAAGGGTTAGAAGCTTTTGTGGAATGGGTACGCCAAGGGGGTGGTTTAGCAGCCATGCACACGGCAGCCGATACGTTTCAACAAGGCGGAGAATCCATCTTCGATCCTTATCGCAAATTGGTCGGCGGTGTCTTTAAAACGCATGGCAGTCAAGAAGAAGCCGAACTGACGGTAGAAAAAGACCATCCCATCGTTTCTCACATCGATTCTCCATGGGAATTGAAAGATGAATATTACATCTTCACCCAGGTCACCAACACTTTCACTCCACTGCTCATGCTGAACACAAAATCAATGCAACAAGAGCAATACAACCAAATGGATCCGTATGCCATTACCTGGATCGAAAAACCCGGTGAAGGGCGTGTTTTTAACACATCTCTTGGCCATCGCGAAGATGTTTGGACCAATCCCGTTTTCCAAAAAATGCTGGTTAAGGGGATCAAATGGGCGGCGAAAGCGTTGGATTAAGCTGTAACTTTATTAACGTCGCTGTCTGGAATTTCATAATACTCACGCTTAGATAGAAAGTACCCAAACACGTAACAATATTAAAACGGGGTCCCATGTGGCCCCCGTTTTTTTTTGGTTATACCCTATCCTCTGGTGCGGTTATTGCTGCTTATTTGAGGATTCTTCTTGCTCTTGAGTAGTCGCCTTCAGTTTTTCATCAAGAAACTTGATTCCTTTATTAAGCACGGATCGGTATTTGACCAAACTCTCTTTATCGTTTCTTGATTTAGGTTGAAGTGAGTCAGGCGTAACCAAGGAAGCCGCGAAATAATTCTCGTTGGAATTTTTGGTTTTGAAATTCAACAATCCTGCTTCTTTCAAAAAAAGCCCCAACGATTTTCGTACTACTTTCTTCATAGGATCCGTGGATTCATCACTCTCCAGAAATATCGACTGTAAATAACGTAGAAGCCCTTTTTTGGTGCCATGTGCTCCGAGAGGTTCGACCTCATCCGGTGGTAAACTATCCTCAACATCGAATTTTTTCGCGATTTCTTCGGGCTTCATATTGCGTTGGGTTGCTTTACTAAACATACCTTCTTTCACTTTGATAACAGGTAATTTTCCTCCCTGGCGAGCCTTAACACGATCTTTGAAAATATCCATGATGGTTCGTGCTTCTAATTCCAACCCTGCGCTTCTCATCATTCTGACAAGCGATATGATCTTTGAATTTGGAAAATAACGTGGGTATTGTTCGCTTGTAAAAGCATAGGAACCGATTTTGTCCATTAAATCCTGCAAGATTTTTACCACTTCTTCATAAATCGTTTCTTCACTTTCTCCAATCCCACTAAGGCTTTCGATGGGAGCCATCTCATTTGGTTTACCCGAAAATTGCTGAGGTGAAGTATCCATATCTTTCCGCATGCGATCTAATTGATCGGCGGCATCACGCATCTGAAGCCGCTTTTGAAATTCTTCTTTACTGATACTTGAGTTTGTACTTTTTTTCTTCATACTTCACCTTTTCAAAAACCTCTTGAGCGAGGAATAATAAAATCTTTTGCCTTTTATCTTATTATGTCAAACTTTTTAACAGATTTTTTATTCCAGGAGACCGGTTGATGAAATAATATTTCACATATTATAAACGTTAAATTGAAAATCATTAATAGCGTAATTGTATTTTTAAAAAAATTTTATACTAGTAAACACTTATTTACAATAAATTCATAGAGATATTGAATTTTTATTCGTATTAATTTGAATATTTTTCTTCCCTTCTCTAAAGCCCGCCTCGTAATTCAACGAAAATGTAAACGATCGAATCTTCAAAAGCGAGAATATCCAATCCTATCATTCGATCGACTTCTCTTTTATACCATATCGTGATAAAAATTAGGTTACCATGGCTATAACTTCGCTCCATTTAGAAAGAAACACAATGTCTAAACCAACGATCTTAGGGGGACGGCCTTTACACGCAACCCCAATTCCCTTTGTCCGCCCCATTTTACCCTCCCTTAATGCACTCAAAAATCAATTTGCTGAAATCCTTGAAAATGGGATGGTGACCACGGGACCCTATGCTGAACAGCTCGGGCAGAAGGCGGCAGATTATTTGGGAGTCAAACACGCTATTACGGTATCTAGCTGTACCAATGGCTTAATTATAAGTTTCCAAACCTTAGGTTTACCCCCTGGCTCTGAAGTTATTTTACCCAGTTTCACCTTTATCGCTTCGGGATTGGGACCGGTCTGGAACCAATTACGTTTACGATTTGTCGATGTCGATTTAAATACAATGAACTTAAATCCAAAGCAAGTAGAAGACGCCATTACAGAGAATACTTCTGCGATTTTAGGCGTCCATCAATTTGGGAATCCTGCTCCGATTACCCCATTACAATCCATCGCCGAGAAATATCAACTTGCTTTACTCTTCGATTCAGCCCACGGGATGGGCACTCTTCACCATGGAAAACCGATGGGTGGTCATGGAAAACTCGAAGTCTTCAGTCTATCCCCCACAAAACTCATGATTGCCGCAGAAGGAGGAATCGTAACGACCAACGATGACCAACTCGCTGAATTAATCTCCATTGGAAGAAACTACGGGAATCCCGGGAATTACAATTGCCTCTTTCCTGGTATGAATGCGCGGATGAGCGAATTTCATGCGATCGTTGGTCTACATTCTCTCCCGATGTTAGAAGAAGCGACTGTCCATCGTAACAAAATGGTTCGCGCTTATCAAGAACAACTTTGCCAAATAGCCGGCATTTCATTTCAACAGGTTGAATCTCATGATCGTTCTTCCTACAAAGATTTTACCATCGTAATTGATGAGGAAGAATTTGGTCTAAATCAACAACAAATTTCCAGAGCCTTGTTAGAAGATTCGATACAAACTAAGGTGTATTACGCGCCTATATTGCATCAAATGCCCGCGTTTCAACCTCATGCAATACCCGTAAAAGACGAAGAGTTACCGAACAGCAAGTACCTCATGGAACACGCCTTAAGTTTGCCATTGTATTCAAACATGAAACAAGAAGAGGTTGATATGGTGTGTGAATCTCTAAAACGTATCCACCTTCATTCCAAGGAGATATCGAATATTTTATCCTAATCCTATCCTAGAACTGAGTCGGTATTAAGTCTACGTTATTCATCTTTGTGAAAATTTTCTTTTAAAACGAGTTTGAGTGGAATTGTGGGTGAATCAGCATGTTGAGCCTCGAATTAAAAAAAAATGAAAACCGCAGTTCTTTCTATCGATCTTTTTGATAAATTCGCGTAAAATATATTCCGATTCATACGTTTTCCATCTTGTCGAATGACAACAGATTACGTATGATAATTAAGAACTTAAATCCGTTTCTGAATCGGATTTAAAATAAAATCATTTCACGTACGTATGGAGGACACAATGAAAAAGCACCATCTTTTACTGTTCGTTTTAATGGGTATGTTATGCGTTGCAATGATCGGATGCGCTACGAAAGACGAAGTAACCATTACAGATCAAGACATCGCAGATACGATCAAAGAAAAATTAGAAAAGGAATCTGGCCCCCAAGGACCTTTCAAAATCGATATCTTTGTTAACGATGGAGACGTGAGTTTAGACGGCCAAGTCAGCTCATCCGACATTGAACAAGAAGCGATGGAAACCGCTAAAGATACGGTTGGCGTGAAAGACGTGAAAAGCTTCATTGAACTCGTTCAAGAGGGATAATGAAACGCACCATTAACCAATCCGTATTGGAACTGGTTCAAGGTGACATTACCAAAGAAAAAACCGATGCCATTGTGAACGCCGCCAACAAGAGCCTGCTAGGCGGCGGTGGCGTCGATGGGGCTATTCATCGTGCCGGTGGACCCGCAATTCTGGAAGAATGCCGTAAGCTGAACGGTTGCAAAACCGGGTACGCAAAAATAACAACAGGTGGGAATCTCCATGCCAAATATGTAATCCATACCGTCGGCCCCGTTTATCGTGATGGAAACCAGGGCGAAGCCGAACTTCTCCGTTCTTGCTACCAACGTAGTTTGGAAGTCGCGACCGAGAATGAAGTTTCATCAATTGCTTTTCCATCCATTAGTACCGGCGCTTATGGTTATCCTATCCAGGAAGCAGCGAGGATCGCGCTGTCTACAGTAATGGATTTTTTACAAAATAACTCATCGATATCGTTAGTTCGGTTCGTATTGTTTAGCCAAAAAGACTATGAGACGTACGACCAAGTTTTAGAATCACTCGATTAGCTTTACCACAGGCTGATCGCTCTCATGTTTTGTACCTGCCCGCCGGGGCTATTCCAGCCGATGGCGGGCAGGAAGTTCTTACCATTATTAGTTTTTCGGGCATACCGTATACGTTTCTTACAGTTTTCTGCCCCCTCATTCAATATAGTTTATCCTTGGATGAGTTATCTGATTCATTCTATTCATCCTTTTCCTGCGGGTTCTCTTGATCTTGTTCGGTACGAAAAGTACTGGATTCACCCCATGTATCATTTTCTACCGGGATCTCTGAAAAGTGTAATGGACCTGATTCCTTTTCCTTTTGGGGTTCTTCAGATAGGATCGGGGTTGGTTCTGGTTCAGGTTTTTGAACCTCTTGTTGCGAGGTTGGTGCGCTTTGTGGATCAAAGTCGTGATCCTCGGTGAGGGCTGCGTTAAAACAAAGCGCATACATATTATAAAAAATAGGTACGGGTAATAAGATACAATTCACAAAGAACGAAAACGGGATCAAGAGCAGATACATTACAGGTCTATCGAATAAATTAAAACTTGATAGTTCACTTACTGGCGTTCCCGTCATCCCAAGCAATAGTCCAAAAATAATGCTAACGATCAAAATAATGGCAAAAGTAAATAGAGTCATAATCAACGCTATAATGAGATTGATCACCATTCGAATTAAAACAAAACCAAGAAACTCCCATAAATTCCTAAAGGCTAATCCCAGTGCGTGTGACCAGGCTTGTAAAATGCCCATCTTTTTGACTAACATATGAGGCACCACCATCGCTTCTAATAGGACATAATACAAAAGCAGAAAAAGCCCTCCTACAACCACAAAACCAATGAATAAGGTAATTGCGATGATTAACCCTGTCGTATTGCCTTGATGAGCATCCATTCCCCATGTCAAAAATCCCATAAATCCAAAAAACAAAAGGATGACGACAAACAAAAAAATTGAAAATAAAACGTTCCAAAGAAAATAGGAAAGAATCTGACCAAAATATTCTACAGTGGCTTTCCACATATAGACGACTCCAAGCCAGACGCCGGAATAAAAGACAAAATTCAATATCGCTTTAAGTAAAGTCAATAGGATCATAACCAAAGTCGTTACCACCGCGATCGCGATAATCAGGGGTAATACTTCCATAGATTTATCCACCAACACATCCATTTGGCCTAACTGGGTAGGATCCTTAGGTAAATAGGGTGCGATAAAATGCCTATACCCTTGTCCTAGGAATTGATAATTGGAAAATTGATTCATAATAAAGACAATAAGCGCCATTTTTAACCAAAAAACCAAGCGAAAAGGCTGAAACAATATCGAAATGGTCTTTGACCAGCTACGGCTAAGAGATTTCGCACAATGTGCCATAATGTAATTATCTCCTATACTCACTTCTTATAAGAACGGCTATATCATATGGAACATCATACACGTGTTTGTATCGATCTTCGAGCGTACGAAAACAACATCCGCCAATACATCTCGACCCTAGCCGCTTCCAGCAAACTATGCGCAGTGGTCAAAGCAGATGCGTATGGCCATGGACTAAAAAAAATCGCTCCACGAGCCCTCGCTGCGGGCGCTTCCTCTTTAGCAATTGTAGACAATTGGGAAGCTCATGCGTTACGAGAAGTTGGTTTAGATTGCCGAATCGTGCGTTTACGGCCCGCTTTACGCGATGAAATATTAGAAGCCCTCCCCTGGCGGGTTGAAGAAATCTGTGGTTCGTTCGAGCATGCTCAAATGGTTTCCTCACTTCCACAAAGCCATCATCCCATCCCAGTCCATATTGAACTCGACATTGGTATGGGGCGAATGGGTTTTTCCCTGCCTTCTCAACATGACGAATTACTGAAAGTCTGTCAAATGCCAAAACTAGAGATCCGCGGTATTATGGCTCATTTTCCCTGTGCGGATGAAGAAGATCAACAAATCACGAATGAACACTTACAGCAATTTCTTAATCATGTCCATGAATTATCGGAGATTCTCCCATCGGATATCGTCATTCATATTGCCAATAGTGCCGCTTTTCTACGAATCCCAACCAGTCATTACAAGATGGTACGTTTAGGGATCGCCACTTACGGCCTTTTCCCTTCCTGCCATGTTCCTCTTTCAAAGTATATTCAACCTGTAATGAAATGGGTTACACGGGTGGTTTTACTCCGTGATATGCCCAAAGGCGCCAGCATTGGATACGGGATGACGCATCGTTTACCCAAAGACTCCCTTATTGCTACGTTACCCCTGGGCTATGCAGACGGGTATCTGCGTGATTTTTCTAATAACGCTGAGGTTTTAATTCGTGGAAAACGATGTCCCGTGGTGGGTCGAGTTTCGATGGATATGATCACCGTAGATGTTAGCCATCTTCCTGAAGTCCAATGCGGCGACGAAGCCGTACTATTGGGTCATCAAGGAAAATCGATTATTACGGCGGAAGAACTTGCGCACCGGGCAAATACAATCAATTATGAAATCGCTTGCTTAATTGGAAAATGTAATCCAATCAAAGAATATTACGGATAATACTTTCCTTATAGTTTATCACCTTCAACCTTGCGTGCGATCTCTTTGGCTTTCTTTAAAACTTCAGAGGTATAACCCTTCCATTCCTGATGCTCGCTAAGATAGGCATTTAATGCATCGCTCAAAGAGATTTCATGGGATATAGACACCTCTCGTCTACGTGAAACCGAGTGTCGAGGCACGCGAAAAAATCCCGCTTTGTAATGCGCAGGTTTCAAGGTCTCATGAATACGTTTCATATCCAGCGATTGCACTTCATCATCATCGGCTACATAAGATAAACGCACCACGGATCCTTCAATATGTCGCACCTTAATCGCAGTGACAATTTTTTCGGTCAAATCCTCGCCACGCTCAGAATCCACATGGATGTCCACAAAAGAACGAACATGGATGGGGATCAATTGATGCTCAGTTTTCCCTGTTTCTACCTGGGCTACGACAAAGCCCTTCTCTTCATCCACCTCCCCAAAATCCACCCGATCGATACTCCCGCAATAGACTACGGGCACTTCAGGTTTAGGTGATACATTTTGATATTGGTGAATATGTCCCAAGGCTACATAATCATAACCCGCATTGATTAAATCGATCGGCAGGATTTGCACTTCATCGCTCATGATCGCACTTTCTCGGTATCCACCAAACATGGCTCCATGCACCGTCATATGCGCAAGCAACACTTTAGGAATCCCCTGGGGAACTTGGTTGGCCATAGAGTGAATAACATCATCGATAAATTCATAGTAGGCTTCGGGTAAATCATCGGCCTTGTAATCCCGAAAACGAGGTAGATTTCGCAAATAACTTGGACTAATGTAGGGGAAGCAACAAACTGCAATAGCTCCATTTTTCGTTTCGATAATCGGCGGAGAGAAATCCCCTACTGTGGGATGGTTAATACATACGTAAAATTGATTTGGACGCAATCGCCGAAAAATATCGATGGATGCCGCACGTCCGTGCATGACTGGAATATCGTGATTGCCAGAAATCATCACGGTGGGAATCCCCGCATCGGCGATTCGGCAAAAATGGCGTACCAACTCGCGCTGCTCCGTGGGAGAGGGAGAATTACGTTTATAGGCATCTCCCGCAAATAAGACCAAATCCACCTCATGCTCCAAGGCATAATCCACCGCCTGTTCCAAACTGCGGGAGAAATCCTCCAAACGTGAATTCATTCCTGTTTTGGTATTGGTATACCCATACAATTCAACCCCAAAATGAAGATCCGCAATATGAAGACATGTAATCGCTTGACTCACAATGCTATCCTATATTCGATGTTTATGGTTTAAAATTCATTGTGAAGAGAAAAATCTAAATTTCAAGATGAATCATGATTGATCGACTTTTTATAAGAATGCGTTATTCTCTTCAATGACTAATTTAACATGAGGGATAAACCATGGCAAAAGGAACATCTTATCTTATCATCACTGCTTATCATAGCCGGAGGCCCTTTGACCACCATCGCCAATGCTTTACTCCTCGAACCCACGATAGCCGAACGTATCCTCGTTTTTAGCCTCACCACCAGCAATTACGGTTATAACGGAAAGGACGGGTGGAGTGCCTATATCGTCGCGAAGAAAACCTATCTAGTCGAGTGGGCGGTGAGCTCCTTTTGGGACAAAAACAGCGTTTTAAAACCGGAGGATTTTGAACAACTCCCTGACAACCCGCTTTGTCAGTTCCTCGAAGATTTTATTAAAACCGATTTAGGGCAAGCGAATCAAATGGGAGATGGGTCCGCTTTAGTATGGTTGTACGATAACGCTTGTTGGCAAGGAGCCGAATCGCTAGAAGCCTTTTATCAGGATCCCGCAGCCGTTTATAAAAAAGGCGATCATAAGGATGTGCTCAATATTCCCAAGAGCAAAACAAATTTAAAGCGCATGAATCAAGAATTCTTCCGAGTTATAACCAATCCTGAGGTCTATCGCGATTGATTCGATGATGGTTTATTAACGCACCTGCGCAGCACTCCGCAGATGCTTGCGCGTATTTTTTGCCCAGTAGGAAAGCTGATCTCTCACTTCAGACCAAAGAGGTTGATTGAAAAGATCAACCTCTTTTTCTTCCACCACAGTAATCAAGCGATCATTCGATTGGACGTCAACCAGATTCAATTCAAAGCGGTTACCAAGATGAAATGGAGCAGGGGCAGCGAGAGAAAATTCATGGGAATCCAGACTCCAGTGTTTAGGAGAAAAAACAGTCATGTTCGAAAAGGCAGTACGGAGCAATAAGACACGTGGTCCCGCTTCTTTGACTACTTGGTATTCTTTTGCTAACTCGCGGTGAAAGATTTCCGCATGCTGATCGGCTAATCGTTGAACAGCCTGGGGATAAATCCCTTTTTCTGTTGATTGTGGATGAAACTGCAAAACCACAGGATCAAGCATAACTTTATCATAAGCCGCCAGCACCAAATCCGGTTTACGGTAAATCCAAGTTTGAGAACCATTGGTGACGGATTCAAGTTCATGACTAGGTACCAGAACAAACTCCGTTTTTCTTTCCATTTCTCCGCAAGAAACAAAAATCACCAAAACATAAAAAAGAAGAGCAAATAACGTAAATCGGCCCCAGGCTAAAAATTTATTCGGAAGCGACCACATCTAACCGCTGGCTCCCTAATCCCTCGACACCAAGTTCAACTACATCCCCTGGTTTTAAAAACATAGGTGGATTCATTCCTGCTCCCACTCCTGGAGGGGTGCCGGTGCTGATGATATCACCTGGCATCAAAGTCATAAATTGGCTTATATAACTCAATAAAGTTTTAACATTGAAGATCATGGATTTCGTATTGCCGCTTTGCATACGCTGTCCGTTCACATCTAAGTACAAAGATACATTCTGTACATCCGATAATTCATCCGGAGTAACTAAATATGGCCCGAAAGGGGCAAAAGTATCATGACTCTTCCCTTTCACCCATTGTCCGCAACGCTCGGCTTGAAACTCACGTTCACTCACATCATTCATGATGGCATAACCCGCAATATGCTCATAGGCGTTTGCCTCGTGCACATACTTCGTTTTTTTCCCAATCACAAACGCTAGTTCTACTTCCCAATCGGTCTTTTTAGACCCACGGGGTATCTCAATCGTATCGAAGGGACCATTTAATGCCGTGACCGCTTTGGAAAACAACACCGGTTCAGCAGGAATCTCTTTTCCGGTCTCGCGGGCATGATCAGAATAATTTAATCCCACACATAAAATTTTCCCGGGTTGCGTAATAGGAGCCCCTAAACGAGTATTGGATGAAATGCGGGAAAGATCACTTGCTTGCTTCTCTAAAATCTCTTCGAGTTTTTGGATTCCATCCGTTTCGAAAAAATAGGGATCATAATCTTCTACGAAAGAAGAGACATCGATAATCCCTTCTGTATCATGCATGATTCCAGGACGTTCAGCCCCACGATCGCCAAATCGAACCAACTTCATCGTATCTTAAGTCTCCTCATAAAAAGAATTTTAGATATGGAGTATTATCATCAGAGATTCGACTTCATGATAGTTTTTACTCTGAGATTCGTTTATACTATGAAACGTATAAACAAGAATGTACTATAAAAAAGAAAAAGTGCCTAGGTAAAACAATAATCTTTATGGTCTTACAATAAAAAATCATGTCCTCACGTAAAAATAAAACCATACAAAACTTGATGGATCTAGGCTTATCTCTTTCACAAGCCAACAAGGCTTATATGATGTTTGGCACCCATGCCCTATCTCACATCCGCAATGATCCCTATCAATTATTTACCCCAGAAGATCGTATCCCTTGGCGTGATATTGATGCCATCGCCGAACAATTCGGTTTTCGAGAAAATTCTCCTGAACGCATAAGTGGGGCTATACGCTATTCTCTCATTCAAGCCATGTCGGATGGTCATGTCTACCTCCCTTGCCATGAGCTTTATCAACGCACGACCCGGATCCTGGGTTATTATGATGAAATAGAACTGGAAGACACCCTAAGCCAATTACAAAATACACGCACTGTCTTTATTCCCACAACCGAGAATGGCCTATCAACGGTTTATCTATATCCCATGTTTCGTGCCGAACGAAACATCGCCCATCGTTTACAAGAACTTTATGTTTCCAGTTCACGGGTTGCTTTGAAGTTACCCAAAGAACGTGAAATCAAAAAGGTGGAAGAAGAACTAGGGATTCATCTAGCCGAGGCGCAAAGAGAAGCCATCTCGGCTTCCCTGGGAGAAAAAATGGTTATTCTTACGGGCGGCCCTGGTACCGGCAAAACAACCATTATTCACGGTGTTTTGAAATTATGGGAAAAGCGTGGAGCCAAAATCCGTCTTGCTGCGCCAACGGGACGTGCCTCGCGCCGCCTCTCTGAAAGCACAGGACGCAAAGCGCTTACCATACACCGCATGCTTGAGTATAACCCGGAAATGGGGACTTTTAGTCGTCATGCAGGGCGGCGGCTTGAAGCGGATTTGCTGGTCATCGACGAAGCCTCCATGATAGACACAGAACTCATGTCCTCTTTGCTTGATGCGATTTCCCCTTCAGCCCATTTATTGCTTGTAGGGGATGTGAACCAACTGCCCGCGGTAGGGCCGGGATTGGTTTTACATGAACTGATCGAAAGCGGTTTATTCAAAACCATCCATCTCACCGATATTTACCGCCAAGAAGATGGCAGTTTAATCTCGCTCAACGCGAAAAAAATTAACGAAGGACAAAAACCCGACATGGAAGGCATTGGGATTGAACGCGGCCAAGATTTTTTCTTCATTGAAAGACAACAACCTGAGGCTGTACGTGAAGCGATTCTCGAAATGACGTCAAATCGGATTCCTCGCCAGTTAGAACTTGATCCTAAACTGGAAGTCCAAGTGTTATGTCCGATGATCAAAAAAGACCTTGGCGTAGAAAAGATGAACGAGGTTCTACAAGAAAAATTAAATCCCGCAGATTTACGAGCACGCACTCCGTTTTACTCGGTTTCTATCGGCGATAAGATCATGCAAACTCGAAATGATTACTCCAAGGATGTATTTAATGGTGATATCGGCTATGTGGTTGATATTCAAGAGAAAAAATTGCAACTTATCATCCGTTTTGACGGGGTTGATGTGCGTTATAGTTGGAAGGAATTAGAAAATACCACTTTAGCGTATGCGATTACAGTACACAAATCGCAAGGCAGCGAGTATCCGGCGGTGGTTATCCCCCTTGTCATGCAGCATTATCCAATGCTGCAGCGTAATCTTTTATACACTGCGGTAAGCCGAGGAAAACAGATGGTCATTCTTGTCGGGAATCAACGTGCTCTTGATATTGCTATTAGCAACAATAAAATCCGAAAACGTTTCACCAATTTACGGTCTTTTTTGCAAGAATCATTTCAAAAATCTCAGAAAACGTAAATCAATCCTCTTCCTATTATTTTGCAGCCTGTTTTGATCTGTGTTACGATTAGGAATACGTAACAAGTTTTCTATTGAGATAATGGAAACTTTATAAAAGAACCCCTTTACCATGAGTTTTGTTTATCAATCGTTTACGAAGGAGTCACCCATGGTTCGCTCTATCCAATCTGTATCCCTCCTCTTGATCCTATTTTCACTATCCTTCTCTTCTGGTCATTCTATTCCTCTCGCCGGTCCTTATTTACAAAGCATGACCTCAGAGAGGGTCACGATTATGTGGGAAACAGAAAATCCCAGTTTGGGTACTGTAGAATATGGCAAAGATCAACTCTTACATACCGCTCAAGAAGTCGAAGCGGCAACCACTCACAAGGTGCATCTTCCCGATTTACAACCCTCAACCCTCTATGCTTATCGCTGCCGCTGGGAGGAGCATCTCACCGAAACGTTTACGTTTCGCACGCCTCCCAAAGAGCTCTCGCGTCCTCTTCGTATCGCCCTCTTAGGCAAAACCCATAATCAACCTGAAGTCACTCGTACCATTTCCGACTTAATCATGTCTCATCAACCTGATCTTCTCTTACACACAGGAAACCTTCTCACCAACCCAAATGATCCAACCCAGTGGCATGAACAATTCTTCCAACCTATGCGATCTTTATTACGTTCTATCCCTCTGTTTATTATTCCGGGAGAGCAAGAGCAAGATTCTCATTCTTTTTCGCATTATATCGATCTACCGGGTGAGGAATGTTATGGCTCCTACGATTTCGGACCCGTTCATTTCATTATCTTGAATAGCACCCAACCAGGTGATCCCAGCTCTGAACAATACCAATGGCTGGAACAAGATTTAAAAAATAATTTTCAACCTTGGACGATAGTACTCTTTCACCATCCTCTTTTTCCTGTTTCACAAAGCGATATTTCTGAAGTCAGCCAAACATGGCAACCCTTATTTCAAAAGTACCAAGTTCCACTTGTGATCACTGGACATGATCCCTATTACATGAGGTCATACCCCATCGGCAGCGTGAATCATAACGATACCCAACAAGGGGTATATCACCTCACCACAGGAGATAACGGGATGAATCCCGATTTACCATCGAATCAGAATGCGGCTGCGTACCATGCCAATGTACATCATTGGCTCTTATTGGAATTCCGAGACACACGGATTACCGGCACCATGTACAATCTGCAAGGACGCCGCCTCGATACTTTTGTAATCGATCCTCAAAATCATATCAGCCCGACAGAGTTTGTTTCTTATGAAATGCTTACAATGGAAAACGATTTGCGCCAATGGTCTCAGTCTTTTCAAACAGTAAGTGCCGAGAAAGAAATCGTTGAATTACATGGAAAGGTTGAAATCAATAATCCTTTTCGGATACCTATCGTGGGAGAAATTGAATGGCGAAATAGTGATCAATGGACCATTGTCCCCAAAAAAGAAACGATTACCCTCGCGACTGGGGCACCATTGCAATTTGAATTTACTGCTTATACCCAATCAGAAAATATTTATCCTCACCCTTCGTTACATTTGCATATTGACGACTATCAACCGCAAAAAGGGAAGCAGGGATATCCCCTGGGTTTTCGTAATAATCAAATCGTACTCCATCCATTTAAAGTTCATAAAAAGATTTCAATAGAAGCCGTACGGGCAGCAACAGATATAACGCTTGACGGTATCCCGCATGAATCAGAATGGCAAAACGCCAAATCCCTGCAAAACTTTTATACCGATAAGCATGCGACAGTACCTCCCCGCAATACCCAAGCCTTTTTCCTCCATAATGATCAACATCTTTATCTTCATATCAATGCCACACAAAATCCTGCCGCCTATTACTCCTCTCAATTTCAAGGAAAGAACGATGCAAGTTTAAAAAACAATGAAAACGTACGTGTGCAACTTACTCAAGGAGACCAAACCTATGTTTTCTTAGTCACTCCCCAGGGAGAGACGATGGAGTGGGCGAGATCGAATGAAGATTGGAATACCGATTGGAAAGCCGCTGTACAACAATACGAGGAAGGTTGGAATGCCGAAATCATGATCCCGAAAAAGATCTTCTCGGATTCGAACGAAAGAATCTACGTCGATATTTTACGACATGATGTGGTCACAAAACAGGTTTACGTTTTATCCCCCTCGTTTCAACAGGAAGCAAGTCCAGAAAAACAGATGGCCGAATTACTTTTCAACTAGACGGGAATACACATCTTCCAACTGTATTCCCAAACGTTCTAGGTCATGATGTTGAATCACATATTCACGGGCGTTTTTTCCTAACCAGCGGCGCAAATCGGGAGATTTAATCAATCGGTCAATTTGCAGAGCAAAGTCTTCTGGCGTCTCGGCCATCAATACTTCTTTTCCATCCTTGAGAGACAAGCCTTCGGCTCCCAAGGGAGTCGTTACAATCGCCATGCCTGCCGACATGGCTTCCAGCAATTTATTTCGGATTCCGGCGGCCACCCGGAGAGGGCATACATAAATATCATCCTGATATAAATACTCCTCCATACGCGGAACATCCGGCAAAATTTGAATCCCATGCTTCCCGTCTAATTTTCGAATATCATGGCTGGGTCGGGTACCGATGAACCATGTTTCCAACTTCGGATACCGTCTGCGGATTAAGGGAAGAATGGAGTGATAATAAAAATGGATTGAGTCTTTGTTGGGAAAATAAAACAAGGTCCCTGTGATGACACAGCGTGGTTCATGCTCCCGCCCCTGGGAATGGGGTTGAAACTGATTATAATCGACTGCGTTTTTTATCACCTCAAAAGAAAAATGGGGATGGTACTTCTTGAACACTTCTGCATCTACTTGAGAACACACTAACGCAGCCTGAACATGTTGTAACACATTGCGCTCAAACGGGAGTATCCGCCAACGCTCCCAGCGATCGATTAAACGTTCCCGCCACTTGCGTCGAAATTGATACGAACGATCCAAATACATGATAAGCGAATCCGTAAAATCAAGCACCTTGGGCGCTTGAATAAAGCGGGCGTATTGCCCCATACGCATTCGGTCAATGTGGACCAGATCGAAACGATTTTTGCTTGTCAATTGAGACAAAGAATTCTTGAATTCTTCGGATCGGCACCATGAGACCCTTAACGGTTTCCCTGTGATCAAGCCACACACACATAGGATAACAGACTGCGAAGGGACATAATCGACCGTGGTAACCCGTACTCCCAATTCTTGTAAGCGTCGTATATCGCATGGGGTTTGTACACCATATTTCATGGCAAGTAAATGCACATCATGCCTGGATGCGAGGTATTTAATAAAGTTATAAGGCCGTCGCCCATCAGAATACGTCGGTACACATGGTGTCAAAAAGAGAATCTTCATACTTAAAATTATGCCTTTCGTTTCTAAAAGATCGAAAAACCTTCATTGATTCTCTCACGCCCAATCCTATCTTCCCCATTCAGTTTTACCCACCCGGCCTGTCGAATCAAGCCATGAAATCGAATAAGAAAAAACTCGTTATACTTTAAAAAACCAATCGTTCCTCCTTGTAGGCTATTTCTTGGCATAGGCAATATGAGGAAATGACGTTATGTTATATTCACAATCATTTCGATTTCATTCAACGGTATATCAACATGTTTAGTCCCAAAACGATCGAAATGCTATTCGATCAACAAACTTTTCAAGTCTGTTATATTCAACACGGTGAAGGCAAGCCATTGCTCTTTTTACATGGGTGGGGCTGTGATCATACCATCATGGATCCTCTGATGGAAAATCTCAGCGATCTCGGTCAAATCATCGCTATCGATTTCCCTGGCTTCGGTAAAACCACCCGCCCACAAAATACGTGGGGAACACGCGAATATGCCGAATGGCTTCATCATTTCATGCAACAAATATCCATTCCCAACGCCTATTTAATTTGCCATTCGTTTGGAGCCCGTGTCGCTTATCGGTTAGCCAATCAGTATCCCGAAGAGGTCCAGGGATTAATCTTAATCGCAGCAGCCGGTTTGAAACGAAATATTTCATGGAAGCGGAAATGGCGGGTGCATACGATCCGTACGGTCGCTCGGCTGGCCCAATCATTCCTCCCCGTCTCTATGGGAAAGAAAATCAAAGAAACACTCTACGATAAAATCGCTTCCCGGGATTATAAAAACGCGGGAGAAATGCGCAACATTTTCGTCAACGTAGTCAATGAAGATTTACACGAACTTCTCCCTTCCATTCACCACCCCACGATTTTAATCTATGGAGAAAAGGATCAAGAGACACCGCCCCACATTGGAAAAACCATGCATTCGTTGCTGCCTCATTCTCGTTATGTCGAACTCCCAGAATTTGATCATGGTACCATTTTATTTAATGGACGCCACCAAGTGGGATACCAAATCCGTCAGTTTTTAAAACAAATCAAACAAACGGAATCGGCTCATGAATGATTTTACAGTAGAACAATCAACTATTCTTTTTATTCTCCATGCCATTAGCTATGCCTTTTTTCTTTTATGCTGTTGGCCTGTCACTCTACGCTATCTTCAATATTTCCAGCAAGAGGAATACGACAATACACGTTTCTTAACCTGGTGGCTTCAAACCCGCTCTTTTGAAAAGAGAACCGTACTCCTTTCTCTCCTGACCATGCTTCTTGTCTGGTTCTTCTTTCAACCTACCCAACTTCAATTCATAGCCCACCCCCTCGTCTGGGCTGGGCTCCTCACGTTCATCGCCTTAGCCGCTTGGAGCAATCTCCTACACAAATCAAAGAAACCTTTAGTGATGACCGCCCGCGCTAAACGCATTTTCATCACGGCGCTGATCAAACAAGGGCTCGAATTTATTATTGTTCATTATCTCGTAATTCTTTTATTAGATTATGCCCTCTACAACCAATTCATCACCCCTACTCAAAATCCGGCGATTTATACTTATCTGCTTATATTGAGTTTTTTATTCCTTTTGGCGTTATACATTTTTATCACTCCCTTGTCTGTACTCGTTGCCAATCAGCTGCTTCGACCTATCGAAAACCGAACTCAACAGCGCTATCTCCACGAGGCTAAAGAAATTCTTCGCAAGCACAAACCTCAAATCATTGGGATCACTGGGAGTTATGGTAAAACCTCAGTCAAGCATATCCTCGCTCACATGCTGGATTTTTATACGCCAACGTTAGCCACACCCGGCAGTGTTAATACTCCCATGGGTATCACACGTATTATACGCGAACGCCTAAAACAAGATCACGAGTTTTTTATCGTAGAAATGGGAGCCTATGGTATGGGATCCATTCAACGGATTTGCGATTTAACCCCCCCCAACGCGGCCATTGTAACTGCGGTTGGTCTCGCACATCTGGAACGCTTTCGCTCAATCGAAGCGGTAAGACTTGCAAAATCAGAACTCCCCAAAGCCGTACCTCAAGATGGTTTGGTAATCCTCAATGGCGATGATCCTTATTGCCGCGCTATGCTCAATGACATCCAAGCCCCTGTGTATTTGTACGGCGAAAACATTGAGCAAGAACCGGTACACTGCCGTATCCATAAAACAGAATTAAAAGAAGAGGGCACTTCCATCGAATTTACGTATGATGAAAAAGACTATAAGGCAACCATTCCTCTCTACGGCATACACCAAGCCCAAAACGCAGTGGCCGCTTTCCTTGCGGCTGTAAAACTGGGGGTTCCGGTCGTCACCGCCTTATCCGCCATGAAAAGCATTCCCCCTATTCCTCATCGCTTGGTGGTAGAACGTGATCCAAACGGGATTACGTGGATCGACGATGCCTATAATTCCAACCCCGTAGGTTTCCAAAACGCGCTTGAAGTCTTGCGGGTTTTGCCTGGAAAACGGAAAATCCTTGTCACTCCGGGAATGGTTGAATTAGGAGATAAAAATGCAGAAGAACATGAAAAGATAGGAGCAAAAGCCGCGGGGATATGCGATCTAGTTTGCCATGTAGCCCCCCATCGCACCCCTTCTTTTCGCCAAGGACTTCTCAAAAAACAATTTCTCTCCGAAAATCTCTATACCTTCCCTTCACTGTTGGATACGCGGGAATGGCTCAATCAACAAGTTCGATCCGGAGATGTCATCTTATTTGAAAATGATCTTCCGGACGTACTCGAAACTCAAAGCGCTTTTCGCTTATTCTAACGTTCCCGAATTCTTATAGGAGCTATAGATTATGAACCAAAATGACAAACTCCGCGTGGCTGTGCTCTTTGGCGGCCGTTCGACCGAACACGAAATCAGCATCATTACCGCTTTACAAGTATTAGAAGCGTTTGATTCTACCCGTTTCGAGACTCTTCCTGTCTACGTTGACAACGATGGGCACTGGTATACCGGAGACCTCTTGCGCCAACGAGATACCTATATCCCCAACGAAGAACAAAAAGCCCAGTTAACACAAGTGCAACTCGCTCCCGAACCTGGAGCCGAATTAATCGAAGTTCAACGTAAAAAAGGATTATTTGGAAAAAAGCCCCGCCGATTTCCTGTGGATGTGTTTTTTCCGGCTTTCCATGGAACCTATGGCGAAGATGGCTGCCTTCAAGGTTTACTTGAGTTTATGGATGCCACCTATGTTGGATGTGGTCCCCGCGCTTCGGCCATCGCCATGAACAAACACGTTACAAAACAAATTCTATCGACTCTCGATATTCCATTGCTCTCAGGTTTGCTGATCCATCAACGCGAGTGGGATCCCGACCAGGCTCACCTCACCGCCGAAGAAATTATCAATCATTTCTCACTGCCGGTTATCATCAAACCTTGTCACCTCGGCTCGAGTATCGGTGTATCTTCTGCTTATGATAAGGAACAGCTCATGATCTCTCTTGCGGGTGCTTTCGCCTTTGATGACCAAGTCTTAGTGGAACCGTTTCTTGAGAATATGTATGAATTAAATATCGCCGCGATGGGCGGAGATCAAATTCAACTTTCAGTGATTGAACGGCCATTGCGCGAAGATCCGGTCTTAACGTTCGAACAAAAGTACATGAAAAGAAATAACAAAAACAAATCCTCAGCCAGCGAAGGAATGGCTTCGCTGCAACGAGATCTCGATCCTGCCGATGTGCCTCAAAACATCAAAGAAGAAATACGCGATTACGCCACTCGCACCTACTCCGGGCTGGATTGCCAAGGCGTGATTCGTATTGATTTTGTTGTGGATAAAAACAATGACCAAATCTATCTCAATGAGATCAACCCGATACCAGGCTCGTTCTCCTATTACCTCTGGGAAAGTTCCACCCCGAAACGTACATTTACTGAATTACTTAGTGACGTAGTGGAACAAGCCATTCAATCGAAAAAAGCCAAACGAAGAATAAAACGCCAACTAAATCGCCAAATATTTAAGGATTAAATGAAATAGAGGGGGATTATCTTTCAAGATTAATCCCCCCTCTCGATTTATTCACAGGAAACTTCCTATTACATCTTCTTATATGCCATTCTGAATATTACAGTAATTGTCACCCCCTGCTTTGGGACCAACCCAAATGATGTCGCCTGCACTCACAAGCCCATTGCTGGAATTGTAGACAAAGTTCCCTGAAGGCTCTCCATTATCGCAAGAGCCCCATCGTTGGCCTCCCCAACCATTACGTTGATCCGGGCCCCAACTATTGATCCTCCATTCATGCCCCCATCCAGTGATGTTCCCATCGTAACTGTTTACATAATCATAAGCATGACCCCAGTGATTATAATCTGGAGACGATTCAGAAACAAAAGGATCTTTAGGAACAGAACTAAGATAAGCCACAGGCGTGGTTAGACGGTAGAAACGTATCTCATTGGGATGATAATAATCTCCACTGCCCGGTACGCGCGCTTGATTGGCAGGGGGATGCTCTCCCTCATCAATCGCATACATTTCCAATGCCGTTTCTAACGTTTTCATATCCGAGACAGCCCGTGAAACTTTGGCACGAATTTGGGCATTCAAAAAATTGGGAACCGCAATGGCCGCAAGAATCCCGATAATCGCTACCACGATTAGCAATTCAATCAAAGTAAAACCTTTCTTCATAATATCTTTCCTATTCCACTTTTGGCTTAAAAACATAAAAACCTCCTTCAAAGGATTAGATTAATAATCCTTTATTTTATACTGGGCGTACAATTATTAAAGAAGTACATAAAAAAAACAAATCATCGATGTCCAAGAAATCCCTTTTTTGTTAAAACCACTCACAAGTCCCCTAAATTCCATTTCCGACTGAAGCGGGACAACTCCAAACGCGCCTCTTGAAGGTCGCTCACTAAAACCGATTCTTCAAGGTCAATCTCAATCTACGGAAGACGAAGCCATATTTACTTCCGGAGGCTATGGAACGATCGACCCCGTGAATAATCCGGCTCTCGATTTAAGTGACGAAGACGAAACCCCACTCCACACACGTGTCATGGAACAATGTATGGAACCTACGTATAAAACAAAAATGATTCGTACCCACAAATGGAAATTTATTCTTAACGAAGCGGATCCACCCGAACTCTACTCTATGAAAAATGGAAAAGAAAGAGAAAACGTGGTAGAAGAAAAAGAATACACTCCTATAAGAAAAAATCTCGAAGAACGTTTAGCTCCCTTTTGGGAATGGTAGAGACAAACGGGGCCGTGAGATTTCTACCTCACGGCCTCGATTCCCCTCGATGTTATTTTATACGCGACCACGAGTTAATGGAATTTCCCACTTTGGGTAACGTCCATGGCTCACGATATTCTCGCGTCAAGAGATGATTTAAATCCTCGCGGTTGAGCGAATCCGCTTCAGGATCATATACGATTCTTTCTTTCGCTTTTAAAGCCACATTCCCCATGATCGCAACCGCAGCGCTGATATGCCCTGATGCGATATCCGCTACCGGCGGCTGCCGAGACTCCACAGCATCGATAAAGTCATGAGCATGATCCAAAAGCATATCGTTGGAAGCCGTGCTTTCTTCCACAACTTGTGAACCCTCTTTCGAATAGGCCTTCCAACCATCCCGATTAATGATCAACGTTTGCTCTTCACCATAAAAACCGGTTCCCACATTACGCCCGTCCGGGGTGTAATTCGACCACTGCCGTAATTCCCACGTCATCGTCAAATGGGGATATTCATACGTGGTCACCTGGGTATCTGGGGTTTCTTTATCATCTTCATAGATGAATTTCCCACCGGTGGAAGAAACCGAAAGAGGCCATCCCAAATCGAGCGTCCAAAGAGAGGTATCGATCCAGTGCACTCCCCAGTTCCCCATGTCTCCAGTACCGTACTCCCAGAAAAATCGCCAATTGTAATGAAAACGATTTTCATTAAAAGGACGTTGGGGCGCGGGACCTAGCCAAAAATCATAATCGACATAATCCGGTTCAGGAGAGTCCTCTTTATTCCCAATATCATCGCGGCCTAAAATCCCCCAATTTCTTACGAGGGCGATTTTCCCTAAATGCCCTTGTTCAATATACTCTTTTGCCTCCTGGAAGTGGACGCCGCTTCGTTGTTGAGTCCCTTGTTGCACAATACGGTTATATTGCTGGGCTGCCTGAGCGAGAACACGGCACTCATGCACATTATGCGCCGCCGGTTTTTCTAAATACACATCCTTTTGTGCCTCACAGGCCATGACCGCTTGGATTGCATGCCAATGATCCGGGGTTGCCACAATGACAGCGTCAATCTGATCGTTTTCCAGAATATCACGAAAGTCCGTGTATCTTTCTGGAGCTGATCCATTATAAAACGCGATATCTTGGATGCGCTGATCCAGCACATCTTCATCCACATCGCAAGCCGCTAATATATTGGCCCTACCCGTATTAATAAAAGAACGTGCCAAGGGAAATCCTATTCCTTTCAATCCGATTACCCCAACTTGGAGTTTGGCCTCCTGACCTAGAGATTTTCGTGAAAGAAACGCGGGAGCCATCCCCGCAGCAACTCCCGAGGAGACACGACGTAGAAACGAACGACGATTGACTTTTCTCATGATTCCTTCCCCTTTTTATTGATGAAACAATAATTTTATGTAACAAACGTATTTTACTCATTCGATTTTCTACTTGCCGAAACCTATCGTTTTTCTTCTTCACTTTTTATAAAATCCTATTATCCATAATAAAGTAGAAGACAAAAGGACTCAATCTATTTATATCTTCACAATTCTCTATTATGGTATAGTGAGAAGAAAAAATATCTAATTGTTCTAATGAGGTCATTCAATGAAAAATCATTTTTGGCTATTACTCGTCTTATCCTTCACGTTATTATCCTGTGGAACCACCACTACAAATATTCCTGATAATGCGATCGTCTATTTTGTTTCTCCCGAGGGAAATGACCAGTGGTCTGGGAACCTCCCCGATCCCCTCCCAAGTGATAACGACGGTCCTTTTGCCACCATAAAACGCGCCCGAGATGAAATCCGTTCGCTCAAGTCTTCCGAAGAATTCAATCAACCCGTGCTCATTTTCCTTCGTGGTGGAACTTATTATCTCGAAGAACCGTTGATCTTCAACCCGGAAGATTCCGGCACAGAGAATACTCCTATATCCTATGTTGCCTACCCCGGTGAAAAACCCATACTAAGCGGAGGAAAACACATTGAGAAGGAATGGCAAGATCAAACTTCTTCTGTAAAACAAACCCATCTCCCCGAGGTGGAGAAAGGTGATTGGGATTTTTATCAATTGTTCATCAAGGATGAACGCCAAACCCGAGCACGAACACCCAACAAAGGATATTACCAAATGGAAAGCCCTATGCGCTTGGAAGGTCCCGCTCATTTCACTTATCCTGATGAGGTGATTAAATCGTCTTGGGTTGACCTAGGGGATGTAAGTGTTGTCGCACTCGCCAAATGGGCTGAAATCCACATGCCTATAAAAGAAGTGAATGAATCCGATAACACAGTCACACTTTCAAAGCAAGTGCCTCCCTCCAACTGGCGAGGAGTCAATAACGCCCGTTTTTGGATAGAGAACGCTCCTGAAGCCTTAGACCAACCTGGTGAATGGCGTTTAGAGAGAGACACCGGGATTTTAAGTCTCATGACCAAACCCGATGCCGAATTGAACAAAGTGGTTGCACCACATTTAGAGCAACTCCTCATTCTTCGAGGGGATCCTGAAAATGAACAATATGTCCACCATCTAGAATTTCGTGATTTGCACTTCAAACACACTATGGCACCCCAATTAGGCGAAGGCTATCCTGATGTACAAGCCGCCCACGACATCTCTGCCGCGATTCATGCCAATGGGGCTAACGATTGCACCATCAGGCAATGTACTTTTTCCCAATTAGGAAACTATGCGATCGAGTTGATCCAAGGTTGCAAAAACAATCGTCTTATCCATAATGAGATACAAGATGTTGGTGCAGGGGGCATAAAAATCGGAGAAACGAGCATGCGCACCGAGGCTCCCCTTATGACCCAATATAACCAGGTTTCCGATAATCACATCTATGACATCGGCAAGATCTACCCAGCTGCTGTAGGTGTGTGGGTTGGACAAAGTGATCACAACACCATCGCTCATAATCACATACACCACACTTTCTATACCGGCATTTCGGTTGGCTGGACATGGGGATACCATCCTACCGGAGCCCACCATAATACGATCGAATATAATCATGTCCATCATATCGGCCAAGGCATTCTTAGCGATATGGGGGGCATTTATACCCTAGGAACCCAACCAGGAACCGTGATCCGAAATAACTTTTTTCATCATATCGAATCCTACGGTTATGGGGGATGGGGGATATACCCCGACGAAGGAAGCACCAACATTCTTATCGAAAACAATATAACGTATAAAACCAAAAGCGCAGGATTCCATCAACACTACGGCAAAGAAAATATAATTCGCAATAATATCTTCACCTATGGGCGGGAATATCAAGTTATGCGAACCCGTGCCGAAGACCATCTTTCCTTTTCCTTCACTCACAACATTGTGTACTGGGAAGAAGGCGAACTTTTGGGAAGCAATTGGTCAGGTGATCATTATCAATTCGATTACAACCTTTACTGGAATCCAACCAAGAAAGATTTTAAGTTTGCCCAATGGAGCTGGCCAGAATGGCAAGCCAGAGGCCAGGACCGTAATTCGAAAATCGCCGATCCTCTATTTGTCAATATAGAAAAAATGAATTTCAATTTATCACCTAAGTCACCGGCTTTTGATCTCGGTTTCAAAAAGATCGATATGAGCCCAATCGGCCCTCGATCTTCTAAAAGACAATAATCTAGAGGTCTATACGTTACAGAAAGAATACCCCTATTTTGTCTATCGGGATGAATAGGCAAAATGAGTCTGAGCTTTTATGTTTCTTTAAGGTGTTAAAACTCTTTCTAAAAATGAAGTAATACCTTGAATGATTAGTTGGCTATGATAGTTCTACGATGATCTTCTTTAAATGCCTGAAATATATTCCAATATCCCCATTCGGGTTTGAAAAAGTTTCAAACTACAGGATGTATTTTATATAAACGAATCTCGTGAAAACAAACAACCATAACTCAACTTTAACGGTTTCTAAAAATACGGTCATACTGGGTACCTTCTATTGTTTTAATAGTGTACTTCAATTTCTTTTTTTTCTTGCCCTGGTACGTTTGGTCCCAAAAGCCGACATTGATTATTTTGAACTCGGTCGATCCTGCCTTGAAATCGGAGCCGGTATTATTTGTGCAGGATTCGACGCCATCATTATTCGAGAAACCTCACGCAGCCGTTCATGGTGGAACGAGTATCGCCGTTCTATTTTTTTCACCCTGTTGGGGGGTAGTTTGATCATTGCTTATGTGATCTATCTGATCAACAGCAATACTTTTGATCACTTTTACCCCCGTTTTGTCATTGGTTTTTTCTGCTTTGCCATTGTGTTTCAATCTCTTTCAGAATCCATGGAGGCCTTTTATCGCTCCCAACACAATTTTCTTTTCCCCGTATATGTCTCATCCGTCTGCAGTGTGATCAGTTTAACCCTAGCACTACTACTCATCCTATTTGTAAGCAGATTAGTACTTTGGGCAGCGCTGTTTATTCTTATACGCTGGGCGATTCAATTTTTTTGGCTTTCACGTGGATCAAAGATGATGGGACCACAAGCCGCCAACAACAATCCCTTCCTCGAAAATGTCGCCTATCTTTATCGCGAAGTACTCCCTGTAAGCATCGGTGCCATTAGTTTTATATTGTATGCTCGTATCGATGTTATGATGCTTGGATGGTATGGCCTTAGCGATTCAATCGCGTTTTATGGTTGCGCTTATCGTCCTATTGGCTTCCTCGTATTACTGATTTCTGCCTTCTACAAATCATTTTCCCCCCGGTTGAGCCAAATCATTCAACTTAGTCCCAAGAATTCCTTTTGGACGAGCATGAAAGTGGGACTTTCCATGTGCATTCTGGGAGGCATTCTATGCTTTCTAATTATCACCTACCGAGAAAATGTGATTTCTTTTTTATATCCCCAAGAATTTGCAGATAGTGTTCGAGGGATCTTTGCTTTAGCGTGGACATTACCGATTGTTTATTTTGGCAATGCTTTTGGATTTTACTTGGTCTATTATGGAAAACGGGGAGCCTGGATTTATGCTTGGATCAGCGTGATTGGATTACTTGTCAACGTCATCGGCAATATGGTGCTCATCCCTCGGTATGGCTATGTGGGCTCGGCTTGGATGACCGTGGCCACCGATGGAATAACCACTCTCTTGATGGTGGTATGTGTCATTCTCTTAATTTTCTGGTTTTCTAAAAAAGAAAATAAACATGAAAATTCTACTTGAAGCCCATAGCCTTCTTCCACCGCGTACCGGCGTGGGATATACAACGATGAATATCCTGCAAGGGTTATCCAAGAATCCTTCGATTTCCGAAGTTCACTTGCTCTTTTCCATGTTTCCTACGAATCCAGGAAGAAAAACCATTCAACAGGAACTACAAAACGCAGGGTTAGACCATCAAGTGGTTTGTCATAAGTGGCCTATCCCCTACGGATGGCTGCTGCGATGTTGGTACTCTATTCATTGGCCTCGAATCGATCAATGGATTCCTGGTATGGATCTTGTCCATGGTCCCGCCCATGTTCTCCCCCCGGCTTCTACCCCCTCTAAGCTGCTAACTGTCCATGACTTAACCTTAATCGAACATCCCGACTGGTATCCCCAATCCGCTCGAACCTTGAGAAAGGCTCTAATGAAAGGGATCCAACAGGCGGATCATTTACTGGTTGTTTCTCATCATATAAAAAAGAAACTTCAGCAAACATTTTCGTTAGATCCAAACATCATCCATGTAAATTACCATCCCATAACTTCTAATTATCTGATTTACAGTCCAAAAGAAAAACGAATCCTTCGAGAAAAATACTTTGGAGGAGATGAACCGTATCTTGTTTGGATAGGAGAAATTAATCCACGAAAAAATTTAGACCTCCTTATTCCTGTTCTTCGCTGGTTGAAAGAACATGTAAACAAAAACATTCATCTTCTTATCATTGGAGGAATGGGATACCAGGGGAAAAAGATCCTTCACACCATTTCTGAACAAGGCCTGACTTACGCATTCATGAATAATTCTTCACAACACTTCACCGATGTCTTATTCACGGGATACCTCGAGGAATCCCAAAAAAAACAACTCTTAGCCGCCGCCGAACTCATGATCTATCCCTCTTTGGAGGAAGGCTTCGGTATCCCGGTCTTGGAAGCCATGGCTTCAGGGATTCCGGTTATTGCTTCCAATGGGGGAGCCTTGCCAGAAATTGTAGGAAACAAGGGAATTGTACTCGAACTCAAGGAAGGATGGAAACCTTTTGCAGAAGCCGCGATGAACCTTTTTGTCGATGAGTTACTTTATCATAAATACAAACACTTTGGATTGGAGAGAATAAAACAATTCAGCCAAGAACAATTTCTTTCCACTTTATTTCAAGTGTATAATAGTTGCACCCAAACCAAAACATAATAAAACCTGGTGGCTCATAGCGTTCCCACCAGGTTTTATAGAATCTTTATTATGATGAAAAGGAATTATTATTGATACTGGCCTTTGATCCCAAAGCCTCCAACTAATTCACTCTCTTTCATCGCTTTTTTCAACGCTGAAGGGATATAATCACTCCAGATTTCTGTCGCCATTAAATTGCCTAAATCCAAATCTTGTTCAATCTCACCCTGTTCTTCAAAGGATTTAATATACAAATCACCGAAATACAACTTATCTTTTTTCGATTTACCATCGAAAATGCCAAGCATAGGCTCATCATCTTGTGTCACTACAATCAAAACCACTTTGCGGACGTCTTTGCTCGGCTGGGTGTAATAAAAACGTTCTACCTTGGCTGTTTTCTGATCACTCGTAATTTCCCCCGTAACCCATCCATCTTCATCAATAGTGAGTTCAATATCAAATTCAGCCGTATCCACTTCATCCGCCTCAAAAATCGCCGCTAAATGACCTTCACCGTTCCAAGAGATCGGTAAGGGAACATCCTCTTGCGCCACCACAGGTGCTTTCGTTCCCATAAAAAAGGCGAATAATCCTAAAAAGCATACAGTCCATCCAATCCATTTTCGTGCAAACATATTTGTCCTCCTATAGTTTTATATACATTCGAATCCTCATTATTCTATCAAAACGATTGAAAGATTACAATAGTCTCACATTTTTTAATAAAAAGGTTCATCCAGCGATTCAAAAGCGATAGGATAATGACCCCGTATCAAAGGAACCAATCGAAACGCCGCCGTCACTTGCTCCCTATCGAGATCTCTGGCTTCTAATAGGCTCTCAGAGGGCTGTCCTCGATTTCCAACACCGGCGACAAACGAATTAACACTGACCAATGTTCCCTCCTCTGTTTGATCAAAATGAAGATTTCCATCAAGCATCATTATCCCCAATCCGTAGCCGCGATCATCGAGAAAGGCCGCCAATTGCACTTTACTTCGATTACCAGGTAACAACTTATCGACAGGAGAATAGTCGTAAATTCGATGAATAGGCTTCTGTTGACAACCAGGATAAGTGGGAAACGGGCCTTCTCCAACCCACATTACCCGATCCAAGCGTTTGGGGATCAGAAAAGCCAAGCCAATCTCATCAAATCGTACTTGTGGGGCTCCTTCCAGATCATAACGAAATCGTATATCACAAAAACCATACGGCGAATTTAAAATATCCACATAAGCATGGATCCAATGTTCCCGGTTTTCATGCAGCAAACCATATTCAATTCGAATTTCTGTATTTTTGCCCAAACGTTCCACATCACGATTTAACAATTCTGGATCAGAAACGAATTCCGGTTTCCATGTTAAAGTTTCATTTTCTTCTTCATCCCATTCCCTTCCTAAACGAAAGTAAGGTCCACCAGTAATCAAGCGCACATTGTGTTCTTTAGTAAACAAAAACCATTCGGTTGTTGCTGATGGAATACGAAATGAGTAATCACGATGCTCAATCCGGATTTCTTCCACACTCGCGTTTACCTTCCAATCCTCATCCCAGCGCAAATTTCGTAGCCGCATCAAATAATGTTCCCGCCATTGATTCGGAAGAAGACGCACCATATGTTCGTGGACCATTGTCCCTTCACGAGAGAAAAAGCGCAGACGTAAAAAATATTCATGATCCTCGATTTCATCCGGCAGATGAATTTCCACAGCCATTTGCATTTCCTTGCGCGGAGGCAAAAACAGCTGAATCTCATCCGCCTGAAGTTCTTGATTTCCTTCCAGCAAGGCCCATCGGCAGGTAAATGCATCAAGATTAAGAAAGTCATAATCATTTTGTAAAGTCAATTCCAGCATTTGCTTCCCTGGTTTGACATTAAAATTTTTTTCGCTTATTTGAATAGGTGAATAAATACGTTCCAGCATGGGAGAAAAGGTGGAAAAGAGTAAATCCTCTTCTTCCTTATCCCAATGAAGCCATTCCTCTTCCCCTTCAAAAGGCGTAAAACACATTCCGGTGCTGAAAGCGTCATCTCGAATAAAATCCCAAATTTCTCCCAATCCTTCAAATTTCCAATGCAGGTCAAAAGGCAAATCAAATGCAATGATCGGTTGAGAGAAACTCCGATAGGGACGCCATTCTTCAAGGTTATCACAAGCCGGAGCTAGCATTTGTGATTTCTCAGAAAATTGATCCACCCTCTCCCCGGATACACAAAGCAGACGAGTAGAATCAATCAATTTAACTTTATCAATCCGATCACGAATCTCGGTGTCCGAACCCATCTCGCTAGGAATATTCCACGCAATCAAGCTGGAGTACTGTTTCAAAGGTTCGAGAGAATTACGCAGAAGATTAGTTTGATTCAACTTGGGCACATCACAAAGAACATACACGCCTCTTTCATCGCAGAGTTGCATCCAATGCTCGCTGGGAGTCGCATGCATAATCCGCACCGTGTTAACATGAGTATATTCCATCCACTCCATCAAGCTTTTTTCATTCTGCTTCCGTTCTTCCTCCTTGAGATTTTTCCAGCGGCTGGCATCGAACTGGATCCCACGCATTGTAATCGGCTTCCGATTCAGCAATAAAGTCCCCTCATCCACAAGAATCTCACGCAACCCCAACGGTCGATGCTGGCGATCAAGGACATCTCCGCTTTTCTCCAAGACCATGGCCAGGGTGTATAAATAAGGTTGTTCTGCATTCCAGCTCTGTGGTTCCTTGATACTTAATTCAATATCTCCAATAGCCTGATCTCCAAGCCGTTCAAACCAAGGGATCTCCCCCCGCGCCATTTCGTTTTGATTTTCATCCAGCAAAACGATTCGCAAACGTATATTATTAAGGGTGCTCTCCTCTTCGAAGCCCCCCAACCTTGCTGTCAACGTCAATGATAAAAGTGCATCCTCCTCCAGCCATTCCGCCCGCGTTTCTACATGAAGCAACCGTACAGGTGAAGAAGACTCCTCCTGTGCCCAATTCATTGGCGGCATTAATATTAACCATAGATAAAGGATCAAAGACCCTTTTTTCATTATAAGAAGCACATTTTCATAAAACATAAATAACCAAAGTTTATCCTGTATACGGATTCCAAATTCTTCAAGTGGTTTTCACAACCCCGATAGGGAAGACTCTCTTCCGTAATCATCGTTCCGTATTACACTTCAAGTGCAAAACCATCATAACAAAGATCAATCAAGAAAAGAATCTAATAAAAAACGATTTAGAGCAAGGGATTGTTATGACAAATCTAAATGCCGTGGAAAAGCCAGTACGCTACGTGGGTCAAGAATGGAACGCGGTCACTCATAAACCTAGTGCGCGTCTACGTTTTGCTTTCTCTTATCCCGATATCTACGAAGTTGGTATGTCCTTTCTCGGTTTGCAAATCATGTACGGATTGCTTAATGAGAAAGAATGGATATGGTGCGAAAGAGCCTTCGCTCCCTGGCCCGACCACGAAAAACAGCTGCGCCAAGCCGGTGAACCTCTCACCACTCTCGAAAGCAAAACCCCCTTACACGAAATGGACATCATCGGCTTCTCCTTACAGCACGAAATGCTCTATACCAATGTACTCGCGATGCTCGATTTATCCGGCATCCCTCTATCTACCCGAGAACGCAACGAGAATCATCCTATCATTATCGCGGGTGGGCCCTGTGCATTCAATCCCATGCCCATGAGCCAATTCATTGATGCCTTCATTATCGGTGAGGGAGAAGAGGTAACTCTGGAATTATGCCAAAAATACCTCGAAACCAAAGAACACCAGGCTTCCCGACACGAAATTCTCCGTGAATTTGCCAAAATTGAAGGCGTTTTCGTACCGGCTTTCTATGAGGAAATCACCAACCGCTACGATGAACGAATCCCGGCAAAACCCCAATTTGATGACCTCCCTCATCAAGTGGATAAACGCATTGTTCAAGACTTCGAATATTCATACTACCCCACGAAACAAATTATTCCTAATACTCAAGTGATCCACCACCGTTTAGCCTTAGAAGTCATGCGTGGATGCCCCGGTGGATGCCGATTCTGCCAGGCGGGCTACACCGATCGCCCTGTGCGTGAACGCTCACCTCAACGTTTACTCCAAGATGCACGTGAAGGGCTGAACCAAACCGGCTTCAATGAACTTGGTCTCTTATCTCTTTCTACCGCAGACTACACCCAACTCCCTACGCTGTGTGGTAATCTCATCCAAGAGTACTATCCCCAACGCATAGCCTTGTCACTTCCATCTTTACGCATCGATGCATTTCCTTCTCGAGTAACCCAGGAAATCGGCAAAGTGCGCGGAACCGGCCTCACTTTCGCCCCCGAAGCAGGTACGGAACGCCTTCGCTGGGCAATTAATAAATTGATTTACGATGCCGAAATTTTTGCCAAAGTCCGTGAGTCGGTTTCCTCTAATCAAGGCACTATGAAATTCTATTTCATGGTTGGCTTGCCTACTGAAACCGATGAAGATTTACAAGGCATTGTCGACATGATTCTGCAGGTTAAGCAGATCCTTAAAAAAGAAGGTAAGTACCGCACCAACATTCATGTCGGTCTATCCCCCTTTGTCCCTAAACCCCACACCGCTTATCAATGGTACGGTCAAATTTCAAAAGAAGAAATTATACGGCGGGTACGCTATATCACCTCCCGCCTCAACAAAGTGAAAGGCGTCAAAACCAATTGGCACGATCCCGACAAAAGCCTATTAGAAGGCGCATTATCACGAGGAGACACCCGTTTAGGCCCGGTAATCCAACGAGTGTACGAAGAGGGCGGACGCTTCGACGAATGGCAAGAGCATTTTTTACTTAAGCGCTGGCATAAGGCCTTTGCTGAGGAGGGCTTATCGCTCGAACACTATGCCCAAAAAACCTACGAGCGAAAGGATCCACTCCCCTGGCAAATGATTTCAGTTCGCATTGACACTCGCTATTTATGGCGTGAGTGGGAAAAAACCTTCCGCGAGGTTGAATCGCGCCACTGTGGAAATGAAAAATGCCGAGTTTGTAAAGTTTGCGACGGCCAAAATTATGTGACCGTCCATGCCAATGACAATGTAAACCTTCCGCGCGCCCGCTATAATATGGAACATGATCTTACCCCTGAATTACAAAGCCAGACCCCACACACCTCATCCAATGGCAAACAATACCGCTACCGTTTCCGTTTCAGCAAAACTGGATCGATCATCTATGCTTCTCACCATGACCTCATGATGCTGATGGAATCAATCTTTCGCCGTGCGGGAATTCAACTCGCCTATTCTGAGGGATTCCACCCACACGCCAAAATTATGTTTGCCTCCGCTTTATCGGTAGGGATTCCAAGTTTCGGCGAATATATAGATATCACCACAGTCGAACCCTACGAAGCCGGTTCTCTTCTCAGTCATCTGAATCAATTTACTCCAACAGGGATTCAATTTCTTGAAGCGGCCGAACTTGATCATCAAACCAAAAAAATCACAGCCGCGGTTAAGGCCTTTCACTATGATTTACGACTTCAAACTTCTGATTCTATTTCTACTTCAGACCTGAATCTTTCTATCTTACAAGAAACCTTCGAAGATCAATTCATTCGCAATTCTTTGGAGGTAAAAATTCCCTCCGAAAACCAAATTCACTTTCAATACATCTGCGCAGTACAAGGGGGGAAATTTATCAAACCCGATCAAGTCGTTGAGATCCTTCAAGACACATTAATTCTTAACCTAACGGTTGTACAATGTATTCGGAAAAATATGTACGCATTAAATAAGCATAATGAAATGGTTTCATTGATTCCCCATTTAGAAAAAAACAATCTGCCTTATAATAATAACGAAACCCAAGACATTGCTTCGATGACGAGTATTCAATAAACAAAATCAACATAACTGAAACGTATTCAACCTGATCAGGTTAGAAAATGTCAACCAATTAAATGCAGCGCAGAATTCTGATAAGCTCCGATGATTATGAAGTTCGTGTCGCGGTGGTAGAAAACGCGAAATTAGCGGAATATTATTTTGAACGCCACAATGAACAGCGCATTGTAGGAAATATATACAAAGGGATTGTGACTTCAATCATCCCAGGTATAGAAGCCGCGTTTGTGGATATTGGCTTATCACGCAATGCATTTCTTTACGTTCACGATCTTTATCCTCAAATCGATGAATACGGCTACCTAACCGAAGAGGATAATGGATTCGATACCGATCCAGATGCTACCCAGGAAGATGAACTCCCGAATATTAATATTCAAGACCTCCTTCGCGAACAACAACATATCCTCGTTCAATTACACAAAGAACCCATTGGCGCAAAAGGCAGCCGGGTAACCACCAACATTTCCCTTCCGGGACGCTATCTTGTATTGCTTCCCTGCACTAAACATATCGGGATTTCACGCCGTATCGAAGATCCCAACGAACGGCTTCGCCTCAAGGAACTTGTCGCCAGTATGCTTCCTGAAAATATGGGGGCTATCGTTCGCACCGCTGGTAATGAAATGGGCGAGGAAGAATTTTCCAAAGATCTTGACTACCTGCTAAGCGAGTGGAACCGAATCAAAAACCGCAGCGAATTGAATGCCCCTCCCAAATTGATTTATCAGAATCCAGGGATGGTCTTTCTCATCATTCGTGATCTCATTAACGACGGGATCGATGAAATTGTTATCGATGAGCCTCGGCTTTATACTCAAATCCTTGAGTTTATGAAAGAGCAACAAAGCCAAGCCATGTATCGCATCAATTTTTATGATGATAATCCCCCTCTGTTTCGTACCTACGGTATTGACTCAGAAATTAATAACCTCCGCAGCAAAAAAGTGTGGCTCCATTGTGGCGGCTACATCATCATTGACGAAACCGAGGCCATGACGGTCATTGATGTTAACACCGGCCGCTATGTGGGAAAACAGAATCTTGAAGAAACCGTCTTTCAGACAAATCTTGAAGCGGCAACCGAAATCGCACGTCAACTACGACTGCGAGATATCGGTGGAATCATTATTATCGACTTTATCGATATGCGTTCTAAAGAAAACCAAGAACGCTTGCTAGAACATTTTGAACAAATCCTGAAACGCGATCGTTCCCGTACCCATCTTTATCCTTTGACCGACCTGGGGATTTTACAAATGACCCGCAAACGGGTGCGCAAAAGCTTAAACAAATCCATGACCCAGCCTTGCAGCTATTGTAAACGCGATGGCTACATCCTGAGCAATGAATCCATGATCATCAAAATTTTCCGTACCTTTGAAGAAATATGCAAAGAAGAAGGTGCCCACAGTGTTATTTTAAAAGTTCATCCCCGCCTAGCAAATAAAATCAATGAAGAACGCCATGAACAATTAGAAGCCCTCCGCCGTCGTTATAACGCCGAACTCGAGATCCTCCCCGGTTCCGACATTCATTTTGAACAGATCATTGAGGAGATTGGCGGATGACCCTCGACTCAAAAAAAATGGCTTTGCTGCTCACTGAACAACGCAATCCAAGAACCATGGATATCGATTGCAAATCCACCCATGAAATCCTACAGATTATCCATGAAGAGGATTACAACGCTTTCAAAGCTATCGATTCGCAATTACAAAACATAGAAAAAGTAACCGAGATGGTGGTCGAAGCCTTTCGCCATGATGGACGTCTTTTTTATGTAGGTGCAGGCACCAGTGGACGTCTGGGAGTTTTAGATGCGGCCGAATGCCCCCCTACGTTCTCCTCGGATCCCGAACGGGTTCAGGGCATCATCGCTGGAGGCTGGGAAGCCCTTCGTAGGGCAGTGGAAAAAGCCGAGGATTCCCCCGAACACGGCGCTCAAGAAATCCAAACC
>CAYQOX010000008.1:7685-115477 GCA_964419335.1 uncultured bacterium | reverse complement strand
TCAGCAAGCCAATTTTCCATCTTAAATCACTGTCCAGCTTTTGGGGAGTAGCTCAGAAAGCCATTCTACTATATTGTTTAAGATCCCAGCATGATCTTATTAATCTGTTCTCCAAAAAACAAAAGCGGGGACCGCCTTCTGTGAAAACGATCCCCGCAAATAGCGCTTTTAGAAAGGGGGTTTATTATTCACGCGAGCCAAAAACGATCATGGCGTAATAGAGGAGAGTCATAATCGCACCGACCGCGGAGGCTACATAAGTCAAGGCTGCGGCATTCAAGACTTTGCGGGTACCGGTTTGCTCTTCTTGACTAACAATCCCATACTGGGTTAAACACGCCAAAGCTCGCTTACTCGCGTTGAACTCGACCGGCAAGGTAACCAAAGTGAATAATACCGCACAGGCGTACATAGCGAGGCCCAACAGGGCAATGCTGAAGCCCACATTTGAAGCCTGGGTAAGAAACGCAGCGAAAATGCCGATCATGATCAAGAACATACCGAAATTAGAGCCAATGCTCGCTAGAGGATAAATACCTTGTCGCAATTTCAGAGCATAGTACCCGGATTTATCCTGCAAGGCATGTCCCGCTTCGTGGGCAGCAACCCCCACCGCAGAAATCGAGGGGCTGTTGTAAACGGGGTCGGACAAACGCAATACTTTTGAGCTTGAATCATAATGATCCGTTAGCTCTCCTTGAACCCGTTCAATAGAAACGTTTTTTAATCCATTGGAATCGAGAATATATCGGGCGACTTGCGCTCCTGTCATTCTTCGGCGTACTGGGACTTCACTAAATTTACTAAACGTATTTTTTACATTGGAGCTGGCCGCTCCCATCATTAACATAAGAATTAAGACTAGCATCATATACACAGGATCAAAAATCATTTTACTTCACCTCATTTTCTTTAAAGTAATTTCTTTCGTTCTGGGCTGAGAAAGCGAATCTTACCAACCTCTGAATGGTCTTTCAAATAGGATTATACCTACTCTACGAATCAAATACAAAAAAAATTCACTAACTCCAATAAAATAACGCAATGATCCTAGAGTAAGTTACTCAACTTCCTACCATCATGGCAGTTTTGACCGTATTCATGGTAATATAGTAGCATCGAAAAGAAGAAAACCAGAGAGAAAAAGAGGTGGAACATGCCTGGTTGAGTACGCTTTTCCTAGAGGAAATAGAGATTCCGAAAAATGTTCAGCTCACCTTTCTACCGTACTGGGAGATTTAAAAAGCAGAGGGATAACCGTAAGCAAGGCGAGTGTAACCAAGATTCCTCCTACCCAAAACGGAGCCCGCGGCATCCATGTTTCGTAAAAATAGGCGCCAAGTAAAGGGCCTCCGATACGTCCTAGACTGGCCATCGATTGATTCAAGCCTAGAATCCCCCCTTGGACTTCCTGAGCGCTGAGTTGTGAAATTAAACTGGTCATGGTAGGAAGATAAAACCCTGAAGCAAAAGCCATAAGCATTACCGATAAAACTAGAAGTGGAACCGTGTTCACCGAGCCGATAAATATCAAACCGGTCAATACCCCCACAACTCCTAACATAAGCACCTGGCGGTCTCCCAAGATTCTCGCCATACGCCCCACAAGCCCCCCTTGGACGATGACAATAATGATGCCGATCATGAACATAATATAGCCGTTATGCCTTTCGGTGAGCGAAAAGACTTCTTCGATATAAAATCCAAACGTAATCTCCATGGCAGAAAATGCGGTGTAATAACAGAGTGAAACAAAAAGCAAACGAGGGATATAAGGGACTTTCACGGCTTGGCGTAAAAGGTCAAAGGAAAAACGTCGGCGAGACACCTGCTTTTCTTGACGAAGATGATAGGTTTCCGGAAGAAGAAACCAAGCAAGCACTAAATCCGTAGCGGAAAGGGCGGCTGCGATAAAAAAGGGCAAGCCATATCCATGTTCGAGACCTACAATACCCGCTAATCCCGGCCCTATGGTAAAGCCCAAACCAATGGCGGCTCCTACGATTCCCATCCCCTTGGTGCGCTTCTCAGGGGGGAGGCAATCGCCCACGATCGCCTGGGCGGTGGAAATATTGGCGGCAGCAATCCCTGAAACAATTCGCGAAACAAATAACAGGAACAAGGAATTGGCAAGCCCGAATAGCACATACCCCAAGGTCGAACCAACTAAACTTATGAGTATGATAGGACGACGGCCAATCCGGTCGGATAAACGTCCCCAAAGGGGTGCAAAAATGAATTGGCAGATGGAATAGAGTGCCATTAAAAAGGCCCCTTCCACCGCGGTGGCCTCGAAGTGCAATACCACAAATGGCAAAAGTGGGATTAAAATACCAAAACCAAGTAAATCTAAAAAAACGGTAAAAAAAACGATGAATAAAGGAGAGCGTTTGTTCTTCAATGAAAATGATCCTATAAGATGTTGTTGTTTTTAATGTAATTTGTGATTGGACAATAAAAAAAGAAATCGATTCTTTACGATTCGCGTTTTCAAATACATTTTTAGAATGATTGTTCCTACGCGATGAGAATAATCATAACGAGTGAAAAGGAAAGAAGCAAAGAGGGTTGACGCTAGAAGTTGGTATAAATCATGGGAACCATGCCCAAATTATAAACTGCCTCTCAAACAAAGGCATTGCGGGGGACTCGGTTCCTGATCATAATCGTGGGTACATTAAGTTATAGTGAATCAATGGAGGATGCATTATGAAAGTATTGGTTATAGGCGGTGGAGGACGTGAACACGCACTGGCATGGAAAATCCAACAATCGCCGGAATGCAAGGAACTTTGGTGCGCTCCTGGAAACACGGGTACCGAAAAAATCGCCCAAAATATAAATATTGGCGTGGAAGATATGAAAGAAATAGTCTCTTTCTCTTTAGCCACAAAGATTGACCTGGTCATCGTAGGACCCGAAGTGCCGTTGGCAGAAGGGATGGCGGATGCTTGCCGAGAAGAAAGGATCGCGGTGTTCGGTCCATCACAAAAAGCGGCCAGGATTGAAAGTTCGAAACGCTTTTCTCGCGAATTGATGGCCAAATACAATATTCCCTCTCCTGCCTTTCGCTCCTTCCAAAATCCCGAAGATGCCAAAGATTACGTACGCCAACTTGCCAAGGATGGAACACAATGCGTAGTCAAAGCTGACGGACTGGCAGCGGGCAAAGGGGCAATCGTGACCTCGACGCCCACAGAAGCCGATCAAGCCATCGATCTATGCATGACCAAACAAGAATTTGGCGAAGCCGGTTCAACCGTAGTAATAGAAGAACGGCTTAAAGGACCCGAACTCTCCATCTTAGCCATCACCGATGGAAAGCGGATCGTGATACTACCGCCTTCGCAAGATCACAAGCCGATTGGAGAAGGCGATAAAGGCTTGAACACCGGCGGTATGGGCGCCTACAGTCCGGTCCCGATCGTCACCCCTGAGTTAATCGCACAAATTCGGAGAGAAATTCTCGAACCCGCCATCCAGGGGATGGAGGCGGAAGGATGTCCCTACACGGGTGTGCTTTATGCGGGATTAATGCTCTGTGATAACAATCCGTATGTGATCGAGTTCAACTGCCGCTTTGGAGACCCTGAAACCCAAGCGGTACTTCCTGTCATCGAAGAAGACTTACTCCCCCTGATGTTCGATGCCGCCCATGGGAACTTAAAAGAAGACCGGAACATCGAAAGCCAAGGTTATGCCTTATGTGTCGTGATGGCCTCGGGGGGGTATCCCGGTGCTTATGAAAAAGGAAAAGTAATTCACGGCTTGGAGGAAGTTGAACGAGAGGCGGAAGACCGTGTACTCGTTTTTCATGCAGGCACAAAGAGAAATGAGCAGGACATTATTACCTCCGGAGGGCGTGTACTGGGGATAACCGGACGCGGTGCCAGTTTTGAAGAAGCCGCCGACAATGCCTATCGTGCCGTGGAACAAATCACCTTCGAAAAAGCCTATTGGCGACAAGATATCGGTTATAGAGTGCGAAATACTTAGAAAAACACAAGGCCGGCGAAAATCCGTGCCGGCCTTCTCACTCTTTACAAGCAGAATAGTTTTAACAGCGAGCAAGACCCCGCTGCGATTTTTCTATAAAGTGAATCATATGTTGGATTTCGGGAATATCCGGCATGAGTTCAGCTAGGCGCTTGAGCGCTTCGGCTTCTGTAAGACGAGAGCGGAAGATGATACGATAGGCCTTCTTGAGCTGAGAGATACGTTCCGGTGAATAATTGTGCCGCTTCAATCCGATGATATTTAAACCATGCGACTTACATGGATTGCCGCCGGCTTGTGTGTAAGGCAAAACATCTTGACGCACCGCGGAACTCCCACCGATAATCGCATTCCGCCCTATGCGTACAAACTGATGAATTCCAACCAGGCCTCCAATGATCGCATTTTCTTCAACATAAATATGGCCAGCGAGACCCGCGAAACTGGACATGATCACCCGATCTTCCAAAACACAATTATGGGCAATATGACAATAGGCCATCACCAGACAGTTATTACCGATGATAGTGCTTTCTCCCTCGCTGGTACCACGATTAACAGTAGCAAACTCACGTATGGTGGTATGATCACCAATAATCACGTAAGTTCTTTCGCCTTTGTATTTTAAATCCTGGGGATCACCACCAATTACAGCCCCTGCGCCGACACGGCAGTTTCTCCCCATAGTAGAACCACTTTCAATGACAGCATGAGGCCCGATAATCGATCCCTCACCAATCGAGACATCTTCATTGATGATGGCATAAGGATGAACGGTCACATTTTCACCGAGTTGTGCGCTTTCATGAATAATCGCTGTATTAGAAACTAATGACATTGACTCGATCTTCTTTCTACATCAAATCTTATTAGCATTGTAAATCAAAAGGAAAGAACGAAAGTAATTTTCATCTTTCAGCATTTCAATCATCACCACGGGTGAAACAGCATTATTCATTTCCTATGGAGAAAAATAAATCCGCTTCGGCCACGAGGTTTCCGTCGACATGGATCCTACTATGAACTTTTCCCACTTTTCGCCGCATTTTTGTAATTTGGGTTTCGATTCGAAGTTGATCCCCCGGTTCAACTTTGCGGCGTATTTTGGCATCATCGACCCCGACGAGATAAACTATTTTGCCACGGTTATCATGCTCCGATAGCAATAAAACCCCTCCCGCTTGGGCCATGGCTTCGATTAATAAAACCCCAGGCATCACGGGTTCAGCGGGAAAATGGCCATTAAAAAACTCTTCATTGCTCGTAACATTTTTGATCGCCACCACACGCCGCTCTTCGTAATCAATATCAATGACGCGGTCAATCAAAAGAAAAGGATAGCGGTGGGGAAGAATTTTACGAATTTCCTGGGCGGAAATAGGTAATTTTGGCAATCCACGAGTCAAGGATCCATTTAACGTATTTAGAACTTTTTGTACAAAACGAATGTTAAAGGCGTGTCCTGAGCGAACTGCAATAATATGACCTTTTATGGGAGAACCAAGGAGAGAAAGATCCCCTATCACATCGAGTATTTTATGACGGACAATTTCATCAGAGAAACGTAATTCTTCGTTAAGAAAATCGTTTTCTCCTATTACGATTGCATTTTCAAGGCTGCCCCCTTTAATTTTCCCTTCCTGGCGTAATTTATCGACATCTTTTAAGAAGCAAAATGTACGCGCAGGAGCAATTTTCTCAGCAAAGGTATCTTCAGTAATTAAGAAAGAGGCAGAACGAATCCCAACCGCGGGATGATCGTAGTCGATTTTATACGTCACTTCCAAACGGGGAGAAGGAATAAGCGCCAATTCAAGGCCATTTTCAAAAAGCCAAATAGGTTCCTTGACCTCAATAAATGTTTTGGGCTTATCAAGGGTAACAATACCTGCCTTTCGCATCGCATCAACGAAAGGTTTAGCGCTTCCATCCGCAATCGGAGGTTCGCTTGAGTTTAACTCGATAAAAAGATTATCAATGCCAAGCCCCGAAACCGCCGCCAAAACATGCTCTACTGTAAGAACTTGTAACTCTCCATTTTGGCCTAGGGCTGTCAAATAGAGAGATTCTTCTAGGACGGCATTTTCGGCTTTGACCTCGATTTCAGGCTTGCCTTCCAAATCGCCTCGTACAAAACGGATTCCGGTATCAACGGGGGCGGGTTTGAATGTAACGGTTGTTTCCTGGCCGGTATGCAAACCGACACCACTTATACTTGCTTCACCTGCTATTGTTTTTTGATATTCCACCATAATTGACCATAATCATTCATCAAGAATCAGTTAATTTATCTTCCAAAGCTTCAATACGTTCGAATAACTTCGGTAATCGAAGGATATTCGCTTTCAATCGTTTTTCCTGGTGATGAGGTTGAGCCGGAATGCCCCAATAATCAGAGTCAGGGGGAACATCTCCGGTCACCACACTTTTCGCGCCAATGCGTGAGCGAGCACCAATCATGACATTCGGAGAGATAACCACTTGACCGGCGATCGTCACCCGTTCTTCGATCGAGGCATGATCACCAATCGTGACTTGAGCCACAATAATACAGTGGGAACCAATATTGGTTCCGGCTCCAATATGAACCAAATTATCGATTTTCGTTCCTTCTTGAATCGTGGTGGGTACCATAGAAGAGCCAGAAACAACGACATTGGCTCCAAGCTCTACGTCATCGCCAATAATGACAGGAGGATCTTTGCTTTCTGCTTCTTCATTCCCAAACGAACCAATGCGACATCCCGAGTGAAACATGGCTCGCTCGCCAATTTTACAATGAGGATAGATCGTTACATTCGGGTACAGAGTCACTTCGTTGCCGACAACGGCTCCCCGGCCTACAAAACAACCGGGATAAAGGATGGTACGATCACCGATCACAGCCCCTTCTTCGATAATAGCGGTAGCCATTACGGTTACATCACGTCCCAGTTGGACATTCTCTGCTACTTGACTGGAAGGATGAAGACCACCCGATATTTTTCGGTTATTTTCATGAAAGAGAGAGAGCGCTTTTGTAAAGGTAAGATACGGGTTTGCCGAACGGATTACTGGTTGAAAATCGGTTTCTAAATCAAGCGGTACAATGAGAGCTGAAGCTCTACAGAGTGAAATTTTGGAGACATATTTTGGATTCGCGACGAAAGACAGCTGACCTTCAATGGCTGAATCGATCGGCGCAACTCCATTTAAAGGAATAGATCCATCCCCTTCGTAAGATTCTTTCAGTTTTTCACTCAGTTCTTTTAAGGTAAAAGTTGGCACGTACTATATTCCTATTTTCAAAGAGTACAAATTATAATTAGAGTAAATTTTGTGTAAAAATCTAACCATCCCAAAATCGAGATCAACTTGTATCAAGATACATCTATCTATCGAAGAAGATTAATTGTTCATCGCATCGATTACTTTGGATGTAATATCTAAAGCGGGATCGGCGTATAAGAGATCTTTAAAGCGGAAAACCATGCTAATATTTTCTTGTTTCGCGATGGTTTCAATTACTTGTTTTAATTTTTGGTTCAAATCTTGGAGGCGCTGATCGCGCTGTTGAGCGAAATCTTTTTGCTCATTTTCCATCATAGAGCGAAACTCTTCCACTTCCTTTTGTAATTCTTCTTGTTTTTGTTTGATTGAATCTTCTGGCATGAGCTCTTTTTCTACTTCCAGTTCGTAGAACTCATTCTTTAATTCCATATCTCTTTGTTTGAGTTTGTCCGTAGTGGACTGTTTGATACGCTTAAGTTCATTGAATGCTTGGACATAATCATCCGTTTGGGTAAACACTTCTTCCAGGTTAATGTACGCAAAATTTAATCCCTGGGCTTGAGCGTGAGGAGTTAAAACTCCAAACGTGGCGATGACAATGAGCAAGCATAAGATACGTGAGAGAGAAAAATGTACTGAATTCATAACTTTTTACTCCAAAATCAAGAGTCTCCGTCCATATCCATGGAACTATGATTTCTGATGAGAAGTTTTTTTATCTTAACATTTTCTAAATAATTTTAAGTTCGTCTTCTTAGGTTTCCAACATCGGGCATTAATTCAAAACGTGTTACAATCGTGATATTTTTTGGGGTAACCCCACCCAGATTGTCACTTAAATCCATTTTATTTTAACAGAAATCATCGATGAACATAGGTGTAATCCAGTATGGATTCATATTTTCGTCTTTTAAAAGACTACGAAAATGCTTCGTATTTGATGTTAATCAATTAAAATCGCTGTCCAAAACTGAAATGGAAGACTTCTGTATCGTCATCTTCCAAAGTACGTAAAGCAAAACCAAAGTCCAGACGGATCATCGCATTCATTGCGGGGATGCGAATACGGGTACCGATCCCAGTGCCAACCCGAAGATCGCTAACATCGATATCTTCCACTTCCGGCCAGACAGAGCCAAAATCCAAGAAGGTGACTAACTGTAGATATTCTGTTAACGGATAGCGCACTTCGGCATTGTTAATCCAAGCGGCTTCGCCCCCAAGGTAGGTATGAAAGCCTCCTAATTGAGGATTCTTGTACCAAATTATTTCTCGTTCACCAATACTGCCTTCATCAAACCCACGTATCGAATTAGCGCCTCCTATGAAGTAGCGTTCCTGAATCGGTAAGAACCCAGGAGAGCCATAAACATAGGCTAAATCCCACTCGGTGGAAAAAGCAAAGACAGGATGATCCAAAAATTGATAATACCAATTGGCTAAAGTCTCGAATTTAAGAAATTCATTATCGGTTAATCCCGCAACTTCAAGGATCGATTTATGATATACACCGGAGGTGGGATCTAAACGGAAATCACGGGTATCATAAATATAACCAAACATCATACTGGTGGTAGTATTCGTTCCCATATTATAAAAATCGGGAACACGGGTTTCATCCACCGCGTAATCCCCCTCCGCCGGAGAGATATCACTTTGCTCAAACTTAGGACGCCAGAGGAGCGTCCACTCCTTGGTCAGTTCACGACCAAACGTAACCCGGGTACCGAATTTCTCCTCATCCCAACGACGACCGCGGTATGCTTCTTGATCTCGGTAATAGACTTCCCAATTGACACTGTAATCGGAATCAAAGATATGCGGTTCGTAGAGGCTGATCAACGCACTATTAAAATATTTACCGTATTCTCCACGTACAGAGCCTCGTAGCCCGTAACCAAAGAGATTACGTTCAGCAATTTCTGCAAAGACCGAGGGCCCCCAGGAAGTGCTCAATCCACCGCCGAAAGAGAATGAACCGGTCTGGGTTTCTTCCAACTGAAGCAGCAAATTCTCCACATTCGGGTCGCGGGTGGGCTTACGTTGAAAACCCGGAAGCAAATTGGTTTGATCCCGATCGGGGAAGGGACGTGTTTTAAAGTAATTTAAATTAACCAGATTTCGGTCGCTTTCAATAACTTGCGTCCAATCCAGCGGTTCACCTTCTTCTAACTCGATTTCACGCAGAATAACAAAATCTTTTGTTTTAAACTCATCTTCTTGAGTCGGCACCACCGTCCCATCCTCTAAGGTTACAACCCCCTGGATTTCGATATCACCAAGGTATTTCCTCGAGGATTCAGTGATTTGGATATGAATATCGACTACCTTATTCTCTTCATCTTTTTGTAACTGGGAGGTTATAGGATTGAGATTGGTATCGAGATACCCCTGGGCGAGATAGACATTTACCATGTCCATCTCATATTCACGCAATCGCGATAAAGAAAAAAGATCCCCCGGTTGGAATTGAATTTTAGAGCGAAGTTCTTCATTGGAAAAAATCGTATTCCCTTGAATCGTAATATTCCCAATGGTATAAGGCTCACCTTCTTCGATCTCGAAAATAACTTTCAGTCCGCCATCGTATTCTTCGACAGGAAGGAGCTCCACCTGGGCGTCTAAATAGCCGAGATCCCAATAGTGACGGGTAAGGAGCATGGTATCACGTTGGGCGATTTCTTCATCGAAGTGACGTTTCATGAGGAACCAAAACGATTCTTTGGTTTGGATGACTTTTTTTAGATCTTTCGGATAATAAACGGTATTGCCGCGAAACTCAATTTTCTTAACGGGCTTCTTTTCTCCCTCATCGAGGTTAAAAATAAGCGCGATTTCCTTTTCTGCCTGAAGTTCCTCGGTAGCCCAAGAAATCTCAGTATCGGGAAAGGCTTTCTCGGTATAAAAATTTTTAAGTTTGGATTTATAATTTTCGACAACTGAGGGATCAAAAAAGACCCGGGAGCCCGGCGTATATCCCATTTCCTCATTGAGTCTTTTGTCTTTATATTTTTCGTTGCCTTGAAAGCGAACCTCCTCGATCACGGGTTTTTCGACAAAATGAAAAACCAGTTCCACCCCCTCATCAGTGGGACGGAACTCACGCGAAAGATCGCTAAAATATCCCATAGCCCAGAGAGCCCGTATATCATCTCGGATCTGCTGGATAATGGCGGAAGAAGAAATATCATCGCCAACATTGGTTTCAATCACAGAGGAAATTTCCTCGGGCTCGACGTGAACCATTCCTTCAAACGCAATCTTGGTGATGGGTTGCCCCATCACCAATAATGAACTTGACATCATCCAAAAAGCGAGCCAAGAAATGAGTCGACCTAGGTGCAGTTTCAGACAACCACCTCCCTTGGAGAGGCGTTTTGAAAGATAATTTCACCATCTCCAACATCTACAATAATTTCGTCATTCCGTTTAAAACGTCCACGAAGAACTTCTTCGGAAAGAGGATCTTCGATGTGTTTTTGGATTGTACGTTTCAATGGACGTGCACCATAAGCTTTATCGAAGCCTTTGTCAACCAGGAAGGACTTGGCCTTATCGGTTAAAACAAGTTTTAGGCCGTGTTTTTCGAGTCGATCTTGAACTTCGGCTAACATGATATCACAAATTTGCATTACTTCCTCACGTTCCAATTCATGGAACACAACCACCTCATCGACGCGGTTGAGAAACTCCGGTCTGAAGTTTTTACGAAGTTCATTGATGACTTTGTCCTTCATGTTGGCATAATTGTTCTCCGAGTCTTCATCGGCAAATCCAAGCGAAACCCGCTTAGAGATTTCTTGAGAACCGATGTTAGAAGTCATGATGAGAATGGTATGCCGAAAGTCCACTTTATGTCCAGTCGTATCTGTTAAACGGCCCTCTTCCAAAACTTGCAACAGAATATTGTAGACATCGGGATGGGCTTTTTCAATTTCATCCAAGCAAATGACGGAATAAGGTTTCCGACGTACTTTTTCGGTCAACTGACCGCCTTCATCGTGCCCAATGTATCCTGGAGGGGCACCGACAAGGCGAGAAACCGCAAATTTTTCCATATATTCGGACATATCCACAGAGATAAGAGCATCCTCATCACCGAACATAAATTCAGCCAACGTTTTGGCTAAGTGAGTTTTCCCTGTCCCTGTTGGGCCAAGGAAGAAGAATGATCCAATTGGCCGTTTGATGTTGGACAGTCCAGCGCTAGAACGGCGGATGGCTTTGGCAATAATATTGATCGCTTCGTTCTGTCCAACGACCTTTTTATGCAGTTCATCTTCGATCCGAAGCAAGCGTTCGGATTCTTTTTCCTCAATGCGCATCATGGGAATCCCCGTCCACTTGGAAACAATGTAAGCAATTTCATTTTCATCTACATTGGTTTCCTGTCCAGGACGATTACGGGCTTCTTCCCATTCCTTCATAAGTTGCGATTGTCTCTCACGCAATTCCTCACGTTTGCGCTTAAGTTCGAGACATTTTTCGAATTCTTCGGACACCGTAGCCGCTTCAATTTCTTTCATAATCTGATTGATCTGATCTTCGGTGTCACGCAATTCTTTGGGACGGGTTGTCGCTTGCAGTCTTGCTCGGGAGCCCGCTTCATCGATCAAGTCAATGGCCTTGTCAGGCAAATAGCGATCGGTGACATAGCGATCGGAAAGTTCAGCGGCGCTCCGAATGGCTTTTTCTGTAAAGCGAACCCGGTGATGGGCCTCGTATTTGTCGCGTAAACCATCGAGGATTTTGATGGTTTCCTCCACCGAGGGTGGATCGATCATGACGGTTTGGAACCGACGCTCAAGGGCCGTATCCTTTTCGATATATTTCCGGTATTCCTCTAGCGTGGTCGCACCGATACACTGCAATTCACCTCTTGATAAAGCCGGTTTGAGCATATTGGAAGCATCCATCGAGCCTTCCGCAGCTCCGGCTCCAACTAACGTATGCAGTTCATCGATGAAAAGGATGGTATCATTGGAGCGGCGGATTTCTTCCAACACCGCCTTAAGGCGTTCTTCGAATTGCCCGCGATATTTCGTCCCTGCCACCAAGCCAGCTAAATCCAATGTAATCAACCGTTTATTTAGAAGTAGATCGGGAACGGTACGGGCAACAATCTGTTGGGCTAATCCCTCTGCGATAGCGGTTTTACCCACTCCGGCTTCTCCAATGAGGACCGGGTTGTTTTTCGTGCGACGGCAGAGGATTTGGATCACCCGCTCAATTTCATCCTGACGACCAATAACAGGATCCAATTTATTAAGACGTGCCAATTCGCTCAGATCCGTACCAAAGGCATCCAAGGCTGGAGTTTTACTCTTTGATTTGCCGGCGGCCACGGCTTCTTGGGGACCACCACCCATGAGACGAAGGATTTCGCTGCGGGCTTTGATGAGGTCGATTCCATGACTCGCCAGGACCCGCGCGGCCAAACCTTCATTCTCACGAATCACTCCCAGCAGAAGATGCTCGGTACCAATGAAATTGACACCAAAGGCTTGGGCCTCTTGGTAAGCGAATTCAATCGCACGCTTTCCACTTGGAGAAAGGGAAATGGTGCTATCAGAAACACCGCTGCTGGATTCGCCGGAAATATTTTTCATAATTTCCATGCGTAAGGATTCAAGATTGAGTCCCATATTTCTCATCGCCGTGGCAGCCACTCCCTCGCCCTCGGCAATCAAGCCGAGGAGAATATGCTCCGTGGCTGCATGAGTACTACCTATACGAGCCGCTTCTTCCTTGGCTCGTTTCATAACCAAACGTGCGCGTTCAGTAAGTCTGTCGAACATCATAATTTTTTGACTCCTCTATTGCTACAGACGATATTTCTTAGCCTTACCGTACTAATCGTATCCGTGCTGCAACGTACTAATTGATTTTTTACCCAGCGTTCTATTCTTGGTGGTTTATCCATTCGCGGACCCTATCCGCTCGAGCAATATCCCGTTCGCTGGTCGACAGGATTTTACCCGATTTTTTCTGTAAGTGAGCGGGGCGCAACCAAATGATCATCTCATTAAGACTATCATAACTCGGCCAATCCAAGATACCCGTACTATGGCCAAGACGAAGGGCGGACAAAAGTTCGATCGCTTCATTGGAAGAAAGTACACGCGCATATTTTAGGGTAGCATACGCACGCCATACTTTATCTTGAACCATAGTAGGACTCTCTTCCATGAGCTTGGTCTCTGCTCTCCGCTCTTGTTCCATGATGTGCTTTAATATTCGCTCAATTTTATTTATGGTTTCCTCTTCACTAATGCCAAGAGTCCATTGGTTGGAAATTTGGAAGAGGTTCCCGGCGATTTCGCTGCCCTCGCCGGAAAGTCCGCGTACGGTCAAGCCCATCTGAGTGACCGCGTTGAGCACCTGCTCAATTTTACGGGACATCATCAATGCGGGAAGATGAACCATGACTGAACATCGAATTCCCGTTCCGACATTGGTAGGGCAAGCGGTTAAATACCCATAAGTATTAGAAAACGAGTACGTTAAATGAGTTTCCAGTTCGTCGTCAATGCGATTAATTTCTTCCCATACACCCCGAAGATCGGAACCACAATTTAATACCTGGAGTCGGAGATGATCCTCCTCGTTAATCATGACACTTGCGGTTTGATGGGGATTAATCGCGACATAGCGTTCAATCCCAGATTTCATCATTTCGCGGCTGATCATATAGCGTTCAGCCAAAAGACGGCGATCCGTAGAATCCATATCCTCTAATAAATAGAGATTGGAATCAGAGAGAGACGGAGATTGATAGATCGCGTCTTTGGCGTGCTCAGAAATACGTTTAAGATCAGAGGAAGATGCCCACTGGGAAAAAGGATACCCCTCTATGTTGCGTGCCAACCGCACGCGGCTGCTAACAACAAGATCATTGGCTCCACTACCCGAGGTGAGCCAACCACAATCTTCGACAAATTCTTTCGGTAATTCAACCATAATAATAATCCGATCAAGTGTTCTTCATTACTTTATTGTACTGTTTTTATTTGATTTTGAAGCTGCTCATTCCCTAAATTTCATCCCCTTCTTCTTCATTAGATCATGAAGAATGGTTATTCTTTCATTTCTCCCAGTTCGTTTTCCATTTTCCGAATCTGGTCACGAAGTTGAGCGGCCTCTTCGAAATGTTCTTGGCTCACGGCTTCTTTCAATTGCATACGAAGATCAGTGATATTGCGTTTTAGAACGAGTTGAGCATCGCCCTTATCAGGCACTTTTCCCTTGTGTTTAACCTCTTTTTGAATCTTTTGCAGAAGCGGTTTGATTTGTGCAGAAAAGGTTTCATAACACAGAGAACACCCAAGACGACCGCTTTCCTTAAAGGATCCATAGGATAAACCACAGGAAGGGCACGTCTGATGGGCAGCCATTTCTTCTTCTTTCTCAGATGGCTGCGCTTCTCCCCCTCCTGAGAGTAATTGTTCCACCGAAAAGGAAGTATTGATCGAGGGACCCGTGACGCCCTTTTCGGTAGCACAGGAAGGGCAGATGTGCAGAGTGAATTTTTTATCATTAACCATCTGAGTAATATGAAGTTTTGCCGGATTTTTTTTACAAACGTCACAAATCATGATTTTCCCTTATTCTTTTATGGTAAGAGATTATCCTTATCTTACCAGTTGATTTTATTCTATTTTTATTTTCGATGAATTCTATCTTAATTAATTATGTACCTTTGTTGAGAAGATTCATCAAGGAAAATATAAGGAAAATAATCTCTTTCCATACTCACTTCCTAACTCACGGTTACGATTCACTTTTACAACTCAAATCGCCAAAAATACAAAAAAAGATTTTGTTTTCAAGTCATTCAACATATCCTATTCATTTAATTATATTATAACTTGTTGACTTGCTATGTTAAAAGGATATATGAAATTTTGTTTTTCACTTCTCTGGATTCTTTTCGTGAAAAGGCTCCTTCTCATACAGTGACCCCGTCTTGTTCGGTTAAACGTGCAAAGGCTTCCATCAATTGTAACGTGATGGGCCCTGGTTTTCCTGTACCAATTCTACGCTTGTTAATTTGGGTAACGGGAACCAAACGGGCGGCGGTCCCCGAAACAAAACATTCGTCCGCACAGAAGAGATCCGCTATAGTAACATGGGTTTCTTGATGAGATATTTTCATTTCGCGTGCCAATTCAAGCACGGCTTCTCGAGTAATCCCCGGCAAGGCACCATCGGAAGTCATCGGAGTTTTTAACACCCCACCGCTGATGAGAAAAAGATTGTCGGCCGTTGCTTCGGCTACATAACCTTGATGATTAAGAAAAATCGCTTCTGCCGCTCCCTCACGATTAGAGTCTAATTTGGCCAAAATGTTGTTAAGATAACAGAGGGATTTAACTTGGGAGGGGAGAGAATCCTGTGGGATACGGCGAATATCGGTTGTAACAAGATTCAACCCGTTCTCGTAATACTCACGGGGATAGAGGGAGATGCGATCGACGATCACAATAATGTTGGGTTTGGGGCATTTGCGGGGATCGAGTCCCAGATCGCCATCCCCACGGCTGACAATAGCGCGAATATAGAGAGGGTCGTTATTGTCCATTAAGTCCAGCTGGTTTTCTTCAGCAAAAAGGCGTACCATACGACGTAGTTCATCCAACATCTCCTTCTCGGTCATTCCAATGTCAAGATCGATGATTTTCGCCGAGCGGAACAATCGCGCTACATGACGATCTCCACGAAAGATTTTGTTTTTGTACACGCGAATTCCTTCGAAAACACCGTCCCCGTATAAAAAACCATGGTCGAAGACTGAAATTGTCGCATCTTCCTTTTTGACCACGGTTCCGTTGATTGATATAGCCGGTACTGTTGAAGACATAAGAACCAAAGCCACCCTTCCTGCGAAATCTTTCCTATTCCACCTAAATTTATTTAAATCATAAAGTCTACATGAAGCCTTCTCTATCTCCAAGACGAGAAGACATACGACGAAGAAAATAGGAACCCGTTTTCGAGTCACGGCCAAAGATATACGGAATGCGTTCAGGAAAGGATTGCAGCAAAGCCTGGTTACGTTCGCCCAGATGCCATGCATAGATGACTTGCTGTTGATCCAGACGGGGAGAATTACGAATAAGATCACCTTGAGTCATATCACCACTGGGAGCAGAAACAAAAACCAAAGCGTTACGTAAATTAAAGTGCTCCACAAGGCGAAAGAGAGTGCGACGCTCGTATATTTGCTGTTGTCTCTCGATGGAGTAATAGATTACTAGCGTGAGAGAGATGGTGAAAAGAAATGTGAGAATAATCGTAATTTTTTTGAGCGACAAACTGGAAACAAGATGCTGGAGGGCGAATCCCGCCAATAAGGTTAGAGGAAGCAGGGCGGAATAATAAAATCGAGGTCCATATTGATTGCCTCCCTGGGATGGATAGAAGAAATACGCGCAGGGTAGAAGCATCGCTGAAATCAATAACCAAGGCACAAACGGTTTGCGCCACTCCTTCCAGACGCTATAAAGAGCGAGGAACGGTAAACCCGGAAATGCCCAGCGAAGTAGAAGCATGAAATTGTGCGCACTATTGGACATGGCATCGAGCAGGCCGAAATGTTGGATTTCCACATAATCGAAGAGTTGAATCTCACGAGGACCAAATCCAAGGCTTTCGCTGGGTAATAAAAAACGTACTGGGTAAAACCAGCGTCCTGTCAACTCCGCATTGTAAAATAGATAAGCCAAGGCGATAGGAAGTGCTCCGAGGAAAGCGAGGAGAAAAAAAGGAAACCGCCGTCGAGAGTGGTAAAAAATCTCAATAAAAAGAGGAGAAAGGACGGCTAGGGCGGTGAGCTCACGGATAGTGAAAGCGATGCCGAAAGTTATGCCCGCAGCGACAGCATAAATCCATGATGGATTTTGCCTCCATGAAATAAGAAAATAAAAAGTGAGCCCACATGCCAATAAACATGCAGGGTGAGAAAAATAAGAAGCCGCGTTAAAAAGAAAAAAGGAAGAACAAACCAGCATTCCTACCGCAAACCAAGCGCATAAACGCCCTTCCCACTTATACGCGGCGAGATATAAAATCACGACCGTAAGAGCAGAAAGCAGGGGATTTATGAGTCCAGGGAAATGAATCACTTCCCCCAGAGCTAAAATAGCAGGCCATCCGGGAGGGAAAATAGAGAAAACCCGGCCTTCATGGGTGTGGAGGTAAAAAGGAGACAGCCTTTCCTGCTGAGGATGAGCCTCCACGCTCATTTGCCCTAAGGCGAAGGTACGGGCTTGGTAGAGATAAGCCCATTCATCTGCGGAATTTGGAAAACTCTGAAGTACGTAAAAGTGAATAACGAAAGAAAAAATCCCTGTAAGAAAAAAAAGACCAACCAGCGCTATGCAATCAAAGCGAGAAAGTTTTTGCTTCTCCATGCCTGGTTAAGGATTCTCCTTCTTCTCTTCTTGAAAACTCATAGAGTTTCTTTCTTCTTCGATAATTCTTCTTTCAAATAATCAATCGCAGGGATCGGTGTCGGGTCTTGTTGATATAAATACGCAAGATAAATGCTAACAAAATCCGCAAAACTGATCATACTCATCATACGCGCCAACAGCCCCTCTCCAGTGGATTGTATTTCTGTAAGATTGCCCGCGCTTTTGGTGACAAGGCTCTTCATGACCTCAAAGCGTTTTTTTGTCTGGGGATGAATATCCTGATCCAACAAATAAACCGCCTGGAAATGACGTAAAATAGAAGCAGGGTGCTTCCAACCCAGGATTTCGTTATGGTTCATTTCGGGAAGGGAGAGATCATGGGCAAAGGCTTTGGCGTTTTCGTTAATCTGACAACGCCAGCGCATGGCAATCGGTTGGAAAGCATCCGCCGAAGCGTATATCACAATGATGGAGCCGTACAGTTGCTGAGCCAATTTTTTGGCAGGATTGTCATCCAGAGCGACATCGAATTTATTGGCTCCGATGAGAAATTCCACTGCGCGATACATCGCTGAGATCGCTTGCGATTGATCATCAATAAATCCCCAGCGTTCAAAAAACACAAGCAAAGGCATGAAGGAGTAGCCCAAAGCGGCACGGGGAGAGAGCCCCGGAGGGACATTCAAGCACCTGAAACCATCCTCGCTGCATTGCTTTGCTAATTCACCCCCGGTGGAAATGGCCACGATCATGGCCCCACGTTCTTTGGCTTGAGCATAGGCGCTTAGAGTTTCTTCGGTGTTGCCAGAATAGGAACTGGCAATCACGAGCGTATGGGAATCGACATACTTAGGTAGTGTGTAATTGCGCACAACCTCAATAGGTAAAGGGGATTGATCAGCCACATACGCGCGTAATAGATCGCCGCCGATGGCGGAACCGCCCATCCCACAAATGACCACATTACGAATATCCGATGCGGGAGGAAGTTCGAACACGCGAGCGAGATTTTCTCCATGCGCGCATTGTTGATGGAAAGTCTCGGCCAAGTGAATCATCCCCTGAGGATCGTAACTTTCACGGGTGTTAGGATTATCTAATGGATTGCTCATAAACCTATTCCCCTCTGAACATTCAAGGAAAGCATATAATTGAAAAGCGAAGTTGATTTGAATCATTCATGAATTTTTCGAATAAAAATACTTTAATGAATTTTTTCAGAAAATCTATATTTGGAAATAAAAAAATCCCATGATGCGACAAGCCATCGTGGGATTGATCAAGAAAGCCTTACTGGAGTTATTCTTCGATTTCAGGTTCTTCTTGCAGTACTTCTTCGGGTACCGTTTCAGGTTTTTCAGGAAGCAAACCTAAATCATTCAAATTTTCCCGGCGATATTCTTCAAGCCCTTTCATGACGAGGTGGTACGTACGTTTGATATTTTCGCCGATCTCGCCAAGTTTATCAAAATCTCCAAGGATTTTTTCCGCTTCTTCAAATCCTTTTTGGACAGCCTTGCCTAACAAGGAAGTAAAACCAACCACCGTCTCTTCGTCCTCTTGCTCTGCATGATTGGCTTGATAGGCATCAAAGAATCCGGTAGCGAAGTTCACGATACGATTTGCGGTATTCTCGGGGCGGAAGAACTCGACCCATTCTTCCATCGAGGAATCCTTAGCCAGCTTCAAATCCTCAGAATTCTCGTCACGGGATACACCGAAGTACTCTTCTAGTTGGGACTTGACCTCTTCATAAGCCACCGAGACAGATTGGCTTAGTTGTTTTACATCCTCCTTGAGGTTGAAGGATACCGAAAGGACATCCTTGGCTGCCATTTTTTGAACAACAAAAACATCCTTATTTACGTTTTTTTTCTCATAGGTAGCGGAAGGCTGTTTTCCCCCTTGTCGAACAGACTGAGTTCGCGCAAGGGGGCCAGACTGTTTATTGGATATGGGATTGATTGAATCAATCATGGTTCTGACTCCTTGCCATAAGGAATGGGTCTTCCTATCACGGAAATTTGATCCTATTTCCACAAATACGCTAACATTGCCATTCAATATCTAATTACAAACAAAGCATAAACTTGTGACAATTATCGGCTATATCGAGAAAAACTTAAATGGGAGTCTCGATAAGTCACTCGCATCACCCAAGTTAACTTATCTCTTCGAGGATGAATCACTTAGCGTAATTTTATTACACTTTTAGGAATTTCCCGTGAATAATGTTTTAGGTCTTTGTGAAAAGTCTATGGATATCCGAACTAATTCATCCGCTGGATACGTTGAATCTCTTCCCGGATTTCCTCACGAATGCTTTCCAATCGTAAGCGAATATCCATCCAACGAGAGCGTACTTCTTGGAAGGGACGAGATAATTCATTCACAATCCAGGGTAGGAACTCTTCATACCAGGTTTCACGAAATTCCTCCTGTCCTTCGCGTAGAACATAGCGTGCCCCATTCGCGTACAGTAAAACCAGCCAAATAAGATAAAAGACAATCAAAAAAATCACACTCACCAGAAGAGAACGAGCTCCCAAAAGGGTAATAAAGGTGTAAATCACTTCACCCATAAATTTGAAAGAAATGATCGACCCCTCCATTTCTGAGATATTAAGAAGCATAGGCTGAAGAAAGGGGAACCACACCAGGGGGAAATAGACTGCAAATTTCCGGGCTTTTCCCGGCGGCTTGATCGTTGAACGTATCTTACCTACCACCCGATCTTCGTAGGTTTGCATAAGGTGCTGAAACTCACGATCAATGCTTTCGCTGTAATTGGGAATGGTTTGTACCGGTCCGAGATGGGGAGGGAGTTGTTCTTGTAAGGTCAAATGAATCTTTTGCATGCGGGAGGAGACGGTCTCACCATGATAACGAAGCAGATCACGAGAAGTTTCGATGCCCTCATGCATAGCCATAGAAGAAGCGGTGAGCCGGCGACCAATGGCAGAAACAATCCCGGCCAAGGGATAACACAAACTGCGCAATAATGGCCAGCCTTCTACCCGCTGAAAAAAAAGTTGGGTACTAATACGGCGCTGGATTTGTTCCATTAACTGCATCCGTTGAAGTACCGTTTCGAAATAATCCGCAGTGAATTGCTCATCCACCATAGAATGAAGCCGATCAAAGAGATTCTCCATGGCTTCGATTTTTTCATCAATCTGATATTCGTCGCGTAAGCGTTGAATGTTCTTCTCAAACTCGGTCTGGATATTTTCAGCCTTGGCACGCAGTATTTCGTCGAGAGAATGTCTACGGATCAGCCGCGCATGAAGCTCGGGATATTCGTATTTCTTAGGACTGTGCGCAGAGACGACCATAAGCCGATCGGGCGAGGGCGAATTGATTCTACGCTTATGGCATTCTTTCTCTAAAAGGGTAAGCACCTTCTCCCGGACGGTAGAGATTGGCACCACCTCTTCTAACTGGTCCATTTTATTGAGGATAATATAATAATTTTCATTGCTTTGAGCGATTGAGGTGAGACGTTGTATGAATTCATGATCCCCATATTTCCGAGGAGTAACCACCCAAAGAATACCTTGAAGATGACGGGCAAGATTATGAACATCCTCCCGGTGAGTGAGAAAACGACTGTCAAAATCGGGAAAATCAACCAAGACGACGTTACGTAATTCATTGCGCTGATGGCTAACATATCGTACCCGCTGACCGACCTCGCCCATGAGACGCTTCTTGAGATAGGGTTTATCTTTTTCGTGGACATAGGCTACGGCGATCTTTGTGCCTTCATCGAGAATATTAGTATCAAGCGAGATGCGAGACCCAGCCAGTTGGTTGATAAGGGTGGTCTTGCCAACGTCTTTCCCGCCCATAATGCCATAGAGATAGAGGGTATCTTGGTCGGCTTCTCCACTCTGAAAGGAGAGTTCGACTTCGGGTTGACCGGTCAATTCGGATAATTCACGGTTTAGACTCTCGATTTGCCGACGAAGGGTATCAAGTTTCATGATCTTTCCCGCATTGCACCAAGGCTTGGTACAAAGGATCGTGTTCATCCAGTACGATTTGTTGGCGATATTCATTCAATTGCTGGATGCCATGGAGCAATGTTTGACGAATTCGGTCATCAATGTTACGCAAAAATCGCCGCTTTGCTTTTTCGAAAGGACCTAAAGGGAGATAACGAAATAGACTTGGCGCCAAAGCAAACCCCCCAAAGCCGGGAATAGTAAATACATCTGCAATCAAAAACAAACAAACACCAGCCGTCACCAACGGATCGTTTTTTACTGAGCCACTGATCTGATCGTTCGCCAGTATTTCCTGGCACTGTTTTTCAAAACGGCGTACATCTTCTTCGAGCGCCTGCTTCAATGATTCGGTAGTCAGTACCGCAAAATCGCGGAGTTCAGGCACCCATTGGAGTAGAGAATCACTTTGTGGATGCTGCAAAATGAGAGTACGAATGCGCTCGTTATGATCTACTAAACGTTTATGGGTTTCTTCTTCTAATTTTTTCAGATCGATATGCAAGAGCTGGGATAATACCTGATCGCGATGTCCACTGAAGGCGACTTGAAAACTCTTACGTAAAGAACCAGTGGAAGTAACCCGGCGAAAGAACTGAAGAATGTTGGTCAAGGCAAAACGTTTCAATCCCAAATGATTCAAGGCCTGAAGAACATCATCGTGAATGATGCGTTTGAGTTCAAGAGGGGGGGATTGATTAATCGAATGACGAATTTCACGATCAAGATTATTCTCGAGTGACGTAAAGATTCGATTTCGATTCGAGATAAGGGTCATAATCTCATGTGCCAAGGGTTGAATTTTAGGCCATAAAGCCTGTGGGGGGGTATGGCGTGCCTGGGTTTGAATCTCCTTTTTTAATTGTTGAAACTCCGTTTCGCGCGTAAAGTAATTCCCCCTTTTTATACGGGGAAGAACGTGGATAGTATCCACCCCAAAAAATTCAATCGTTTCTTTTATAGCCGAATCGCTCAAATCGACGCGATCCATCCCGCGATGGTTTAACACGCAGAGACGAGCCGGCCCTAATTCATCCACCATACTTACCGCTTCTTCGTATTCACGGTGATATATCGTTTCATCATCGACCATAAAAATGACCGTATCCAGCCAAGGCAGAAGCCGTATAGCCAAATGTTTTTCATCCCGAGCGAGGGTTGTATTGATGTCGGGAAGATCAAGCAAGGCAATCGTTTTCCATTCGGGAGATTGATGTTCAAGCCACTGAACGGAGTCAGGCGAACCAAAGGTTTTTTCCTTAGAAGTAAGAAAATTACGTTTCAGGGTGGGAAAAAGAAGTTTCCCGCTGTGGGATTCAATAGATTCAACTTGATCGCGAAATGAAGCATGGGCAAGTAAAACAGGGCCGCTGGTATTATGAGACTGCCATCCTGTCAGACTAATTTCTTGATTCACGAGGCTGTTGAATAAAGTCGATTTACCCGTTCCTGTGCAGCCAATAAAGCCAACCAAGACGACACGATCCTCACCAAAGGAAGAACGCATGAGATAAATAGCGCCCCATTCCAACAAACGCTCGCGCGTTTCTGCAGGAATCTGGAGTGATTCCAAGCGATCGGTAGAAAGTAAAATGGTTTGAATCGCTTCGCATTGAGTCTGAGAATGCATGGTGGAACCAAAAAGTTTCATTTTATAAAATACCGATATGCTCCTGGACCCATTGAGCGAGTCGGGAAACTCCTTCTTCAACCCCTACTTTTGGGTGCCAGTGAAGAACCTGTTTCGCCTTGCGGATATCCATGATACACACTTTTTGATCACCTGGACGCCAATCACTAAATGAAATTTCAGGCTCCAGGCGGAGTTCACGTTTAAGCAAAGGACCAAACTCTCTCCATACGCTTAAACTTTTTTCGCGTCCACCACCGATATTGAAAATCTCTCCTTGAACGGTATCAATTGAATGGACGGCACTCAGATAGGCTTGGATTAAGTCTTCTACCCAGAGAATATCGCGAACTTGTTTTCCATCTCCATAAATAGTAATTGGTTGTTTTTTGCAGGCGGCAATGAGAAACCAGGCAACCCAGCCTTGGTCTTCGACACCGAATTGACGAGGTCCATAAATCGCCGATTGCCGAAAGACCACGCTGCGTAATCCATAAATGCGAGAATAATCACGCACATATTGATCCGCGCAGCCTTTAGAACATCCATAAGGAGAATGGAAATTCAATGGACAGGTTTCATCGATCCCTTCCGGATAATCCGTAAATTCGTAGCGGGTTTCTCTTTCTGATATCTGAATTTGCTCCATGCCTCCATATACTTTGTTGGTAGAAGAGAATAAAAAAACAGGATCGTCTCCCGAAAGTCGAATACATTCGAGGACATTGAAAGCACCAAGAGCATTAATCTCAAAATCGGTGCGGGGATCGTGAACGGAGGTGGTTACCGCCACTTGAGAAGCAAGATGAATGACAACGTCAAAGGATTTATATTGACGATAGAGATTTTGTAAATCTGTCATCCTGCGAATATCGCAGTGATGAAAAGAAAGTCTTGGGTGATTTTGAAGCAGCCAAGCGAGATTTTTTTCTGAACCTGGGCGCGAAAGGTTATCGGCAAGGATGACTTCCTCACCCTGAGCCGCAAGAAAATCGCTCGTATTGGATCCAATGAATCCCGCCCCTCCGATGATTAAATAGCGCATGTTGATTATTTGGTCCTTTACTACAAAAATTTGAAATATGGTGGTTTGATCTTATTTCATTCGCGTTATACTAACTAATGAAAACACTATGGCATTATTGAGACAGAGCCTCATTTCATCAAGTTCCATGGTTCGTCTCATTATGCCTTGACAATTTGGAATGTTAAAGCAAAATATCCAAATTGTACTAAGGAAGTACGTTTTACCGGCAGAGAATTAATACAATTTAACCAAACGATTCCAGGGGTGCCCGAGCGGCCAAAGGGAGCAGGCTGTAAACCTGCCGGCGTTAGCCTTCGAAGGTTCGAATCCTTCCCCCTGGATTTTTTATTTTTTACTCTACACTGTCTATAAATCTAAAAAGAGCAGTAATCTATCATGAATGCTACTGAACGACGGCGACTTATTACGCAAAATCTTGAAGAAATCCTTACCGAAGAACGTCTTAAAGAATATTTAGATAAAGATATTCCATTAAAACACTACATTGGTTTCGAAATCTCGGGTGAAATACACTTGGGTACCGGGATCCAGTGTATGGCCAAGGTGGCTGATTTTCAGAAAGCGGGGGTAGAATGCACCATCTTCCTGGCCGATTGGCATAGTTGGATCAATGACAAACTAGGTGGGGATATTGAATTTATCCGTCAGATGGCGCATGGCTATTTCGCCGAAGGGTTAAAATGTTGCTTGAAGGCGGTGGGGGGAGATCCCGAGAAGTTAAATGTCGTTTTGGGTTCCGATTTATACCGCAACAACCCCGATTTTTGGACCACATTTGTCGAAGTTTGTAAAAACACCACGTTAAAACGAATCATGCGCTCGATCACCATCCTCGGCCGAGCCGAAGGAGAAGCCATCGATTTCGCCAAACTGGTATATCCCCCGATGCAGGTTGCGGATATTTATGCTTTGGGCGTGAATATAGCCCATTCGGGGGCCGATCAACGCAAGGCGCATGTGATCGCCCTGGACGTGGCCAATCAAATCAAAACCAATCCACTCACGGATCCTCAAGGGAATGCCCTCTCCCCCGTAGCGGTTCATCATCATTTGTTGATAGGCTTGGGAAAACCACCGATGTGGCCGATAGATCCCGACCGCTTACAAGAAGTGTGGACGGCAATGAAGATGAGCAAATCAAAACCGGATACGGCGGTCTTTATTACCGATGAACCAAAAGATATCGCACGAAAGATCAAGAAAGCCTTCTGTCCAGAAGGAGAGGTCGATTTTAATCCTGTATTGGATTGGGCGCAAAACCTCATTTTCGCCTTAGGACGTGCCCCCTTGAAGATCGAACGAAAAGAAGAACATGGGGGAAATGTCGAATTCGAAACCTATGATGCATTAAAGGATTTCTTCGCCGAGAAAAAACTGCATCCGATGGATTTAAAGGCGGCGGTAGCACAGAGTATTGCAGATCTTCTACAGCCGGTGCGTGAGCATTTTTCCCAAGAGGAACCGAAAAAGTACCTGGAGACTCTACGCAAGACATTAAAAGAAGTAAAATTACGCTAGTCTCTCCCTCGCTGTTCTGAAGTATTGCATTTAAACTCTATACACCTCATTTCTCATTTTCTTATGAGAAATAAGGATCTGTATAGGGATTTTCTCTCAGGGTAAACGGATTATGATTGCCATCATTGATTACGAAGCAGGAAATTTAAAAAGCGTCGAACGTGCGGTGAAACACCTGGGCTTTGAGGCTCAAATCACGGCTGATCCTCAAGCGATCGCCGAGGCGGAGAAACTAATCTTCCCCGGCGTGGGAGCAGCCGGGGCCTCGATGGAGGTTTTGCATCGAACCGGTTTAGCCGATGTTGTCAAACGAGAAATTCTGAAAAAACAGAAGCCTTTCCTGGCCATCTGTATCGGCATTCAAATTCTGTTCGAATGGAGTGACGAAGACCAGGTGGAATGTTTGGGGATCTTCAAAGGCAGGGTGAAAAAATTTCCTGAAAAAGTAGGTGATGTGCCACTCAAAATTCCGCAAATTGGGTGGAACCGGGTACATCAGAAAAAAGCGCATCCCATCTTTGAAGGCGTCCCGGATAAGGCTGAATTCTATTTCGTTAATTCTTATTACTGCGAACCCGCGATTTCTGATGTCATTATTGGCGAAACCGAATATGGCATCCATTTCACCAGCGCGGTCGCAAAAGAGAATATCGTCGCCACCCAGTTTCATTTAGAGAAAAGCGGGCCGGTAGGTCTCCAAATGTTGAAGAACTTCTGCCAAACTTCGTGGTGAAGAACAGGAGCCACAACTATGTTAACCAAACGCATTATACCTTGTCTGGATGTTCGCGCGGGTTTGGTCACCAAAGGGGTTGAATTTAAAAATAATATTGACCTTGGCGATCCCGTGGCGATGGCGAAGAAATATTACGAAGAAGGGGCGGATGAAATCGTCTTTTATGATATCACCGCCAGTAGCGATAAACGGGATATTATGATCGAAGTCGTAAGCCGCACCGCCGAAGAGATTTATATCCCCTATTCGGTGGGAGGCGGTTTGCGTACCTATGAAGACATGCGAGGGGTGCTTCTCGCCGGTGGTGAAAAAGTAAGCGTCAATTCCGCGGCGGTATTGAATCCGGAAATCATTTCCCAAGGCGCGCACGGCTTTGGCAATCAGTGCATTGTACTAAGCATGGATGTGAAACGGGTTGAACCTACGGAAAAAATCCCCTCCGGCTATGAAATTTATATTAACGGAGGTCGTAAAGCCATGGGCATGGATGCGATTGAATGGGCTAAACGCGGAGTAGAACTCGGGGCGGGAGAATTGGTCGTCAATAGTATCGACGCCGATGGCACCCAAGACGGCTTTGAGATTAACCTGACACGCACCATCGCCAAAGCAGTAGGCGTACCCGTTATTGCCAGCGGGGGCGGAGGAAAACCGGAACACCTGTTGGAGGTGTTCACAGATGGCAAAGCGGACGCCGCCATCGTGGCTTCCATGATCCACTTTGGCACGTACTCGATTCCTCAAATCAAAGAGTATTTGCATGAAAATGGAGTCGCCGTACGAATGACCTATTAGAGCAAATCAACCAATTACAATGAGACCTTTCTTCCCATGTGGGATTTCTCTCTCTTCATCAAAAAACAATTGCTAAAGCGAGTTACCGACCACTTGGGTAACCTCGAAGACTTACGCACGCAGATTCATCAGGGAAATTCGGCGCTAATGAGATCGATTGCGCAAATGCTGGATGAAGAATATGATTCTATACTTGCCTCTTTAAAAAACCAGTTGCCAAACAATATCCCCTTGGAAATATTCATGGAAACGCGCTTTTGCGAGCGGGTCAAACAAAACGTATTGGAAGCGATTTATAGCGAAGCCCTCTGCCCTGCCCTGGTCATCCTCCCCAAAATACGTAGTTTTTCACAAGTAACCGTTCCTGATTTACCCATTCATCTGATTCTTGTGGAATACCTACCTAATGTAGCCCATGAAGTCTATCCCCTCATGTTGGATTCGTATCTCTATGATTTGGAACACTGGGGGCGAACGAAAAGACTGGTCGTTTGCGCCCATACCTCATGGATCAACGAGAATTGCGAAATCGAACGAGGAATCTTCTACTTGGAAAATTATGAGAACCCAATGGAATTCGATTTGGAAACAGCAAGAGCGGTTTCCAGCGCCCAATTTCTATGCCTATCTCCAAATGTACATCAGGAATGGTGTGATCATTTTGAAAAGCATCACATCCCATTGGTTAATCCCTATGCTTCAGCTAAACTCGCTGATGATAAATTCGCCTGTTATCAAGTATGGAACCAAGCGGGAATTAACACCCCTGAAGCGGTACTTCTGTGCGCTGATCAGCGGAATGAAACCTCTTTAGAGAAATCGCTAGAGGTTTTACAACGACACCACCAAGACCTAGAGTGGGTCGTGCTTCAACCCAATAGGGGCACGGAAGGTCGCGGTACCAAAGCGTTTCCCGTTCTTCAGGAAGAAAAAATCCCCACCGAGATGCTACAGCATGCTCAGACGATCGCCGCAAAAGATGATGTATTAGTGCGAAAAGGGGTCGGCAATGTGAAAATCGTGGATGAGACACAAAACGAAACTGTCTATTTTGATATCCGCATCCATGTGATCAACGGAAAGGCAGAAAGCGGATTTTTAATGCTTTCTAAAGCGGGTAACTATGTTTCCTCTCCGGGAATAGGGGGACATGTTGTAGAATGGACTCGTGGAAAAGAATGGACAGTACAAACGCCCGAGCATTTAATACCGTTTCAAGTGAACGATGAAGTATGGAACCTCATCGAAAATACGGCTGAGAAAGCGGCTTCCGCTTTCAACGAAACTCGAATGCTAGGTATCGATGTACGTCTGGAATGGAAGAACGGACAATGGACGGCTTGGGTTCTGGACTGTAATCCAAGACCCGCAGGCTTGTGTCATTCACGTTTTAGCAGCGATGGCGAACCGGGAGTTACTCAACGGTTGTGGCCATGGTTAAATGAACAATGTGAAGCGTGAAAAACAAGACGCTTATTTAACACATCAATCATGCCACAAAAGGCAGGGAGAGTTCCATGAGCAAATTTATCGAAACATATGCCTACGCACGCGCCGGCTTAATCGGGAATCCATCGGATGGTTATTTTGGGAAAACGATTTCCATATCGGTGAAAAACTTTCGTGCCCGAGTCCTCTGTTATCCGTCAGCCAATCTTGTAATCAAAGAAAGCACGATTGATCATCCCATCTGGCGATCGGTGGAAGAATTAAGAGAAGCCTCGAAGCTCTACGGATATTACGGGGGGGTTCGCTTGTTGCGTGCCTTGATCAAATGTTTTGCTGATTATTGTGAAAAGAAGAATATCAAAATTCCAAAAAGGAATTTCACCCTAGAATACGAATCCGACATCCCCGCGCGGGTAGGATTAGCAGGCTCGAGTGCGATTATTACAGCCGCCCTTCGTGCGTTAATGCAATTCTACGATATTGATATTCCTAAAGAAATTCAGCCCAATATTATTCTCTCGGCCGAACGAGATGAGCTAGGCATCGGCGCTGGGCTGCAAGATCGGGTTATTCAAGTCTATGAAAAAGCGGTTTATATGGATTTCGCCCGTGAAATATTAGAAAGCAAGGGGCACGGAATCTATGAGCCGATCGATCCTTCTTTGCTGCCTCCTCTTTATATCGCCTACGATACCCGGCTGGGCGAAGGTTCCGAGGTCTTTCACAACAACATCCGAGAACGTTTCAATCAAGGTGACCCTGAAGTCGTAAACGCAATGAAACAATTCGCTCAATATACTGATGAATTTAGAGAAGCGATGAAACGCAAAGATTTATCTGAAATGGCTGAACTTATCAATAAAAATTTCGATTTGCGTTCCTCGCTGTTTAAATTACGTCCCACGGATTTAGATTTAGTCTATCGAGGACGTGCTGTCGGTGCGACTTCCAAGTTCGCAGGTTCCGGTGGTGCTGTTATAGGTACCTATGAGGGCGAAGAGATGCTACAACAATTGCGAGAAACCTATTCTGAAATTGGAGCCGAAGTCATTGTCCCTCAAGTTACCGCTTCAGAAAAAAACATTATTTAACGTTCAGTTACTCTTCTATGAGACATTACGTATGGAATTGTTGTAAGACCGAATAAACTAAAAACGGAAAGCAGGATTCACTTTGATGCGGTTATTCGTATTGAATTTAATTACTTTACTCATTGTAATATCAGGATGTGCCACCCAAGATGGTTCAAGGATGAATAGTTGGTACGATGATTTGGATCCCACTCAGAATGAAATAGGTAAAACCAATGATTGGACTGTCTTTGATCTGGACAGTGATTTGGCGCAATGGCCAAATGAGGGTTTTGAGGAGTTGGGAGAAGATTTCGCTGATTTTTGGTGATTGCTGTTGGAAGAAAAGAGAAAAACCTATAAGATTGATAAATTAACTCATAGTCTTTTTAATAAAAGGAAAATCGATCATGTTTATGCAAAAATGGAGAGAGTATTGGGGATTAACCGATGACCCCTTTACTTGTGAAGACGCCGACAAGGATCTTGTGTTAACCGAAGTGGATCCCAATGCTGTGCACTGGAGTTTTGACCGGATGTTTGGGAATCCGCGAATGCCCGCTCCCGCCATCAGTTTTGGAGAGAAAGGAAGCGGGAAAAGCGCCTTACGATTGATGATTAAAAGGAGAGTAGAGGAATACAACCGCGAGCATCCCGAGGAAAAAGTATTTCAAATTGAATACATTGACTTTAATCCACATTTAGAAAATTTTCGCCGCGCGGTAGGGATCCAAAATGAAGATCCGCAATCCGCTCATGAAGCCCTAAAACGTTGGCGAATTTCAGATCATATCGATTGTATTTTGTCACTTGGGATCACAAAACTTGTGGATGATATTCTCGATAAGCGAGAAAAATCCCACAAACTTTCAAGGAAACAAAAAACCTATCTGCTGGTCATGACTACCCTGTACTATAATTCAGACCGTCGCACTACTCCTGAAGCGTTAAAAATGCTGAAAAGCCAGTTTGGGTACTTTTCTATGCAGGGATTCAAACGCTTCATGGCTTTAACCATAGGTACAGGGATCAGTGTGGGGATAGGACTTGCCCCCTTGCATGAGAGTTTTCCTTTTGAATCCACGCGTATTATTAATAGCATGCATGCTTTAGGAGCGCTTGGGCTCGTAGGGATTTGGGGGTATTACTTGATTAAAAACATGATCACAAAATCAAGAGCCAGTTATGCCTGTCAAAGTGTAAAAATTATCCCTCATGAATCCATCAACTTGAAAAAAATACTCAAAAGTGAATCCCCAAAGGAGCGTCGCGAATTTGTCTTACCTCGCGGTTCGGATGCTGCTTCCCGTTATCAACTGTTGGATCACTTTATGGGATTGTTGGAAGTTTTTAACTACGAAGGGATCTATGTCCTCTTGGATCGAATCGATGAGCCATCCATGCTTAGCACAAGGGTGGAATTGATGCGAATTTTTATCGAAAAACTGCTGGATATCAAGTTTCTCCAATACCCAAAACTGGGGTTGAAACTGTTCCTGCCTATTGAATTAGATGAAATCCACCGAAACGCATCACCTGAACAGTTAAAAAAGATGCGGTTGGATAAATCCAATCTAATTTCAGAATTGAAATGGAGCGGGCAAGAACTGTATGAAATCGCCAATCAGCGCTTGCAATCCTGTCAAAAGCCGGAGCAGCAAAAAACTCAACTTGCCAACATGTTTTCGGATGATTTCGATTTTAACCACTTGCGGGATACCTTGTCCATGTTAGGGACACCGCGGTATGCTTTTGGATTTTTCTCCAGTTTATTTACTGAATACGTTAAAGACTTGCCCAATGATATTTCTGAAGACGATCCCCGTTGGAAAATCTCTCCCAGCCATTTCGAAGTCATCAAAGCCACATGGATCGACAAATCAGGAGTATTGCGGCGTGTTTTGAATTAACAACAAGGTTGAACAAAAGAATAAAGCGAGAGACCGTCCTCATGGCGGTCTCTTTTTTGTAAAAAAAGGTGCGCAGTCCAATGTTGAATCAAAAGGATGTTATTCGCTTGATGGATGAAATGATCGATTCCCAAAAGAAAAAAGTTCTCAAAATTGCCCAAAAGTTGGATCCGCATTTAACGGAAGAAGATTTGAGAAACCCTCATGATTTTTCCTTTTTGGAATCGTATCCACATTTTCACTTTGAAGACGGAATCCTTTCGGGGCTCATCAGCGCTCGCACGGCCTTACTGGCAGAAATACGACGGAAAGAGAAATCAACTTAGATAATCTCCTCCACCGCATTTGCCTTATATACATAAAACCATCGCGGTATAATTAGGATTTGGTTAAGGAAGGCTCGAAACAATCCAAAAGATTAAACCTCTAAGATAATCTTTATGGAACAATACATGGATTAAGGTTTTTTTATTTATGAATGATAATCCATCGAAAAATGAACAGAACCAAAAAGACTCCCGATTAGAGAGCGGCAAAAAAAGAATACGGCGCTTCCGTGTAAAAAATTTCCGGCAAAAACGGAAAGACATTAAGCTGATTCATCTTTTGCCCAATGTATTAACCAGCTTTAACGTGGCCTGCGGTGTCAGTGCTATTACCGTAGGAATCGATCAGCACTTTGAGATCGCGGCGTATTTGATTTTACTGGCAGCCTTTTTTGATTTAATCGATGGAAAAGTAGCGCGTCTGATGGGTTCTTCTTCTCCATTTGGAACCCAATTAGACTCTTTAGCCGACGTTATATCCTTCGGTGTCGCCCCTTCAATTCTCATGCATACGATGCTTTATCAACAGTACGATCGATTGGGAATCTCTCTGGTTTTGGTTTATACCTTATGTACAGCCTTACGTCTGGCGAGGTATAATGTGCATGCTGGAAATCAGCAAAAACGCGATTACTTCGTCGGGCTTCCCTGTCCAGTCCCGGCGTGCTTTTTAGCTGCGATGGTACTGGTTAGCCATGATTATGAAATCTTATTAGCCACCCCCATCTTACGAACAACAGTGCATATCGTGATGGTGTGCATGGCATTTTTGATGGTAAGCACTCTTCGCTATCCGGATCTTTCCTCATGGCAAATAGAAAAAAAGAACATCTTTCAGCATAATGTCATTATGGTGCTGATTTTATGTGTTATGGTGATGATTGCCAAAGTCATGATTTTACTCATCACTTTTTCCTTTATCCTTTCGGGTCCAATCAAAGCCATACGAGAAATGCGCAAACCTACACCCGAAGAAGAGCAAACAGAAGAGAAAAAATCATCGCCTTCCTTAATCGAGCATAAGCATTAATCACAACTCAGATGAATCGACTAAGCTCCAACGTTGAGTGAAATATCGGCGGGTTTCCATACGAACGGTAACGTGGCAGCTCAGGGCTACCGCTCCCGCGAGGAGATAAACCACTACGATTTGATACCGTACCGATTCTTGCGGCAAAATGCCGGAGATCAATTGCCCGGTCATAATCCCGGGAAGTTGTACAATTCCCATAAGCATCATGCTGTTAATACTGGGAATGAGCGCATTTCGCAAGGTCGCAGACACGTAAGGCTCTAAGGCTTTTTTGGGCGTCACTCCTAACGCCAAGGCGGCTTCGATCTCACCTCGATGACTCTCCACCTCGCTTTGGAGACGATGAACCGACAAGGCGGCGCCATTGGCGCTGTTACCGATGACCATCCCCATCAAAGGAATAAACAAATGGGGAGTGGAAAACGGTTGAACACTCAAGACGGCGAGGAAAAAGTATCCTCCCACAAGCAAAGCAGAGGTATGTAATGCCATAAAAAGCACCCAAAACGTTTGGTGAGAAAATCGCTCCTGCCTCTTTCCTGCGGTATAGGTTCCCGCAATCAACATGGCTTCCAAAGTCAAAAGGAGATAAACCGGGTGGTTGTTTTGGAACAACCACAGCAGAAAGTAGCCCATGAGAATCAATTGGATAAAGGCGCGGATGGCTCCCATTAGATATTGTTTTTCCAAGCGGCTGCGATTAAGTAAGGCTAAGCCAACGGCTAAAAGGATCATAAGCAGAGAAGCAAAAACTTGAGAAAAAGAAAGAGCCAAATAGTCAGTATTCATACATCTTTATCCTCTTGAAGTTCAAACGTTGAAAGTTGGTTAATTGAATCGCACTCGTTTATCTGCTTATTCATAAAGCAAAGCCAGCGGCCATTGAGTTGGCGTGAGATATCCCGATCGTGAGTGACAACAATCACGGTAATTCCATCCTCTCGATTAAGGCGTAAAATTAGCTGAAGAATATGTTGTGCCGACTTAGGATCCAGAGAGGCGGTAGGTTCATCCAGAAGCAAGACATCGGGCTGATTGGCCAAAGTACGAGCCAACGAAACTCGCATTTGCTGACCAACAGAAAGTTCGTGAGAGCGGCGTTGCGCGAGATCAGAGGGTAAACCCACGTGGGATAACATTTCTTGGACGAAGGCGGCCTCGTCTTTATCAAGCCTATGATGAAAACGAGGAGCGTAGAGTATATTCTCCGCGACCGTACCGGGAAAGAGATAGGGAAGTTGTAAGACATACCCCATCCGGCGGCGCAGTTCCTGAATATCCCACTCTTGTACACTCTTCTCATGGAAGAAAATCTGTCCTGACGAGAGCGGATCTAAACCAACCAGCGTGCGCAATAAGGTCGATTTACCCGATCCGGAGGAACCTAAAAGAGATACGATTTCACCGGAATTCACAGTAAAAGAGACGTTACTAAGAATCGTAACTTGATCAAATTTATCGCCCTTACGGCATGTAACGTTTTCAACCGATAAGATAGGATTCATTTTTTTAAACTTATAAAATTAAATAAGAAGATACTCGTGTGTATCAGGTCATGGATAGATAACCTCTGTGAAGAAAGAGTTTTCCATGATGCATCTTTAAAGTCAGACTCATTTCGTATAACCTCATAGATAAAATGAGTCATGATTCATTATCGTAGGTTCAACCATAACGTAGGTTTATGACATTGCATGTCCATGCATCCAAATAATAATATGAACGTTGAAAAAAAAGAAAATCGTTTAAAAGAAACGACCCAAATAAGCGACAACCTCCAACCACGATTCAAGCAGCATATCGTTCCTATCGATTATCAAGATCTACAACGTGATCTTTTAGAATATTTAACCACGCATCATGATATCTATAAGCGTTATGATAAGGAACAGCTGCTCGATTTGCTTTTTAATTTAGAATCGATGGTGTACTTGGATGGAGAATTCCGGGCAGATACAATTTTTAGCCGCATGTTGAAATGGAGTCAGGGTGGATTTGCCCATCGCTTTTTTCAAAAGCATGAAGAGAACCAAGTCGAAACCTCTTTCTCTGAGGATCTAGAATTTATCTTAAAGCAGCTCCATACCGTAATGGAACTCGCCCATTTTGAAAAACTACCGCCGGAGATAGTAGAACATGCTCTGCAAAGCGGTTCCTATGAAAAAATCTTTGTGCGTCTACAAAACGTCGACGTCTTACATTTTTATGTACGAGGGTCTTATATCGCCAAACAAGAAAAGAACCTTACACGTAAATGGGCGAACTCATTAAAAATGAAGTCGCTGCTGGCACCGGATTGTATTGAGATTTTTGAAGAAGTGGTTGTTCTTGCCAGCGAAGATCTCGCCCCCATGAAAGAAGGCACCAATGAGGAAACCCAAGAAGAAGAAGAAGTTCCTGAAATTGATCAAAATAAACTTAACGAAGAAGCCGAGGAGTACCTGCCTTCTGAACGAAGCCATCGCATGAAAAAAACTTGGTTCAAGGGTAAAGGGATACGAGAAGCGGTTGAACAAAAACTGCGTTATCTGCAAGATAAGCCCCTGGAAGAAATTATCCAGGAACGTACGAGAAAAAAAAATCGCCAAAAAAGAATGCACGTTCTTTCTTATCACAGTATTCCCGAAAGCGATTTAGAGTTACTGCTGCCCTATGCCCAAATATCGTTGGGGGTTAAAGAATATGTGCAATTATGCGCAGCAGGCACCGCTTCGGTGCCTGCTCTGGGAAAAGCCCTAATCACCAAGAGTTTCAAGCGATTATTCACGCTCTTTAACCCTCTATTTTTTATGGGATACCGGCTGCTGTATAAACTCAACATTGTCAAAACCGAGCAAAAGCTTCATCACGCGCAATATATGCTGCGGCATCGTTTGGGGCGAGGGGCCAAAGCGGTAAGTCATATCATTGACGATTATGAAAATGTATTGAAGCGAGAAATTATTTTATTGTTTGGGCTGCTTGCCCTGGAGCCCCCAAAAGGACAAAAGGGGTGGAGTCAAAACGAACTGGAAGAGAAAGCTCGCAAATATTGCCATGATCGATTGAATACCCTCTTTGTACCCGATTTCTCTCGTACACTCCCCCTCATGGAACGATGGGGAATTGTTCAGACTCGGGCGGATGGAAAGAAGTTGACTTATCAGCTTTTTTCTTTAGACGAGCTCCTTGAACATACAGCCATTACCCGAAACAATCTGAATGGAAAAATTGGAATCATTAAACAAGATTTAAAATACTGGAATTCCCAAAGTGGTTAACAAGCCGTATCCATGATGGCTTCCCCGTAAAGATGTGTTTATGGAATAAGGACGTGAATCTATGCTAGGTTTTTTACGAAAAAATAAGGAAGAACAAAATACCCATACAGAAGTCTCGCATACCACCCCATCCAAGAAAGTCGAACAGGCTTTGGTTTGGATCGATCCTGCTTATCGAGGTAGCCCTTCGCGTATCCTGCGTGGGGCCGCATTAGCCCAGGCCCTACGGGCACAGGGTGTATCAAACGTCATCTTGGCTTGTCCGTACCTGCCAATGATTGTGTTTCTCATTGCCGATTTACAACATGTGGATGTAAGCGCAGAAGAAAACGTAAAAAATCTTCGTGAAGCCATCAAGCAATATCAACCCCAACTTGTCATTGCGGATCTCCCCGCCCCTATGCAGTCTCCCTTATCACTGCAAGGACCCGCGTTTTGCCAATTTGGAGAAAAGTTTCAAGAAAATCTGTTTAGCGCCAATTTGGTTCTTCTCCCAGGGATGGTGGCGCCTCCCAACTTTGAACAAATGAAACTCCAAGCCAGCCGTATGGCCGATTGTCTTCATGGGATGGAGTATGTGGCTTTACCCCAAACATATTTTAACACCCCAGCCAATGCGCAAAAAAAAGAACAGACCCTCCTTATCGTCAGCAATAATAGCTCAGCGGAACAAGCACTCAAGATCCTCCACGACGTAAAAACAGCCAATTCCGAATCGATAAAAGTGATGCTCGAAGGGGCTGAATCCTTGCGGCCAACCTTGGTGAATGAGATCGGAGTAGGAAATGTAGTCCAGCAAGAAATGAGCCTGGAAGAACGTCTCGGATTGATGGATCAAGTTAAAGTGGTTCTTACACCGCCATTGCCGATCATGTATGAGTTTATGGCACGGGGCAGCGCGGTTATCTTTTATCCGGGCAACGTACGAGAAAAAAGTCTATGTGCTTATTTGGAAGAGCAGACAATAGGGCTCCAGTGGCAAGAAGAAAACACTCAAGAATTTTTACAAAACGTACTACATGATTCATCCCGCTTGGATCATTTACGCGAGAAGTCCAAATCGATGTTGAAAAGAGATGGGGCGACCCGGCTTGCCAAGGTTTTAGTGCAGCGTATGGAAGCGTGGTATGCCCTGCACGGGTGAAAGGCTATTATTCAAAAATCCACAAACGTCCAACAATCTTATTTTCATCATCAAAGATAGGGGTGGATTGGCACACAATTTTTTCGTTATTATCGGACATTCCATTAAGTACAAATTTATGAACTTTTTGGGGTTCCTCTTGAATCTGGTTCATCATTTCTGCCCAACTTTGGGATGGATCGTTATAGTACCGGCTTAAGAGATCAAGCCACTCGACTTTGGTAATCCCTTCTACATCCGAGCGATTCAGGGAAAATAAATCACAGAAATAATCATTGACGATCGTCACCACCCCCGAGCGGTCTGTGATCGCGATTCCTTGCGGAATCACTTTCAATACGGCAGCAAAGCGACGGTTATTGGCTTCGAGTTCTGTGGTTCGATCTCCAAGAGAAAGCAGCGCCTCTTGTAATTCGGCGGTACGCTCTTGCAGTTCCTGATTCGATTGTTCTAAACGCTGTTTCAGATCGAGTAATTCTTTGTTAACCTTCTCCAGTTCCTTATTTTTCTCCTCGTAGAGAGAAAGAGTCTGCATCAGGTTAATGTTTTGCATCCGCAATTCTTGGGATAATGTGGGGTTTTTTCGGGAAGAAAAACGCTCCTGGAAAAAACCGACAATATTACGCGCCAAGGTTTTAGGGGATTCCTTTTTTCTCTTAATCAGGCGAATGTGGGTCCCTTCTCCAGGGGCTGAATCGATTTCGATCTTATCCATGAGACGTTTCATGGCCGCGATTCCCCGTAGTGCGGTAGAGGATCCTGCCCCCGAGGAAAGCAATTCTTTAACCTGATCTTCTGAGAGCCCCGGGCCATGATCTTGCCCCTCGACTTCAAGGCTAAGATCATTATCCTTGGTTTGAAGAGAGAAGGTGATGGATCCACCTTGGCCGTGTTCCAAAATATTCTTTCCCAGTTCAAAAACCGAGGTGGTTACTTGGAGTTGTTCGGTAATCCCAAAGCCCATCTCTTCACAAATGACACGGGCTCGATCTCGCGCGAAAAGAATGTCTTTATCGTCTCGGATCTCTTGGGTAAAGATTTCCATGAACTTGTTTTACCCCCCACATGGCCTCCTAGGGAGTCGCCGTGTCAATCTGTTCATACGATGGAATAGAGTTCTCCGAGGAAGGCGCGGGCGTTGATGGGGTTACTTCGCGGATATAATCGGCAAAACGATCCTCCGCGCTTCTCCTTGCTTGATCTTCCTCAGGGGCTGTTTCATCTAGGGCTGGTTCAGCGCCAATGACCCGAAAACCTGTGTCGGGTGCAAAATCATCTTCGGGTTTTTCACCCAAATAAAAGATCTGTTGACCAATAACCACATCATCGGAGTAAACATTCGCTTTCCACTCTCCTTCGCCCCCTAACTTCAGCAAATCATGAATTTCGAAATAAATACCCAAGGGGTTATTTTTAGGATATTGGATTTCTTCTTGAAGCACAACATTGCCAAAAGGATTGGTGAGTTCATAAATCACCCATCCCTCTAAATCCACGGGAGCAAAATTAGCCACAACCACCACGCGAGAGTTTTCTTCGGGGAGGAAAACATCGGTCACCCCAACCCATCGATTATCGGCAGAAAGCCCTTTGCAAGTAAAAACATCGCGGTGAAGGGTTGTCGCTGGTTTCATGGCAAGTTGCTTCTCCGCGCAAGACAGGGTGAAGACTCCCAAAAAAAGGAGTGAAGCGGCAAGAGCACGTGCATTCATGTTTGTTTTATCCTCTCTACACTCAACAGCGGAGTATTCTATCTATAAAAAACAAGGTTGGTCAAGCGATAAAGACATTTTCTCTGGCATAATATTTGCTTGAATAATTCTTGAAATCGTAAATCTCAGTATACATCCAAACCAAGGTTTTTACTCATGGCTTCGACTTGATTCCTCATAGGGTTAGCCATAAAGAGGAACATTAAAAAGAAATCCACCTCGTAGCTTCTCATAAAAAAATCGAATAAGTGAAAGGAATTTTAATTCCTACTCCTAAAATAAAAACGTATCCCCTCCATGAAAGGTTAACATAGAGAAGCGGCAAGTAACCACCATGCTAGTATAGAGTTAAATAATTTATGGTAAATCGTGAAACCATGAAACTTTTTTCACAGAATGGGTCTTAATTTTAAGAGAAAAGAGAAATAAGGAAAAATCTGCTTGACAAGGAATTTTTTAACCACCTATAATAAGGTTAAATTATTGGAGTTGAGATCTGTGATTTAAGGGGACTTATAAGATGGCGGATGCCCAAGAGCAGCAAGAGGTTCAACAGGAAGAGAAACCTAAGAGTAAATTACCTTATATTTTAATAGGGTTTGTTGTTTTATTAGGTATTATTGTTTTTATTGCTTTTACCATGATTAGTGGCGGGGGTGAAAGTAATGCGATTCCTGCAGAAAAACCGGATGTCATCGGTTATCAATATAAATTTCCTTCACCTTTTGTGAATAATTTAGCCCCGCCTGACGATCAATACATGGCAACAGCCGAAGTGACACTGGAAGTCTTTCCCCGGACGGGATTTTCGGAAAGAGAAGCCTTGGAAGAAATCGGCGTGGATGGTTCAGATAATAATAAAAATCGTATGGCCCAAATCAAACAAACGATCAACGAAGTCTTTGCCACCAAAACCCGAACTGAGCTGACCAATCAGCCAGGGCGTGAACGAGTACGAAATCAAATCAAACTACGATTGAACGCCATCTTACGGAAAGCTCGAGTCGAGGCCGTTTATCTCGAAGAATTCATCATAAATTAAGAACTACCTACGAAAGAATTGATGAGAAAAGACCATGGCGGATATTCTTTCTCAAAATGAAATTGATGCTCTCTTATCGGCCTTTGCCACCGGAGAAGGTGGAGCCGATGTGAGTGGTGCGGAAGAGGATGAACAGGTACGGGAAGTTAAAGTTTATGACTTCAACCATCCCGACCGTTTTTCCAAAGATCAAATCCGCACCATGCATAATCTGCATGACCACTTCGCGCGTATTTTCTCGATCTCTCTCTCGGCGTTTTTACGTACGATTGTTGAATGCAAACTTGTCTCTGTGGATCAAATTTCTTACGAAGAATTTATTCGCTCAATCCCCAACCCCACATCTCTCAATGTGATTAATATGGATCCTTTGGAAGACAAAGCGTTGATCGAATTGTCGCCAACGCTGTCTTTCCCTGTGATCGACCGCTTGATGGGAGGATCGGGGACGGTTTTTAAAAAGAACCGTGAATTAACCGAAATCGAACAAACCATCATTGAAAAAGTATTATACCGTGCCTTTGACTGCCTTCATGAAGCCTGGGCCAATGTCATTCCACTAAATTTATCGTTAGAACAATCTGAGACCAATCCGCAATTGTTACTGCAACAATACTTACCGTCGGAAATGGTCATTTTGATGACGTTTGAAGTGACTTTAGGTGAAATTTCGGGAACTCTTTCCTTTTGTATCCCTTATCCCACGTTAGAACCCGTAGCGAGTCAACTATCGAGTTCGTCCTGGTACTCTGCGACCAAAAAGGAACTTTCGGAAGAACATGCCGAGGTTCTCTATGATCGACTGCGGCGAGTTCATCTGCCGATTATTGCCTATGCCGGTTCGGCGGAATTGACTTTAAGGGAATTATTGGAATTAAAAGAAGGCGATGTGGTTCAGCTACGAAGAAAAACCGACGATGACATCGTCGTTCAAATCGGAAACGAATACCGCTACTTCGCCAAACCCGGTAAAAAACGTGGGCATAATGCGGTGAAAATTACAAAAATTATCACGGGACCGGACGATGTATAAATTCAATAAACAAAGAAACAAGGGATTCAACGATGTGCGCTGAAGCCTTATCCCAAGAAGAGATTGATGCACTGTTGCGAGGCGAACCGCCTCCCGAAAAACCCTCGACCATCACCCCTGAGGAAGAAGACACCCTAAGAGCGTTTAACGAGATGGTGGTCACCCAGGGGGGAGAAGTGCTTTCAACTTTGTTGGGTGAAACCCTCACCATGGAAGCCGGTGAGTATAAAGAAACCGACCCCGATGAAGTAACCACTGAAATTGAAGGGGATATGGTTGTTGCCGAGCTGAATTATAAAGGCCTGCTGCAAGGGAAAGCCCTCATGATTATGGCGGTGGATACCGCTCTGAGTCTAGCCAGTAAAATGACCGGTGGGGGAACGGAGAATGAATTTGGCGATCTGGAAGAAAGCGCATTAAGTGAAGCCATCCAATCGCATTTCAGTTCGATCAATACCCAAATCGCCCAAAAGACTGAAGGGGACATCAACTTAGAAAGTCCGGATATCACGACCAAGCCGGGTGATATTACCGAACTATTACCCGAATCTCCCGAACGCCTGATTATGCAGACTTACACTTTACAGGTGGGAGATACAAGCGGAACCAGCTATCTGATTCTCCCTAGAAACCTCCTGCATTCCATCGCTGGAGCCTTATCGGGAGAAGCCCCCGGTGAGGAGAAAACCACCTCTGAAACTCGGGATTATGGTGTTTCCTCAGCGCCTGCGGTGATGGAAACTCCAGCCCAATTTGCTCCTTCCAGTGGAGGCGGGATGCCCGCTCATGGAGGGAGACGTGGTTCCGAGATTCCTGGAGTGGACACCACCAATTTAGAATTGATACTCGATATTCAGGTGGATATTCGGGTAGAGTTAGGACGCACCAATCGAAAAATTCGAGATGTATTAGAACTTGGACCTGGATCTGTGGTCGAGTTAGACCATATCGCCGGCGAACCCATCGATATTTTGGTGAATGATAAATTGTTTGCCAAAGGAGAAGTGGTCGTGATCGATGAAAATTTCGGTGTCCGGATTACGGATATATTAAGCATTGAGGAACGAATTGAAGCCTTAAAATAAAAATAATCATTTCTGCTGAAATGGTTTACTAAAAAACAAGGAATCACGGGACAATGAAACGCCTATCCCATCTAAAACTCATTGATTTACTTTCACTTAAACCGGGTTCCTTACTGCATGTGCATTCCATCAAGGGTGAAGCGGTTTGCCAACAAACGGAAAATTTGGTTCATTCCGACGGCTGGCAACAAGAAGTATGTAATGCGATTTTTCCAAAAGAGGACTTCAAAAAAAGGCATAATCTCTCCAAACTATTGGAGATTCCTATAGAAACGCAAGTCATTCTACGCCATCCGGAAGAAAATGTAGTGGAGATGATACGCTTAGATCCCGCTAATTGGGAACAATTACTAAGCCGAGTGGGGTTCCAAGCAGAAATTATGGTGGATGGTCGAGTGATTGCCCGAGGAGAAATTGTAAATTCGGCCCATGAAAGTGGTATTAGGATTAGCGAAATTGCCGAAAAGCACTGAATCATTTTGTTATCATTGAAAGCCTTTATGGTGTTGAGCAGCGCCCAGTCATACAAAACACCGAAAGTCTTTTTATCGGGTTGAAATTGAAACGTTTTGGTTTTCGCTGTTGACCAAAGCAATTCGGTTGAGGGCCGCGAGATCTCACATTCGCTCGCGGATGTCGGAATACTTTCCTAGAGAGTCCCTTCCGGCGTAGGTAAATAATTATGGGTACTTCTATCCCCAGCCCAATGACTTTGTGGGTTATTTCACTTTGTGTTTGGTTTGGAAGCGGTTTCGCCTTTTCTATAGAAGAAAGCGTGACAAGAGACGAATTGTCTGCGGATGTCGCCACCTCGGTGACTTCCACAACCAACGCGATTTCTGCTTCCCCTGAGTCGGTCACCAACGCCTCTCCGTCCACCAAGGATATCTTCCAAGCCGTCAAAAACGCGATGGGAAACAACCCCAACGAAACCGGTACAACCCAATCTGAGTTATTCGAGAACAATCAAGGAGAATCGACCCGCAAATATATTGGGCGCATGTTGATGAGTCTCGCGTTTGTGATTCTCTTGGCCTTGTCGATCGCCTGGGCGATGAAGCGATATGTCCTAAAAAATCGGTCGCTGGGTGGTGGACATATTCAACTGCTTACTTCCTACAATTTATCACAAAAATCACGCGTACATCTATTAAAAGTCGGCGAAGAATTTTTACTCGTGGGTGAAGGAGGAAATAACTTAACTCTTATTTCGCGAGTCAATCTTTCCCCTTCCGAGGTGAATCATTCCTTCACCGAAGAATTGGAAGAAGAATCCACCCCTCAACCCGCAACCAACACCAAAGACTTCGCCCCTTTTCATGAACGTCTCTCCCAATGGCAGAACTCCTTGGATGATCAAAATTTGAACCAAGAAGTGAAGGCCAGTCTCTTGTTATTAGGGGGGCTCTCCCAACGCTTGCGGCGAAAAGGAGGCGACGGAAATGCGTAGGAATTACGTACTCGTCACGGCTCTATTTCTCATGGGGATGCTGTTCGTTCCTGAGGGATTCACCCAGTCGGAACCGATCTTACCAACCCTGGGGTTGGATCATCCCCACCCCGATGATGTATCGACAACCCTCAAGATTCTTTTTCTACTGACAATTTTATCGCTCTTGCCCAGCATAGCGATAATGACAACCTCATTCATACGCATTTCCATCGTGCTAAGTTTAGTGCGGCGCGCCATAGGGACCCAACAAACCCCATCCAATGAAATTATTGTAGGCCTGTCGCTATTCATGACGTTTTACATCATGGCTCCCGTCTTTGAGGAAATAAACAACGAAGCCATTCAGCCCTATTTGCGGAATGAAATTGAAGCATTAGAACCAGGTGAAACCGATGCATTTGGTCAGGAAGTCGAAGAACGGATGTTCCCATTTTATGTCATGCTGCAAAAAGCCCTTTTGCCGTTACGAGAGTTTATGTGGCACCAAATTGGAATCAAAGGCGCCAATGATGTCGCCGTTTTTATGTCGATGGCTCGGATGAGTACACCCGAGAATGAAAACGACGTGCCCACCCATGTGCTCATCCCCGCGTTTATGATCAGCGAATTAAAAAAGGCGTTCATGATGGGATTCATGATTTTTATCCCTTTTTTAATTCTCGACATTGTGACTTCTTCCGTATTGATTTCCATGGGGATGTTTCAGTTACCGCCAGCGTTTATCTCGCTGCCTTTCAAAATACTGCTGTTTGTATTGGTAGACGGTTGGAGTGTCTTAACCCGGGCACTGGGAATTTCTTTTATCCAAAACATGCCGTAACAAAACGAGTAAGGAAAAGGGATATCAATCATGACCGAATTAAAAGTTATTGAACTAGGGCAATTGATGATGTTTAACGCGCTGATGATCAGTCTCCCTATTTTAGGTGTGGGTTTGCTTGTTGGGTTATCCATTAGCGTTTTTCAAGCAGCGACACAAATTAATGAGCAAACCTTGACCATTGTTCCAAAACTTCTGGTGGTTGGGATTACAATCATGTTTTTGATGCCTTGGCTACTGCAACAAATCCTCGATTTGGCGAACCGATTGTTCGAAGAATTACCCAATGTGGCGAGTAATGGTCGATGAATATACTGCCGGATGCGTATGACAATCTCTTTCTGACTTTTCTTTTTGTCTATGCCCGCGTGGCGGCAGCGGTTTTTACCATGCCGGTCATCGGAAGCCGCACTATCTCGCGTACGATCCGGGCGGGAGTGGCCTTCTGGATTGCGATTGTCATCATGTCCCCCATGCTGGGATTAAACGGTGAAACGATTGCGAATGATTTGGGAGCCAAAATAGGCGATTATAACGGAGTTCTAGCCTTTGTCATTGCGATTGTGGCCGAAATGGCCATCGGCTTCGCCTTCGGATTCATTGGACAGGTCTTCATACAAACAATTGGGATCTCAGGCGAGATCATAGGCCAACAAGGAGGATTCTCAGCGGCATCCGTTTTAGATCCGATTACCGGGCAAGACATCTTTTTGATGAACCAAGTCATGAATTTATTGGCGACCTTAATCTTTATCGTCATCGGTGGCCCTGAAATGGTCTTTCAAATCTTGTATGACAGTTTTCGGGTGCTGCATCCCGGGGAAGGATTTGCCCTGGCTTCCTTTGGAGAAGCCAGTTACCACACGTTGATCTATGACGGAGAACGCAGCCAAGCCTTGGGGGCGATTATGTACACCATGGGAGTGCAATTAGCCGCGCCCATGATTGGCTCCATGATTCTCATCAGTGTGGCTGAAGCGTTTTTAGCGCGAACGGTACCTCAGTTGAATATTATGGCGGTAGGATTTGCGATTCGCATTTCTATGGCCCTTTTAATTCTCTTTGCGGCCATGCAATTTATCGTCGTGAAACTTACAGATTATTTGCAGCAATACATGGTATACGCACAAGCCATGTTACGTAACATCATGGCATTCTGAACGATGACTTGAACATCGTCGGAGTAGGTGATTATGGCGGATACAGAGAGCGGACAGGAAAAAACAGAGACTGCGACAGAGCGGAAAAGACAACGTGCGCGAGAAGATGGGAATGTCCCCAAAAGCATGGAGATCAATACCGCATTGATCATGATTGCCGGGGTAACCGCTTTCTATTTTTTCTCCGATGATTTTTACGGCCAAATTGGGGAAGCGATCCGCTATTATCATGGTCAATGTCATGATTTGATTATTTCTCCCGAGGGAATTCATATCTTTTCTTTGGAGGTAGGACTGCGAATTCTTAGTATCATTTGGCCATTTTTTCTCATTCTGTTTGTTGTCGGTGTGGCCATTAATCTAGCTCAAGTTGGATTTTTAATTACAGGAAAACCTTTAATTCCTGATTTAAAGAAAATCAATCCAATTTCCGGATTAGGGCGGTTGTTTTCCATCCGAGGGCGGGCAGAACTCATCAAGTCACTTTTTAAGATGTTCATTCTTGCGCCGGTGATGATCTATACCGTGTATAGTCATCTGCCCGAAATGATGCCGCTTGTATGGCAGGACACTTTAGATGTATTCATCCATCTGGGTTTGGCAGCCTTAGATGTGGCGATCAAGGCGCTCATCATTATGTTAGTTCTTGCCTTGATCGATTATGTTTATCAGCGATGGCAATATGAACAAGATTTAAAAATGACCAAGGAAGAACTAAAACAAGAAATGAAAGATGTACAGGGTGATCCTCACATACGAAGCCGTATTCGTTCTATCCAACAGGAAATGGCCAGAAAACGAATGCTGCAAGAGGTCCCGGAATCTGAAGTGGTGGTCACCAACCCAACGGAATATGCCATCGCATTAAAGTACGATCCGAATGAAGCCCCTGCTCCCCAGGTGGTAGCTAAAGGGAAAAATTTGATCGCCCAAAAAATAAAGGATATTGCGAGTGAGCATAATATTCCCATTGTTGAAGATCGATCTCTAGCCCAAATGCTGTATAAGCTAGTTGAAGTGGGAAACCTGGTCCCGCCGGAATTGTATCAGGCGGTGGCTGAAGTCCTGGCTTACGTATATCGGCTTAATAACAAAGTATCACAGAAAGTATAATAGATACTATTACATACTTTCTGCTTTTCGAGTGGTAACGAAGGTAGAAGCAAGTATGGCGGATATCAGCAACACATTCAACAGTCGCGGGATCGCGAACATCATCATTGCCGTTGGGTTCATTGGAATTGTGGGCATTATGCTCGGTTCCGTCCCCCCGGCAATGTTATCCTTTTTTTTGGCGACCAACATCGCAATTGCGTTGTTGGTTCTGATGATCTCGCTCTATATGTTGAATCCGCTAGAATTTTCCACGTTCCCAACGGTTTTGTTGACGTTGACCTTTTTCCGCCTTTCACTTAACGTGGCTTCGACAAAACTGATTTTGACACCATCCGCCATCGCCACCCAGGGAAAAGCCGGTGCTGTGATTGAGTTTTTTGGACGAGTTGTGGCCGGGGATAACGCGATTATCGGCTTTGTGGTGTTTCTGATTTTGATTATCATCCAATTTGTCGTTATTACTAAAGGCGCAAGCCGTATTGCCGAAGTGGCCGCCCGCTTTACCTTGGATGCGATGCCCGGGAAACAAATGGCCATCGACGCGGACTTGAACGCCGGTTTGATTTCCGAAAGCGACGCACGAAAACGACGTTCGGAAATCACCCGAGAAGCCGATTTCTATGGGTCGATGGACGGAGCGAGCAAGTTCGTGCGAGGCGATGCGATTGCGGGTATTATTATTACCGTGATTAACATTCTGGGAGGTATCGGAGTAGGATTTTGGGAGCAGAATCTAACCTTTACCGAAGTGCTGGCGACTTACACCATCCTCACCATCGGCGATGGTCTCGTCACCCAAATTCCGGCGCTGCTCACCTCCACCGCCGCGGGTGTGGTGGTAACCCGAGCCTCGGAAGAACGAGCCTTGGGAGATAGCCTTGCCCAACAGCTGATGGGGAAACCGGAAGCCATGTATGTCGCAGCCGCGGCTTTGTTTTTGGTTGCAACGTTGGGCGCTATTTTAAGTCCTCAAATTATTTTACCTTTCACCATAATCGCCCTTATCTTCGGGATCAGCGCCTGGCAAATGCAGCGTATAAGCCGCGAAAAAGTCGTCGAAGAGGAAGAAGAAGCCCGTAAGGCTGAAGAAGAAGTACCGCCAGAACCGGAAGAGGTGGAATCCCTGCTCGAAGTGGATCCGATGGAAATTGAAATCGGCTTCAGTTTGATCCCGCTAGTCGACAGTGAGCAAGGCGGAGATTTATTGGATCGAGTTTCGGTAATCCGACGACAAACAGCGGTCGAACTAGGGATCATTGTGCCACCCATTCGCATTCGTGATAATATGCAATTAGGCCCGCGGCAGTACAGTATTCTCATTCGTGGTATTCGGGTAGCGGAAGGAGAGATTCGCCCTGACCGGCTCTTGGCCATGAAACCCGATATGGACGAAGATGATATCCCTGGAATCAAAACCGTAGAGCCAGCCTTTGGCACTCCGGCTAAGTGGATCGAGAAGGACGAACGCTCACGCGCAGAGATGGCCGATTACAGCGTGGTGGAACCCGCGGCCGTTTTGGCTACCCACCTGACCGAAGTAATTCGAAACCATGCCCATGATCTCTTGGGACGTCAAGAAACCCAGAACCTGATCGACCACTTGCGGGAACGAAACGCTGTGCTGGTACAAGAATTAACCGAAGTCGCCAACGTCAAAATTGGGGTTATTCAAAAGGTATTGCAGAACTTGTTACGTGAACGTGTCCCCATTCGAAATCTAGAATTGATCTTCGAAGCCATCGCGGACTATGCCGAAGCAGCCCAGATGAACCCCGAAACCATCACCGAATATTGCCGCATGAATCTCAACCGGATTATCACGAATTTGTATGTCGATCCAAATGGACAACTGCCCGTGATTACTCTGGATCCCAACATTGAAAGCCGCTTGTTGGATGGAATGCAACGTGGCGGCAGCGCCGGAGTGATGGCCACCGATCCCGCTTATGCTGAAAAAGTCATTACCGCTGTCAAACAAGAATGCAACAACGCCATGGCCTCGGGATTCCATCCCGTCATTCTTACGACTCCCAATCTGCGGGCTCACCTTCGTAGATTGTGCGAACGCGAAGTCCCTCGAATCATTGTTTTATCCTATAACGAAGTGGCGCCGGACGTACCGGTTAGCCGAATCTCTACAGTGAGGGTTCAAAGTGCGAGTGAAAAAGTTTCAAGCTAAAGATATGGCAGAAGCCATGAAAATGGTCAAAGTGGAACTTGGACCAAACGCGATCATCCTGCATACCCGCGATACAGGAAAAGGGTTGATTGGATGGCTCACGGGAAGCCGCGGGGTTGAAGTAACGGCAGCCCTGGATCCACGCAAGGAGGCGACGAAAGGGAAATCTCCCACGGAAAATTCTACGAATAAAAGTAAGTCTACGCAAAAACCTCCATTAAACGAGAAAACCGGACGATCGGTTGATTATCAAGTAACTGACCATAATGGTAAGCAAAAAACTCCGTCCTCTTCATCCCACCAAGGCGAAAAAGAGAATCCTTTATTGGCCTTATCCAAAAAATTGGTGGAGGAGAAACAACAAAAAGATAAGATTCAATCACAAAATCAAGAAAAGAAACCCAATGAAGGAAAGAATGTCAATCAACCCAAGAAGAATGAAGAGAAAGATCCTTCCATGCTGGAAAAGCGCTTGAGCGATCTTGAAAACCGATTAATTAAGCTCACGGGATTGATTGAACATTTAGCTCCTTCTCTGGCCTCGGGGCAGGAAGTCCCCTCGGTACCCTCCAGAACCCGAGAACTCTACAATCATCTCTTAGAACATGATGTCGATGAACGTTTAGCCCTCACCATCGCGGCGCAAATTGCAGAGTCAACCGATGAAGAAGATGATGTGTGGACTGCCTTAAAAACCTATTTGGTTTCTCAAATTCAAATTGCCCCACCCTTGGAATTAGATCCAAACGCAAAAAAGCCAAAAACGATTATGCTGGTCGGTCCCACCGGCGTGGGAAAAACCACCACCTTGGCCAAAATCTCTGCCCGATACCGGTATGCGAATGATTCGGGATTCCGTCCTAAAATCGTGTTCATTACCGCTGACTTGTATCGTTTAGCAGCGATTGAACAATTACAAAAATATTCAGAAATATTGGGGGCCGAGTTGGAAGTCACCTATTCTCCAGAAGAAGTACGTCAAGCATTGAAGAAACATTCCGACGCCCATCTAGTACTCTTCGATACCGCCGGCACCTGTCAGCGAAACATGCCACAGATGAGCACCTTGGGTTCCATCGTCAAAGCCTCAAACCCTACGGAAGTGCATCTGGTCCTCTCGGCGACAACCAAATTTGGCGATCTGGTGGATATCGTTAATCACTTTAAGGAAGTCAATCCGGGACGCTTACTTTTCACAAAGATCGACGAATCCACCAACTTCGGTTCAATTTTAAATACGATAAAAAAGTTTGGCCTCCCTCTTTCGTACCTTACCACTGGGCAAAATGTGCCAGAAGATATTGAATATGCACGAGCGGATCGGATTGCGAAATTGTTGTTATCCAAACCGACTGTAGATCGAACGATTGAAGAAGAAGAAAAGCAAGAATCTGAATCGAAGAAGAATGAATCGTTCACCGATTCAAGCGATAAGCATCCGTCTACTTCGTTGGAGAACGAGGATTCCCAGGAATCGCCAATTAACAAAAAACGAGAGATAAAAGATAAAGCCAGACAGGATCGATCCGATGAAACAAAAAATTCCTGATCAGGCGGAAAAACTCCGTCAACTAGCTGAACAACACAAAGGCGAAACGACTGCCGATCAGGCGGCCGCTACGTTAGATAAGCCGGATTTGACCGAAGAGCAGAATAAACCTGCTTTGGAAGAATCAGCGGAAAAAGAGAATTCTTCTGAAAAAACCTCAAAATCAAAAAAGGGCTCCGGAATCACAATCGATAAAAAGAAGAAATCCGAGAAGGCGCAAGACAAAGAGCGGCGGATTGTTGCTCCCGAAGAGAACAAAGCTGAAGCCAAAGGCTTGGAGAAAGAAGAGAAACCCGAAGAGAAAAAGATTACTGAACTGCCCAACGAAACGGTCAATGATCTCCTCTCTTCCAAACGTATTTCTCTAGATGGAAACACACAAGTGATCGCCATTACCGGGGGAAAAGGCGGCGTGGGCAAAACCAACGTGGCCTGTAATTTGGGCATCGCTTTCGCTCAAATGAAAAAGCGGGTTCTCTTACTGGACGCTGATCTATCGCTGGCGAACGCGGATATTTTGCTCGGACTTACCCCCCGCTCGAATCTTTCTCACGTCATCTCAGGCAGCAAAAAATTGGAAGACATTATACTCGATGGCCCTGAAGGGTTGAAAATTGTTCCCGGGGGCTCGGGATTGGAAGAGTTATGCAATCTTACGCAAGTGGAAATCGAGCGCATTTTCGAATCCTTCGCTCTTTATACTCCCGCACCCGATGTACTTCTAATCGATACGGCCGCGGGCATTCATCCCAATGTCATTCAATTTTTACTCGCAGCCAATCAAACCATTGTAGTAACCACTCCGGAACCGCCGGCCTATACGGATGCTTATGCGCTTATCAAAACCTTGGCACGGCATGATCCCAGCAAGGAAATCGGAATGCTTGTCAATATGGCGAAAGATTGGCGCGAAGCCAATGAGGTGACAAAATTATTATTGCAAATCTGCAGTCAAATGCTTCATGTCTCTTTCAATAATATTGGCTTCATTCCTCGTGATACGCATGTCATTAAGGCGGTACAGCATCAACAACCTTTTTTGCTTCAGGCCCCCAATTCGCCCGCAGCAAAGGCCTTACGTAATATTGCGGGTACCGTGCTGCAAGTGGGATCAGGGCAAAAAACTAATCGTGGTCTGCGGGGATTCTTCCGACGCTTGTTTTCTCAAACGCAACCGACTAAAGAAGCCGCCATGCAGTAAGCCGGTTTGTTATAGCGGACGATTAAAAATAGTCCGCGAGGTTCTCTTCAATTTGTTCGTAATATAGTATGCGTTCCCAGGTGGGATCAATCGCGGGATCTTTTCTCGCGATTTTTGTTTTAGAGACCAAGTCGCATAGATGAAGAAACATCTCTTCATCCAACTTGATGGGATCCTGACAACGGCTCTTTTCCACATAAAAGATACGATTCGGATTTAGCTGCCATTTGGTAAACGGATTACGATAAGTAACGTTGGGCAAAATACGAGACTCGGCATAGGTGACGAAAATGTGCAAACGTGAAGCATCCACCCATGGCCAAAGCACTTCAGAACAGAAAAGACGATCGCCCGCGGGTACCACTTCCCACTGATCATCATACAGAGGATTGGGCTGAAAACGTTCCATTTGTTTCTTAATATCTTCAGGATTCCCGCGCAATTCAAACCAGCGCATATACCCATTTTCGGTAATATCTTCATACGGTTTTTTGACAAAACCCGCGCTTTTCCGTCGTGCCGCTGCTCGCTGAAAACGATTCTTATAAACAAAAGAACAGTAATTAATCGGTAATTCTATCCCTTTTTCCTTCGTCCATTGAATTAATTTCAACGCAGCCCGTTCCGATTCCAACACCGTAACTCGCTCTCCATGCAGGAAGGTATAGTCTCGATCTATGAGATGTAACAAATTATAAGGAGTGACCCGTAGTTGATGAAGATTGAGATGACGGATGCCGGCCTTCTCCATTTCCACAATTTTCCCTTTCATCAATTCAAATTCCTCGGGGATCGAAGGAATTTCGACCGTGACGGTATCAAAATAAGGAACCGCTCGTATGGCTGCATCCAGTTTAAAGGAAGTTGCCCCGATATCGAAACGAATTTCATTCAAGCCGGCATCACGTAATTTCTGCAAAGACTCCTCGGTAGCCAAGGTTCCATTGGTGTATAGCCACATGTACAGATTGTCATTCCATCTCTCTTTAATCGCGCGGAGAAATTGCAAACTTGTGTCTAGGGTTAACAAGGGTTCCCCACCGCTCAAGCTGACCCCTTTGAATTCCAACGCTTCTACATAATCAAGATAATCTTCTACATCAGGAAAAGATAAAGTATTCGTGACAGGCACACCATCATCTCGTTGTTGAGAAGGACAATAAAAGCAACGGCAATTACAGCGGCCATTAATAAAAAGGCACGACCATTCTCCCTGGGAGCAAATTTCACAGCCTGGAGAAAGATGATTGCAATCTAACTTGGTCTTCTTACATCCAATTGCAACTTGGTCATGCAAACTCTCAAGTAATTCCTTGCGTTCGGCGAGAGCCTCCTTGGCTTGCTCTTCAGTGACGAAGTTTAAGGCGTCATACATTTCACCTAATTCACGACGATTTAATTCAATAAAACGAGATCGTTGAGCGAGTGAACGTACCATGGTCGAATTTCTCTTCCCTATAAATCAATCCTATCGAAAAATTATAGCCTTAGATCCTCGACTCTTCTCCTACCCCTTGCTCTTTCCAAATAAAAAAGGAACGACCCTCACTCTGGGCAAAAAGAGTGATCTTTGTTATAAAAGAACAGATGCTCAACTACGTCTTCAACAATAATAGGGAATGATCAACGAATTGATTGGATTATTCCTACCCGAATTCTAAAAAAATAGGCTGGTGTAATCATGAAAAACAAAAAACAAGATCATATCGCGCGACGTACCTTTCTACATCACAGCGCCAAAGCCTCCGTAGGCGTGGGGGCTTTTACGTTTGTGCAAGCAGACCGTGCATTTACCACCGAAGCAAATTCGAAAATTCAAATGGGAATTGTAGGTACGGGTGGACGAGGACAATTCGACGGACGAAATCTCGTAAAAACCCAAAAAGTGGAAATCGTCGCTCTCGCTGATTATTTTGATTTTCAGATGGAAAAACCGGCGAATTCCTTCGGTGTAGAGGCAGAAAAATGTTTCGATGGGTTGAATGGATACAAAAAACTGTTGGCTTTAGAAGAAGTGGATGCGGTTCTCTTGACCGCCGCACCATATTTCCGTCCGATGCAGTTCGAAGCGGCAATCAAAAGCAATAAACACGTCTTCGCAGAAAAGCCGATCGCCGTCGATCCCTGGGGATGCCACAAATCCTTCGAGGCGGGTAAAGAAGCCGAAAAAAAGGAGCTCACTGTGGGCGCAGGATTACAAACCCGCTATGAACCCCATTATCAAAAACTAGCGAAAGCGATTCAAGAAGGCGCGATTGGCCGGCCTCTATTGGGTCATTCAACCCGTATGGGAGGAGATCTATGGCGAAGAGAACGTCCCAATCACTTCACCGAACGAGATCACCAAATTCGACACTGGCTGTACTACACCTGGGCATCGGGGGATTTCATTGTAGAAATGCACGTTCACAACTTAGATGTATTTAATTGGTTCACGGGAATGATACCGCTCAGCGCGTATGGACAAGGGGGGCGTGATGTTCGTCTCGATGTGGGCGATATTTATGACCACCTGCAAGTGCTCTACGAATATCCGGGAGATTTCCATTTATCCCATACCGGCTCGCAAATTGATAAAGGCTATCACGGTTCTGTGAAACATATTATCGGAACAGAAGGTTATTTCGATTCTGAACAAGGATTGACGAGCGAAAAGGTGGAACCCCTAAAACCCGGAAATGTAGGCGACGCTACCGAGATTGAAATGGAACAATTTGTCGCCAGTGTATTGGGCGAGATTCCAACAATCAATAACAGCGAGTACGTGACCACTAGTACCTTCACTTGCATCTTAGGCCGAACGGCCGCTTACAAAAAACAGAAAGTCACCTGGGAAGAGTTGTGGAACTCAAAACAACGTATCGAAATGCCGGTTTGATATAAAACTAAGGGAGAACAAAGTTGGAGCAACAAACAGAAATAAGCAAGAACCACGTGGGTTGGTGGCAGCCGGTCATATTCGCTGCCATGGCTGGCGGAATGGCGTGGGGGATCCGGGGGCAATACGGTCATGAGACCGGAGCCATGATCGCAGGTCTGCTCGTTAGCCTTACCTTAGTGTATCTGCTTTGCCCTCATTTCCCGAAATACAATGCCGCCCGCGTTATTGCCTTGGGTACCGTAGCCATGGGCTTCGGCGGATCGATGACCTACGGTCAAACCGTAGGACTCACCCATGACGCACCCCTGGTTGGACATTGGGGGGCACTCAGCTGGGGGATGTTGGGACTTGCGATCAAAGGGGGGATATGGATCGGCTTCGCAGGGACTTTTCTCGGCATGGGGCTAGGTGGAAAACGTTACCGTCCCACAACCATGGGACTGCTTATGGTCGGTATGGTTGCTGCCTATTATGCTGGAGTATACATCCTTAATTCACCCTTTGATCCAGAACTACAAAAGCTCCCATGGCTTTATTTTTCCGATCATTGGTATTGGGAGCCGGATCAAGAACTTAAACCCCGACCTGAGTGTTGGGGTGGATTATTGTTCGCCCTAGGAATGCTATTGCTCTACACACGGGGTTGGAGAAAAGATTGTTTGGCCTTACGCATGGGGGTATGGGGTATTCTCGGTGGGGCTCTTGGTTTTCCCTTGGGACAAAGCCTACAGGCCTTTCACGCCTGGAATCCCGAAATTTTCCAAGACGGAATTTGGAAACAATTGGATCCCAATATGAATTGGTGGAACATGATGGAAACCACCTATGGTGCGGTGATGGGAGCGATGTTGGGACTGGGATTGTGGCTTAACCGTACTCGAATCCAACCTATGGAAAAAAGCGAAGAATCGACTCTCCCCTTACCAGTTGAAGGGATCTTGCTACTCGTTCATCTTCCCATGCTGATTTTAGTAGAATTCCATGCCCTTTGGTATGTCGATATGTTCTACGACTTGGGCTTGATCATGGGCCTCATTCCCATGATAGCAATTGTCGGCGGAGGTTGGTGGCCTTTCCTGCAAATTTTCCCCTTAACCTTATTGCCTATCGCAGGGAAAACGGTGCGGCAACTCGTGTATAACGAAGCCGCGATTCAGCCACAGCTCGGTTGGATCCTCTACTTGATTATCCCCATAGCGCTTTCCCTCTTTTTAGCGATATGGTTCAAGCGCCGTTTCGCAGAGAGACCGAGTTTACGCTTTACGGGCTATGCGTTATTGATTAATACCTGGATGTATTTCTTGCTCAACTTTGCCTTTTTCCGTTTTCCCTGGCCCTGGGCGGAATGGACATCACGCACTCCTAATGCCATTATCTTCACCATCGGTGCCATTGGATTAACCATCGCGTTCTTTCTTCATATCAAACGCGAAGCTATTAATAAGGAAGAGGAATAGATTTAACGATCTATTCCTCTTTCAAGGCACGCATCACTTGCGATAACTTTTCCCATGCTCGAGCGGCCTCGCTTGATTCATCTTGCTCGGAAATGGGAGATTCCTCCTCTGGGTCTTCTTGCATATCAAACAAACGCTGATCCTCATAGAGTTTCCAACGATGAGTCCGTACCCAGCAGCCATTCCACTCACTATAGGCCCATTCACGTGGCTGACCTTCTTCGCCTTTGATTTGAGGGGCAAAACTAACTCCGTCGATGGTTCTTTGAGTAACTAGTTCAATTCCCGCAAGATCAGCCAAAGTGGGTAAAAAATCACTGAAGTCGATCAAGTCATTATTCTCTGTTCCTTTGGGTGCTCTCCCTGGCCAATTGACGATTAGGGGCACATGGGTGCCCGCATCGGTGAGAGTTCCCTTCCCTCCTTTGATGGTTCTGCCTTTGATTTTTGAAGTCACCTGTTGCGGAGTGCCATTATCTCCCGTAAATAGAATGACGGTATTTTCTCGCAGCCCTTCTTCTTCGAGAGTCTCTACCAATTCCCCCACCAGACGATCGATCTGTGAAATCATTTCAGAATACGTTTGATATTCTCCATCAGGACCGGGAGGTTCTTTATGATCGCCGCCGGTCTTGGCAAAATGAGGAAGATTCATGGGGTAATAAGCAAGAAAAGGTTTGTCTTTATTCGAGCGAATAAAATTTTTGAGAAAACCACAATACACATCCGGACCGTATTGATCAGCCACATCGGTACGCAATTTCTCGTTTTGCCAAATAACCGGGTAGAAATAGCGGGGCCCTTCATGCCAAGCCCAACAGCTGTAGCCATGAAAACCCATCCGATGTACGAAAGCGGGATTTTCATGCAGAAGGGATAGCTGCCATTTTCCCGCCAGCGCCGTCTGGTATCCACAGGCTTGAAGCACATGGCCAAAGGTCATTTCCTCTTCGGGTATGGTGCCCCACTCTCCATAATTACGGAACGGATAGCGTCCCGTCAAAATCGTAATCCGTGATGGCACACATTTCCCCATACTATAGCAATGATTAAAACGTATCCCCTCTTCGGCCAATGCATCTATATTGGGTGTGGAATAAGAAGTCCCGCCATAGCATCCCAAACACTCCATGCCTAAGTCATCCCCCATAATCAACACAATGTTGGGCGGTCTTGATTCATTCTTTGAAGAAGCCACTGCGGTGGAAACATAAGGGAAAGCTATTCCGGCCGCCATGCTATGAAGAAAATTACGACGCTTGATTAAAGAGTAATTTTGATTCAACATCGGTGAATTCCTTTCACTGCCTGAGTTTTTAAGAAATGCTGTCGCTCCACAATTTACCGATTGGGTTTGCCATTTCGTACAAATGTACCATGAGAATAACTCCCACCCAATCTCATAATATCACCGTTGGAATATAAACCATTGCTGGGATCAAAATCCCACCATACGGTCGCTGGCCAACCTGTCATATTCCCCGTATCATCGTCATTATCCGGTCCCGCAGCGGCGAGGGCATAAGTTCCAACACTATTATCCAATTCGGTATCTGTCCCCATCGCAAAAAAAGGTCCCATCGTCGTTTGATCCACAGGAGCCCGAAGATTTTCGATTTTTAAAAAAGGGTCCATTGGAATGGTTGGAAGATAAGATACCGGGCTAGTGAGCATATAAAGGCCCACTGGGCGACGATTGGTGGCATCAGGTGGATAGCTGTTGTTGTCTAATCGGTATTGTTCTACCGCATTGGATACACTGCGCTGATCTGCTTTCACGCGCGAGATCTTCGCCCGCGTTTGAGCGTTGAGAAAATTGGGTACCGCAATCGCCGCTAAAATCCCGATGATAGCAACCACGATAAGAAGCTCGATTAAGGTAAAGGCACGCTTCTCCATTATTACACCTCATTCATCTTAAAAACTTCAGGATACGGATGGAGGTTCTTTGTTGTGAATTGCTTCTGATTATCTTCTCTCAATCTTTTCACTAAAGCGATTGTTTTTCAAGTTAATTTTTGTTTTTTTCTCATTCGTGTGAAAAATGGAATTTCAATCCATCAACAAGAAGATGTGACAAACTTATTGGTGTAACTTGCATTCCCAACCTCTATCGTGATATAAAAGATTTGCTTCTGAGAACATAACAACATGGGAAAAGATAAATCTTAAAAAAAAGAGGTGGAAAAGATGAACAAATTTCAAAAGCATTTGGTATGGTGTGTTTCGATTTTATGTCTTTTTAGTGGCAGTTTGGTTTGCCATGCTCAGTTGGATGAATCCAACATCACTTGGACGCCTGACCGGGGGATCACGCTGAATGGAACCACTGAATACTTTGAAGTGGCAGACGCTGAAGACTTCAATCTCGACACAATAACGGTGGAATGTTGGGTGAATCTACGAGATATCTCTGGCCGTCAACAGATTGCCGGCCGAGGTGAAGCCGCAGAGTATTTCACGTTTTATAATGATGACGGTGATGGGCGTCTTCTCGTAGAAAATAGTGCAGAAGAAAATCACGAGTCTGCAATTGCCGATTTTTTCCCTGAGGGAGAATGGTTTCATATTGCCGGAGTTTATGACGGCAGCCAAGTTCGCTTGTACTATAACGGCGTTCTTGTCGATGAAACTGAATGGGAAGCCGTCACCCGTCATGGTGAAGATCCATTACGCATTGGCGCCTTAGAAGGAGGGCAACGCCATTTAAACGGGATGTTTGAAAATTTGCGAATTTGGAATCGAGCTCTCAGCGAAGAAGAAATTATCCAATTACTCGCAACCGAACCCGAGGACGAAGACATCGACGCCATGAGAGCCGATGGCTTAATCTCTTATTGGGCCCAGCGTTCTCTCGACAACGATACCCTTGCCGATTTGGCGAGTGATAACGATGCCGAGAAATATGTATTCACCCTCGATCAAAGTAATCTAACTTTTATTCCAGAAGGGGGAATTCCCTTTGATGGACAAAGCACCTATGCCGAGGTTGATGGAACCCCGTTTAACTTGCATGCCTTCTCCCTTGAAGTCTGGGTTAAATTTGACCGCACTCACGAAAATCAAGTATTCATGAACCGAGGTGGCGCTCCAGAACTATTTACCTTTTATCTCTATGACCGGGTTCGCTTTCTCGTGGAAGACGTGAGCGGATACAACCATGCCAATGGCATTGTTCCTCCTGCTAATGAATGGATTCACATCGTGGGCACACGGGATGAAGAAGGGAACAAACAACTTTACTACAACGGTGTACTACAAAATGAGCATTCGACTCCTGGCAATCCGCTCGATAGTGACGCTTCCTTGATCATCGGGGCTCTAGAACCCGGCAGCCGCCATTTGGATGGAGAAATGGAAAACTTGCGGGTTTGGAACAAAGCTTTGAGCGAAGATGAGATTATTGAATTAATACAAACGCCACCCGAAGAAGAAGACATCGAAGCCATGAAACAAAATGGGCTCATTGCCTATTGGGCTGCTCGTTCGATCGAAGATGATCAGTTAATCGACCTCACTGGCAATGGCAACGACGGTACCTTTGGTGCCTTTGAAATTGATGAATCCCATCTTTCTTTCACACCGGACAAAGGGATACCCTTCGATGGTGAAAGCAATTACGGAGTCTTAGAAAATCCTGGTCTTTTCGAAATTGACGACATTACCATCGAGGCCTGGGTCTACTTGGATCCCATTATGCATGATCTCAATTTGTCTAATCGTGGAATTGTAGGACGTGGAGGCGCAGGAGAATATTTCAGTATGTATGGAGGCTCACATTACGGAAATCGGCTTCACATGGCCGTGGAAGAAGCTGGTGATGCTGCCGCTCCCATGCCCCCGGCTGAAATGTGGGTGCATGTATGTGGTACATTTGATATGGATTTCCTGAAACTTTATTACAACGGAGTCCAGGTGGATGATATGGATGCGTTTGGCATTATCCCATGGGGCGAGGCGCCTTTGTATATCGGCGCCCTCTCGGAAGAAGGCGGTCTGTTCGAAGGCCAATTGGATAACATTCGTATATGGGATCGTGCTTTGACCCAAGAAGAAATCCAAGATCTGCTTGGAACTCCACCCGATGAAGAAGACATCGATCAAATGCGAAGCGACGGCCTCTTGGTTTATTACACCTCTCAACAATTAGAAGAAGGCACCCTGGTCGATATTAGTGGAAACGGCCATGATGCCATTTTCTATGGGCCTACAGAACCTGTGTCTGTGCAACACTGGTCTTTGTATTAAACGGAATCAATAAGAAGAACATTCCTTGGGGGCGGTTTTTTTAACCGCCCCTTGCTCTTTTCTCACCCCAGCTCGAGTAACAGTGATTCATCCTTCCAACTCTGTCGCTGGAATATGAGAGGGACGCGACCAAATATATCCTAGGATCAAAAAGGCAATGAGCACCAAGAAACCCTTAAGAAAGAAAGAAATTTTTGTTAAATAGAAAGAAAGACTAAACAAAAACACAATCGCTACCGTCGCCATCATTTTGGATCGTTTCCGAATGACTCCGTATTGCTCCCAATCCTTCAACAAGGGACCAAAATAACGATTTTCTCGCAACCATTGGTGAAGTGCCGGCGAGGCCTTCGAAAAACAATAGGCGGCAAGAATCACCAACGGAGTGGTTGGTAATAGCGGCAAAATAACTCCAAGGGTGGCCAAAACTAAACTAGCGATTCCAACGCTTATCCACATCCATCGTACAATTTCCATCACCCACCTCACAAATTACTTTCTGCCATAGAATAAGATTGTACTACAACAGATTGAAAGTAAAACAAGATCTAGTTTATCACTTTTATCATGTTTAGGGTTGACACCAATCCGAATGATTTGTATACTTAACTTTGCTATTGCATAATTTACATCATTATAACTTATAAACTTTTTTGCCTAGGCAAAAAAAATCCAATTAGGAGATGTGGTATGTTTAAAAGATCAAATCGAATACTATCCATGGTGGGTTTGTGTTTCATGATGGTGGTCTCCACCACGCTCGCGAACGATTCTTTAGTCTTATACAGTGGACGTAGTGAGTCTCTTGTAGGCCCCCTTATCGAGCAATTTAAAGAAAAAACCGGGATCGATGTTCGAATCCGGTGGGGGAAAACTTCGGAATTAGCCGCAACCATTCTCGAAGAAGGACAGAACTCACCCGCGGATGTTTTTTATGCTCAAGACCCGGGTGGTTTGGGAGCCTTGGCGGATCAATTTACAACTTTGCCCGATTCCATTTTGGATAAAGTAAACAAGCAATTTCGTAGTCCTGAAGAAAAGTGGGTCGGTCTTTCGGGTCGAGCACGAGTAGTTGTCTACAATACAGAGGCGATTGATCCGCAAGAACTTCCCACAAACGTGTGGGGATTTACAAAGGATGAATGGAGCGGACGAATAGGTTGGGCCCCTTCCAACGCTTCCTTTCAAGTCATGGTAACCGCCATGCGAAAACAATGGGGAGAAGAAAAAACCGCCCAATGGTTAAAAGCCATCAAGGAAAAAGATGCCATCGATTATCCAAAAAACACGCCTATCGTAGAAGCGGCAGGCTCTGGAGAGATTGATGTTGGTTTTGTTAATCATTACTACCTTTTCCGCTTTTTGGATGAACGAGGCGAAAAGTTTAAAGCCCGCAACCATTTCTTGGAAGGCGGCGGTCCCGGTTCATTAATCATGGTTTCCGGCGCGGGGATTCTTTCTACTGCACAAAATAAAGAGAATGCGATAACTCTCATAAACTATCTCCTTTCTAAAGAAGCCCAACAGTATTTTGCCAATGAAACCTTTGAATATCCCCTGATCTCTGAAGTCGAGACCCATCCCTTATTAACCCCATTAGAGAAACTCATTGCAAACTCGAACGAGATCAATGTAGCGACCTTATCGGATCTTCGCGGTACCTTAAAATTACTCCGCGATACCAATGTGTTGCCTTAAATAACAATGAGTGCGAAACCTCAATCTTCTGCCATAGCATCCAGAAAGGAGGGGCAGAACCCTGTCTCTCCTTTCCGTATGCCTCTCACGCAGGGGCTATTATGGGGTAGTGCTATTTTAACCCTGTTAGTCATCGTAATGCCTATTGTCTACCTGGTGTTGCGAGGACTACAAGCGGATGGAGAAAGTTGGCAGTATTTATTTCGCTTGCAAACATTAAAAATCATTTGGCAAACCCTACTTTTAACCGTGTCGGTTACTTTGGCCTCCTCAGTGCTTTCTTTGTTCCTTTCTTGGCTAATTGTTAAAACGACTCTTGGAGGCAAAAATTTTTGGATGGTGGTGATGGTGCTTCCATTAGCCATTCCGAGTTACGTCGGTGCTTATTTATATGTTTCCGCCTTGGGTCCCAAGGGGATCCTTCAACAAACATTAGAACCGATTTTAGGGATTGAGCGGTTTCCAGATTTATATGGTTTTCCCGGCGCGTTTATAGTGTTAACCTTATTGAGCTATCCTTATATTTTTTTAACCGTTCAAGCAGCCTTACAACGCATGGATGCCTCTCTAGAAGAAACTTCACGGAGTCTCGGGTATGGACCCTGGAAAACCTTCTTTTACGTTATTTTACCTCAACTCAAACCGGCTCTGGCTTCAGGAGGATTGCTTGTCGCATTATACACAATTCGAGACTTTGGCGCTGTTTCCATTATGCGTTATGACACCTTCACCCGTGTCATATATATCCAATACCAATCGGCCTTTGATCGCACTTCCGCAGCATTATATTCTTTACTCATCGTGCTGCTAACTTTTTTCATTCTTTATCTTGAATATACATATCGGGGTAATTCAAAATACCACAAGATATCCAGTGGAAGTCCGCGTCCACCGGTCCGCTACCCTTTGGGTAAATGGAAGGTTTATGCCTTTTTGATTTGCTCATTTGTCTTTTTCGTTACCTTAGTGATTCCTTCATTCGTATTGGTTGGTTGGCTTTTCAATGGAGGATTGGCTACAGCCAATTTCGAGGCGATTTGGACCGCGCTCTACAATTCCGTTTGGGTCTCTCTGCTAACATCAATACTGTGCATTCTTCTTGCACTTCCTATTGTCGCCTTGTCAATCAAACAAAGTCATTTTCTATCCCGGGTTTTGAGTTCGATCACCTACATCGGCTATGCATTACCAGGAATTGTAATTGCCCTGGCGCTGGTCTTTACGACATCCCGTCTTTTCCCTTCAATTTACCAAACCTATTGGGTTTTATTAATTGCTTATTTCATCTTATTCATTCCTCAAGCCATCACCACCATTCGTACTTCATGGCTGCAAATTGATCCTCATCTAGAAGAAGCTGGACGAAGTCTCGGGCAAACGCCAGGACGGGTCTTTTTTCGGGTTTTACTTCCCCTTCTACGTTTAGGAATCGCCAGTGGAGGAGGTTTGGTATTCTTAACCACCATGAAAGAACTTCCGGCTACCTTATTACTAAGTCCTTTCGGCTTTAAAACATTAGCAACTCAGGTATGGTCTTCTGTCTCAGAAGCCTTTTTTGCCCAGGCTGCACTTCCTGCATTAATCATTATTCTCGTCTCATCAATCCCGATGACTTGGCTTATATTTAAGACACAGGATAAGTTGTCATGAAAACCATTACGACCAATCACACCCTTGTTCGCTGTGAATCACTGACAAAAAATTATCATGATGTCCGTGCACTCACTGACTTTAGTATATCCATTTCTCGTGGTGAAATTATAACCCTCTTAGGTCCTAGTGGATGTGGTAAGACGACCGCATTGCGCTTAATTGCGGGGTTTGAAATACCGACGCAGGGAACCATTGAGATTAATCATAATTTAATCGCATCCCAACATTTCATTGTTCCACCAGAGAGACGTAATGTGGGTATGGTTTTTCAAAACTATGCTCTCTTCCCTCATCTCTCGGTCTTTGACAATATAGAGTTTGGTTTATCGAATGGAAAGAGAGACAAAAACCGTGTTTACGAATTATTAGAATTAGTAGGGTTACCTCACTTGGAGCGGCGCATGCCTCACGAACTTTCTGGAGGCCAGCAGCAACGCGTTTCTCTCGCACGCGCTTTAGCGCCGAATCCAGATTTACTTCTCTTGGATGAACCGTTTTCTAACTTAGATACAAATCAACGTGAAAGTGTACGCGAGGATGTCCGAGCTATCTTAAAATCGAATAAGGCCACCGCGATCTTTGTTACTCATGACCAAGAAGAGGCCTTCACCTTAGGTGATCAAATTGTCGTTCTCAACCAAGGGTGTGTCGAACAAATAGGTACTCCGAAAGAGGTCTATCAATCCCCCAATTCCTATTTCGTCGCTCAATTTTTAGGGGAATCCAATTTCCTCCGTGGCACCACAACGGCAACCGGCTTTCATAGCGAACTCGGTTGTCACTTACAAACAGTGTATTTACCTCCCGGCACTCCTGTGAATATATTAATACGTCCTCACGAACTTGAACTTACTAAAAAACGAGACAATCCTTGCACAATCACTCGGAAAAACTTTCGTGGCCGGGAATATCTGTACTGGGTACAACTACCTTCTAAACAAACAATCCAATGCACTATGCCTGCTTATATTGATTTTTCTGTTGGTGAGTCTATATCTCTCCAGCTAAAATCTCATATTCAATTTTCTCTTTTTCCAATTAGATGTTAGAGTTAAATTGACGTTTTTAAAATTGATTACAAAATTTATATATTTTCCCTAATTACCATTGACTATTACTTATGTTATGCTAACATTACTTTTGATATATATACATACTCCGATCACTATATTTACGTTTTATTTGTGAAAGGAAATTCTATGAGAAAAACAAATAAAGCCTTCACACTTATTGAATTATTAGTCGTCGTTGCCATCATTGGTATCTTGGCGGCCATTGCAGTTCCTAACTTTCTCAACGCATTAACCCGGGCGCGCATCGCTCGAGTTAACGGCGATTTGGATGCAATCGCCAAAGCCTGCATAATGTTTCGTACTGATCAAACCCGCTTTCCCTATGGCACCGATCGCATTGGAGAAAGTTATGTCTCCGGGAAAGTTGCCCCAGCCCATGCAGATGAATTTTTCACGATCCAAACAAGCCGGGGGGGACAATTTACACCCCATTTAACTTCTCCCGTCGCTTATATTTCCTTTGTTCCTATCGACCCATTTTCCAACGATCCCACTTTACCTTATGGTTATGCCGGAGGGAAACGAGGCTTTATTGTAACAAGTTTTGGCCCGGATCAAGATCAACATGAGGGACTTAATTCATTACAACATCGTGGTGATATTGATGAGCCCTCTTCCTATTTAGGTGCTTACGAAGAAGATCACGATTATAGTTTAATTCACGCCGCCCAAGGGTTATCACAACGTTCAAAATCCGTCGATCGGCTTAAGAACTACTTACTTCCAAGGACCTACGATCCATCCAATGGATTGAATAGCAATGGTGATCTATGGCGCAGTAATTTTTAATAATTTAGCAGGAAAGGAGGGTAATTCACTTGCAAATTCTATAACAATATCTCACGTGTATTTCCATTAGATTCTATTTGTTTTATTTATTTATTCGTATTTTTTTATTTATCACATTCGGTGTCTAAAAACATCTCAAAACATAACCTTATTTTAAAAAAACTTATAAAGTATAGACTGGAGTTTTACCTATGAAACATATAAAAATTCTAAATACTGTGTGCCTATCCCTTACATTAGCAACTTTGTTTGGGCTAACAACCTTTTCCTCCTATGGATATGAGCGTGTTCTTTTTTATGAAACTTTCGAAGAACAAGATACTCGGAATGGTGGATATATTTTCCCCGAGGGGACGAAGCAAATACGTATCGGGGGACGACCATTTTTTACCGAATTAGAAATCGAAGCCCCTACCGATGAAAATGAAACCCGTCCACTGGCCCGCTTTGTACCTGATCCAACCGGCTTGAGTCTTTCGCTCTTGCAGTTGGAAGATCAAGATCGTGATCCCGGCGATGGCTCTTTTAGTGCCGAGGGTGGGGTGTCGTTGCTCGAGCCCATTCTTCTTGATCAAGGCGATCGTTCTGGCCGCGCTGTTGCCTCGTGGATGGCCATTCCTTTTCAAGATGACGAAGTGGGTGGTTCGATGTTTCCTGAAACCGATACCGCTATTGATGCAGGGCCAGAAGGATTGAACTTGATCGGTTTTGGTGGAGTGCAGCGTGATTTTGATACGGGCGATCCCATTCCGGGACAAGACTTTTCTGGTGAACTAATCATGAATCAAAAAGGTGGTTCGAATTTAACTCCGATTGGCGTTGGATATTCTCCTAACCTTCCCACATTTATTGTCCTCGTGTTTGACCTAGACGAGTCACTTTATGATATGTACATCAACGGTGTTTTGGTACAAGAAGATCTCCCCTTCTTTGATATGGCTGGTGAAACAGGCAAGACATTGCGTGAATTAGAATTAATTTCATCAGCCCGCGGGGTGGGTACATTTGCTTATGACAATGTTTTCCAATTCGACCCCGATCAACCCTATACGCCAATTGATTTCCGTTTTCCTGTTATTGCCGAAAATGCGGATTTGATTCCACTCTTTATGGAAAATTTCGATGATAACGAATTGGGACCCCTTTCCGGCCTACAAGACGGCGACTTGTTTGGAACAAACATCACTTACAACGGTGCCATTGAAATTGAAGAGGACGCCTCTTTTCAAACACTAACCCGGGCTCGCATGTCTGAAGACAGTGCCTTGGATATACAGTTCCACCAAAATTACAATACCAATAATCCCTTGCGTCTGTCTTTTACAGTCACTCCAAACGTTGATTCCAGCCTAATCATTCAAGCCGGTGAAACCTCCTTCGTTTCTTTAACCGCAGGGGATATGCTCTCTACGGCGAATGAGGAAGGTGATCTTGTTCCCACTTCGACTCCTGTAATCACCAATTTACCCCATCGGCTTACACTTACCATGGATCATGACGCACAGTCATTTACCGTGCAGGTTTATCGTGCCCAATCCGTCGACAATGCCCAAACGGTTGTCTTCGAAGAAAGCGGCTCAATATCCAACGATTCACCTTTCCATAGTTTCACTTTCCATACAACAAGCGGTGAACTTTGGTTCGATGATCTTTTGCTTGTTGAGATCAATGAATCTCCTTCCGGCGATCAGGAAAACCGTTATCAAGCCTTGGTCCATGAAACGTTTGAACAAGTGTCTTTAGGCGAAAACTCACAATACACAGAACAAGTATCGAATGTCGTTGAAGATCCTAGTGGATGGAGTTTTCGTTCACTGGAGAATCCCACAGAAAGTCCTTTAACCCTCTTTGAAAATGAAAATATTCGACGCAGTGCACGTATCGATTGGAGTGTTCTTCCTGAGCAGGCTCAAGAATCCAGTGTGCTGCATGTTACGTTCGATTCGGGCGAAACACGAACCATCGCGGGATTACTCCCAAACCAAGTGGTTGGGGTTGATACCAATGGAGACGGTGCCTTAGAACCCACTTCCTCCACATATCAATTATCAAAACGGAACGAGTTTAGTGTCAATTTTGATTTGATCAAAGCGACTTACACGATTTATGTGAATGGAAATAAAGTTGCTAAAGCACCTCTCCTTGAAGATCAGTATAATCTTACACTAACACAAGCCTCATTACATGGTACCCCGGGAGGAACCATCTACTTCGATGATCTCCTGGTAGTACAAAATCAAGACGCCGCCTTGTTTGACCCACATGCGTTTGAGGCTCCTCTAACGAATGAAGGTCAAACCTTGCTTTTTGAAGAAAACTTTGAAAATAATCCGGCACGTTCCGAGCAAGTGATCGATGAACTGGAGCCGCAAGTATCTGGTTTGCCCATTCCAGCGAAGTCTAATGGATTTTCCGACAAAGCGGAAACCGATCTTCCGAACACCTATCTAACCATAGGCGCTCCATCAGCCGAAGCGGCTTACATTGAAGATCCCGACGGCAGCAGCCTTTATTCCTTGTATATCCATGATCGATTTTCTCCTCAAGCGTTTGAAGGGTTTGAAAGTGCTCTCCCCTTTACCCCCATTTCAACCCTACGCACCACACCCTTTGCTTTTGTCATTCCTGAATTAGCGCAATCTCTAACTGAAGACTATGTAGTATTACGTTGGTCTGCTCAGGCTTTGCAGTCAGATCAAACTGGGATGGCGCTATTTCTTGATGTAAATGAAGCTGAAATTCCTGTAGCCAAAACAACCATTTCAGTGCCCGCGCCCTCCGGCACCCCAGTGGTGGCTTTTGGTGAAGAGGGGTCTTTGCTCGCTGATCAAAATGGTGACGGAAACCTTGAATCATTGGACTTAACCTATAGTACCTCACGAGCCCATCGGTTCATGGTCATCATTGACCGGAATGCCAACACCTACGATTTGTATGTGGATGAAGAATTAATCTTCGAGGCGGCTCCGCTTAATGATTCTGCTCAAGAGGAGCAATTTTTACAACGACTCGGGTGGTTTACAACCTTAGTCGGTGACGGTGACGGCAATGCCCTCCAACAATCCGCGACCGGCGGGGGGGCCTATATCATGGATAACATTCGCATCTTCCAATCAACCACCTCAACCGCGATTCATGATTTTGCTTTGTACTAAAACTAGATTCAACTCTTTAACATTGGCAGGGGGCTTCTTCAGCCCCCTTTTTTATTAACACCACCTACACGTTTTAACCTGACGACTAACTTGAACACGGAATACCTTACCGTGATTTACGTACCCCTTTCTTTGCACAATAAGGCGCCAAATTGCACTGCGAACATTTAGGCGAGACCGGAGTGCAAAGATTTTGACCATAGGTTACCAGCAAATCGTTAAATTCAATCCAATATTCTTTCGGAAGTTTCTTCCGTAAAGCGATCTCCGTCTGTTCCGGTGTTTTCGTTCGAATATATCCCCATCGATTACATATGCGATGCACATGAGTATCCACACAAATCCCGGGAAGATTATAGCCAAGCGTCACCACCAGATTTGCGGTCTTGCGCCCCACCCCATTAAATTTGACCAACTCTTCCACCGTCTCGGGTACTTTTCCGTCATATTCCTCAAGCAACGTACGGCAAATGTCATGAATTGTTTTGGCTTTTTGGTTATAAAATCCAACCGGATAAATAATTCGAGCCAGTTCGTCTTGAGAAAGGGCAAGCATTCCTTTGGGTGTCGGCGCACGTTTTTTTAAACGAGCAAACGCCGCTGTTGTGGTTTCATCCTTGGTACGCAAACTCAGGATGCACGAAATCAAAACATGAAATGGATTTCGAGAACCGGCCACCACCGTGACGGCTGGTATCTTCCATTTTGTTACATCTTCTCGTAGGATAGCAACAATTTTATGGATATCGTTGTTCTTCACGATTCTTATTTGTTTACGATTGTATTAGGAAAATCGTTTTTCTCTGTTGTACACGAAGCACAGCCGTTTATTATGTACTAATGGGAATGCCGTTTTCAAGGGAGCATGAAGCGGTTAGAGCCGTATGAGATCGCTTTCAAGACTCTGTAATTTGAATATAATCGTCTGTGTGCAGGCTATAAACTTAGAAGGAAACGAATAATGAATACTGCCGTGAAACGTGTTATTTCATCCTTTCTGCTTCTGTTGATTTTCGGATTCGCATTATATTTACGCTTTTACGGAGTGGATTGGGCACTCAAGGATAACATCTATTCGCCCCATCCCGATGAACGCCATTATGAAACCTGTGCCAACGCGATGAATTTCTATGGCTTAAGTGAGGAAGAACAGAAGCGGCCGCTGGCAGAGCAATGGCAGTTATTCTATGAACGCAATTTAAACACGGAAGCCGTCCAAGGCATGCAGCGCGATTTCCACAATCCCAATTCTCCCTTTTTCCAAAACAAGCCGGGGTTGATGCCCGTCAATTACAATTATGGCACTTTTCCACTCCATCTTTATATACTGTATCAATCCTACGTTCAAGAACATAGCCAAAGCGATGAGGAATGGACCTTGCTCGCCTTTCCTGATTGGCTTAGCGAAATCCTGTTGCTGTTCGTGCTTATTCTGGGAATACGTATGTTCATCAAAATCAGCCGAGACCTGCGTGAGTCACGTTATCAGCAAATCCCTTGGCATAAGGATGATGAACGCCTTTCGCTTTTCTTTCCTGCCTTAATCCTTCCGTTCACCGGGTTTGTTCTCTTTTTCTATGCCCCTTATTGGCTTTTGGATTTCTCTCAATACGATCCCAACCGCACATCTATTCTTTTAAGCGGCCGACTTGTGAGCGCCTGGCTTGGTTCCCTCACCATCTTGATGGCTTATCTCATTGGCCGGGATGCTTATAATCGCATGACCGGCCTCATTGCGGCCTTCATGCTCACGACTGCCATGCTGCACGTCCAAACCAGTCATTACGCCACCGTCGATGCGATTTTAGGTTTCTGGGCGACTGCCGCGGTCTATTGTTTTTTGAAAATCAGCCAAAAACCCCGTTTGATCTGGTACCTCCTGGGGGCAGTGTGTACCGGTTTCGCCGTCAGTACGAAATGGAGCGGGGTAGCCCTCCCCGGCATCCTCTGGCTGGCTCATGCCATCGCCACATGGGGCAACGAAAAACACGGGAAACTAGCCCGTTGGATACATTCTTTCTGGCTCTTGGTTTTTGTTCTCCTGCTGGCACACTTTTTCAAGTGCGCCCGTTCCACCGATCCCTTGTTGGACACTGCCTTTGCCCATTTTCGTGATTTCTATCTCACCTATGGCTTTTGGTTCCTAATCGCAGCCGCAACAGCGGTTTTCCTCTCTCTCACCGCATTTATCATTCGTAAAATCATTCATGAGGGTTCTCTCCCCTGGTTCAAACCCGCCTGGGAAACCCATATTCCCTGGCTGTGGCTGATCCTTGCGATTCCTTTGGGAGTATTCGCCTTCTTCCTGGGGGAACCAATGGCCTACTTCGACAGCCATGAATTCGCCCGCAATATCGCAGAACAAAGCGCGATCAACGTCACCGGCGAAAGAACAGTACCTTACACCCTCCAGTTCCGCAATACCATGCCCTTTTTCTATTCATTGGATAATTTGTTCTATCCCTCGCTGGATTACCTAACTGCGTTTTTTGTCCTCACAGGGTGTATCTACGCCGCTGCGCGTATTTTCATTCGACGTAGTTCCGCCGATTTGTTGCTCACGGCATGGGTCATTCCAAGTTTTCTCATGTACAGCAGTTTTAGCAGCAAATATCCCCGCTATCTGGTGATTATCCTCCCGGTTATGATCGTTTTCGGCGCACGTTTGCTAGTGGATTTATGGCGCATGCGTCCCTCCTTTTTCATTCCTGAATTGCCCTGGCTCTCTATCAATGCCAAGCGATGGCTTCGAACGATAGGTTTTGTGGGAGGCGGGCTGGCGTTGCTATGCGGTTTCATCTATGGAAATGCGTATGTTGGGATTTATGATCAAGAGCATACTTTAATCACTGCAGGTAAATGGCTGCGGGAAAACATGGCATCTGGAGAAAAAATCACCCAACAAAGTTGGGATGAAGGAATCCACGGGATCCATGTATCTCATCAAGACCAGCTGTTTATTCATGACCGCAGTGCAGAACAACGCCCCCACCAACGCACTTCACAACTAGCCCAATATCTCCATGAATACGATTGGATCGTACTGCAAAGCAAACGGGGCTATGGCTCGACCTTACGCAATCCTGATTATTTCCCTGTAACTAATAAATTTCTAAAAAGTCTCTTTGCCGAACAACTCGGTTTTCACAAGGTCAAAGTCATCTCCAACTCGCCGACCTTTTTGGGCTGGGAATTTCGATTCGATGAAGAAGATGAAACCGCGCGTATCTATGATCACCCCAAAATTGTCATTTTCCAGAAAGTGAAATCTTTTGATCAAGAAGATTACCAAAGTCTTATTATGAATCCACCACAATGGGTAAACGATGTCAGCGCAAGCGATATCTATCGCGCCCGGGATGGCTATCCTATTTTCTCCCAACACAAAAACCATCCTCTTCTGACATGGTGGTTGACACTACAACTCCTTGGTTGGATCGCATTCATCTATCTCTTTCCCTTATGTGGATTTCTACCTGAGCGAGGATATATCCTTTCCAAAGTCATCGGAATAGCCTTGTTTTCTTGGCTCTCATGGCTTTTAGCCTCCTGCGCGATTTTCCCTCTATCGCGCTTGCAAACGCTGATCATCCTTCTCTTGATGCTCGCGATCGCGGTACTACTCACCCAGCGTTATGGCCAAGCCATTAAAGAATTCATCAAAGAGAAATGGCTTACTCTCCTTAGCTTTGAGGGATTATATCTGTTTCTCTTCATTCTGTTCTTACTCTTGCGCGCCTATCACCCCGCCATCTACAGCGGCGAGAAGGCCATGAATTTCTCCTTTATCAACGCCACCTACCGTGCCGATACCTTCCCTCCCGAAGATCCCTGGATCGCGGGATACTGGATTAATTATTACTACTACGGCCACGCGGTGTTTTCCATCATTGGACGTATGATCGGCCTCACCCCGGAATATCTTTTTAACATTGCTGGCGCGACCGTCTCCGCCTTGGTAGGTATCAATATCTTTGCCATGATCTTTGCACTCTGCCGCAGGGTTTGGGTCTCATTTTTAGGCTTGTATCTAACCCTCTTCGCCGGGCATATCATTAGCTACATCAATATCATACGCCAACAGGTCAATCCCGAAGGGAAAACCATCTGGTTCGCTCAAGTGGATTGGAAAGATTGCCTGGTAGGGATCTATGGGGTTGTTAAACTGATGCTCTATTCTTTAATGACCTACCTCGGTATCGCTTCGGATTCAATTCAACAGCAAATAAGTCAATTGAAATGGGACCTGATCTTTTGGCAGTCGCGTACCGATATCTTCTTGGGAAGCGTCGCCAATGAGTTTCCTTTTTGGACTCATCTCTACATGGATTTTCATGCTCACATGGTAGTGGTCCCGTTCACGCTGGCTTTCTTGGGATTAATGTACGCCTATTTCGCCCGGCCACGGAACGAAACCCCATTCTCTCATCAATCGGCTGTCACTTTCTTTCTCGCACTCCTTTTAGGTACGGTCATTTGCACTAACACTTGGGATTTTCCCGGCCTTCTGCTGGGACTCTTGTTCGTTGTCGGAGTTAAGTTCTGGCGTGAATCCAAGTTCATGAATCCGGGAGATGAACGCATCCACTGGTGTACACCTTCATCGCTGCAATCGTTGCTGCGTTTCCCGCTTGGCCATTTCTTATCCGTGATCATCCTTGCGGTGCTTTTATACTTACCCTTCCATTTCAACTTTGTCTCGCGGATCAGCGAAATTCGCTTTATGACCGAAGGCAACACCCCCATCAGCGCTTATCTTGGTTTTTGGGCGCATCTTCTTTTCCCGATCCTCATTAGCATCATTTTCTTGGCTATTGTTCGATACAATGGAACCGTCTCTCTGCTGCGTTCGTTTTCATTCGCGATTCTCTTTATCCTCACTCTCTCTTTCGCTTTATGGGTGACGCAAACCAATCCATTCAATTACCCACCGCCTCATCCGTTTGATTACCCGCCTTATGTAGGTTGGGTAAAACCGATGGATTACAGTGTGGTCGGCTTATTTCTACCCTTCCTCATCGTGATGTTCTTTATGATGTGGAACAAAAAGCGTGAGTCTGGTATGGTTTTCGCCCTGCTTCTCGGTGTACTTGGCTTAGGACTGTCCCTCGGCATTGAATTTTTCTACGTCAAGGAACAATGGTCAGAACCACGCCACCGATACAACACAGACTTTAAATTCAACCTGCAAGTCTGGCGTTATCTCTCTATGTTTGCTGCACTGGGTATTTTCTATACCCTGCAGCGTTTCAAAGCCATGAAGGAACACCTCCATCCTTGGTTCGTAGGCTCGATGCGCGGTGTCTATCTTGGCTTCCTATTTATCCTGATTTTCCTGACAATTCCCTTTGCCGTGATCGCCCCCGCGGTGGTCACTCAATCCAGCCGAGCACAAGTCCAAGAAGCCCGCGGGAACACACCAACCTTGAACGGCCTGGAATGGATGCGGCAAGAAAACTACGAAGCCTATAGCACCATTCATTGGCTCCACCAATTCATCAACGAAACACCCAACACGATCGAAGCCCACGGCCCCGGCTACGGTCAAACCGCCCGTTTTGCCACGCACACAGGTCTGCCCACCCTGCTTGGCTGGGATCATCATGTTAGTGAACGCATCCATTTTAATAATGAACGTAATATCCGTGTCGGTGCCCAGCGTTTATTTTTCCAAACCGAAAAGCGCGAAGAAATCGAACGTATCATCGGTCGGTTTGATCTCGATTATCTCTTATTTGGTGAACTGGAACACAACCTTTCCCAGAGCGAAGAAACGCTCAATCGTATTGAAGAATGGGGCGATCTCTTCAACTTAATTTATCGCCTGGGAAAGACCTCCGTCTTCCGGATCAATAAAACGCTGAACGAGGAATACGGAATGACGACCCCATCCACCCAAGTCGCCCAAGCCCAACAAGACTCCGAAACTTCAAACCAAGAAAAAGGCAAAAATATGCTCCATAGTGCGACGGGTACGAAGAACGGAGAATTCAAAGAATGTCGGGGATTGGAACAAGGTCCCAAAAACCGTATCTACCTCGCCGATACCCTCAACCATCGCATACAAGTCTTCGATAATAAGGGTGATTATTTGTGGAAAGGGGGCGAAAAAGGGGATGGCAAAGGCCAATTCATGGAACCCAACGATGTTACCATTGATCAACGCGAAGGAGACATTTATATCACTGATACTTGGAATCACCGCATTGTTCGGCTTGATAAAAACGGCTCTTACATCGGAGCCGCGAAGTTGGATTTCTTCGGTCCCCGGGGGATCGCCTATCACCCCACCTGGAAAGTGCTCTACATCTCCGATACCGGCCATCACCAAGTCAAAGTAATGACCACCGATGGCCAACTCAATCAAACCTGGGGCAAAAATGGGGGAGGCAATTCAGAAAACGCTTTTCTCGAACCGGTTGGTATTGATATTCTTCCCGACGGGAACGTCATTGTCGTTGATGGCAAAAACAAACGCCTCAAGGTGTATACCCCCCAAGGAGAGCTTTTGCACATTTGGCCAATCCAAACCTCTTGGGATGGCACGAGTGGTTTTGAAGGACATATCACCAGCACCCCCGACGGCATCATTTATATGACCGATCCCTATGAACGTAGTGTGCATATCTATACCTCCGAGGGCGAACTCTCAGGTAAAATCACGACCGATGTCCAGGGAACACGCTTACAACGTCCGGTGGGTATCACCTACACACGAACAGATCAGCTGCTGGTAACCGATTTGCACATGAACCGGGTGCTGCGTTTGCGATAGGATAAGAGGATCGAAAACCTTCGGGAGAGTGATTTCTCGCCCGATCGAGCCAATTCTATGCTGGTTTTTGGCGAGAAATATGTTTTTCCAGGTTGTCTACCTCTGCCATGGAAAGCGGCTGGGTTGTGATTTCTATATTGGAAGGGATCACGTCATCATAACGCTCGTAATCTTCCTTTAACAAAAAGAAAAATCCTTCTTCTTCCTCGGGAGGCTCAAACGAATACTCAATATTTAACTTACGTAAACTAGGAATAGATTCAATTTCTAAGCGAATATCATAACGGTCGGGCAAGGTTTGCCGACGAAGAAAAATATCGAGGTATTCGAGAAAACGTGCTAACCCTCTTTCATACTCCCGACGACGTTTACTTACAGGATTTTTTTCCTCTTTAAACATCAGTAGATTAACCACAAATTATCAAGATTGTTCAATAACTTTTTCACGTTTTAAGTGTATTTCCTTCTCCGCTCCAAGGAAGGGGGAGAAAAACGCAAATCACAGGATTCTCCCCCCTCATCCCATTATTATTGCTCCTTATGTATCTTCCCGTTGCGGTACAATAAAAAGCATCGCCACGTAAGCAATCCCGCCTATCAAATAGAAAATACATGACACGAGAAAGATAACCCGTACAATCGTGCTATCGATATCAAAATACTCGGCCAATCCACCACATACTCCACCGATCATCCTGTCATCGGTTGAGCGATAGAGCCGTTTCCCTTTCTTTTTCTTACGTTGCTTTTCTTCTTCTATTTTTTCCTCGATCAATTCCTCTTCTTCTAGAACCGGTTCTTCACTGGAATACTTTTGCAGCACATCATACACATGATCTTTGAATTGCTGGTTAGCTGCTTCTTTCATGGTGCGAATAACTTCCGGCGACAATTCATTACGTTTTTCCAAAGCATAAGCGGCATCCCGACAACGCGTATAAGCCTGCCAACATTGTTCTAAATCTTCGGTCAGGTTGTTGAGCTCTGCATCTTCTGGTTGTTGATTCATTGTATTATAAGATTGATTGTTCATCATGATTCATTTCTCCTATTTCTCTAATCTATTCCGATTCTCTCTTTCTTTGATACGTACGACGTTCAAACGAATCCATTACCATCAGCAGCAACCCAAAGCCAATTAGAGCGAATTCCCAATAATGAATGATGATCGACCACATCGGCAAAATTTGCCAATTTTCCATTAGGAAAATCACCCCGATCAAACTAAATATCATCCCCAAAATAAATTGCCCTTGCTCTCGTTCATACATATAATCTTTCAACAACCGGAGCCCCAATAATAAAGGAATCACAGGCCATAGGAGATTCCACCAATAAGTCATATCGATGCGCAATTCCGGCAAGATTGCAAAAGTACCAATAAGAACGAGTATCAAACCAAGTACAAATTTGGCGGAAAGAGAACGACATTTCTTTCTCTTTGACGTACCCTCTTCTTTTTCTTCCGCAACGGCCTGCCCCCTAGTTTTATGGGCTTCTTCTCGTAATGTTTCTTGTTGGTTCATAACATCCTCCGTCTCTGAAGTCGTCGAGCGTACCGAAGCGGCTCGTATGGTTTGCTTCCCTTCATTTCTACGATTTGCGTCAATGACCGCGTCCGCGATGGAATATATATAGAGAATGGGTGCTACCAAAAAAAACCAAAGCATGGGCATCATCCGCCCCATATTTCCCATTTTTACTGGATTAAAAATATTGAATGGAGGATGAGGAGATGGCGGGCCAGAAATCAATCCAAAAGGATCTAAAAAGAAAGGCTGCCGAATAAGGACCATCAGAAATCCCGAACCGAGAAACAAAAATAAAATTAACAAACCTTTGTTCACCTGCTCATTATAAAATTGCCCCAAGCCGGGAAAGATGGCCGATAATAACCCTGCAAGAAAAGGGGATTTTTGGGATTGATTCGTAGTACCCATGTTGGTTCGCTCCTTAAGTCGTCTTCCTGCTCATAATAGGATCTGTAAAGTTTATACGAGTTTTTGTACTCGATTCTTTCACTTTTTCTTCATCGTTTGATATAGGTGAAACCTTCTGAGTTTTCTGAATCCATTCCTCCGCCATAAGACGCACTTGATTGGTGATCGTTTCTCCCTTGATCAACAAGGTATCCGCAACCTGATTCGCCCGTGTAATATAGGGCTCCATCTGCCCTGCCTCCAAACGTGGTGTAAGAAAAACACTCCACAAGATAGCGAACACCGTCAGGGTTACAGGGAGATATTCACGTTGCAGCATCATGGGCCATTGAATTCTGCTCATATAGCGATACAGGGTTTTCCCGCTTTCGACCACGGCCGAGATCCCCGGCAACTGCAAAAACCATAACCGCCGATTCTCCCGCCACTCGATATAATCCATTACCTCATCGACCAATCCCGGCGGCGGAGACGGCAATTCTATCGTATTGAGGGTCAATTCAATGCGATCCAAAATTTCACGGCACTCGTCACGTTCTTCCTCGGAGAAAAACATCTTCTCGTCGAAATTCTCTTGTTCCGGATCCCATGAATTATGTTGATTCATGATCTCCACCCCTTCATATTTATGATTTGTCTATCATCCACGGACGTATCCACCATTTACCATCAATTCGTTCCGCATGGGAGTAAGCACCTTCGCAAGTTTATTCCTCGCACGATGAATTTGCGCAGTGACCGTCCCTATGGGAAGTGAGAGCGTTTCTGCAATCTCTTCATAACTCAAATTCTCAAAATGCCGCAGCATAAGAATCATACGGTATTTCTCTGGCAAGAGTTCCATAGCATTTAGAACCAGCTGCAAATGATCTTCTTTCGCCTGACGCTCACGGGGATTCTCGCTCTCGTCCTCCATCGGGATATCCTCATTATTCTCATTCACGATCGGCACCATTTGCAGTTGCTTTTTCTTCTTTTGATCCAACAAATAATTCACCGTAATTCGCCTTAACCAGGCGCTAAAGGGTTGGGCTGCATCCACACGATCCATGGAGCGATAGGCTCGGTAAAACACTTCCTGTACCGCATCCTGGGCATTTTCTTGGTTGCGGCACATGCAATAAGCGATTCGAAAAACCAATCCGCTGTAACGCTGAACCAATACGCGAAAAGCCTCTCGGTCACCATTCTGAACGCATTGAATGATATAGGCGTCAGCCTCTGTTTCCCTCATCATTTCTCCAACGAAGTACTTTTATATACTGATACGAGCGGTTCTCTATTTTATTTCACTTTTCATCAAAAAGAGCAATATTTTTATTTGGAGAGGAATGGAGATTGAAAAAAAACGGCTCCCGAACTTGATTCAAAACTCGGGAGCCGCAGCTTTACTTATGATTATCTAAGAAAAATGGAGGTTACATTTCCCAACCTTCACGATAGGTTGGACGGATAAGAGGTTCCGCTTCGGGACAATCTACCGCTTCCATGGATTTCCATTTCCAATCGAATTCTTTTTGGCCGGCACGATAGGCGGTATTCCCTAACAGGACCGTTTCTGATAAGGGCCCGGTGTAATCAAAATTACAGGTCGCCGGCTCTCCACCCTTGCAAGCGTTAATCCATTCTTTCCGGAATCCAGGCGAAGATGGAATCGTTTGTTCCGGTTCTTCGAAATCAGCGAATTTTTCTTTTGGGTAAAGTTCCCGATTATTAAAACCACAGAGTAGAAAACCTTCCGTACCAACAAAAAGATTATTCCCATCACGTGGAATACTGTTTTCTTTCATAATCTCGGGAGTTTTATTGGTATGATTCCAATGTAGTTTCACTTCAGGCAAATTCCCCTGTGCGGGGAAGATATAGGTAGTAAACAATTCCTTAGGCGAACGCTCATCGTCTACGGGAGGCCCCCATGCTTTGACATGGTTCGCGTGTTTAAGATCCAGCGCCCAATAGGGGATATCGAGAATATGGCATCCCCAGTTTCCGGTTTCTCCGGTACCATAATCCCACCAGAAACGCCAATTATAGGGACAATAGGCGGGACTGTATTTCCGATACTCTGCCGGTCCCAACCAAAGATCCCACTTCAAATGATCCGGCACCGGCGGGAATTCATCCGGCATATCCGGCATACCGCGACTTCCGCCTTTCCATGAATAAACTTCGGTCACATCCCCAATCGCGCCCGATTGAATAATCTCGACCACGCGATGCATATTGGGGATCGTATGCCGCTGCACTCCCAGCTGGGTGGCTACCCCTTTTCTACGCGCCATTTCGGTCATTTGCCGTATTTCCCCAACTGCATGCGCCATGGGTTTTTCACAATAGAGGTGCTTGCCTAAATCCATAGCCATCATAGATGGATGAAAGTGGGTATGATCCGGGGTACTCACTACCACCGCGTCGATCTCATTGTCCATTTCGTCCAACATACGGCGATAATCATAGTATTTTTTCGCTTTGGGGAATTTATCATAGGCATCTCCCGCACGTTCATCATCCACATCGCATAGGGCGACGATATTTTGGGAAGAAACACCATTCAAATTGCTACGTCCCTGTCCACCAATTCCAATCACCGCAATGTTCAGTTTCTCGTTAGGACCTTCCTGAGCCCCCAATCCCGAGGTGATCCATAATCCAGCGGTTGCAGCCGCGCTATAACCAAGAAATTGCCGCCGATGCATGTTTCCAGCCTTTTTCATCGCTTGCTTCTTTTTGGACATATTTTTGTTCTCCTCATAGGCTTAGGGTATATACCCTTTTGTTCCTTTTCATTATTAATTATATACAATAGCACAAAAAGTAGGTTTTATCCTACCGTCTCAACTCATTCTTCCGAAGAAGCACCATGCACCAACTCACTCCACTTAAAAACGATACACCCCAAAGGAGGCAGGAATAAATTCAACGAATAGGGGTGATGGTGATTCGATATCCTCTCAGCTTCGACTCCTCCGTAATTACCGACCCCACTGCCACCATACATTTCCGCGTCGCTATTTAACCTTTCCAGCCAATATCCTCCCTGGGGCACCCCGATACGATAATTCTGGCGTGGAAGCGGAGTGTAATTCATCACCACGAGAATAAAATCCTTCGTACCCTTCCCTTTACGCAAAAACACAATCACGCTGTTTTCGCTATCAAGACAATCCACCCACTCAAACCCCTCAGGATGAAGATCCAACTCATACAAGGCAGGTTCGCTTTGATAAAAGTGGTTGAGATCCTTTACCCAATTTTGCAGCCCTTGATGCAGGGAGTGTTGTAGCAAGCCCCAATCCACTTCTTCTTCATGCGCCCATTCTTTCCATTGCCCAATCTCGCCTCCCATGAAAAGCAATTTTTTCCCCGGCTGCATGTATTGATTTCCAAACAGCAACCGCAGATTGGCGAATTTCTGCCAATCATCTCCCGGCATTTTACCCAACAGCGACCCCTTTCCATGCACTACCTCGTCATGAGAAAGTGGTAAAACATAATTTTCCGAATAAGCATACATCATACGAAACGTCAGCAAATTGTGATGATACTTACGATAGATGCAATCAGTCGAAAAATAATTCAGGGTGTCATTCATCCATCCCATATCCCACTTATAGCCAAACCCCAAACCACCTACATAGGTAGGTCGAGAAACCATAGGCCAGGCGGTAGACTCTTCAGCATATGTTTGGACATCGGGAAATCGGCCATAAATCTCGTGATTAAATCGCCGTAAAAATTCAATGGCTTCGATATTCTCCCGCCCCCCATATTGATTCGCGATCCATTCCCCCTCTTTCCGCGAATAATCTAAATACAGCATGGAGGCGACTGCATCAACTCTCAATCCATCAACATGATATTGTTCCAGCCAAAAGAAAGCACTGCTATAAAGAAAACTCTGCACTTCATTTCGCCCATAATTGAATATGTAACTTCCCCAATCGGGATGAAAACCCTGTCGCGGATCAGCATGTTCATAAAGATGCGTTCCATCAAAATAACTCAACCCATGCCCATCGGTAGGAAAGTGAGAAGGCACCCAATCCAGTATCACACCAATGCCATGCTGGTGCAAAACATCCACCAAATACATAAAATCCTGGGGATTGCCAAAACGACTGGTAGGCGCAAAAAATCCGGTCATCTGATAGCCCCACGAACCATAAAAGGGATGCTCCATCACCGGAAGAAACTCCACGTGGGTAAATCCCATCGCACGAACATACTCAGCCAATCGGGGTGCCACCTCGCGATAGGTGGGAAAACGGTTCCCTTCATAGAACATTCGCATCCAAGAGCCCAAATGTACTTCATAAATAGCCTCGGGTGTAGCATGCTTATTACGTTCTCCCCGCGTTTGCATCCACGCCTCATCGTTCCAGGTATAGCCCAATGGCCAAACGATGGAGGCCGTCTTGGGGGCTACTTCATGAAAAAATCCGTATGGATCAGCCTTATCGGCCGTGTATCCATCAAAGCGGCTGCGTATGTGATATTTGTACGATTCACCCTCTTTAAGATGCGGTATAAATCCTTCCCAAACCCCAGATTCACCTCTTCGCCCTAGATAATGCGAATCCTTCTCCCAATGATTGAAATTCCCAATCACCGTCACCTCTTGCGCATTGGGCGCCCACACAGCAAAATAGGTCCCCTGCGTCCCATCCGGCGCCGTCATAAAATGCGAACCGAGTTTCTCAAAAAGACGAAAATGGCTCCCCTCATTAAACAAAAATAAATCATCATCGCTCAAACGGCTAATATCATAACGTACATTCATCGATTCTTTCATAACCACCCAGCCCTTAAAATGGAGCACTCGTTTGCTCTCAACTCTTCATGCATTAAAAACCCTAACAAGCTTCTACTCAAGTCACAACAAGAAAGGCAGCATCCACCTTGAGTCAAAAATTTAATCGAAATTTCTCGGTTTAAAATTAAATTATTTAATTGACCAATTAATATTTTTAATATACAATTCAAATAAATTAAAATTTTACTAGAAAAAGCATGGTGTCGAATAAGCGCATTATTTCTTCATGTCCTATATGTGGCAGCGATAAAATCCACATCAGCGGAGTTACCTGTTCTCAGTGTAAGACCCATCTGGAAACGGAAGTCCCGGTTGTTCCCTTCCTAAAGCTGCCCGCCGAATTGCAGGAATTCGTCATCGTTTTCTTAAACAAGCGAGGAAATATCCGTGAAGTGGAAAAAGTCCTGGGAATTTCTTATCCCACCGTGAACAAGAAACTCAACCAAGTAAATCAAATACTAGGAAAAGCATCAGAACAAACTTCCCGCCTAGAAGTACTGGAAAGATTAGAGCGGGGAGAAATTACCGCCCAAGAAGCGGCGGAATTATTACGTAAGAAATAAAAACATAATACCGGGAGGGTTATTAATCATGCAGCCAGAACCTTCTGTCAATAGTATGCTCAACAAAGAAGAATTCTTAATCATCATACTCGGGTTGAATCTCCTCTTTTTCCTTCTCGCTTATTTTTCGTATAAGACCTATTTTCAATCCGCCAAAGTTTCCCTTTTTACCTGTATTGCCAGCCTTATCAGCAGTGTTTTTCTCATACTAGCCCCCATCCTATTTATGGACATGATGTCCGATACTCTACCTTTTAAGAACTTCAATCTTAATCGACTATCCATGGGCATCTTTATCCAAGTCTTCATACCAAGAGGCTTGCTTCCCTACTTCGCCATCCCCTTGGGCGTGAACCTTTATCGAAAGTGGATCCTTAACACGGTCACGGAGCAAGAAAAGATACCCGGCATCGATGGCGTCCGTACATGGCTGGGCGTGGGAAATATAATTTGTATTCTTGGCACCGCACTTTTTTACTGGTTGGGTTTCGCTGGTTCCTTTTGGATAATGTTAATTGGGTTATTGTTGGCCACCATCGCCTATCCCATCATCAATATGTTCACTCATTTACCCAAACCGGCTACAAAAAGAGATGATTTATCTCAAGCCCGGGAAAGAATTTTCAAATTATTGGAAGATGGAAAAATCTCCGCCGAGGAAAGCAAGGAACTACTGCAAGCCTTAAACCCTGAAAAAAAATGACCCTAAGTGAACATAGACGAAATGAGGATAAGAAGGGCTTGGAATTACATTATTTCAAGCCCACATTGTCGCCAAAACGCTCTCTCCATCCTTTACGATGCTTTCCCATGCCAACAATAAAAAATTTCATATGTACGCAGGGGTCGGCAAAGACATAGGAAAGAGAATGCATCTCCGCCCGGTGTAAACGCTGCTCCCGAGTTTTCGGCGGCGAGTTGAGATCATACAAAATCAGCTGAATCGCCTCGCGCTTCTGTTTATCTTCAGCTTCTTCATACTCTTTGAGGATGGGGATTACCTCATCACCTAGATGATAGAGAGCATAGGTAGCCAAACACGCATTGCGAGGAATGTTATCATGCTCCAAGTGCGGCAAAAGAATCTCGGCAATCCGTTCTAACTTATTTTTACGTCCTGTGGCACCTAAAACGTAGGCCGCCAAAAAACGTTGTTGCGCATCATCTGAATCCAAGGCCGCCTCCAGCGCCTCGGTACCCATATTCTCATTCTCCAATAAATAACGAACCCCTTCCGCCGCATTGAAAAGAAACACACATCTTTTGGTTCTATATTTACCGTCTTCTATCTCATATTCCCGCGGCAAGTGATCATCCCGCAGTCCTTCTACGGTGACCTCTAACAATCGTGGCGTGGGTTCATAATCCTTTATCGTTGTGCGTAACAGATAAGCCGCCATTTGGCGTTGCTGCCAATCCTCAGAATCCAGCGCTTCTTCCAATGCGGAAATGAGATTAGGATTACGCTTAAACTCATCGCTGGCATAATAGCGGATTGCTTCGATAGCAGCGATGGCATTCCAACGCACATCATCATCACGCAAATCCTCGATCAAGGAATCAAGTTGATCGGGATATTTATCCAAGGCCTTACGATAGATGGAGGAGGGCAACGCCATAACTGAAATAGTTCCCAACAACATAAGCGAAAAAAAGAGAATTGATCGTTTGGGCAGCATGATTTTCCTCATTATCTAATTAAGTAACTTACACTACGCCTTCTATCAACGATCCCATTCTATCATAGATACGGAAACACGCATAAAAAAAGGCCTGATGGCCGTTTTTTTATGCGCCTCCATGATGTTGGACTTTATTGAGCCTCACCCCAATCTTCGTTTTCCTCGCTCTGTTCACGCTCCAAACGTTCCATTAATTTTTGTTGGATACGCTGGGCTAGTTCCTCAGGCACTAAAGAACCTAAGCGTTTGCGAAGACGCACATCAACCTCTTTATAATCGGCTTGGATATTATAAGGAGTACGGTCTGCGGACGCATCCTCCGTTTTTTTACGTTTGGGAGACATTGTATTCCTACCCTCTTGTGTCGCGCCTCAATCAAAAAAGAATCAATAGAATTAAATCAAATATGAAATCGTTACTAGTATCGGCAGGGTAAAAAAAATCCTTAAACATAGATTTTTTCTGAATTTCAGTCCTTTTTTCTAAAAAGATCAACTTGAATATTTCTCGAAAATTTGAATGCTTCTATGATGTTAAATAAAAATCTGAATTTAACAAGAACAGGTTAGAATCATGAAAATTGGCATTTATGGCTCGGGGTCCTGGGGAGCGGCTTTATCATTGGTGCTTGAAAGCAAAGGCCACCAAGTGACCTTATGGTCGAATGAAACCACGGAAGCGGAAAAGATTCAATCCACCAGACGTCTCCTGCACAAACTCCCGGATATCGTCATCCCAACCTCCATTATGATTACCGATAACGATAGCGAATTTATGGAAGCAGCCGAAATACTGGTCGTAGCGGTGCCTTCTAAATTCCTACGCCCCTTCGCAGAATCCATCGCACCCCGTTTGAGCGGCAAACCCAAAATAGTGGTAAGCGCGACCAAGGGGATTGAAGCGGGTTCGCTTAAAACCATGTCGGAAATCTTAGAAGAATATTGGAATCGCGATCCCATCCGCGGGGTGGTGGCATTGTCGGGACCCAGTCATGCCGAAGAAGTCGCCCGCATGATGCCCACCGCCGTAGTTTCCGCTCACCGGGATGCCACCATAGCCGGAATTGTCCAAAGCTCATTCCAAACCCCACGCTTTCGTGTCTACACCAATCAAGATGCGAGGGGGGTGGAAATCGGGGCGGCCATGAAAAACGTCATTGCCATCGCCGTCGGTATCTCTGATGGGCTTGGCTTCGGCGACAATGCCCGCGCCGCCTTGATTTCACGCGGTATCTATGAAATGAGCCGCGCAGGACGAGGCATGGGAGCCAACCCGGAAACCTTCTTTGGCCTATCCGGCCTGGGTGATCTGGTCGTCACCTGCACCAGCCGCCATAGCCGTAACCGGAAGTTCGGTGAACTTATCGCGCGTGGCTATTCGGTTTCCGACGCCGAAGAAGAAATCGGAATGGTCGTGGAGGGATTAAGCACCGTCCGAGCCATTCCGGATTTAGTGAAATCGATTGGAGAGGATCTCCCCATCAGTGAGGAAGTATACGCAATCACCCAAAGCAGCGAGGATCCCCGTCGAGCGGTAGAAAACCTCATGCAGCGTGAATTGAAATCGGAATCGTTCCCAAGGTAATAAAAAGTAATTACGGTTTGATAGAATTTCAACGAATAAAAGGGAAGCGGTCTCGCTTCACCCATGCATTCTTAAATAATAAAAGAAGTTCTCTAGCGTTGGTTTTTTACATTGGGTACAGTTCCGGTTTGGACGGGAACATTGGGATTTTGTATATTGCACCCTGAATAAGGCGTCGTTAAACCAAATCTCTCGCGCAACCCTTCCAAGGCTTTAACTTGTTCTTCTGTAAAAAGATTCACTTTTCCGAGTTGTATCGAAACCAGAAGAATCTTGGCGAAATGTTCCATGGTTTCCATGCGGTAATACGCCTGCATTAAACTTTCACCCCATGTCAATGCCCCATGATTGGCCAAAAGTACAGCGCTGTTATTGGCGATGTAGGGCTCAATCGCTTTGGGAATTTCATCGGTTGAGGGAAGCCCATAGGGCGAAAGGGGAATCTGCCCCATCATGGCCACCACTTCCGGCAAAACACACTGATCAAGAGATATCCCTGAAACAGCAAATCCCGTGGCTGTGGGAGGGTGAGCATGACATACTGCGTTTACATCTGGACGTTTGCCATACACATAGAGGTGCATCTTAATCTCAGACGAGGGATTGAGCGGTCCTCCTGAAATTTTCCGCCCTTTTTTATCCACCACAATCAAATCAGATATTTCCATAAAACCTTTACTCACCCCGGTGGGCGTACAAACGTATTCATCCTCCGAGATTTTGCACGATATATTCCCATCGTTGGCTGCGACCCATTCTTTCGTCCACACCCGACGGCCTATTTCTACGATTTGGTTTTTCGCTTCAAAGATATTCATGATGTCCTTCTTTTTTCCAGAGTTGTATCATTTGCGAGGTCGATAATTCAATTTTTCATAAACCAAAACGATCCGAAGGAAAACCAAAGTTTTCATCTACAGAACCTTGGTCATAGTAAAACAACACTCGTAAAAAGTGTAATAAGAATCCACCCTCTGTCAATTATTCAGGAGGGAATACACGGGTAGAGGGAGCAATGGAATCCTCGGCGGGCGCCGGTTTTGGTGTCGCTACAGGATATTCAAACTCCAACTCAGGAAGTTTTAAACCTTCCATCATCATTTCAACATGGGTTTGATCGCCCTCTCCATCCTTTGGAAAGAGCATATTTTCCCACTCCGGCAACCGCCCTTTCTCAATATATTCCTCCTTCGCAAGAGGTCCCGCAATCCGATGAGGAAAAGGACCGCCACAACTACGAATAAAAAGATGACTAAAGATCCACACAGCAAGAAACACGGCGATGGTTGTACATATCATTTTAAGTTTTGGAAAAAATTCCCTGATTTTATCTTCCCAAGACATATTTGGCTTCACCCTTTTTTCCGTCGATACACTCGATACATTTCAACCAATACAAAAAAAATCAATGGTCGGCGAAGAAATAAAAAACTTCTTGACACACATTAAATTTGAACGTTCCATAAGCTTTATGTAACGAAGTAGAATGACGAGGTTTACTCAGAAAATCAAGGCGTTTGATCGTCTCATACGGATCACGTCCACTTCTTTTCATATGGGTTATGAATAAAAAGAACCTTCTCTCATTTTATTCCTAGGGGTGTAAACCCATGGAAGACAGGGTATATTATTTGCATATAAGATTCAAAATTTTATTTCGGCAAAAAGAAAAGCGTTTCCTTTCATGTATCCCAAAAATGGAATGAAGATTAATCTTCCTAATGCCATATCCATGCTGCGTTTGCTTTTAATCCCCTGCTTTTTTCTGGTGATGTACTATTATCTTGCGGGGGTCGAAATTATGCTGATTCCCACCCGTGCGATTCTTATTCTGATCGTGATTAGCGACTTTCTCGACGGATTCCTCGCCCGCCGGCTGGGTGAAGTGACCACCTTTGGCAGCCTTCTTGATCCCCTGGCCGATAAACTTTTTGTTACCGCCTCCTACCTGCTCTTGACCGCCTTTGGCCAAATTCCCGCATGGTTAACCATCACCGTAGTGGCTAAAGATGTAATAATAAGCCTTGGATGGTGTATCCTTGCCGTTCTTTATAACAAACTGGAGGCCAACCCCACCTTTCTGGGGAAAACCGCCACCGCTCTTCAATTTATCACAATCTTCATCATCGTTATGTTCCCCTCCTTTTTCGCGATAAGAGGGTTGGAATATATGACTGCGGGCTTTACCGTCCTTGCCCTAATACATTATATCTATTTAGGATTACAACATTCACCCGCATACATTCGATCCGAATAAAAGGATTTGCCATATGATACTGAAAATGTTATGGAATCAAATCAATCTCCCAAATGTTTTGACCTCCATGCGCTTAGTCTTGAGCCCCGTATTGGCCGTCTTGCTGCTCTTTGATCAAGAAATCCCTGGCTCCCGCTACTGGGTACTCGCCATTGTCATTCTGTCAGAACTTAGCGACCTCTTCGATGGCTATATGGCGCGAAAACATGGGTTAGTGACGGATCTAGGTAAAATCCTAGACCCCATGGCCGACAGCATTTACCGCGATACCATCTTTTTGAGCCTGGCGGTGATCAACCAAGTCTCTCTGTTTCTAGTACTTCCCATCTTGTACCGCGATTCGATTATCTCAACTTTACGTACCGTCTGTGCCTATAATGGCATTGTGGTCGCCGCACGTTGGAGTGGAAAAATGAAAGCCGTGCTTCAAGCCATCGTGATTATCATTATTCTAACCCTGCGTATCGCCGAGGCTCATTTTCCTTTCTTGCAAGAAAATCTTTATCTCATATCTAATTTCTTAATGGGAATTGCCTGCTTGATCACTCTCTATTCGGCTTTCGATTATCTAAAAAGTCTTGTACCCCAAATTCATAAAGTGGGAACCCCATAATTCCCCTCAAAGTGTAGGAAAGAAAAATGTATCGATCAACGGTGTTGACACCAGACAATAATATTCTTTAGAAATTTCTAGGAAAATGGTAGAATTTTCCAAAACATAATATCACTGAAACCTTGTGCTTTGATATCAAGTTGATTAAATTACTATTAATTTTTTATTTATTTAATTATCTAAGCCTTCTTTGGGGTTAGAAAAATGGTTGATTCTTATTCTTTTTTGAATATTATATAAAAGCGATCTAAAGCATCACCTCGAAAAAGGTTTCTGGTCATTCTTAATATTCTTTAAAAATATATTTTATTTTTTTTAAAACTTGTCTTTCCAATGCTTTATCAATTTCAACATCTCTGCTTTATTGTCCCCAGTGGGTAGGAAAAATCAGGTTGGTGCAATGTCTGATTTATTTGAACGACTTCCAAAATATGTGCAAATCAAAGAAGCGATTCGCAAGGATATCGAACAAGGAGTTCTCAAAGAAGACCAGCAGCTCCCCTCGGAAGCCACATTAATCGAACGCTTTAACGCCAGCAAAATGACCGTTATTCGCGCCTTGCAAGAGTTGGTACAAGAAGGCTACTTACGCCGAGTGCAGGGCAAGGGGACCTACGTCATGCGCCCGGTCCAAGATGCTCCTCTGATTGGAGTCTTGGTACCCGGCACCGATCAGGGCATCTTTCCGATCATCCTTCATAGCATTGAGAGTTACGCTCACCAATTGGGCTACGAGCTTCTCTTGTGCAACACGGATGATGACATGGATAAGGTAAAAACCTTCGCTGAACGCCTCATAGCCCGCCAAGCCGCAGGGGTTATTGCCGCTCCTCTTGAACGCGTGCCCCATTCATCAGCCAACCTGGAATGGTACGAAATGTTTCAACAAGCCGAAATCCCGGTAGTGTTGCTAGACCGGGGCATAGAGACCCGCGAAGACATCCCTCTCGTGTGCACTAACAATAAAGAAGCCATGGCCCAACTTACCCGTGAAATCATAAAGCATGGGCATCGCCGTATACTGCTGTTCAAATATGACACGACCATCAGCCCAACCATTGATGCCCGCATTAGCGGCTTTTACGAAGAAGCCCTACATGGCTCTGAAAAGGCTGAAATTGCCGAACTTGTCGAACTCTGCGAACAAAAACCACACACCCAACTGGTACAAGACTTCGAAAATATCCTCTGCGAATACGAACCCACTTGTCTAATGACACTGAATGATCTCCTCGCGATTCATGTATTTACGCTATTAAAAAATGTTGGCTCTTCTTTGAGCGCAAACGTCTCCATCGTCGGGTTTGATGACCTTCCCTTCACCCGCGCCATCGGTTTAACGACCGTTCGACAACCACTAAGCGAGGAAGGACGCGCCTCGGTTGAGATTCTTCACGACATGATCCAAGGCCGCCAAGGCCGCTCTAAAGTATTTGATTCTGAAATCATCATCCGCTCTTCCCTTGTGAAATTAGAGTGAGTGAAGAACCCTCCTTATTAGCCTTTCTCCTTAAAGTGATCAAATCCTTCGTCCAGATTGTCCTCCAATCCTTGCACAGAAATGCCTTCCTCGACCGCTCGGATTTCACCAATGTAGGTCAAGGTACAGAATTCCTTTGGCCATCGGTTGAGCAACAGATCCTCTTCTTCTCGAGGGATCGTGAATAACAATTCATAATCTTCCCCTCCCCTCCAGGCATATCCCATCCAGCGATCACCGGCATAATTTCGCAATGGGGTAGAACCCGGTAACTTTTCCCCATCGATCCATGCCCCACATCCACTTGCGCGGCACAATTTCGATAAATCACGCGCCAACCCATCACTTATATCGGTCATGCTATGCAAAGTAACACGTTTAGCGACCTCCAAGGCTTCTTTCCACCGCGGCGTGGGTAAACAAAATCGTTCGCGCAAGAAAGGATACGCGGCGAGGCTCTCGGATTGGCTTCGTAATAACTCCAATCCAGCAGCCGCATCCCCCAACGTACCCGTAACAAAAATCGAATCACCGGGCATTGCTCCCGAATGGGTTACAGGAGTATTCGTGCGTTGGTATCCCCATGCAGTCATCGAAATAATACAATAGGGAGAAAAAACCGTGTCCCCCCCTACCGCTTGAAGCAGCCATTCCTGTTTTAATTGCTCTAACCTTTGATAGAAGTTCTCCACCCACGCAATTTCCATCTCGCCACGTAGTCCCAATGTCACAAGAAAAAATGACGGTTCAGCACATTTCGCAGCCAAGTCACTCACATTGGAAGCCAAGGCTTTATGTGCCAGTTCCTCAGGGATATGCCAATCCAATTGAAAATGAGTACCTTCGACCATTGTATCCGTGGTATACACCATAGGACAATTTCGCGGCTGAATTACGGCGGCATCGTCCCCCAACCCCACGAGTATCTCAGGAGACTTGGGCTTTAGAATGGATTCAATCCGCTGAATCAATCCAAACTCTCCACAATCACGAATGGTCTTGGCTTTTTTACTCATTTCCATCATCTTTTATAAATGTTGAATCATAAAATTTCCAATAAAATTGTTTATGTTTTGCATGAAAAGCAATCCAAAACACATTTTTTTTGGTGTATAATGTACCAAACTTGGATGTAAGGATAGTTAAATCTCATTTAATGGAGAAACAAGGGAGGAAGACCATGCAAGTTATATCTTTTCGTTTCTGGGTCATGTTAAACCTCGTGATGCTTTGCGCTTTGGGAAATGTCAATCAGAGCTTTTCACAAGAAGAAAATGAGCAACCCTCTGCGATAGACATTTCATTCAAATGTTACTCGGTTTCCAAAGCAGAAATACTTGATCTGATTCAAGATGGAATTACCAAAGACGAATGGCACCAATTGGAAAACGAGTGGTTTGAAGAAAATGGCTTGTTTGAAAACGAAGAGGCGCTCTCTCTTCAAAAAGGAAATAACTCAATCAACATCCCCGAGAGCAAAGTTGAATCTTTTGTCAACAATCCAGCAAACACCATGATCGTATTTTTCTTTAAAGTTATGCGAGAAGAGGAAAGAGTCGATGAATCTCTTCAATTAACTCAGCGTTCCTATGTTATTACTGAAAAAGAGGAAGAAGAAAAAACCCTCGCTGAAAAAGAAGGAAAATGGCAACTTCCTGCCGGTTCGAAAAGTTATCGCTATTTTGACTTCCGCAGCGCAGTACACTTCCTGAAGGACATCTTTGTTTATGAACTCAGGGTTCCCCAAGACGAGGACAGCGATCTATACAACATCACCATGAATGTAACTGAATCATAAAAAAACTTTTTGGAGAATGTCATGCCACAGAGTGTAGCGTACAAAGAACTTGAAAAAAAAGTTAAACGCGCTCATCGACGGTATAGTCTTCAATCCGTTTATACCGCACTCATTCAATCCATCTTCTATGTTTCTCTCCTGGCCGCGATGGTTGCTGCGATCCTCACTATCACTCCTGGAGAAATCACTCGATGGCCAATGGCTGCGGGAATACTAACCTTGATCATTCCTTTAACGTTCTATTTCTATACACGTCTTCGCATCAGTATAGACAAAACCTCTGTGCTTATTGATAAGCATCTCCATCTAAAGGAAAAAATCTCCTCGGCCTTGGAACTCGGTCGTATACGCAATGAAGACGAATTAGATAGCCCCTGGTACGAAGCCCTGCTCAACGACGCGGTACGTGAATCACATCGTCTCGACTTAAAACGTGCCTTCCCGTGGAACAATCCCCGTGAATTACGCTGGCTATGGGCACCCATGACCGCGCTGATTCTTACGGGATTTGTGATCCCGCATTGGGATCTTTTTCATTCTACTAAACAAGCCCAAGCGGAGATGGTAAGCGAAGAGCAAATCAAAAAAGAATTGGACAACCTTTTCAAACGGCAATTAACCCTCGAGAAACGCTCTAAAGAAAACCAACTGGATGAAGCCGCAAAGATGGCCAAAGAACTCAAGGATTTACAAATTGATTTTTCCAAAGGCCGTATCGAAAAACGCGAAGCCTTAGCCCAGCTCTCTTCCTTGGAAAAAGAATGGGAAAAACGGCGTGAAGCCATGAAAAAAACACAGCCGCAAATGAATCGGGCCTCAAGCATGAATCGAAAAATGACAGGAGATATGGCGGAAGCTTTAGAAGAAAACGATTACGAAAAAGCCAGCCAAAAATTGGAAGAACTCCAAAAGCAACTCAAAATGGAGAGCCTGGATGACCAAAGCCAAGAAGCCCTTTCCGAGGAACTCAACCAACTCGCGCAAAACCTGACAGAAGACTCCCCTCTCACCAAAGGCCTGCTCGATGCCGCAAAACAACTTAGCGAAGGCGATACCGCTGAAGCACTTAAATCCCTAGAACTCGCCCAAGCGGATCTCGATGATTTACAAGAGATTTTGGAACAAATGAAGATGATGGATGCGGCGTTGTCCGATCTTAAGTTCTCCAAAAACATGCTTGCAGGTAACATCAAAAATGCCACAGGTGCTTGTTCCATTTGCCAAGGCAAAGGCTGTGCTAGCTGCAATGGCACCGGAAAAGGGGGCACCCAAGGCCAAGGCGGTTGGAAAGAAGGTGAAACTGAACCTTCGAGCGGCGGCATGGGAGGCGCAGGTATAGGACGTGGGGGACAAGCACCCTTTTCTGACACCGAAGTGGATTTTGATAATACCCAACTAAGAAATCAAATGGGTGATGGGCCGCTCCTCGGCGCCCTCCCGGTTGACGGTGAATCCAACAAAAACGAGTCGATGATGGAGGTTCGCCAAGCCTATCAAGAATATCGTCAAGAGGCTGAACAAGCCCTGACCAAAGAAAAAATCCCCGTCTCTTACCAATATCAGGTTCAAGCCTACTTCAATACATTAAAACCCGAAGATATGTTGCCAAACGATTCATCGAATGAAGGAGAGTAAATCCATGAAATTGTATAGCCCCCTTATCACCACCACTCTGATCTTCATGGTCATCCTGTTTCTCTTCCAAGGATGCGGCGAAGAAACCAATGTTATCACCGTCTACACCTCAGTAGATCGGGATTACTCCGAAGACATTCTTAATGGATTTCAGGAAAAATACCCCGAGTGGGAACTTCAGCCTGTCTTCGATACAGAACTCACCAAAACCACGGGCTTATACACGAGAATTCAACAAGAAGCCTCCAATCCCCAGGCGGATGTATTTTGGAATAACGAAATCGTACGGACGATACAACTCAAACAGCAGGATTTACTTCAGCCCTACCACTCCCCCGCAGCAGAAGATATTCCTGAAAAATTCAAGGATCCCGAGGGATATTGGACTGGCTTTTCTGCCCGTGCCCGCGTTATGATTATTAATAACGACAAAGTACCGCAGTCGGAAACACCTGCCTCTTTACCTCAACTGCATGACAACAAATACAAAGGAGAAGTCGCCATGGCTCTCCCCATGTTTGGCACCACCGCCACCCACATGGCGGCCTATTACACCCTCCATGGAGAAACCGAACTGAAACACTTAATTCAGTTTATGAAAGGAAACGATGCTCAATTATTACAAGGAAACGCGACGGTTCGCGATAAAGTCGCTCAAGGGGAATTGGCGTACGGCTTAACCGACACCGACGATGTCTTCGCCATTTTAGATGAAGATAAACCCGTGCGCATGGCCTACCTCGATCAAAACAACGGTGGAACCTTACTCATCCCCAATACCGTCGCGCTCATCAAAAACGCCCCCAATCCCGAAGGCGGGAAAAAGTTAATCGACTATCTTCTCTCTCACGAAGTCGAGCAAAATCTGGCAGAATCCCGCGCACGGCAAATCCCTATTCGTCCCGATGTCCCCCGTCCTGAAGGCGTACCCGATCTCACGAAGATCAAAACCATGGATGTAGATTTCGAAGAAGTGGCGGCGAATATGAAACCCTGTATGGAAATATTGCGTACTTTAATCAAATAACACTCGGCTTTTATGCTCTTTAAAAATTGCCATTTTATTCAAAAAAACGATTGGTTACGTATACTCTTCCTGGCGGGATTATTTATCCCGCTTCTTTATTTAATCCTCTCCGTATTCTGGCATAGTGAGGCCTCATGGTCTACACTAATTCATCTTTATGATTCTGTAACTTGGTATCGCCTGGGACAATCACTGCTCTTCTCTCTCCTGATGGTTTTCTTTTCTATCCTTTTTGCCCTTCCTATCTATATCGCCTGGGCAGGGCAATCCACGAAATTAAAACCCCTATCATTACTCCTTTGCGTATTGCCCTTATCCTACCCTCCTTTCACCGTCGCCTCCGGCTGGATGACATGGGCGGCCTCCTGGGACCAATCCCTGGAAGGCCGGATCGTATGGGGAGGAGAACATTGGCTTTCTCAATGTCTCTATACCATCCCCGGCGCGGCTTGGGTTCTTGCTTTATGCTATTGGCCTATTGTCTTTTTCATTCTAGCCGCTTGGAGTCAACCCAATCGCATATCCATGAACGCCGCTGAAATATATCTCACCCCCTGGCAACGTTGGAGAACAATCATATTCCCTTCCTGGATCAAGCCCTTACGCATCGCAAGCATCCTTCTCTTCAGCCTCGGCATGATCCAATTCACCGTCCCTTCCCTTCTGCAAGTACATACCTACCCTTTAGAAATCTACCTCCGCCTCTCTGCCTTATTGGAAGAAACCGAAGCCCTTTTCTTATGCTTGCCCTATCTGCTTATTGTCCCCTTCTTGGGATGGCTTATCATCCGGGGACTGCACGATATATCACACCAGCGACAGGAAGCCTCCATTGGTGCGCACTCCCTGACTTTATGGATTTGTATGACCTTCCTCGCTCTTGCTGTTTTGTTCTTATCACTATTCGTACCCGTGATCGGGCTATATCGTCATAGTGGAACACTATCCAATACTTTGCAGATCATTTTCACTCATACCGCTCGCATTACCAACAGCCTATTTTATGCCGGCGTAGGAACCTTGCTCCTTTTAGGCCTTGGGACATGGTTTACTTCCCGAAAAACTTTTTCTCATGGAAAAACCATACCCGCTGCACTTATCTTTCTCTTCATACTTCCCGGCATCATCGTTGCAGCCGCATGGTTGCAACTGCGTTCCTTATGGCCCGGGCGTTTACCCACGATGGTTTCATACGGATCCCTACTCGCCGCTTATACCACCCATTACTTTATTCTCGGCTATGGGGCGGGAGTGATTTTATGGAATTATTTCGGCACCACACAAAAAGAAATTCTTTCGCTATGGAATCTCTCCCCCTGGCAACGGATCACCCGTGCCTACCTGCCTACGTTTATTTTTCCTGGGCTTATGGTTTCAATCATTCTCTTTCTCCTCATATGGGGGGATATCGCATGCACCATTCTTCTCCACCCACCGGGTGGAGAAAGTCTCTCGGTGGAATATTACAATCTTCTTCATTACGGAAGTGAAACACGCACAGCCGCCATGGGACTGATACTCTTAACGGTTCCTGCATTGTGCTTGCTACTCGTTTTCCTCTTGCTTTTTTTGCTAAAATCAATCAAAAAGTACAATGGAATAAGAAACAAGCAACCATGAATAAACCAATCGGCATACAATTTGACCACATAACATTCACTTATGCGCAAAAACCCGTACTGAAAGAGGTCTCTTTTATCGCCGCGCAAGGCGAGATTACAGCTCTCTTCGGCCCTTCTGGCGCAGGAAAAAGTACATGCCTGCGGATCATTGCTGGCTTGGAAACTCCCCAGTCAGGTCAACTGCACCTAGGAAACCATACCATCTCCCCTTCCAATCCCATTCCGCCCTATCAACGAAACCTCGGCTTTTGCTTTCAAGAACCTGCTTTATGGGCTGAATTACAGGTAGATTACCATATCGATCTCCCCCTGCGCACACAATCTTTCTCTACAACCGAACGTCATTCCAAAGTCGAGAAGATTCTCACAGATTTTGGACTAACACACCTTGCCCGGCGCAAACCGAGCGAACTATCCGGTGGAGAACAAAAGCGCTTATCTTTTGCTCGCGCTCTCGCAACCGATCCGGCGATTCTGTTGTTGGATGAACCCCTAAGCAGTGTAGAAAAAAAACGTCGGGATGAGATGATCCAACTTATTCGCAACGTAAAAAAGGCCAAACGTACCATCATCTTAGTCACCCATCATTGGGAAGAAGTCGAAGCCCTGGCCGATCGTATCGTTGTCATCATGGATGGACAGATTCACCAAAGTGGGACCTACGCTCAAGTCTATCAGCATCCCCAATCCCGCCCGGTAGCAGAACTGATGGGCTATTCCTATTTTTTTCCTGTATGGCAACACGGCTACAAACGAATAACCCCCCATGGGGAATGGATAGCCGATCCTTCCTCTCCCATCTCATGGGGTACCATTGCAAACCAAGCGATTGAATGCCTCCCCCATCCTCAGGGACCTTTCATCGTTCAAGATTCTCGCTGGCTGGGTGATCAATACCGTATTGAATTACGTAACCAAGAGCAATGTATCGTCGTTAAATCGAAACATGCATGGCATCCCGGCGAAAGCGCCACCATACGTCTAAAAGAAATCCCACGCTGGATCAAGGATTAAAATGAACTTAAAACGAAGACATTTTCTTTACACCCTCCCGCTTGGAATAATAGGATTCCGTGGCTGCTCCAGCTCCAAAGAAGAAGAATTGGGCTGGTCATGGGGATATCGCGGCAAACGACCGGGACGTTTTGGCTCTCCACGGGGAATTATCGCCCGCAATGAAGTCGTCTATGTCATTGACCGAACCGGACGTATTCAGAAATTCAGTACGCAAGGCGAATATCTCCTTGAATGGACGCTCGAAGAATTCGATAACGGCACCCCCACCGATCTTACCATCGACTCGGGAGGCAACGTTTGGGTCGCTGATACCCATTATTCCCGTATCCTTCAGTTTTCTCCACAAGGTGAATTCCTCTCTTCTTTTGGTGAATATGGAGAAGAAGAGGGCAAATTCGTCTTTCCTACCGACTTGGCCATCGACCCCCAAGGCAATTTCTATGTGACAGAATACGGCAAGAAAGACCGCATCCAAGTTTTTTCTCCCCAAGGAGAGTTCCTTCGTGCTTGGGGAGAATACGGTTCAGAAGAGGGGCAACTTAATCGCTCCATGGGGATCGTATGCGGTCCCGACGAATTACTCTATGTCGCCGATGCGGTGAATCATCGTATCTCTATCTTCCAGCTCACAGGTGAATTTGTGAAAACCATTGGCAAAGAGGGCCAAGCGGAAGGCGAGATGAAGTATCCTTACGATATCGATGTCGATGGGGAACATTTCATCTATATATGTGAATATGGGAATCATCGGGTGCAAAAATTCTCTCTCGAGGGTGAAAGCCTCGGGATCTGGGGTTCTCTCGGAAACGGCGAGGGTCAGTTATACAATCCATGGGGTGTATCTGTTTGTGAAAATAACATTTACGTAGCAGATAGAGGCAACCACAAGATTCAAGTTTTTCCCTCGGCTACATAAAAACATAATCAATCGACGACCCTCCTGAATGACCAATAACCCTTTTTCAATATATTACAACCTCCCATCCTATTGCTGCATTCTATTCAATATTTCGCAATAAAAAACTTTCCCAATTCAAGGAGAAACCTGTAGAATATATATTGACTTAAATGAGTATATAAATTAGATTGAAATAATCGGTCTTTCTTCCAAAGGGTAGTGTCGTAGGGTATATCGTTTGTTTTTTTCTAATGAAACCTTCAGAAGAAAACCAGGTAGCCCTAATTCATTGCAATAAAATGAGAGTTTTTTTATGAAGAGTGCAGCCTTTAATATCGCATTTAAGGTTCACCGCAACGAATTACCCTTCGCCGAAGGATTGCTAAAAGCCGTAGAAACCAATGCACAGGAAGATTTTATTGTTGCCCTCAATTCTCTTGCCGGTGAAACCAAATACGATATTGATAAACTCGATAGTCTTATTGAAGAAGCCCGCCAAGGCATCGCCAGCGATTCACAAAAAAGCGAAAAGAAAATCGACCTCAAAGCAGTTGAAGAAGAAATCAACCAACTCAAGAAAAAACGCTCTGAATACAAGGACAGTGTCGAAACTTACCGTAACCAAATCGCCGCGTTAGTCCCCACTTTAATTCCTGGAATTAATTCCCTCTTGCTCAGTCTTGTGGGAATCATGATTGCAGTATTGTTCTTCCTCTTGAATTTAGTCCTCTTTGCCTTGTTGATTCTGCTAGGCACCTTTGCAACTGCAGGCTTCTTGCTCTATCAAGACATGGAAAACCTGCGTAAACAAAAAGAAGATATCGCTCGAAAAAAAGCCCGCTATAAAGAAGAAATCACCAAAATAGAGAGTATGCTCGATGAGTTAGAAGATAAACTCCAAGAGCAACAACGCATTTATAATGAAGCCAAAGGCACGGAACAACCTCCTGAGCAACAAGATGATTCCGCTTCAGTCAACCCCTCAAACTCCAGCACTTGACTCTTTTCTCCCCCATTCTCTTCAATCTCGAGAATTTTTCACCCAATGATTCGACGTATGCTTACTTGCGGTTACAATACAAGAGGACATTTTTTATTGAACCCACTGGGTATTATTGGCGAAAAATCAATTACTTTGGATTCCACAAAAACACCACTTTCGGTGAAATATAGGAGTAATCATGACGGAACAATCAAATCAATCCAACGAAAAACAAGTACCACTGCAAGACGTTGTTTTAAGCAACAGCTGGGCTTTACAAGCCATTTTAGAGTACCTGGAAGAAAAAGATCCCGGCGCGAAGGATAAAATCTGGAACCTTTATCAGGCTATGAAACAACAAGTCGAACAAAAGCCACCTCAATAATTCAATGCACATAACTTTGATATTTCAAACCCAAAAAATGAAATGTGATGAGAAAGGTAAATGAATGAACTCCAACAAGCAATACCCCCGTACTTTTGTCCCCAGTCATGCCAATATGGGAGATTGGGCACACATTGAACCCTTATTTAAATCCTTAGTAGAACGAAAAATTTCCTCCGCGCAAGAACTCGAGCAATGGCTGTTAGACCAAAGCGAACTGGCTTCCTGTATCTTCGAGGAACGTACCCGCCGTTATGTAGCCATGACATGCCATACCGACAATCCCGAACACGAAAAGCGCTTTCTGGATTTCTTAGAAAATATTGAGCCTCAATGTAAGCCCTACTGGCAACAACTCAACGATAAATATCTCCAATCTCCCCAGCGGAAGGAACTCCCCTCAGAACGTTACCAAGTCTTAGACCGGAATGTACAAGCCGAAGTGGATATTTTTGAAGAAGAAAATATTCCTTTGCAAACCGAGAGCAGCAAACTAAGCCAACAATATCAAAAAATTTGCGGTGCCATGACCGTCGAATTTGAGGGAAAAGAACACACCCTTCCTCAAATGGCGAAATATCTAGAAGAACTCGATCGGGATCGCCGTAAACAAGCCTGGACCACAGTAACCCAACGACGCCTTCAAGAACAGGACACCTTCGAGGATATCTTCGACCAACAAATCCAAATTCGCGATCAAATTGCCCGCAATGCTGGATTCCCTAATTATCTGGAATACGCTTTTCTCTTATTTAAGCGTTTTGATTATTCCCCCCAGGATGGTCTCTCCTTTCATGAAGCGGTGGAAAAGTGGGTCGTACCCCTTGCCCGAAAACTCGCGCAAGAACGCCAACAACACTTAGGCGTAGAAACCTTACGTCCCTGGGACACGGCTGTCGACCCTTTAGGCCGTCCTCCCCTACGTCCCTTCGAACAGGCGGATGAACTTAAGACCGGTGTACATACGATTTATCAACGCTTGGATTCCCGCTTCTCTTCCTGGTTCCAAGAAATGAGCGCAAACAACGAGTTAGACCTCGAAAGCCGCAAAGGCAAGGCTCCCGGAGGCTATCTCACCAGTTTCGACGAAATCCGTCGCCCCTTCATTTTTATGAACGCTTCCGGAGTACAGCGCGATGTAGAAACTTTGCTCCATGAATCCGGCCATGCCTTTCACATGCTCGCCTCCAAAGAAGAACCTTTGATCGAATATCGAGACGCTCCCTTAGAATTCGCCGAAGTCGCCTCGATGTCCATGGAATTATTCGGGGCGAAGCACTTGAACGTCTTTTACAATCAGGAAGATGCTCTCCGTGCGCGGCGAAATCATCTCGAGGGCATCATCAACATCCTTCCCTGGATCGCTCGCATTGATGCTTTTCAGCATTGGCTCTACACCCATCCACAGCACACCCGAGAAGAAAGAATCCAGACTTGGCTTGATTTAGAACGCCGCTTTTCGATTGAGCTCGACTGGAGTGGATATGAAAGGGTTCAGCAATATAGCTGGCACCGTCAATTGCATTTATTCTGTCATCCTTTTTATTACATTGAATATGGCATCGCCCAGCTCGGTGCCCTGCAATTATGGAAACGGTTCCGCCAACAAAAAGAGAAAACCCTGCAAAATTACCTCAATGCGCTTTCCCTAGGGGGATCCAAACCACTCCCCGTGCTTTTTACTACTGCCGGGGCCGAATTTGATTTTTCGGAACGAACCATCAAACCCTTAATGGAGGATATTCAGGAAGAATTGTCCCACTTAGCCCTAAAATAAAAATAGGCATTGGCTCTGAGTGCACAAAATAGCATAAGGAGGTAGTTCATCCTTCCCTCTTTATGCTATTTTCAATTTTAAACCGCAGAAGAGTTTCTTCGGAGAGAGTCCTCATTTTGATATACAATAGTAACTTAATAAACTCTGGATCAAGAATGAAGCTATGATACGAGTCCTCCATCCGTGGTATTTACTTTTATTACTCACAATACCCCTCGTATGGTATGCGGCGCGAAATGTCCGTGTTTTAGGCAAGGGACGAAAAACCCTAACCCTCATCCTCCGGACATGGGTACTCGTATTCTTCATTTTCGCTCTAGCCGAGGTTGAGTGGCTTAACCGAGGCGAAGGCCTCGCTGTTTTTTTCGCCATCGATCGTTCGTCAAGTATCCCCCAAGATGATCAACAATTCAGCCTCGCCTATGTGCAAGAGCGTTTGGAAGAAATTCCAAAAGGGGATCAGGCGGGGATCCTCTTTTTCGGCAAGGATGCTGCGATTCAGGAAATTCCGAGCGAAAATGTCACCCTTGAAGAATACCAAACCATTATCAATCCCGAAGGGACCGATATTGCTGGTGCCATTAATCTAGCCATGGCAGCTTTCCCCGAAGGCAAGCAAAAGCGCATTGTCTTATTGACCGATGGCAATCAAACCCAAGGAGACGCAGAAGCAGCCGTTCGACGCGCGGTTTCTAACGGGATCGACGTACGTGTACTTCCCTTGAAATATTCCTACAGCCAAGAAGTCTTGGTCGAAGATTTAGTGGTCCCTACCCAAATTCGCGAAGATGAACCCTATACCATCAAAACCCTAATTTCTGCCCAAGAACCTGGCCCCGCCAAATTACGAATTCGAGAAAATGGCGAACTGATCACCGAAAAAGATGTGGAGTTGCAAGCGGGAAAAAATGCTTTCCAAATCTCTCGCAGCGTGAGGGAAGCCAATGTTTACAACTACGAAGTTACCATTGAAGCCGAAAATGACCGCCGCCCTTCCAACAATCGCGCCCGCAATTTTGTCGTGGTGCGCGGCCAGCCACGAGTTTTATTGGTCGAGAGTGAACCCACCTTAGGAGAATTTCTTGCGGCTTCATTATCAGCCGAAGGCATTCAAATCGAGATGATCACCCCAGATCAAATGCCTTCTTCCTTGCGCGATCTCCAAATTTATGACTCCATCATCCTTTCCAATGTACCCGCTGCCGAGTTAGCCAAATCGCAAGAACGGATGCTAGAATCGGCTGTTCGTGATATAGGGATTGGGTTAATTATGATTGGCGGCCCTCGCAGCTTTGATGCAGGTGGCTACCGCGGCTCCCCGGTCGAGGAAGCCCTCCCGGTGACCATGAGCGTTAAGCAAAAACGGATCATGCCCAGCGGGGCTCTTGCTTTAATTATGCACTCCTGCGAAATTCCTCAAGGCAATTTCTGGGCCCAAGAGGTCTCTTTAGCCGCTTTGGATGTGCTCTCCAGTCAAGATTATGTGGGCTTTTTACGCTATGGCAGAACCGGCGAGAGTTGGCTCTTTCCTCTCGAACCTGCGGGCAACAAGGCCGCCCAACGACGCACAATCACCAATCTACGCAACAATGACGTTGGCGATATGCCTTCCTTTGATGTCACCTTAGAAATGGCTTATGATGCACTCACCGAGGTTGACGCCAATATCAAACATATCGTCATTCTCTCCGACGGCGACCCACAAGCCCCAAACCAAAACCTTCTGGATAATATCAAGGAAGCCAACATCACCATCTCCACGGTCTGCATTGCGCCCCATAATCCCTCCAACAGCGATTTAATGCGTAACCTCGCACAATTTGCCGATGGAAATTACTACCTCATTAATAACAATAAAAATCTGCCTCGGGTCTTCACAAAAGAAGCCACAACCATACGCCGTAATTCTCTTGTCGAAGAAACCTTCACGCCTTCCATCACCCAGATCACCGAGGTGATACGCGGCTTTGAAGACGGCTTCCCTCAACTCGATGGTTACGTAGTTTCAGGTCCACGTCCCCAAGCAGAAACCGTGCTCGTATCTCACAAAGAAGATCCGATCCTCGCCCATTGGCACTATGGTTTAGGGAAAAGCGTGGCTTTCACCTCGGATGCTAAAAGCCGCTGGGCAGAACAATGGCTTGGATGGGAAGGCTATGGTAAATTCTGGTCCCAAGTCGTTCGATGGACACTTCGAGCCCAAGAAAACAATAATTTTCAAATCCAAACCACGCTGGAAGACGACCGGGTTAAAGTTTCCGTAGATGCCCTCACCCCCGATGGTGAATTTGTCAACAACCTCAATTTCTCTGCCTCCAGTATTGATCCCAATGTAGAATCCCAAGAATTTGAAATGCGCCAATCACAACCAGGACGCTACGAAGGCTCTTTTCCCGCCGACGAACCCGGAAATTACTTTATTAATATGAATTACGCCGACGAAGAGAATATCGAGGGAAATGTCACCACCGGCATCACTGTCCCTTATTCCCCCGAACATAGCACCACCCGCCAAAATGACGCCTTACTAAAACGTCTCGCTGATCTGGGCGGGCATCCCTTTCTAATCGTCGATGATTATGTTTATACCCACGATTTATATGCTACTGGCCAAGTCAAACCACTCTGGCCTCTTTTATTGGCCCTAGCCATTGTGTTATTCTTTTTTGATATAGCCGTACGGCGTGTCTTTTTCGATATAGCTCAAATACAAGCCTTTTTTGCCCGAGCGTGGAACTGGATCGTTTATCCTTTCACTCGTAAAACCGCCGCAGAAGGACCGGCCACCGAAGGTATGGGAAAATTAATGCAAGCGAAAGAACGGACCTCTATCCCCCCCACACGAGAGCCCACCGAAATAAGCGAAAAGAAGCAAGCGTTTATTCGCCAGTTAGATGAATCCAAAGAGGAGGATCTTGCCGCTATGGATCAACCAAAAGAAAAATCCACGTGGCATGAAGTCAAAAAAGATGAAGAACCTGAACCTCTTGTCGACGAAGAAGACACCTACACCAGCGCACTCAAACGAGCGAAAAAACGTGCCCGCGATGATATGGATAACAAACACCGTTAACTTCCCGCTTTGGCTCGTACTCTTAGCCCTGCTCTTTCACGGATGCACTTTACTCTCAGACGTTGTTTCGAACGATTCTTCTCCCAATTTGGATCAAGATCCACCACCTTTGAGAACTGGCCAAGCCTTCCTTTACAACCATCAAGGACCTCGGCCTTGGGGGAATCCAAACAAAGATGTGACCGGCTTGCGCGCAATTCGAGTGGTAGGAAAAAGTGAAAACAAAAAATGGATGCGGGTAGAAGAAAAATATGAGCAAAGCGACGAATTGATTGTCTACTTCATTGATAAAGATTACCGCCTCCATCGCCAGGAAATCCATTTAAACAATAATATCCTACGCATGGAATATCGTTCTCCTCAACCTCTTCGCAATATAGACTTAAAAAAAGAAAAAAGCCACACTTGGAAATACCGAATTGATATCTACCAAAATGACCAAAAAACGGGTCGTGCCAAAGTGGAAGAACACGTCAATCGAGGCTATGATATTCGCGTGGTCACCAAAGCCGGCGCTTATTTATGCCGCCATTTTCGCACAACCGTAGATATGCATGCCGTTATCAACAAACAAGATCGCCTCTACACCGCCATGATTGATTCCTATTGGAGCGACCAGGTCAGCTGGTTTATCAAAAAAAATTACAAATTCCATCCTGGATTTGATAAAACCCAGGGTTTCACGCCGGCCACCATCGCCGAAAGTACAATTCTACAATTCCAACCCGACGACGAGAACTCTCTGCAATATGAAGAGAGTGTCAATGAATAGCCTTTTCTCATCAACATGAGAAAGTGGGGTTGGAATAACCCCACCTCCTCTTTATATGCTTGATTACTCCCTGGACCCATCGTCCATGCTCATGTGCCTAAAGATCACGCTTCTCCCGCCGTTTCAGGGTCCCATTTCGGGCCATGGGTGACTTCATCTTTGGCGTTACGGCGCTTATCTTCATCAAAATCAAAGTTTGCATTTTTCTCTATGTAGTGAGCCCATTCGCTCGGTACCTCATCTTCCGGATAAATAGCGGATACAGGACATACCGGCACACAAGCATCACAATCTATGCACTCATCAGGATTAATGTAAAGCATGTCGTCGCCTTCGTAAAAACATTCAACGGGACACACTTCTGCACAATCACCATACTTGCAGTCCACGCAAGGTTCACAGACGACATAAGGCATAATTCTTCTCCTTTTTTCTCAAGTAGTTTTTTAAAGTTTGTTCTACTTTCGTCTGACAAAATTAAACTGAATCCTAAAACAAACTTTAGTTCCTCTTTTTTCTTTCATGAGTATTTTACCTTCTTTGGGAATTCTTCCCTGCTGGGAGATCCCTTTCAACTTAACGTTATACAATCATATCTAGGCCGGGGCAACCCTACATCCCCCTACTGCACTCACACGTAAACATGCCCTCTCAAATAAAACCCACATAATTTCTCCTCTTGAGTCAATCAATAGAGCGCCATCCTTCAGCAGAGGTATCTATACTCCTCTTCGATAGATCTGACAAACGAAAACAGCTCCCCTAACCATCGAAAAAGAACAACCTCCGCAACGACATTTCCAGTCTTGCTTCTATACAGTTCAGAAAGCAAAAAGTTTAAAATATCGAATCGCATCGTTCCGAAAACCTTATCGAAACGAATAGTAAATCGTTACTTTCTATTCCAACTTCGCGTTAATCACGTAAAATGATTTCTAGACGAAACACATGGCGCGATTCGTTAATAAGTATGATTGACAAATAATTTTAGAAGCGACATTGTTTCTGATTGTTTTTTGGTAAGGGATTAAGGTGCAATATGAAAAGGTTTCTAATTATTCTACTTATAGGAATAGGGGGAATTTCTTTTTTTTCCAAAGACAGTACCGCCCAGGGTGATCTCGCGGTCTATGAAACCTTTACCCAATATGCGCCCGCCGTATTTTCAATTAACGTAGAAATCCCTCGAGAAATTATTTTAGAACGCTATAAAGACTCTCTTCGCCAGCTGCGTACCTACCAAGAAAGTTTTAACGATATGGTACAACATTCCACCAAAGCCAATATCGGCTTTAACCAATTTGATCAATGGTTCAGCCGCTGGGAAGAGCAAATCGAAACCGTACGCGAACAATGGCTGCGCAACAACCGCGTCCGCGGTGCTGGATTTGCGGTCGACCAAAAACACCTCGTCACTCTGAGCACCATTATCCAAAGTGCCACCCTTGGAGGTAATATCACCATCACCAGCGATTATAAATCACCCCTCAAGGCCGAAATCCGGGGAGCGGATCAAATGACCGGTATAGCGGTCTTGCGTATTAAGGAGGGTACGTTTTCACATTACGTTTCTTTAAAAGAAAATATCAAATCAAGCCTCCCCATCGCCTCCTATATTATGAGCATTCAACGCCCTTATGATCTGCCCGCCTCTCCCTTTTCTGGCATGATCGGCGGTTACAACCGTCGCACCAATAAATTTGAGCTCGAACGCTATATCCAAACCGATATCCCCCTCTATCCAGGGAACGAAGGTTCGCCAGTCTTTAGTCCTTCAGGCAAACTCATTGGCATGCTGGCGACCGATTATTATATGGGACGTTGGCCGAGTGTCACTTTCATGATCCCTTCTGAAATGATTGCTGACTCCGCCTTATCCATCATTGAGCATGGAAAACGCGAACGGGGCTGGATCCCCGGCCTAGAATTACGTCAATCCCTTGGTGGAATTTTGCTGGAAGAGGTTGAAGAAGAAAGCCTTGCCGACCGTAGCGGCTTTCAAAAAGGAGATCTCATCGTTGGCGTTGACGGCCAAAAAGAAAAACAACTATGGGATCTCATCTATTACATCCTAAACTCCCACCCTGAACAAACCCTCCGTTTCGAAGTTCGTCGTGAGGGAAAACCGGAACCCGTCTATGTGGAAGTAACAACCGAGAAACGCAGCAACACCTAAATCCCCCACATC